>NZ_CP119127.1:230000-925000 GCF_030128825.1 Sphingobium sp. WTD-1 | reverse complement strand
CGCACCAGGTCTGGGCTGCTCTATCCTGATGGCCGGCGTCGTGCTCGCGATAGACCGGTTGCTGCCGCCACTCGCCGCGCCGATTCGGCTGGCGATTCTGGTGCCGGCTGGCGGCATCGCCTTCCTGGCGGCGCTGATGCTGTGCGCGCGCGGCACGCTGATGGAACTGGTGCGCCTGATCGTGCGCCGCGCGCCGCCGGTGCAGGCGCCCGCCTGACGGACCGGCGGACGCCCAGCCTTCGTCAGGCGGTCTGGATATAGTCGCGCAGCGCGGCGGCTTCCGATTCGATATTGTCGATGCGGAACTTCACCAGATCACCGATCGAGACGAGGCCGACCAGCGAGCCGCCCTTCACCACCGGCAGATGGCGGATGCGCCGCTTGGTCATCAACGACAGGGCATGGATCACCGGCATCTGGTCGTCGATGGTGATCGGCGGCTGGGTCATCACATCGGCGACCGTGTGGTTCAGCGCCTCTGCCCCTTGCTGGGCCAGACGATAGACGACATCGCGTTCGGAAAAGATGCCGACCACCTGGCCGCCATCGACCACCGGCACGCAGCCGATCCGCCGATCCGCCAGCAAGGTCACCACCGACAATACGCTGTCGGTCGACTGGACCTGGACGACGTCGCGCCCCTTGCCCTGCAAGATTGCCGCGATGGTCATGGCCGCTCTCCTTTTGTGGACTTACTGTCTCTGCGCTTGATGATCCCACTTTCGCGGCGCAAAGAAAAGGGAGGAGAGCAAGAGAATGACAGAGAAAAAGGGCCTGGACGATCCCCGGATCGCGGCGACCGCCTGGTCGCGATTCCGCCGGATCATGCTCTGGATGGCGCTGGTCGGCGCGCTATGCGTCGGCGCAGCCCTGCTGTTCCTGCGGCTATGGACCGGGCCGATGCCGGTTCACATGATCATCGCCACCATATTGGGCGTCTGGTTGACCTTCATGCTGGGAACGGGCTTGATGGCGCTCGTCTTCCTCTCCGCCGGGACGGGGCATGACGACCAGGTAATGGACCGGCTAAAGGACGAGGTGCCGCTTGACGATTGATCCCCATCGCGAAGTGATATTGCGGGTCGTGCCGCGCCCGGCCGACATCAACAGCAATGGCCATATCTTCGGCGGCTGGGTGCTGAGCCAGATGGATATTGCCGGCGGCATCGTCGCGGGGCGAATCGCCCAGGGCGCGGTGGCCACAGTCGCGATCGAGAGCATGAAGTTCATCTCGCCGATCCTGATGGGCGACCTGGTGTCGGTCTATGCGCAGGAAGAGAAGCGCGGCCGCACATCGGTGGCGATCCGCATCGACGTGGTGGCGACTCGCGGCGGCGGCGCGGAAACGGTGGCGCTGACCAGCGGCGTCTTCACCTTCGTCGCACTGGATGAGACGCACCGCCCCCGCCCCATTCCCGGCGACTGAGGGGGTCAGCGCAGCTTCTGGTCATAGCTGTAGCTGACCTGCCCATTGGCCGGGATGATGGCGCGCCAGACCCAGCTATTGCCGCGGCGCTCCATCTGGGTCGGACGCGGCGCGATGTCATGGGGAATGAGGATTTCCGCCGTCGCGTCGAACGGCCGCGCGTTGGTGAGGGTCAGCGTCCAGCGCCGCGCCTTTGCCGACTGGCCGCCGATGACCGCCATGATGCGGACATCGGCGCTCTGGGCGATATCATAATCGACCCGCTCGCCTTCCGCCTTGTCGCCAATGTCGGTTTCGCCCGCGAGCAGGCGCTGGCCGTCGATCGTCTCGAACAGGGCGACGCGTCCCGAAGGCATGGCGAGACCCAGACCGTCCGCCTTGCGATTCTGAAGCCGCAGACGCAGCGTCATCGGCCGTGACCGGCCATTGCCGTCGCTATAGTCAATGGTCGCGGCATAGAGACGCTCGACCAGCACATCGGGCTGGCGCAGCAGCGCCACCTGCTTCTGCCCCCTGGCTGCGACATCGACGGTCACAGGGACGCGATAGAGTTTGAGGTCACCGACATCCTCTCGCGATGGAGGCGGAGGGGGCGGCGGCGGAGGGGGAGGGGGCGCGGCCATCATGGGTGCCGGGACACGGCGCGCGGTCAGCACGATTTCCTGCGCAGAATCCATCATCGCCTCGGCCTGCGGCATCTCGATCGGAAACAACTCCCACTGCGGATGGGTGCTGGTGATATCCATCGGCCAGCAGCGTAGCGACAGCGGGCCACCCGTCGGTCGCGGCTGGACCTTCCGTCCCTGCTTATTGGGCTGTCCGGCGATGACGCTGAGCCGAGCGTCGGCAAAGCCGGTGACGCCGCCATTGGCCACGGTCAGCCAGGCCATGAGGTCGAGATGGCGGCCATCATCCTGCATGTCGGCGACATAATTGGCAGCCCAGTCGAACCCCTCCGCCAAATAGGTGAGTTGCAGCGTGACGCGGGTCGGCCGGGCGCTGGAGGCGATGACCGACAGGGTCGGACGCGGCGACAGGTCGGTCGGCACGCGCGGATAGAGCATGCGTTCGGGCAGGCCGCTGCACCCCAGCGCCTCATAGCCCTGCGCCGTCTGGACGATGACGCCGCCCATCGGCCCGGCGCTGATGATCGCGTCCTGCTCGCTGACCTTGCCGGTCTTGCGGTCGGTGCGGCGCAGGGTGACGCTACGCTTGAGATAGGCGTCGACCAGACCGGCGGGCGAGAGCAGCCGGGCATCGCGATTCTTCTCGCGCACGCCCTGCGGCATGCCGGAAAGGACGGCGGTTTCGGGCATCAGTCCCTCTGCCACGCCCTCGAACCGCACCACCGATTCGCCCCGTGGCAAGTCGATGATGCGAGTCTCGTTGATCAGCGCATAGCCGCCGGGCCATTTGGGATCGATCGCCCCCTTGGCGCGGCCGGGCTGGCGATAGACGGTGACGGAGACCGAATCGGCCTTGGTCGAGACCACCGTACCCGCCCGCGCCGGCGCGATGCCGAAGCAGAGCAGAAGAAGGACAAGGACGCGCAGCAGCACGGCAGCGCCGGTCAGTAGCGCGAATCGAAGGTGACGCTGAGATCGACCGAGCCATTGGCGGGCACCGGCACGCTCCATTCCATCCGGTCGGCGGAGACGCGCTTGCCTTCCAGGCTTTGTGCGGTAACGCGGGTGTCGCCCCACAGCCCCTGCTGGGCCAGGTCGACCGTCACCGCTTCGGGCCGGGCGTTGGTGAGCGTGTAGCGCATCCGCGTTTCCCAGCGCTGGCCGCCCTTCTTCGTGCGCTGCTCGACGGTCGGGCGCACCTTGACGTCGAATGCCTCGCCCGTGCGCAGCGCCATCGACGATCCCATCGGCGTATGGTCGATGCTGTTCTCGCCGATGAACTGGGGATCGCCACGCGCGTCGCGCATATAGACGCGGATCGTGCCGGCCGGCAGTTGATCGCCAAGGCCGCCCTGTTTCGAGGTCGAGAATTTGAGCACGCTCGATGCGCTCATCGGTTCGGTCGAACTGCCCATCCAGCTATTGAGATATTCATAGGTGGCGCGGGCCGGCGCGCCCTTCACGTCGAGGAAGCTGACCTGCTTCTGCTGGGCATTGGCGATGGTCGTGCGATCGGCCAGCGGATAGAGATAATAGTCGCCCAGCCGCTCGCGCGGACCGCTTTCGGTGCCGGCCTGGTCGATCGCGCCGCTAGACGACTGCCACCAGTTACGCCGCCCGCCGCCATTGGCCGGATTGCCGGCGACCAGGATGGTCTTCGCATTGGTGAAGGTCGTGCCCGTATTGTTGGTGAGCGTCACCCAGCCCTGCATGTCCATCGCGCCCTTGGCTGCGTCGAACAGCGCGACATAATCGGCGGTCCAACCAAGATTGGGCGTCAGATAGGATAATCGGGCCGGCACGGTGCCGCCGCGCGCGGCGTCGATCGTCACCGACAGGGTCGGACGGGCGCGCAGATTGGGCGGCACCCGGTCGAAGATCACCCGTACCGGCAGGCCATCGTCGCGCAGCACCTCGATCCGCGAACCGATCTGCATGACGATGCCGCCATTGGCCGCAAGTATCTTGGCACGCTCGCGCGTCTCGGCGCCGGTCGCGGGATTGGTGCGCACCAGCGTCACCTCCTGCCCCACCGCCTTGTCCATCAGCTTGTCGGGCGAGAGCAGGTCGAAATCGAAATTCTGTTCGACAATCGAGAAGCCGGGGCCGGAGAGATTGACCGTTTCGGGCCGGATGCGGGCGGATACATCGGGAAATTCGATCCGGTTGCGACCGGCATTGACGCTCAATTGCCGGTCATCCTGCACCAGCGATTGGCCGCCATTATAGATGGTGACAGCGACATCGCCCTGGGCGGTGGCGCCTGTGGGATCGACAGAAGCAGTTTGAGAAAAGGCGGCGGCCGGCAGCATCAGGGCCAGACCGGTCAACAGGCGGACAGTCGTCATCAGGTCGCACTCCCCTTATGCGACGACCTTCTGCCCCAAGCGGCTATATTTGCAAACAAAAAGGGGCGGCGCCGGGATGGCACCGCCCCTTTTTGGTTTTCGGGTCGCTCGAAAGCCGCGCTTATTCGGCGGCTTCGGTCGCCGGACGGGCGCGGCGGGTGCGCTTGCGGGGCGCTTCCTCGGTCACGTCCGTGTCGCTGTCATTATCGGCGCGGGCGATCGAGGGCGGCAGGATGCTGACATCCAGGCCTTCATTCGCGTCGGTCGGCGCGACATCAGCCTTGCGCGGACGGCCGCGGCGCGGCTTGGGCGCTTCGGCGGCCGGCTCGGCTGCGAGTTCTGCGGGCTGTTCGGCTGCCACCGGCTGCTGCTCGGTCGCGTCCTCGGCCACCGGGCGGTCGCGACGATTGCGATCGCGACGATTACGGTCGCCCCGGTCGCCACGATCATTGCGGTCACCGCGATCCTGGCGCTCGCCGCGCGGTTCGCGACGGTCATAATCGCGTTCGGCGCGCTCGGGCTGTTCGGTGCGGCCCTCTTCGGCGCCGTCCTCATTGCCCTCGAACTCTTCGCCTTCGTCTTCGAAATTCTCGTCATTCCGGCGGAAGCGCTGCTGCTGCTCCTCCTGGCGCGAACGATTGTCGGCCAGCACGCGGAAATAATGATCGGCGAACTGCAGATAATATTCGGCGTTCACACGGTCGCCGGCCATCTGGGCATCGCGCGCCATATTCTTGTATTTCTCAAGAAGCTGGGCCGCATTGCCGCGGGCGCGGTTGTCGATACGGTTGCCGTTGTCGCCACCACCCCGGTTACCGCCATTGGGACGACCGTTGTTGTTATTATTCCGGCCGCGATTGCGGCGACCGGCCTGCCGGTTGTTGATCAAGACATGATCCTTGCGTTCGCTATGATAATATTCACTGAAAACACTGTTCAGCTGCTATCCCCAAGCACCGCCCCTTCCGTGGGGCCGGATGTGGCTCCGCCAGACATGATCCGAACCGGACCACGCCCTCAGCCACCAGAGGCGCTTGCGCAGCAGCGCCATCTTGACTTTCAGGAGCAGGAAAATGCCTTATCCATCAATGGCCTGATAAGGCCATGTCGCCGGAATGGCGGTTTTCCTGATCCCGATGTAATGGCATTCACGCGATAAACCAAGCAATTTTCGCTGTGGTGGCGTGAAATCCCGCCTTCTTATTCGCCCGGCGTGGCGACGAGGCAGCGATCATGCCCCGCAAGGTCGCGGCGCAGCGACACGCCCAGCCCCTGCGCCCGCAGCAGTGCCGACACGCTTTCCCCCTGATCATAGCCGATCTCGATCGCGGCCATGCCGCCCGGCGCGATCAGCGCAGGCAGTTGCGGCGCGATGCGGCGATAATCGTCCAGCCCGTCGGCGCCGGCAAACAGGGCGCTGGCCGGATCGTGCAGCACATCGCCGGCGAGCGGCGCGTCGGTGGCGATATAGGGCGGGTTGATCAGCAGCAGGTCGAACGGCCCGGTCACGCCGGCCGCCCAATCGCCCCGCTGGAAGCGCGCGCGCGTCCCCGTGCCCAGCCGGTCGGCATTGCCCTGCGCCACCGCCAGCGCGGCGGCCGAGGCGTCGATGCCCAGCCCTGTCGCATCGGGCCACTGGTCGAGCGCGGCGAGCAGCAGCGCGCCCGATCCGGTGCCCAGGTCCAATATGGTCGCAGGCGACCGGTCACGGAAGTGATCGACCGCCGCCTCGATCAGCGTCTCGCTGTCCGGGCGCGGGATCAATACGTCGGGGGTGATGGCCAGGCTGATCGTCCAGAAATCGCGACTGCCCAGGATATGGGCGATCGGCGCGCCGGCCAGCCGTTGCTGCATATGGACAGCGAAAGCGACAGGGACGGACAGGTCGCGCTGGCGCAGCAACAGGTCGTTGCGGCCGATGCCCAGTGCATGGGCCATCAGCAGTTCGGCGTCGAGCCGGGGGGTGTCGCTGATCGCGGCTAAGCTGACAGTGGCGTCGCGCAGCGCATCGGCGACGCTCACGCCACCCCGTCCAGCTGGGCGAGGCGCGCAGCCTCATCCTCGGCCACCAGCGCGTCGATCACTTCGGCCAGGCCCGGCCCTTCGAGAATCTCGGGCAGGCGATGCAGGGTCAGGTTGATACGGTGGTCGGTCACGCGGCCCTGCGGGAAATTATAGGTGCGGATGCGCTCCGACCGGTCGCCCGATCCGACCATCGCCTTGCGCGCGCCGGCCTGTTCGCTCTGGGTGCGCTCGCGCTCCGCCTCATAGATGCGGGCGCGCAGCACCTGCATCGCCTTGGCCTTGTTCTTGTGCTGCGAGCGCTCATCCTGCTGCGTCACGACGATGCCGGTCGGCAAATGGGTGATGCGCACGGCGGAATCGGTGGTGTTGACGTGCTGGCCACCGGCGCCAGAGGCGCGGTAGATGTCGATCTTCAGGTCGGAATCGGCGATCTGGACATCGACTTCTTCCGGCTCGGGCAGGATCGCCACGGTCGCGGCGCTGGTATGAATGCGGCCGCCGCTTTCGGTGACCGGCACGCGCTGGACGCGATGCACGCCGCTCTCGAACTTCAGCTTGGCGAAGACGCCGGTGCCGTTGATGCTGGCCACCACTTCCTTGAAGCCGCCCTGTTCCGAGGCGTTGGCGGAGATCATCTCCATCTTCCAGCCCTGGGTATCGGCGTAGCGCTGATACATGCGGAACAGGTCGCCGGCGAACAAAGCCGCCTCGTCGCCGCCGGTGCCGGCGCGGATTTCCAGCATCGCCGGGCGGGCATCGGCCGAATCCTTGGGCAGCAGCTGCAACGCCAGCGCGCGCTCGGCATCGGGCAACTGTCCCTTGAGCAGCTGCATTTCCTCCTGCGCCATTTCGCGCATCAGTGGATCGGCATCGCTGTCCTCGCCACCGGCCATCTGTTCGAGCGCGCGCAGTTCCTGACGCAGCCGGCGCACTTCATGCGCGGCCCGCGCCACCGGCTCGATCTCGGCATATTCCTTGGACAGTTTCACGAACGCATCGGGCGCGAGGTCGGCGCGCGTCATCGACGCCTGCACCTCGTCCCGGCGCGCCTCGATCTGCGCGATGCGTTCGGCGGAGATGTGCATCAGAGCGCCGTCACCGTGCCGATCAGCGCATCCAGTGCAACCGCCTGCTGCTCACCGGTGCCCAGGTTGCGGACCGCCGCCTCGCCGCGTGTCAGTTCGTCGTCGCCGAGGATGATCGCCCAGGCGGCACCCGATGCGTTGGCGCGCTGCATCCGCTTCTTCATATTGCCGCGATAGCCCATGTCGCAGGCGATGCCGGCGCGGCGCAGATCGGCGATGATGCCGGTCGCCTTCGCCTCGGCCGCCTCGCCCATCGGGATCAGCACGATCTGCGGCTTGTCGATCGCCGGCTGGTCGATCAACATCGCCAGCCGCTCGATCCCCGCTGCCCAGCCGACCGCCGGGGTCGACGGCCCGCCCAGATTCTCGATCAGACCGTCATAACGACCGCCACCCAGCACCGTGCCCTGCGCGCCGAGCCGGTCGGTGATGAACTCGAACGCGGTGTGGCGATAATAATCGAGCCCGCGCACCAGCCGCGAATTGCGTTCCCAGGCGACCCCGGCAGCGTCGAGGCCGCTCGTCACCTTGTCGAAGAAGCTGCGCGCCTCGTCGGTCAGATAGGCGTCGATGTCCGGCGCGCTGTCGGCGATCGGGCGGTCGCGCGGATCCTTGGAGTCGAGGATGCGCAGCGGATTCTTCGCCAGCCGGTCGATGCTTTCTTCCGACAGCTCGCCCCGATGCGCCTCGAAATGGGCGATCAGCGCGGCGCGCCAGGCTTCGCGGCTTTCCGCGTCGCCCAGCGTGTTGAGGTTGAGGGTCACGCCTTCCGACACGCCCAGTTCGCGCAGCAGCTGGTCGGCCAGCACCAGCAGCTCGACATCGGCCGCCGGCTCGCCCGCGCCCAGGATTTCGGCGTCGAGCTGGTGGAACTGACGGAACCGGCCCTTTTGCGGGCGCTCATAGCGGAACAGCGGGCCGTGGGTCGCGACCTTGAGCGGCGCAAATTGCTGCCAGCCCTCGGTAATATAGGCGCGCGAAATGCCGGCGGTGAATTCGGGGCGCAGGGTGATGCTGTCGCCGCCGCGATCCTCGAACGTGTACATTTCCTTCGACACGACGTCGGTGCTTTCGCCCAGCGAACGGGCGAACACCGCGGTCGATTCAAAGACGGGCACTTCAACCCGCTGGAATCCATAGAGTTTGCGCACCCGGTCAAAGGTGGCGACGACATGGGCGAAGCGTTCCTGGAACGCCTCCGCCGTGCCGCCCAACATGTCCTGCGTTCCGCGCACCGGGCGCGGCGTTTCGATCTTCGCCATGGGGCAGCGCCTTTAACGATAATCGCGGCCCAAGGAAAC
Organism: Sphingobium sp. WTD-1; assembly: GCF_030128825.1. Lineage (NCBI taxonomy): Bacteria > Pseudomonadati > Pseudomonadota > Alphaproteobacteria > Sphingomonadales > Sphingobiaceae > Sphingobium > Sphingobium sp. WTD-1. The sequence continues at coordinate 916,189 of NZ_CP119127.1, read as the reverse complement.
GCGCTTTTTATGGCGGCATAAGGGGTGGACGCGGGCGATTCGCCCCGCCATGCTTGGGACAGACGGGCCGTCCGGCCCCCGTTCCTTTTCTGGAGACCGTCATGATCCGCAGCCTTGCTGCCGCCCTTTGCCTTTCGACCGCGATTGCCAGCCCGTTGCTGGCGCAGGACGTCATCCGTTCCAAGCCGACCGCCCTGCCCGTCGACAGCGCCAAGCCGATGCCCAAGGATGTCCCCTATCCGGGCGGCACGATCCGCCTTGACGTCGACGCCACCGACACGGTGCAGCGCATCTTCCGCGTGAAGGAAACCATTCCCGTCGCGGCGAGCGGCCCGATGACCCTGCTGATGCCCGAATGGCTGCCGGGCAATCATGCGCCGCGCGGCCCGATCGAGAAGCTGACCGGCCTGACCTTCACCGCCGACGGCAAGCCGATCAGCTGGAAGCGCAATCCGCTCAACGTCTATGCGTTCGAGATCGACGTGCCGGCCGGCACCAAGCAGGTCGTGGCGCAGTTCCAGTTCCTGTCGGCGACCGCGACCAACCAGGGCCGCGTCGTCGTGACGCCCAAGATGCAGAATATCCAGTGGGAAGATGTCTCGCTCTACCCGGCCGGCTATTATACCCGCCAGATCCCGGTGCAGGCCAATGTCACCTATCCCGCCGGCTGGCAGGCGGCGACCGCGCTGCGCGGCAAGCGCAGCGGCGACACCATCGCCTATGACGTGATCGACTATGAGGCGCTGCAGGACTCGCCGGTCTTTGCCGGCACCCATTTCAAGGCGGTGGACCTGGGCCATAACGTCACGCTGAACATCGTTGCCGACGATGCCGACGAACTGGTGTTCAACACCGACCAGATCGCCAGGCACAAGAAGCTGGTGGCCGAAGCCGGCGCCGCGTTCGGCACCTATCATTTCGACCATTATGATTTCCTGCTGTCGATCACCGACGAAATGGGCGGCATCGGCCTGGAACATCATCGCTCGTCCGAGAATCAGGTCGAGCCGGGCTATTTCAAGAAGTGGGATTCGGGCGAGGCGCTGCTCGACCGCAACCTGCTGCCGCATGAATTCACCCATAGCTGGGACGGCAAGTTCCGCCGCCCCGACCTGCTGTGGACGCCCAATTTCGACGTGCCGATGCAGGACAGCCTGCTGTGGGTCTATGAAGGCCAGACCCAGTTCTGGGGCTATGTGCTGGGCGCCCGTTCGGGCATGTTCTCCAAGCAGGAGACGCTGGACGCCTATGCCCAGATCGCGGCGAAGCTGGACACCACGCGCGGCCGCGAATGGCGCCCGATGGTGGACACGACCAATGATCCGATCATCTCCGCCCGCCGTCCCAAGGGCTGGGCCAACTGGCAGCGGTCGGAGGATTATTATAATGAAGGCCTGATGATCTGGCTGGAAGTCGACGGCATCCTGCGCCAGCAGACCAGGGGCGCCAAGGGCATCGACGATTTCGCCAAGGCCTTTTTCGGCATCAAGCCGGGCGACTGGGGCCAGGTCGTCTATAATCGCCAGGACGTGATCGACACGCTGAACGGCGTCGCCCCCTATGACTGGGCCGGCCTGTTCCACAAATATGTCGACAGTCCGACCACGGAAACGCCCAAGGGCGGCTTCACCCTGGGCGGCTACAAGCTGGTCTATACCGATACGCCCAATGCCATCACCAAGGCGGCCGAAGGCGCGCAGAAGACGGTCGACCAGAGCTTTGGCGTGGGTCTGACGGTCAAGAATGACGGCGATATCGCGGCGGTGATCTGGAACAGCGCAGCGTTCAAGGCCGGTCTTGCGGTAGGATCGAAGATTATTGCGGTGAACGGCAATGAATATTCGGGCGACGCATTCAAGACGGCGCTGACCGAGGCTAAGGACGCCAAGAAGCCGATCCAGCTTATCCTAAAGCAGGACAAATATTATCGTACCCTGACCCTCGCTTATTCGGATGGCCTGCGCTATCCGCACCTCGAAAAGACCGGCACCGGCGAAGGCAGCCTCGACAAGCTGCTGCAGCCGCGCACCTGAAGATTTCCAAGCAACCGCATGTAAAAGGCGAAGATGCATGAATATTGACCTGATCCCCGTCGGCGACGATCCGCCAAACAGCCTGAACGTCATCATCGAGGTGCCGGTTGGCGGCGAACCCGTGAAGTACGAGTTCGACAAGGCCTCGGGCGCGCTGTTCGTCGATCGCATCCTGCACACGCCGATGCGCTATCCGGCGAATTACGGCTTCGTGCCGCACACCCTGTCGCCCGATGGCGATCCGCTCGACGCGCTGGTCATCGCCCGCTCGCCCTTCGTTCCCGGCTCGGTCGTGCGCGCACGCCCGATCGCCGTGCTGAACCTGGAAGACGAAGCCGGCGGCGACGAGAAGCTGGTCTGCGTGCCGGACAACAAGACCTTCCCCTACTACAGCAATGTGGACGAGAAGGACGACCTGCCCGGCATCGTGATGGAGCAGATCGAGCATTTCTTCACCCACTATAAGGATCTGGAAAAGACCAAGTGGGTGCGCATCGGCACCTGGGGCGGCGCGGAAGACGCCAAGCGGATCACGCTGGAAGCGATCGAACGCTATCAGGCCGAGAAGAAGAAGGGCTGAGTCCTTCTGGCATAGACCTTGATCGTTTCAGGCCAATGGCCTGAAGCGTGAATCAAGGTCTAAAAACCAAGCCGATTGAAAAGGGCCGCGCGGTGATGATCCGCGCGGCCCTTTTTCTATGGGTCAGATTTAAGATTAGAGCCTGATTCACGCCATCGGTGAAAACGCGAAGCGCTTCCACCTCAGACGATCAGGCTCTAGATCAATCGGTCGGCCTCCAGGGCGAGGGCCAGCGGATCGCGGCCGCGCGGGGTGCGGGCGTGGAGCCGCGCGTCCGCCTCCACCAGCCGCGCGACGCCCATGTCGAGCTGCGCTTCCGGCAGGGTGAAGGGCAGGCGCAGGAACCGCTCGAACGCGCCATTGACGCCGAAGCGCGGGCCGGCGGCTATGCGCACGCCATGATTGCCCGCCAGCGCGGCGAGCGCGCTTGCCTCCGCGCGGGGCAGTTCGGCCCAGAGCGACAGGCCGCCAGCCGGCGATTCCACCCGCCAGTGCGGCAGATGTTGTTCCAGCTGCGCCAGCAGATGGTCGCGCCGGTCGCGCAGCATCGCCGCGCGCGGCCCCAGCCCCTCGTCCGCGTCCATCAGCTGGGCGACGGCGAGCTGCTCGACCACCGGGCTGGCCATGTCCATCGTCGTGCGGATGCGGCCGAGCGCAGCCACGGTTTGCGGATCGGCACGGATCCAGCCGACGCGCAGGCCACCCCAGAAGATCTTGCTGGCCGACCCCAAGGTGATGACATGGCGGCCGGACGGATCATGGCAGGCGACCGGCGGCGGCGGCGATCCGTCGAGGCCCATCGCCACCATCGTCTCGTCAATCACCAGCGGGGTGTGGGTGCGCGCCGCCACCGAAACCAGCGCGCGGCGGGTCGCCGGGTCCATGCTGCGGCCGGTGGGATTGTGGAAATCGGCGATGATATAGGCAAAGCGCGGCGCAGTCTGGCGGAAGGCCGCGTCCATCGCGTCGATATCCCAGCCATGGACCGGCAGGCCGACCGGCACCGGCACGACATTGGCCCGCTGCAACGCCTGGATCGCATTATGATAGGTCGGATGGTCGATCACCGCCCGATCACCCGGCCCCGCCAGCCATTGCAGCAGCAGCGAGAAGCCCTGCTGCGCACCATTGGTGATCATGATCTGGTCGGGATCTGTCGGGCAACCGCGCCGCTCATAATGGGCGGCGATCGCCCGGCGCAGCACCGGCAAGCCGAGCGGATCATAGCCCAGATCGCCCAGATAGGCGGGCAGTGCCTCGACCGCATGGGCATAGGCCAGGCCCACGCCGGGCGCGGCCGGCAGCGCGGCATGGGTCCAGTTGAGCAGATTGTCGCCGGTGACCCCGTCGATGTCGGGCGTCGGGGTCTCGACCCGGCCGGGCGGCAGGCGGGTGACGCTGCCCGACCCCTGCCGGCTTTCCAGATAGCCCTCGTCGCGCAGCCGGTCGAAGGCGGCGGCGATGGTGGTACGGCTGAGCCCCAGCGCGGCGGCCAGTTCGCGTTCGCCCGGCAACCGGACATTGAGGCCGATCCGCCCGTCCAGCACCAGCATCCGCAGCGCCTGCGCCAATTGGCGATAGGCCGGCTCGGCGCTGTCCTGCGCGCGCCAGGCGCCCAGCAACCGCAGCAGCGAGGGAGGCCGAAGGAAAGAAGTGGACATGGCGATCAATCCAATCAGAGAGATTTGAAGGCCACTTACGCGCCATTGGTCCTTTTGTAAAAGGCCAATTCGACTAGGCCTGATGCCCATGATGATGACCCGCCGCCTCTTCCAGCTCTTCTGGGGCCTTGTGCTCTACGGCTTTGCCATGGCGCTGATGCTGCGCGCCAATCTGGGGCTCGATCCCTGGGATGTGCTGCATCAGGGGCTGGCGCCCAAGCTCGGCCTAAGCTTCGGCATGACGGTCAACCTGGTCGGCGCGGTCGTGCTGCTGCTCTGGTGGCCGCTTCGGCAGCGACCGGGGATCGGCACGGTCTGCAACATAGTGGTAATCGGCACGGCGGTGGACATCAGCCTCCATTATCTGCCGACGCCGGACGGCTATGCGATGCGCGCGGCCTGGCTGGGCGCGGGGATCCTGCTCAATGGCATTGCCGGTGGCGCCTATATCGGTGCCGGGCTTGGGCCGGGGCCGCGCGACGGGCTGATGACGGGCCTGTGCCGCCGCAACGGCTGGCCGGTCAAATGGGTGCGCACCGGCATCGAGATCGCGGTGCTGGCGACCGGCTGGATGCTGGGCGGCACGGTCGGCATCGGCACCATCGTCTATGCCGCGACGATCGGCTGGATCGTCCACCATGCCCTGCCCTTCTTCACGATCACGCCGCCCGAACGCCCGGCGACCGCGGCATAAGTTGCCCCCTGACCGGCCGACAGAAACCCGTCGGCCGGTCCTTTTCCCGTTGAAAATGCGTCGCACCTTCCTTGACCGGACCGGCCTTGACCGGACCTTCCTTGACCGGACCGGGCAGTCGGGCATGATCCCGGTTCCGCCATTCCCGACGATCAAGGAGTCCCCGCCATGCGCGCCTTCCTCGCCGCTGCCCTCACCCTGCCCTTCGCCATTGCCGCCTCCGCCGCGCCACCGGAGCAGGCGCTCGCTCCCCTCGCCTTCGAACAGTTCGCGCCCGCCGGCACCAAGATGCCGCGCTTCAAGGTCGATGCCGCGTGGCCGGCCATGCCGGGGGATTTGCTGCTGGGCCAGGTCAGCGGCGTCGCGGTCGGCCCGGACGATTCGGTCTGGGTCGTGCATCGCCCGCACAGCCTGACCGCGACTGACACGGGCCTGGCCGAATCGCCCGCCACCGCGGTCTGCTGCAAGCCGGCCCCGCCGGTGGTGCGCTTCGCCAGGGATGGCCGCTATCTGGGCGGCTGGGGCGGCGCCGACAGCGCGCCCACGGTCGATGGCGTCAATCAATGGCCCGCCAGCCTGCACGGCATCTTCGTCGACAAGGCCGGCAGCGTCTGGTTCGGCGGCAATGGCAAGGGCGACCATGTCGTCATGAACTATACGCCCAAAGGCAAATATATCCGCAGCTTCGGCCGGCGCGACAAGACCGGCGGCAATGATGCGACCGACCAGCTGGGCAACCCGTCCGACGTCAATCATTCGGACGGCATGGTGCTGATATCCGACGGCTATGTGAACCGCCGGGTGATCGGCTTCGACGACAGGAGCAACGCCTATAAGGGCCGCTGGGGCGCCTATGGCAAGCCGCCGAGCGGACCGGTGTTGCAAGGCACGTTCGACCAGAGCCATGCCGTCGATCCTAGCCGGGTCGCCGATCCCAAGTCCGCCATCTTCAACAGCATCGTCCATTGCGTGGTGCCGACGACGGACGGCCATCTCTATGTCTGCGACCGCAACAATAACCGCGCGCAGCTGTTCAAGCGCGAGAAGGATGGCGGCCTGACCTTCGTGCGCGACCTGGCGATCGCGCCGGAAACCGGCGGCACCCACACCGTCACCGACATCGCCTTCTCGCCCGACCCCGACCAGACCTATCTCTATGTCGCCGACATGATGAACGGCCGCATCTGGGTGCTGGAGCGCAAGACCCACACCGTGCTTGGCGCCTTTGGCCGGATCGGGCGGCAGGCGGGGCAATTCACCTGGCTGCACAGCATTGATACCGACAGCGCCGGCAATATCTATGCGACCGAGGTGAATACCGGCCGCCGCGTGCAGAAGCTGGTCTTCACCGGCATCGAATGAAGGGAATCCTCGCAACGTGGCGACCGAACTCTACGGCCTGACCGTCCCGGCCTTCCTGCGTGGCCTGCGCACTCTGTCCACCCTGCTGGACAAGGGCGCCGCCTTTGCCGCCGAACAGGGGATCGATCCCGCCACGCTGACCGGCGCCCGCCTGATCGAGGATATGCGCCCGCTGACCGCGCAGGTGCAGCTTGCCACCGACAGCGCCAAGGGCGCGGTCATCCGCATCGGCGAGTTGGAGCCCTTCCCCCTGCCCGACACGGAGGAGACGTTCGCCGACCTGCAGGATCGCATCGCCCGCACCATCGCCTTCCTGGAATCGGTGCCGCGCGACAGGATCGACGGCCGCGAGGAGGCGACCGTCGTCCTCAAGACTTCGCGCGGTGAATTTTCCTCCACCGGGCGCAGCCATGTGCTGACCTTTTCGCTGCCCAATTTCTATTTCCACCTGACAACCGCCTATGCCCTGCTGCGCCAGGCCGGCGTGCCGCTGGGCAAGCTGGACTATCTGGGCGGGCTGTAATCAGCCCGCCACCAGCCGGACATAGGCGCTGGAGACCCAGCCGCTGACGCAGGGACCGGCATAGGCCTGTTTGCGATCGACCGGTTCGCGCACGCCGCAATCGGTCGGTGCCGCGCCTTCGGTCGCTGGCGGCGGGATCACCACGCCCAGCCATTTCTGGTCGATGCTGCGGGTGCAGACATGCACCCGTGCGCCTTCGGCCAGCTGCGCCAGCGCCTTCGCCTCGGCAAAGGGGGCGGACCGGACGCTCAATCCCTGCGGCCCGACACGGGTCGCCTGCCCCATCGCGCCGCAGGCATCGAGCCGGGGGCCATCCTCGCCGATCGTCACCGGCCGGGCTAGGGTCGCCTCGATCCGGGTTTCGGGCATCGCTTCGCGCGGGGCGCCGGCCAGCGAGCTGTTGGGCAATTCGTCGGCCACTTCGCTACTGCGCGAGCAGGCGGAAAGCAGCATCAGGGCAAGGATCGGGACAACACGCATGAGCGCCTGATAAACCGCCCCAAAGCCGGGTGGAAGCCGCCATGTTTCGCTTTAGTTTCGAGGCGCCATTCCCTATATGCTGGGTATGAGCGACGAACAGCAGAACAGCCCCAACAGCAATGAATATGGCGCCGACAGCATCAAGGTGCTGAAAGGCCTCGACGCCGTGCGCAAGCGGCCCGGCATGTATATCGGTGACACCGACGACGGGTCGGGCCTGCACCATATGGTGTTCGAGGTCAGCGACAATGCGATCGACGAGGCGCTGGCCGGCCATTGCGACCGGATCGTCATCACGCTCAACCCCGACAACAGCGTCAGCGTCGAGGATAATGGCCGCGGCATCCCGACCGGCATCCACAAGGAAGAAGGCGTGTCGGCGGCCGAGGTCATCATGACCCAGCTGCACGCAGGCGGCAAGTTCGAGAACACGTCGGACGACAATGCCTATAAGGTGTCGGGCGGCCTGCACGGCGTGGGCGTATCGGTGGTGAACGCCCTGTCCGAATGGCTGGACCTCAACATCTGGCGCGACGGCAAGGAACATTGGATGCGCTTCGCCTATGGCGATGCCACCGCGCCGCTCAAGGTGATCGGCGATGCGCCGGAGGGCAAGAAGGGCACGCGCGTGACCTTCCTCGCCTCGACCGAGAAGGTGCCGGGTGATGGCGGCACGTTCAAGAACCAGACCGAATATGATTTCGACAAGCTGGAGCATCGCTATCGCGAGCTGGCTTTCCTCAACAGCGGCGTGCGCCTGTTCCTGGTCGATGCGCGCCATGAGGAGAAGAAGGAAGTCGAGCTTTATTATGAGGGCGGCATCGCGGCCTTCGTCAAATATCTCGACCGCAACAAGAATGCGCTGATGCCCGATCCGATCGCGATCGCCGGCACCCGCGACGACGTGACCATCGACGTCGCGCTGGAGTGGAATGACTCCTATTACGAGAACGTCCTCTGCTTCACCAACAACATCCCGCAGCGCGATGGCGGCACGCACTTGGCCGCCTTCCGCGCGGCACTGACCCGGACCCTCAACAGCTATGCCGAAAAGACCGGCCTGCTGAAGAAGGAGAAGGTGAGCCTCACCGGTGAGGATATGCGCGAAGGCCTGACCGCGATCGTCTCGGTCAAGCTGCCCGATCCCAAATTCAGCTCGCAGACCAAGGACAAGCTGGTCAGTTCCGAAGTGCGCCAGCCGCTCGAAAGCCTGATGGCTGACAAGATGGCCGAGTGGCTGGAAGAAAATCCCGGCCACGGCAAGATGATCGTCCAGAAGGTGATCGACGCCGCCGCTGCCCGCGAAGCGGCCAAGCGTGCGCGCGAACTGACCCGCCGCAAGGGCGCGATGGACATCGCCTCGCTGCCCGGCAAGCTGGCCGACTGTCAGGAACGCGATCCCGCCAAGTCCGAACTCTTCCTGGTCGAGGGTGACTCGGCCGGCGGGTCGGCCAAGCAGGGCCGCAACCGCCACAATCAGGCGATCCTGCCGCTGAAGGGCAAGATCCTGAACGTCGAGCGCGCCCGTTTCGACAAGATGCTCTCGTCCAAGGAAGTCGGCACGCTGATCCAGGCGATGGGCACCGGCATTCGCGACGATTTCAACCTGGACAAGCTGCGCTACCACAAGATCGTCATCATGACCGACGCCGACGTCGACGGCGCGCATATCCGCACGCTGCTGCTCACCTTCTTCTACCGCCAGATGCCGCAGATCATCGAGGCGGGCCATCTCTTCATCGCCCAGCCGCCGCTCTACAAGGCGAGCCGTGGCCGGTCCGAAGTCTATCTGAAGGACGAAGCGGCGCTGGAGCAATATCTGGTCGACAATGGCGTCGACACGATGGCGCTGGAAACCACCGGCGGCGCCCGCACCGGCGACGATCTGCGCAGCCTGATCGACCATGCCCGCCGCATGCGCGCGGTGATGCGCTATGTGCCGCGTCGCTACGACCCGGCGATCATCGAGGCGCTGGGCCTGACCGGCGCGCTCGATCCCGAACTGTCCGAGGCGCAGCTGGCCGAACGGCTGGCAACCGCCGTCGCCTGGATCGCCTCGCATGATCCCGAGGGCAAATGGACCGGCCGCATCGCCGAGGGCGGCGGCTTCCATTTCGAGCGGCTGTGGCGCGGCGTGACCGACCATCATGTCATCGAACATGGCTTCCTGGGCTCGGCCGAGGCGCGCAAGCTGCACGGCACCGCCAGCGAAGAGGCGGAAAGCTATGCCAGGGGCAGCCGCCTGGTTTCGGCCAAGGCCGTCGCCGCGCAGGACGAACTGGGCGAGGACGAACTGCCCGCGGTGTCGGCCAAGGGCGTCAACATCTCGCGGCCCAGCGAATTGCTGGAAGCGATCCTGTCCGCCGGCCGCAAGGGCCTGTCGATCCAGCGCTACAAGGGTCTGGGCGAAATGAACGCGGAACAGCTGTGGGAAACCACGCTGGACCCGGACAATCGCTCGATGCTGCGCGTCGAGGTGGAACAGGCCGACGTCGCCGACGAAATCTTCACCAAGCTGATGGGCGACGTGGTCGAACCGCGCCGCGAATTCATCCAGGACAATGCGCTGAACGTCGCCAATTTGGACGTCTGATCGGATGACTGCGCCAGCCCGCACCCCCGCCCGGCCACCCCATCAGGATAATCTCTTGGGCGGCCGGGTGGGGGTGCGGGCCGGTGCCGCGCCGTGCGCCGTCAGGCGCACCGAAAACCGATGACCGATCTGCCACGCTGCAGCTGGGTAGGGCCGGACCCGCTCTACCGGGATTATCATGACGCGGAATGGGGCGTGCCCCAGCATGACTCGCGCATGCTGTGGGAAATGCTGATGCTGGAGGGGTTCCAGGCCGGGCTCAGCTGGATCACCATCTTGCGCAAGCGCGAGGGGTTTCGCGCCGCCTTTGCCGGCTTCGATCCGGACAAGGTCGCCGCCTTTGGCCCCCATGATGTCGAACGGCTGATGGCCGATCCCGGCATCGTCCGCGCCCGCGCCAAGATCGAGGCGACGATCAGGGGCGCGCACATCTATCGCGCGATGCGCGACGCCGGCGAGGATTTCGCCGCCTATGTCTGGTCCTTCGCGCCCGACGGGCCGATCGTCGGCGACGGCAAGAGCTTCCCGACGCAGACCGACCTGTCGGAGGCAATCTCCAGGGATCTGAAAAAGCGCGGCTTCAAATTCGTCGGGCCGACCATCGTCTATGCCTGGATGCAGGCGATCGGCATGGTCGACGATCATGCCGCCCATTGTTTCCGGCGGGCCGGCGCGTGAAGGTGACGGCGATGGTGACAGGGCTGCTGGCCCTCGCCGCCTGCTCGGGTGATCCGGTGCCGCCGAACAGGGTCGACAATCGCGCCGACAATGCGATCGCGAACGCCGCCCCGGCGCTCAACCAGGCGATCGTCGCCAATGAGAGCACCGCGCCCGAACCGGCCCCTGCCCCGGCTGCGCAACCGGCGCCCGCCGCTGTTTCCCGTGAAACACCCGCCGCCCCTCCTCCCCCTGAGGAGTATCGCGCGATCGGCACCGAGCCTTTCTGGGCGGTGATCGTCACCGGATCGGTCGCGACCTTGCAGCGGCCCGATCATCGTCCGCTGCGCTATCCCGTCACCCGCACCGACGATCCCCGCGCCATCCGCTTCATGGGCGACGGCTTTGCCATGACCGTCACCGAAGGGCCGTGCAGCGACGGGATGAGCGACGCCATCTGGTCCGACCGGGTGCAGCTTTCCTTCGGCGAAGGCGTGCTGAAAGGCTGCGGCGGCATCAAGGATGGCGGCGAATAGGCGGGATCGCCGCCATCGCTCGTCTAACCCGGCAAACAGGGAGCATGTGACGATGAGCGACCAGTCCAAAGCCGATGTTGCGCGGCGCAACTTTCTCCTGACGGCCGGAATCGCGCTCGCCGCGACCGGCACGACTGTCTCCGCGCAACTTTCCGTGCAGCCGCCGGTGCCGCCAAGTGGCCCCAGGAAGAAGCTGGGCATGCTGCTGTTCGAGGGATTCGAGCTGCTCGACGTGTTCGGGCCACTGGAAATGTTCGGCATGCTGAAAGACCGGGTCGAGATTGTCATGATCGCCGACAAGGCCGGACCGGTGCGCAGCGGCGCCGGGCCGCAGACGATCGCCGATCATGGCTTTGCCGACGCGCCCAAACTCGACATCGTGATGATTCCCGGCGGCCTCGGCACCCGGCGGGAGGTGAACAACCCCGACTTCCTCGCCGCGGTCCGCACGCTGGCACAGGATACGCCGCAGGTAGCCACGATCTGCACGGGCTCCGGCCTGCTGGCGAAGACCGGGCTGATCGACGGAGTGAAGGCGACCAGCAACAAGATGGCCTGGGCCTGGGCGACGGCGCAGGGGGCCAAGGTCGCCTGGATTCCCCATGCACGCTGGGTGGAGGATGGCAAATATATCTCCTCCTCCGGCATTTCGGCGGGCACGGACATGGCGCTGGGCCTGATCGCCAAGCTCTATGGCAAGGAGATGGCCCGCTGGGTCGCCAACCGGACCGAATATCGCTGGCAGGAGGATGCCAGCGACGATCCCTTTGCCAAGCTGAACGGGTTGCCGGGGTAAGCCATCTTACATTCCGTTCGGGCTGAGCGGAGCGAAGTGCCCTCCCTTCGGTCGGGCGAGCCCTTCGACTTCGCTCAGGGCGAACGGTGTTGGGACGGCCGCCCCCTCAATCCGCGCGCATGGCTTCGGCCACCAGCGCCTCGGCCTCGATCAGCAGCGCGTCCTCGGCATCGCGCTGCGCCACCTGTTCGCGGCCGATCAGGATCAGCAGCGGCACGGCAAGCGGGCTGACCCGATCGAGCGGCACATGCAGCATGGTCGATGCCGCCCGGTCGATCAGATCGCCGAGCCGCCCGACATCGGTCATCCGTGCCCGCGCATCCGCCCAGGCGGCCTTCAGCAGCAGATGGTCGGGCTGATATTTGCGCAGCACATCATAGATGAGGTCGGTGGAGAAAGTGACCTGTCGCCCGGTCTTGCGCTTGCCGGGATGCTGGCGCTCGATCAGGCCGGAGATCACGGCGACATCGCGGAAGGCGCGCTTCAACAGGCTCGACTGCTCGACCCAGTCGACAAATTCATGGTCGAGGATGTCGGCGGAAAACAGGCTCTGCGGATCGGTCACGGGCTTGAGGCCATAGACGGCCAGCGCATAATCGTTCGACACGAAGCCCAGCGGCATCAGCCCCTGCGCGTCCATCCGCCGGGTCAGCAACATGCCGAGCGACTGGTGCGCGTTCCAGCCCTCGAAACTGTAGCAGACCATATAATGGCGCCCCTCATGCGGGAAGGTTTCGACCAGCAACTGCCCCGGTTGCGGCAGGGCGGAGCGGGCGCGCTGCACCTCCAGCCATTCGCGCACATCGTCGGGGAAACGGTGCCAGGCATCGGGTTCGGCCAGGAAATGCCGCACCCGGTCGGCCAGCCGGGTCGACATCGCCATGCGGGTGCCGCCCCAGCTGGGGATGCGCGCACTCTTGCTCGTCGCGCGGACCACCAGGTCGCTGGTGTCCATCCGCACCACCTCCAGCGCCATGCCGGAGAAGAAGAAGCTGTCGCCCGGCCGCAGGGTGGCGGCAAAGCCCTCCTCCACCGTGCCGAGCTTGCGCCCATTGGCGAAGCGCACCGCCAGCGCGGGCTGATCGACGATGATGCCGGCATTCATCCGATGCTGCTGGATGAATTTGGGGTGCGACACCCGCCAAGTGCCGTCGCCCTCGCGCACCAGCCGCTTGAACCGGTCATAGGCGCGCAGCGCATAGCCGCCGCCCTCGATGAAATGCAGGACATGGGCAAAGCCCTCGTCGGTCAGCGCGCTATAGGGGGTGGCGGATCGGATTTCGGCCAGCAATTCCTCTTCGCGGAACGGCCCGGCACAGGCGATCGCCATCACATGCTGGGCCAGCACGTCGAGCGCGCCGGGACGGAAATCATCGGCGTCCCGCTCGCCCGCCTCGACCGCGTCCAGTGCCGCGCGCGCCTCCAGATATTCGAAGCGATTGCCGGGGATCAATATCGCGTCCGACGCCATGTCGAGCCGGTGATTGGCGCGGCCGATGCGCTGGAGCAGGCGCGAGCTGCCCTTGGGCGCGCCCATCTGGATCACGCAGTCGACATTGCCCCAGTCGACGCCGAGGTCCAGCGAAGCGGTCGCCACCAGCGCGCGCAGCTTGCCCGCCGCCATCGCCGATTCGACCTTGCGCCGCGCCTCGATCGACAGGCTGCCATGATGGATGGCGATCGGCAGGTTCGCGTCATTGACCGACCATAATTCCTGAAAGATGAGTTCAGCGAGGCCGCGCGTGTTGCAGAAGACGAGCGTGGTCTGCCGCGCGGCGATCTCCGCCATCACCTGGCTGGCGGCATATTTGCCCGAATGGCCCGACCAGGGCACCCGCCCCTCCGGGATCAGGATGGTGACGTCGGGCTCGGCCCCTGCCTCCCCCAGCACCGGCGTCACCGCATCGATATCGCCATCGGGTGCCAGCCAGGCGCGATAGGCATCGACATCGGCCACCGTCGCGGACAGCGCCACCCGGCGCAGGTCCGGGTTGATCGCCTGCAACCGCGCCATCGACAGGTTGAGCAGGTCGCCGCGCTTCTGCGTGGCAAAGGCATGGACCTCATCGACGATGACGGTGCGCAGATGTTCGAACAGCAGGGCCGCGTCGGGATAGCTCAGCAGCAGCGACAGGGATTCGGGCGTGGTCAGCAAGATGTGCGGCGGCCGCACCCGCTGTCGCGCCTTACGGTCGGACGGCGTGTCGCCGGTGCGGGTTTCCACCCGGATCGGCAGCCCCATTTCCTCGATCGGCGTCAGCAGGTTGCGCCGCACATCGACCGCCAGCGCCTTCAAGGGCGAGACATAGAGGGTATGCAGCCCGTCGGCGGGATTGGCGATCAGGTCGGCCAGCGTCGGCAGGAAGCCGGCCAGCGTCTTGCCCGCGCCCGTCGGCGCGACCAGCAGCGCATGTTCCCCCCGCTGCGCCGCCGCCAGCATATCCACCTGATGCCGCCGCACCCGCCAGCCGCGCGATGCGAACCAGTCGGTGAGGATGGGAGGAAGCGCGGGTGGCATTGGGGGAGATGTAGGGGCTGTGGCGGATGGGGGGAAGTGGTGGGGGCTTTGGCGCTGACTGCCGCTTGGCGCCAAAGACGGCCATTCGGGTGCAAAGACAGACTCGCCGTGTCGGACAGCAGCTGATTTCCGTCAGCATGATCCCAATATGTTTTTGAAGGACGCTCGGTTGCCTTGTCGCGTTGGTAATGATGACGTATATACGATATCATTACCAGACGGAGTGGAGATCATGGCCAAGGAAGCCGTTTTTACGATGAAGCTGGAAGCCGATCTCCGGGCAGATTTCATGGCTGAGACGGATGCCCTGCATCGACCGGCGTCGCAGGTCGTGCGGGAACTGATGCGGGAATTTATCGAGCGCCAACGGATGAAGCGTGAACATAGTGGTTTCGTCGAGCGCAAGGTGGCTCTAGCGCGCACGTCGATGCAGGCGGGCCAAGGTTATGACCATGACGAGATTGAAGCGGAATTTGCCAACCGCCGCGCGCGCCTTTCCAATCAAGCGTGAAAATTCTCTGGACGCCGGAGGCGCGCCAGGACCGCGCCGATATATGGGACTATCTCGTAGCGCGCGATGGCGACGCCGCCGTCAGGATCGATGATCTGTTCAGCGAGGCGGTCGCCCGACTTACCGATTTCCCGATGCTGGGGCATGAAGGCGAAGTGCCCGGCACACGCGAACTCACGCCGCACAGCAGTTACCGATTAATCTATGAGATACACGCAGACACCCTCTGGGTTCTCACCATCATTCATACCAAGCGCCAATGGCCACCGCTGCGCGATTGAGACGTTCGGCGCCCCATGCACGATAGTCGAGAGCCGCCGCGCCCTAGAAACAATCATACCCCATCACGAAAGATTATATCACTCTCCGCTGGCCCCCTGCCCCGCTCCTGCGTTACAGTCCCGCCATCCATGAGCGGCACAGCAGAGGTCGCCAGATGCAGGAGAATGACATGACCGGCGAAACCCCGCCCCCCGTCACCGAAGCCGACCTGACCGGCGTCGAGCCGCCCCATAATCGCCGCCGCCCCAAGGCCCCGATCCTGGAGATTGACGGCCGCAAGCTGAAGCCCGCGACCCTGATGATGGGCCATGGCTATGACCCGACCCTGTCGGAAGGGTCATTGAAACCCCCGATCTTCCTCACCTCCACCTTCGCCTTCGAGAGCGCGGCCGCGGGCAAGCGCCATTTCGAGGGGGTGACCGGCATCCGCCCCGGCGGCGCCGAGGGCCTCGTCTATTCGCGCTTCAACGGCCCCAATCAGGAAATTGCCGAGGATCGGCTGTCGGTATGGGAGGAAGCGGAGGACGCCCTGCTCTTTTCCAGCGGCATGTCGGCGATCGCCACCACCCTGCTCGCCCTGGTGCAGCCGGGCGACGTGATCGTCCATTCCGCCCCCCTCTATGCCGCGACCGAATCGCTGATCGGCCGCATCCTTGGCCGTTTCGGGGTGCAGTGGCTCGATTTCCCCGCTGGCGCGACCGAGGCGGAGATTGGCGCGGTGATCGAGAAGGCCAAGGGGCTGGGCCGGGTCGCGATGCTCTATCTGGAAAGCCCGGCCAACCCGACCAACGTGCTGGTCGATCTGGAGGCGGTGGTCGCGCGCCGCGACGCGCTGTTTGCCGGCGAGGATCATGTCCCGCCGATCGCGATCGACAATACCTTCCTGGGGCCGCTGTGGCACCGGCCCATCAACCATGGCGCCGATCTCGTCATCTACAGCCTGACCAAATATGCCGGCGGGCATAGCGATCTGGTCGCGGGCGGCGTGCTGGGCTCCAACGCGCTGATCAACAGCATTCGCCTGATGCGCAACACGATCGGGACGATCCTGGACCCGCACAGCGCCTGGATGCTGCTGCGCAGCCTGGAGACGCTGGAACTGCGCATGAGCCGCGCCGGCGAGAATGCGCAGAAGGTCTGCACCTGGCTGAAGGACCAGCCGCAGGTGGAGAAGGTCGTCTATCTCGGCTTTCCGGAGACCGAGCGGCAGGCCGATATCTATCGCCGCCATTGCACCGGGGCGGGCTCCACCTTCTCGCTCTACCTGAAGGGCGGCGAGGCGGAGGCCTTTGCCTTCCTTGACGCGCTCAAGATCGCCAAGCTGGCGGTGAGTCTGGGTGGCACCGAGACGCTGGCCAGCCATCCCGCCGCGATGACTCATTTGTCGGTGCCGGCCGAGCGCAAGAAGGCGCTGGCGATCGGCGACAATATGGTGCGCATCTCGATCGGCTGCGAGGATGCCGACGATCTGATCGCCGACTTCGCCCAGGCGCTGAAGGCGATAGGATAATGGAGCGCCTGCGCCCGGTCATCCTGATCGCCCAGCCCCATCTGGCGCCGCTGCTAACCATTTTGGCGATGCAATATGACGTCATGGGGCTATGGGAGGAGGCCGGGCGCGCCCGCCTCGCCGAGGCGGAGATAGTGGTGACGGCCGGCGAGTTCCGGCTCGATCCCGCTATGCTGGCAGCGATGACACGGCTGCGGCTGATCGCCTGTTTCACCGTCGGCTATGACGGGGTGGATCTCGACTGGGCACGGGCAAACGGCATCGCCGTCAGCCATGCGGGCGACGCCAATGCGGAGGATGTCGCCGACCATGCGATCGGCCTGATCCTCGCCCATCGGCGCCAGATCGTCAGCGGCGACCGGGCGTTGCGCGCGGGCGAATGGCTGCCCGGCGGCAAGACCATCACCCGATCGATCGCCGGCGCCCGGCTGGGCATCGTCGGCATGGGCAGCATCGGCATCGGCGTCGCCACCCGCGCCGATGTCCTGCGCATGACGACCCGCTGGTGGGGTCCGCGCGACAAGCCCGGCCTCGCCTGGCCGCGCAGCGAGAGTTTGGAGGCATTAGCGGCCGAAAGCGACATCTTGGTCGTCGCGGCGCGCGCGACCGACGACAATCGCGGCATGATCTCCGCCGCGATCCTCGATGCGCTCGGCCCCGACGGCCTGCTCGTCAATGTCGCGCGTGGGCAGCTGGTGGACGAGGATGCGCTGATCGACGCCCTGCGCGCCGGCCGGCTGGGCGGCGCGGCGCTTGACGTCTATGCGCAGGAACCGACCGATCCGGCGCGCTGGGCCGATGTGCCAAACTGCATCCTGACCCCCCATACCGGCGGCGCGACCGACGCGGCGGTGGCGCAGATGGCGCAGATGCTGCTCGCCAATATCCGCGCCTTCGTGGCGGAAGAACCGCTGCCCAATCGCGTGCTCTGAACCAAGCCGCAACGCCGCGCGTTGAGCGCCGACACGGCCGACCGGGCCGGACGGGAGAGCGATGCGGATGGCCAGCGGGGCGAGACGATGGGTGGTGCGTGGGCTGGTCGGCCTGATCCTGCTCTGCGCGATCCTGCTGCTGGCACTGGCCGCCTTTCCCTGGGGCTGGATGAAGGGGCCGATCGAGCGCCGCCTGTCCGACCATATCGGCAAGCCGGTGACGATCAGCGCGATGGCGCGGGCGGACAGCCTGTCCTTCCACCCCGTCGTCACCCTGCGCGACCTGCGCGTGCCGCAACCCGGATGGGTCAGGCCCGCTTTGCCCGACCTGGCCCGGATCGGCGAGATCCGCGCCGGTTTTTCGGTCTGGGGCCTGCTGACCGGCGGGCCGGTGCTGGAGCGGCTGGAAGCGCGGCATGCCCGGCTCCATTTCTATCGCGACGCGCAGGGCCGCGAGAATTGGAGCGGCGAGCGCAGCAAGGGCAGCGATCGGCGCGGTGGCCGTCCGGCGCTGCACAGCCTGATCGTCGCCGACAGCCACATCGCCTATCGCGACGACAAGCGCGGGCGATCGGTCGATGCCGCGCTGACCGTCGATCCGCGCGGCCTGCGCCTTTCGGGCAGCGGCGATGTGCGCGGCCATGCCGTGATCGTCACCGCGACCGGCGGCCCGATCCTCGACAGCCGGCCGGGCCAGCGCTGGCCGTTCGACGCGGCGATCAGCGGCGACGCGGTCGGCTTCACCCTGAAAGGCACGATGGATGGCCCGCTCGACATCGGCCATCTGCGCGGCGAAGCGACCGCCCATGGCACCGACCTCGCCCTGCTCGACGCCATCATCGAGGCCGGCCTGCCCGGCACCCAGCCGGTCCGCCTGACCGCGCGGGTGACACGCGACCGGCCGGACTGGATCGTCGAGGGGCTGAAAGGCACGATCGGCCGGTCCGACATCGCGGGCCACGCCACCATCCGCAAGCGCGACGGCCGTACCCGGATCGACGGCGCGCTGAGCGCCGAGCGCTTCGATTTCGACGATCTGGCGAGCAATGCCGGCAAGGCGAAGGCGGCGGCCAAGCGCGCGCAGCTCGGCCCGCGCCTGATCCCCGATACGGCGATCGACCTCGCCACCGTCGATCGCACCGACGGCAAACTGGACCTTCAGGTCCGGCAATTGCTCTGGCCCGGCCCCAGCCCGTTCCGCTCGCTCCATGGCACGATCAGCCTGGAACGCAGCCGGCTGTCGGTCGAACCACTGACGCTGGGGCTCACACGCGGCACGCTGTCCGGCCGGATCGGCGTCGACCAGCGCGACGGCGGCCCCCTGCTCGACATCGCCATGACGATGCGCAACGCACGGCTGCTCGATTTCTTCCCCGACGCCCGGATCGACGGCGCCCTGGTCGGCCGGGTCGCGATCAAGGGACGGGGCAGAACCATCCGTCAGGCGCTGGGCGCGTCGACCGGCACGATCGTGCTGGTCGCGCGCGACGGCCGTATCCCGGACCGCACCGCCGCGCTGATGGGGCAGGATGTCGGCCGCGGCCTGACCCTGTCGAAGCGGAAGGAGGCCGTCCTGCGCTGCATCATCACCCGGCTGGATGTGCGGGACGGTATCGCCCGGCCGGGTCCGGTGCTGATCGACACCTCCCGCGCCCAGACCCATGCCACCGGCACGATCCGCCTGTCGGACGAGCGGCTGGCGCTGGCACTGAGCGGCGTGCCCAAGCAGGACAGCCTGTTACGGCTGAAGGGCAGCGTGCCGGTCGGCGGCACGATCAAGACGCCCGATATTCAGCTGCCCAGCGACGCCCGTTCGGCCAAGGGCATAATCAGGATGATCGGCGATGCGATCGGCGGCGAGAAGCAGCCGAGCGTGGGCGACGCCGATTGCGATAGCCTCGCCCGCACCGCGATGCGCTGATCCCTTAGCTCCAGTCCACCCGCGTCCAGCCGCGCTCGGCCGCCAGCTTCGCAAGAGGCGGGTGCGGGTTGGACGCGAAAGCCTCATCGGCGAATTCCAGCATCGGCGCGTCCGACACATGGTCGGAATAGGCGCGGATATGCGCCTGGCTGCGGTCGATCGCCTCGGCCGCCATCCACGCCTTGATCATCCGCAGCTTGCCGGTGTCGTAGCAATTCTCGCCGGAAATCTTGGCTCGGACATAGGGCAGGTCCTGCCCGACATGGTCGGTCGCGATCACCGTGTCGAAGCCCAGCCGCCGCGCGATCGCCTCGACATAGAGGCGGTAGGAGGCGGTGGCGAGCACCAGCCGATAACCCGCCGCGCGATCCTGCGCGATCTGCTCCAGCGCGCCGGCGCGGACATTCTTCGCCATCACCTTGTCGGCATAGCTTTCGATATGCGGCTGCAGCTTCGCCCGGTCGGCGCGGCCGCCGATCATCAGCCACTGGTTGGTTTCCTTGAGCGTCTGGCGGCTGATCAGCTTCACCACATAGGCCAGCATGACGAAGGGAATGAGCGGCAGGAAGATCAATCGCCAGGGCGCCATATGGGCGGCCACATGGATGAGAAAGCCGGTATAGGTACCCGAAAAGGTCACCGTGCGGTCCATGTCGTAAATCGCCAGCCTGTATGTCATGCCGTGTCCGAAACTTTTATCCCTGCCCGTCGTTCTGTCTGGCGGATGGGCCGTTTCGGCTTGCCGCGCAACCGATAATGGACCACTAATCCCTCCACATGAACAAAGCCGCTGATCTCGTTGAGGAAAGCCGCGACGACGGCGGCAAGGTCATACGCCTGTCCGGCACCTGGTCGATCGCCTGTCTGCACGACATGCCGAACCGGCTGGATGCCATTTCCGGCCCGGTCGCCAGCATCGACGTCGCTGATATCGACCATATGGACACGATCGGCGCCTGGACCATCCATCGCACCGCCAAGCGGCTGGAAACCGAAGTGTCCGGCGGCAGCACGGATTGCAAGCGACTGATCGGCGCGGTCGGCAAGATCGACGAACCGGTCGAGATCCGCCCGACCTATGTCTCCCCCTTCAACCGGGTATTGGGCCAGATCGGCGAGGCGGTGATCAATTCCGTCAACACGCTGGTCGGCCTGCTCGGCTTCTTTGGCGGCGTGCTGGTCACGGTCTGGGGCCTGATCCGCCATCCCAGCCGCTTCCGCATCAATGCCGTGGTCCAGCGGTTCGAGGTGGTCGGCGTATCGGCGCTGGGCATCATCGGCCTGATGAGCTTCCTGATCGGCATCGTCATCGCCCAGCAGGGCGCGGTCCAGTTGCGCCAGTTCGGCATGGAGATGCTGACCATCAACCTGGTCGGCCGCCTCACCTTCCGCGAACTGGGCGTGCTGATGACCGCGATCATGGTCGCGGGTCGCTCCGGCTCGGCCTTCGCGGCCCAGCTCGGCACGATGAAGCTGACCGAGGAGGTCGACGCCATGCGCACCATCGGCGTCTCGCCGATGGAGGCGCTGGTGCTGCCGCGCACCCTGGCGGTGGTCGTGATGATGCCGCTGCTCGGCTTCTATTCCTCGATCATCGCAATCATCGGCGGCGGCTTCCTGTGCGCCGTGTCGCTCGACATTCCGCCGATCACCTTCGTCCAGCGCCTGCGCGAAGTGGTGCCGATCCACGATCTGTGGGTGGGCCTGATCAAGGCGCCGGTCTTCGGCCTGATCATCGGCATCAGCGGCTGTTTCCAGGGCATGCAGGTCAAGGCCAATGCCGAGGAAGTCGGCCTGCGCACCACGGCGGCCGTGGTCCAGGCGATCTTCCTGGTGATCGTGCTCGACGCCTTCTTCGCCGTGTTCTTCACCTGGGTGGGCTGGAACTGATGACCACCGATGAACGCCAGGCCGAAGAAGAGCGGATCGAACGCGCGGTCGCGTCCGACGACATCGCCATTTCGGTGCGCGGCCTGAAAAACAGCTTCGGCGACCAGACCGTCCACGAAAATCTCGACCTCGACGTGCGCAAGGGCGAGATATTGGGCATGGTCGGCGGATCGGGCACCGGCAAGTCGGTGCTGATGCGGTCGATCATCGGGCTTCAGGTGCCCGACGAGGGCCAGGTCCATGTCTTTGGCGAGGATATGGTCGGCCGCCTGGACGATGACGAGGCGCTGGCGATCCGCAAGCGCTGGGGCGTGCTGTTCCAGGGCGGAGCGCTCTTCTCGACGCTGACCGTGGCCGAGAATGTCGAAGTGCCGATCCGCGAATATTATCCCAATATCGGCCCGGTGCTGCGCGACGAGATCGCCGCCTACAAGATCCGGATGACCGGCCTGCCGGCCGAAGCCGGCCCCAAATATCCCGCCGAACTGTCGGGCGGCATGAAGAAGCGTGCGGGCCTGGCCCGTGCCCTCGCGCTGGACCCGGACCTGCTGTTCCTCGACGAGCCGACCGCCGGCCTCGACCCGATCGGCGCGGCCGCGTTCGACGACCAGACGCGCAAGTTGCAGGAGACGCTGGGCCTCACCGTCTTCCTCATCACCCATGATCTCGACACCCTCTATTCGATCTGCGACCGTGTGGCGGTGCTCGCCGACAAGAAGGTGATCGCGGTGGGGACGATCGACGAATTGCTGGCGCTCGATCACCCCTGGATTCAGGAATATTTCAACGGTCCGCGAGGCCGCGCCGCAACCGCGGCCGTCTCGCGCGAACGCGGCAAGGCCGCTGCCGAAAAACAAGCGGACGGAAGGCAATAGGATATGGAAACCCGGTCCAATCATGTGCTGGTCGGCGCGGTCACGCTGCTGCTGCTGGCCGCCATCATGGCGGCGGCCTTCTGGTTCTCGCGCCTGTCGCAGGGCGACAACAAGGAATATGACATCTTCTTCAAGCAGTCGGTGAATGGCCTCGCCAAGGGATCGGGCGTCAATTATTCCGGCGTCCCTTCCGGCCAGGTCGAGAAGATCGAACTGTGGAAGCGCGACCCCAGCTTCGTGAAGGTGCGCATTTCAGTGAAGGACGGCACCCCGGTGCTGCAGGGCACGACCGCGACCATCGCCGGCGTCGGCTTCACCGGCGTCAGCGAGATCGTGCTGGACGGCGCGGTCAAGGGCGCGCCGCCGATCCTCTGCCCGGCCGAAAATATCGCTTCGGCCTGCCCCGACGGCGTGCCGGTGATCCCGACCAAGCCGGGTGCGCTGGGCGAACTGCTCAACAATGCGCCGCAACTGCTGGAGCGGCTGTCGACCCTGACCGAGAAGCTGACCGAGCTGCTCGATGACAAGAATCAGCAGTCGATCGCCGGCATCCTCGCCAATCTTGACCGCGTGACCGGATCGCTGGCCGATCGCAGCCCGGAAATCGCCGCCACGCTCGCCGAAGCGCGCATCGCGGTGCAGCGCACCGGTGTCGCCGCGCAGCAGATCGGCGAGCTGGCCGCGACCACCAACGGCCTGATCAATGACGAAGGCCGCCCGCTGATGGCCGACCTGCGCAAGAGCGTCGCTTCCGCCAGCCGCAGCATCGACACGCTCGACAAGACGATCGCCGAGGCCCAGCCCGGCGTGCATGCCTTCAGCAACCAGACCATGCCGGAAGTGAACCGCCTGGTTCGCGACCTGCGTGAAATGTCGCGCGCCTTCCGCGGCGTCGCCGAAAAACTCGACCAGCAGGGCGCGGGCTCGATCGTCGGATCGCCCCAGCTGCCCGACTATAAGCCATGAAAGGGAGCCGGATGATGGTCCACAAGAAACTGGGTGGCGCATCGCTGGCGCTGGCCGCTGCAATCGCCCTGTCCGGCTGCGTCTCGATCGGCAGCAAGCCGCCGCAGCAGTTGCTGACGCTCGACGCCGCGCACAAGGTGCCGACCGGCGCGCAAAGCAATGCCGGCGGTGGCCGCAGCCTGATCATCGTCGATCCCGAAGCCGCGCGCGTCATCGACACGGTGCGCGTGCCGGTGCAGGTGACGCCGACCTCGGTTGCCTATGTCACCAAGGTGCAATGGGCCGAAACGCCCCGCCATCTGTTCCGCCGCCTGCTGGCCGAAACCGTATCGGCCACCACCGACCGGATCGTGCTCGATCCCGGCCAGTTTTCCGGTGACGGCGGCCAGCGCCTGAGCGGCGAGTTGATCAGCTTCACCATCGACCAGGCCAGCAACAGCGCCGTCGTCACCTTCGACGCGGCGCTGATGACCCCGGCCGGCGTCGCGATCGCCCGCCAGCGCTTCACCGCCAGCGCGCCGGTCGGCGGCAAGATCGACGCCGGCAGCGTCGGTGCGCCGCTCAACAGCGCCGCCAACAAGGTGGCGACCGACGTCGCCGCCTGGGTCGCGGCGCAAAAGGACTGATCGGCCGGCCGGGGTTTGAACGCCCCGGCCGCCGCCTTTTCCTTATCCCTCCAGGCTCTTGCTCGCCTGCTCGGTCACGTCCTTGGACAGGCCGGGCTCATTCAGGATGCGTTGCAGTTCCGCCCGCATCAGCGCGGCGCGGCCTTCATCGAAGCGCTTCCAGCGGCCGAGCGGCGGCACCAGCCGGGCTGCGGTCTGCGGATTGAGCTTGTCGAGCGCGATGATGCAGTCGGCGACCAGCCGATAGCCCTTGCCCGACTTGTGGTGGAACGCCCATTGGTTGCCGGCAAAGGCGCCATAGAGCGAGCGCACCCGGTTCGGGTTACCCAGCGTAAACGCCTTGTGCTGGCCCAGCTCTGCGACCAGCTCCACCGTATCGGGATGGAAGGCGAAGGCCTGGGTCTGGAACCATTTGTCCAGCGTCAGCGCATCGTCGCTGTAGCGATTGTAGAAGATATCGAGCGCCGCCTCCCGTTCCGGGCTGGTGCCACTCGCCAGCGTCGCCAGCGCCGACTGGCGTTCGGTCATGTTGTCGGCCTCGCTATACTGGGCATAGGCGATCGCCGGCCCGTCCTCCGCGCCCGAGGCGACCAGATAGAGCAGCGCGACATTGCGCAGCTTGCGCGCGCCCTTGGCGGCCGGCGAGACAGCAAAGCCGTTCGCCTTGGTCCTGGCATGGATATCGCGCCATAGCGGCTCCAGATCGGCCCCCAGGCGCGTCTGGAGGGCATCGCGGGCGGCGTGGATGGCATCCGGGTCCACCTGCTTCATCTGGTCGCCCAGATAGGCTTCGCTCGGCAGGCGCACCGCCTCCGCAACGAAGGCGGGATCGAGCAGCGGGTCGGTGATGGTGTTGCGCACCGCGTCGACCACCGCGCTCACATCGACGCTCTGGCCCGCCACCTGGCCGACCAGCACATTGACCATCAACTGCTGCATCGCTTCATAACGCGCGAAGGGATCATCATCATGCGCCGACAGGAAGGCGAGATCGGCCTGGCTGCGATTGGTCTCGACGATCACCGGCGCGGAAAAGCCGCGGTTGATCGACAGGATCGGCAGGCTGGCGAAATTGTCGAACGTGAAACGCTGCTGAGCCTCCGTCAGCATCAGCAACTGGTCGCCATGATGGCTGCCGGTCGCCGGATCATAGAGCGCGACGCGCAGCGGGATCGCCATCGGCCGCTTGTCGGGCTGGCCCGGCGTCGCCGGCACGTTCTGTTCCAGCAGCAGCTCGGCGGTGCGGCTGACCGGATCATGGCTCAGCAGCGCGCGGACATGGGGCGTGCCCGCCTGCTCATACCAGCGGCGGAACTGGCCAAGGTCGATCTCGCCGCCCTCCTCCATCGCGCGGACGAAATCCTCGCAGGTCGCCGCCTCGCCATCATGCCGGTCGAAATAGAGGTCGGTGCCGGCGCGGAACCGCTCCGCGCCCAGCATCAGCGCCATCATGCGGATCAGCTCGGCGCCCTTATTATAGATGGTCGCGGTGTAGAAGTTGCTGATTTCCATGTAGGATTCGGGCCGGACCGGATGCGCCAGCGGGCCGGAATCCTCCTGGAACTGGGCCGCGCGCAGGATGCGCACATCCTCGATCCGCTTGACCGCATGGCTGCCCATGTCGGCCGAAAAATTCTGGTCGCGAAAGACGGTGAAGCCCTCCTTCAGCGACAGCTGGAACCAGTCGCGGCAGGTGACGCGATTGCCCGACCAATTGTGGAAATATTCATGCGCCACCACGCCCTCGACACCATCATAGTCGATATCGGTCGCGGTCTCGGGGTCAGCGAGAATATAGCGCGAATTGAAGATGTTGAGGCCTTTATTCTCCATCGCGCCGAAATTGAAGTCGGCGACCGCGACGATGTTGAACACGTCCAGATCATATTCGCGGCCATAGACGCGCTCGTCCCAGGCCATGCTGTTCTTGAGCGCCTGCATCGCATGGTCGGTGCGCGGCAGGTCGGCCTCGCGCACCCAGATGCCCAGCGCCACTTCGCGCCCGCTCATCGTCACGAAACGGTCGGCGTTGCAGGCGAGGTCGCCGGCCACCAGCGCGAACAGATAACAGGGCTTGGGGAAAGGATCATTCCACAGCGCCCAATGGCGGCCGCCCTCCAGATCGCCTTGCTCGACCGGATCGCCATTGGCGAGCAGGATCGGGTAGCGCGCCTTGTCGGCGGTCAGCTTCACGCTGTAGCGCGACAGGATATCCGGCCGGTCGGGGAAGAAGGTGATGCGGCGGAAGCCCTCCGCCTCGCACTGGGTGCAGAGCAGCCCGCCGCTGGCATAGAGGCCCATCAGCTTGCTGTTGCTCTCGGGCGCCAGCTCGACCAGCACCTCCACCTTGTGCGTCGCACCGCCGAGGGGGACGACCAGCGCGCCGGCCTCCAGCGTCCATTCCGTTTCGTTGAGTGTGCGGCCATCGACCTTCACCGCCAGCGGCACCAGCCCGTCGCCGTCGAGCCGCAGCGGCCGGTCATGGTCGCCATTGCGCGCCACCGACATGTCCGACCAAACCCGCGTCCGCGCGGCATCCAGGTCGAAGTCGAGGGCGATGTCGGGGATCAGCCAGTCGGGCACGCGATAATCGGCGCGGCGGATGATGGCGGGAGCGGCGGCTTGGGTGGATTGGATATCGGCCATGGCACCAGCCTAGTGCCTGATTCTGTGAGGGGGAAGCGCTTTGCACGTCCCCCTCATCCGGGACCGAACCGACGCGGCGTTTTTAGATCCGCTCGCCCGACAGGCGCTGGCACAGCATATCCAGCTGGTCGAGCGTCGAATAGCGCAGCGACAATGTGCCTGGCCCCTCGCCGCTATCGGCGATTTCGACCTTCAGGCCGAGAATATCGGCCAGATGCTGCTCCAGTGCGGCGATATCGGCATCCTTGCCACCGCGAGTTGCGCCGCGCGACTTGGGCTCGGCATCCTCGCCCTTCTTGGTCTTGCGCACCAGCTGCTCGGTCTCACGGACCGAAAGCCCCTTCTGCTCGACCATCAGCGCCATCGATTCGCAGCCCGGCACGCCGATCAGCGCGCGGGCATGGCCCATGCTGATCCGCCCGTGCGACACCGCCTGCTGCACCGGATCGGGCAGGTCGAGCAGGCGCATCAGATTGGCGATATGGCTGCGCGACTTGCCGACGATGCGGCCCAGTGCTTCCTGGCTATGATGAAATTCGCCGATCAGCTTGCGATAGGCCTCGGCCTCTTCGATCGGGTTGAGATCCTCGCGCTGGATATTCTCGACCAGCGCGATTTCCAGCGTTTCCTGCTCGTCGAAGTCGCGCACGATCGCCGGAATGCGGTGCAGCTGCGCCTTCTGCGCCGCGCGCCAGCGCCGCTCGCCCGCGACGATCTGGAAGCCGCCGCCATGGGGGCGGACGATGATCGGCTGGATCACGCCGCGCTTGGCGATGCTGTCGGCCAGTTCCTGCAGCGCGTCCTGGTCGAAATGCCGGCGCGGCTGTTCGGGGTGCGGCTGGATCAGCGCGACCTCGATATTCTGGACCGCCTTGCTCGACGGCGCGGCGCTGCTCGCGCTCGCTGCCACCGGCTCTTCCCGGTTCACATCGCCCAGCAGTGCCGAAAGGCCACGGCCCAGACCGTGCGGCCGCTTTACCGGCTTCTGCTTTTCCCCAATCTCGTCGCTCAAGCCGCTACCTCCTGCCGGGGAAGACGCGCGATCAGTTCGCGCGCCAGACGCATATAGGCTTCCGACCCCGAACAGCGGAAATCATAGATGAGCGCCGGCACGCCATGGCTCGGCGCTTCGGACAGGCGCACATTGCGCGGAATGACGGTGGTGAAGACGAGGTCGCCCAGCACCGCGCGCACATCGTCGGCGACCTGATCGGTCAGCCGGTTGCGGCGATCATACATGGTCAGCGCCACGCCTAGAATCGACAGGCCGGTGTTGAACCGACTGCGGATGCGCTCGACCGTCTGCAACAGCTGCGACAACCCCTCCAGCGCGAAGAATTCGCACTGCAACGGCACCAGCAGTGATTGCGCAGCGACCATCGCATTGACCGTCAACAGGCCGAGCGAGGGCGGGCAGTCGATCAGGCAGATGTCCCAGCGCCCGGCCGGGGCCTCAGCCAGCACCCGTTCCAGACGATGGGTGCGTTGCTCATAGTCGATCAGCTCGATCTCGGCGCCCGACAGGTCCTGGGTGGCGGGAATCAGGTCCAGCTTGGGCACGCGGGTGGTGACGACCGCTTCGTCCAGTTCGCAATTGCCGACCAGCAGGTCATAGCTCGACCGTTCGCGATCGGCATGATTGACGCCCAGCCCGGTCGAGGCATTGCCTTGCGGATCGAGATCGACCAGCAACACGCGCAGGCCCGTCGCGGCCAGGCCGGTCGCCAGATTGATAGCCGTGGTTGTCTTGCCGACTCCGCCCTTCTGATTGGCGATGGCGATACAAATCATCCTCGACCCCTCTTTTTGACAGGTTTGACGGATCGCGCGACGATGATGGCGCTGTCGGCGTCGGTCACGCTGCGTTCCACATGAAACGCACCTTGCCATGCCGGACGCGCGGCCTCCAGTTCATTCTGCGCATTTCGTCCCTTGGGCAGCACCCAAATCGTCTTTTCATCGGACAGATGCTGGGCCGACTGGAGCAATTTGGGCAGCGGCGCATAGGCGCGGGCGCTGATGACGGCCGACTTGGTCGGCGGCGTGACCTCGACCCGGCCGCCAAAGACGGAGGCGGTGCCCAGCCCCAGCTCCGCGATCACCTCATTGAGGAAGTCGATCCGCTTGCGGCGCGATTCAACCATGATCAGCGGCCGGTCGGACATGCTGGCGACGACAATGCCGGGCAGGCCGGCACCGGAACCCAGGTCCATCCAAGGCCCCTCCCCCGCATCCTTGGCATGCAACAGCAACTGGGCGGAGTCGACGATATGCCGCGCCCAGACATGGGGCCGGGTCGATTCGGCGATCAGATTCTGCTCGTCCATCGCGGACAGCAAGAGCGACACATAGCGCTCCAGCCGATCCCATGTTTCACGTGGAACATCAAAATGCGCATCGAGCCAGGCCCGCGCTTCGTCTTCGGTCATGCTGCCTTCCGCCGCACATGGACAAGGATGGCGGCAAGCGCCGCCGGGGTGATGCCGCGGATACGGCCCGCAGCGGCCAGCGTGTCGGGACGGGCGCCGTCCAGCCGCTCGATCATCTCGGTCGACAGGCCGCCGACGCTGGCAAAGTCGAAGTCCGCCGGAATGGCCACCCGCTCGTCCCGACGCAGGGCGGCGATTTCCGCATCCTGTCGTTCGAGATAGGGTGCATAATGGGCGTCCTCCAAAATCTCCGTCCGCAGATCGGCCGGCGCCTCCGCCAGGCTCGGCGCCAGCGTCACCAGCAGGTCGGCCTGCACTTCGGGGAAGCGCGCCCATTCGAACAGACTGCGCCGCGCGCCATCCTGCCGCACACTCGCCCCTGCCCGCGCCATCTCGGTCGCGGTATAGGGCCGGGCCAGTTCGGCCTCGATCATAGCGCGCGCACTGGCCCGTGCGGCGAAGCGCGCCGCCCGACCCGGACCGATGATGCCATGGGCCAGGCCTATGTCCCCCAGCCGCGTCTCGGCATTGTCGGCGCGCAGCCGCAGCCGATATTCGGCCCGTGCGGTCAGCATGCGATAGGGTTCGGTCACGCCCTGCAGCACCAGATCATCGATCATCACGCCGATATAGGAGCTGGCCCGATCGAGGATCATCGGCGCCTCGTCGCGCGCGCGGGCAGCGGCATTGGTGCCGGCGACCAGCCCCTGGGCCGCCGCCTCCTCATAGCCGGTCGTGCCATTGATCTGCCCCCCGCAGAAGAGGCCGGGCAGCGCCCGCACTTCCAGGCTGGCATCCAGCGCACGCGGATCGATATGGTCATATTCGACAGCATAGCCCGGCACGACGATCTCCGCCTGCTCCAGCCCGCGCATCGATCGTATCATCGCCAGCTGCACGTCAGCCGGCAGCGAAGTGCTGATGCCATTGGGATAGACCAGCGCATCGTCCAGCCCTTCGGGCTCCAGGAAGATCTGATGGCCGTCGCGATCGCCGAAGCGGATCACCTTGTCCTCGATCGACGGGCAATAGCGCGGCCCCCGCCCCTCGATCGCGCCGCTGAACAGGGGCGAGCGCCCTAGCCCTTCGCGGATGATCGCATGGGTCCGTTCATTGGTGCGGGTGATGGCACAGGCGAGTTGCGGCAGCGGCCGATGATCCGACAGCGGCGACATGGTCCAGCCCTCGCCGTCCGACGCCTGCTCCTCCAGCACTGCCCAGTCGATGGTGCGGCCGTCGATGCGCGGCGGCGTCCCCGTCTTCAACCGCCCGATCGGCAGGCCCATCTCGCGCAACTGCACGCCCAGCGCCGTTGCCGCCCGCTCGCCGGTGCGGCCACCGACATCCACATCCTCACCGCGGAACAATTTGCCGCCCAGGAAGGTGCCGGTCGCCAGCACGACCGAAGGCGCCTCCAGCGTCCGGCCATCGGCCAGCGCCAGACCCGCCACAGTGCCCTCCCGGACGATAAGGCCCACGGCCTCGCCCTCGACGATTTCCAGTCCCGCCTGGGCGTCGAGCATCTGATGGATCGCCGCCTTGTAGCGCTTGCGGTCGGCCTGTACGCGCGGCCCCTGCACGGCGGCGCCCTTGCTGCTGTTGAGCATACGATAATGGATCGCGCCGGCATCAGCGGCGCGGCCAATCAACCCGTCGAGCGCGTCGACTTCACGGACCAGATGGCCCTTGCCCAGACCGCCGACCGCCGGGTTGCAGGACATGGCACCCACGGTCGCCCGCTCGAAGGTCAGCAGCGCCACCGCCGCACCCTTGCGCGCTGCCGCAGCGGCCGCCTCGCAGCCGGCATGGCCGCCACCGACCACGATCACATCATAGCTTGTTCGCATGGCGGCCCCATATCAGATTCGGGGGCCTGCGGTCAAAAGCGTTCCACGTGGAACATCGCACTATCAGCCATCACACGCGTAAATTTCGCTCACTTCCCGATACAGAATCCCGAGAAGAGACGGTCGAGCATATCCTCGGTCCCTGCCTGTCCGGTCAGCGCATCGATCGTCCGCCGCCCCAGTCGCAATTCCTCCGCCAGCACCAGCAGGTCGCGGGCTACTCCTGCCGCGAGCAGATGATCGTGCAGCTGGCGCACGCCGTCCCGTTGCCGCGCATGCAGGGCATAGTCGCCCTCGCCCGGCAGCAGCGTCGCCGCCCGATCGAGCAGCATCGTCACAAGCGCGTCCACCCCCTCCCCCGTCCGCGCCGACAGACGCAGGCCGAGCCGGTCGGAACCATATAGCGCGACATCGCTCTGCGCCGCGATCAGCAGCGCATCCTCGCGCGGCGCCTCGGCCGGGTCGCCCAGCCACAGGATGATATCCGCCGCCTCCAGCGCGGCGCGTGCGCGATCGATGCCGATCGCCTCGATCGCATCGCCGGTCTCGTCGCGCAGCCCGGCCGTGTCGGTGAACAGGAAGGCGGTGCCGCCGATCGCGGCGGGCACCTCGATCCGGTCGCGGGTGGTGCCGGCAATGTCGGACACGATCGCCGCCTCGCGCCCCACCAGCCGGTTGAGCAAGGTCGACTTGCCGGCATTGGGCGGCCCGGCCAACACCACCCGAATGCCGTCACGCAGCCGCTCGGCAGAAGGTGCGGATAACAGCGCGCCGACATCATCCGCCAGTGCCATCACCCCCTGCCCGATCCGCGCCTCGATATCGGCATCGGGCACATCATCCTCGTCGGAGAAGTCGAGCGCCGCTTCAGCCATTGCCGACAGGTCGAGCAGCCGCATCCGCCAGCCGTCGATCCGCTGCGAGAAATGGCCCTCCATCATCGCCAGCGCCGCACGCCGCTGCTGCTGCGTCTCCGCCGCCAGCAGGTCGGCCAGTCCCTCGACCTCGTTCAGGTCCATGCGGCCACGGGCAAAGGCACGACGGGTGAACTCGCCCGCAGTTGCGCGGCGCAACTCTGGCATCGCGCCCAGCGCTGCCTCGACCGCCGCGATCACCGCACGGCCGCCATGACAATGTAGCTCGGCCATATCCTCGCCCGTCACGGTGCCCGGTCCCGGCAACCACAAGAGCAGCGCCCGGTCGAGCGGCGCACCGTCGCGCGGATCGCTCAGCAGCGCCAGGCTCGCCATGCGGGGGGTGGGCAGTCGCCCGGCCAGCGCCTGCAACGCATTGCCCGCCATCGGGCCGCTGACGCGCACCACGCCAATCCCCGCCGGCGGCGCACCGCTCGACAGGGCGAAGATCGTCTCGCTCACTTAATCCTTCTTGTCGCCATTCTTGCCCGCCATGCCGGACAGGCCAATATCCATCATCTGCTTGAACAGCCGCACGCCCGCATCGCCCATCGGCGAGAAGCTCTTGAACAGCGTCTCCATCTGCTCGACGCTGCCAATACCGTCCATGCTGTCGAGCATCGTCTTGATATATTTGTCGTGGATGGGGCTGACGTCCGGCAGGCCCAGAAAGGCGCGCGCCTCGGCCGGGGTGCAATCCACGTCGACGGTCACTTTCATCTACTGCCCTTCCCTGTCGCGGTCATCCGCCTGTCGCTCCATCTCATGCCGCAAACAGGCCGGCGATGGCAAATTTTTTGGGCGCGACAGCGCGCTTGCGCCCCTCGCCCAAGGCGCCAATATGCGCCTCGACCAACAGACTCCCCAAGGCGGAAGGATATCCCATGGCAGACTATATTCCGATCAAGACGCTGGAAGGCGACGGCCAGTTCGACGCCTATGTCGCCACGCCCGACAGCCCGACCAAGGCGGCGATCATCGTCATCCAGGAAATTTTCGGCGTCAATGAAGGCATCCGCCGCAAGTGCGACAGCTGGGCCCGCGCCGGTTATCTGGCGATCGCGCCCGACCTGTTCTGGCGCATCGATCCGCATATCGAGCTGGACGCTGACATCCCCGAACAAATGCAGCAGGCGCTCGACTATATCCCCCGCTTCAACCAGGATCAGGGCGTCCGCGATATCGAGGCGACCATCCGCGCCGCGCGCGCGATGCTGGAAGGCCCGGCCAAGGTCGGCGTCGTCGGCTATTGCCTGGGCGGCCGCGTTGCCTTCATGACCGCCTGCCGCACCGATGGCGATGCCTTTGTCGGCTATTATGGCGTAGGCATCGACGGGCTGCTGGGCGAACAGCATGCCATCGGCAAGCCGACCATGCTGCATATCCCGACCCATGACGGCTTCGTCCCCGCCGACGTCCAGGCCAAGATGCATGACGGGCTGAAGGACAACCGTCACGTCACCCTGCATGATTATGAAGGGCTGGATCATGGCTTCGCCGCCGAGATGGGCGATCGCCGCGTCGAGGAAGCCGCGCAATTGGCCGACCGTCGCACCGCCGACTTCTTCGCGCAGACGCTCGCCTGATGTCGGGGGATGCATGGCGGATGATCGTCCGGGCCCATGGCGGGCCCGAGTCGATCGAGCGCGAGCGTTTCGATCCGGGCACGCCCGGTGAAGGCGAGGTGCTGATCGCGCAGGATGCGGTCGGCCTCAATTTCATCGACACCTATTATCGCACCGGCCTCTACCCCGCCCCCCTGCCCCTGACGCTGGGATCGGAAGGTGCGGGCCACGTCGTTGCGGTTGGTGCGGGCGTCAGCGGCATTGCCGTGGGCGACAAGGTCGGCTGCGCCGCCGGCCTGGGCGCCTATGCCACCCACCGCATCGTTCCGGCCGATCGCGTGGTGCGCATCCCCGATGCAGTCAGCACGCGCGATGCCGCCGCAATGATGCTCAAGGGCATGACCGCCTGTTATCTGGCCGAGGACATGATCGACCTGCTGCCCGGCGATGTCGCCTTGGTCCATGCCGCCGCCGGCGGTGTCGGATCGGTACTGGTGCCCTGGCTGCGCGACAAGGGCGTGGTCGTGATCGCCCATAGCGGATCGCCCGAAAAGGCAGCCAGGGTAAATGCTGACCATAGCCTGTCCGGTCCGCTCGACGATCTGGCTGCGCAGGTGCGCGACCTGACCGACGGCAAGGGTGTCGCCGTTGCCTATGATGGCGTCGGCAAGGACAGTTGGGCCGCCTCGCTCGCCAGCCTGCGCCGCCGCGGCCTGCTGGTCAGCTATGGCAATGCGTCGGGTGCCGTCCCGCCGATCAGCCTGCTCGATCTCAGCCGCAACGGCTCGCTCTATGTCAGCCGC
Source organism: Sphingobium sp. WTD-1 (assembly GCF_030128825.1). NCBI lineage: Bacteria > Pseudomonadati > Pseudomonadota > Alphaproteobacteria > Sphingomonadales > Sphingobiaceae > Sphingobium > Sphingobium sp. WTD-1. Next base: position 882,039 of record NZ_CP119127.1, on the reverse strand, counting down.
CCGACCCTGTTCGACTACGTCGCGACGGCCGAGGATCTGGCCAACACCGCTGAGCGGCTATTCGATCGCATGGCGCGCGGGATCGTGTCAGCGCAGATCGGCCAGAGCTTCGCTCTCGCCGATGCCGCGGATGCCCATCGCGCACTGGAAGGGCGCCAGACGACCGGCAGCACAATTTTTATTCCGTAAACGACATCACATGCCAAATGATTGACTATGAATGGCCAAGCATCTGAGGCATCAACCCATTTCAATCGGCCAAAATGACATGTTTCAAGCATGTCATTGATTGAAAATTATAAAGAATGTTCTCTCAAGACGTCCGAACCACATTGTACGCGACCGTACAAATGATAATGCGAACAGAGGAGTAATCGATGCAGTCCACCGTAGAGTTGTTCGAACTCATGCGTAAAAGCCCCATGAATGATTGGGTTGGCGGCACTGATCCAGAAAGTGTTGGAGACGCATCGGCCCATTATATGCGCCACCTTCTGCCGATTACTAATGACAGTCGAATTCTCGATTTCGGCTGCGGTATCGGTCGAGGCCTGGCGTCTCTGCGCAAGACGCATCCATTGGCCGAAATCGTCGGGATGGACATCATGCCCCCGGTCATCGATTTCTGCCGGAGCGAGATTGCGACCCGGTTCAACAATACCAAGTTCGAGCTGATCGATGACAGCAATGATCATTATGATCAGTTCATCGGCAACGAGGTTCGGAAACCCAAAGCGCAATTGTCGAAGGAATATGCATCGCATTTCACCGATGGCTATGCCTTCTCCGTCTTCACCCATGTCACCAAGGAAGATTTCGGCGGCCTGCTCAAATTCATTTCCAGCATGATGGTTCCCGGCGGCCGCTTCCTCATGACCTGCTTTGAATTGAATCGCTATTCTCGGCACATGATCGAACAGGGACAGTCGGTATTCCCGTTCGAAGACCATGTTTTCGAAGATGGTGGCGATGTTCTCATCGGTCACAAGGATGATCCGCTGGCCTTCATCGCCTTTGACCGCCAGCTGATCGAAAAGATGGTGTGGGATGCCGGCATGGCCATCACCAAGGTTGAATATGGTGGCTGGATGGGCGGTGGCGTTGGCTCGGCCCTGCAGGACATGATGATCTGTACCAAGCTGCCCGAACTGGTCGCAAAGGATAAGGTCAAGTTCGCGCAGACCGTCGATCGCAGGACCGTTGCCTGAAGCCAGTAAGTGTGACCGGATCGCAGCAACCCGAAGCGTCGATCCGGTTCAACCTCCTCCGACCGGGAATTGCCACAACGGCAATTCCCGGTCGTTCGCGTTTCAGATGACATTCCAATAATGGCGCAGGCGAATGGTCACCCTCCCAAGACACTGCGGAAAAGAGAGCATGAACCACCCTCTTCTTTTTGGGACACCATGGGAAAAGCCTTACCCATCGGTTCGCAATTGCAGTATTTGCCAAGGCGATGATCCTGTCCAATAAGAAGAATATGCCACATATCTTGACCAGGTTGCTGCTGCTTCCCTGGTGGACCCTGCAATTGGCGACGGGCGCCAAATCCTTCCTCGACAATCCCCTGATCGGCTCCCCCCGGCTCAACGCACTCGGTCTGCATGTCGGGCGCGTCAGGCTCGCCCAGTGCATGACTGCCCGCCGTCGATCGCGATTGGCCGCTCTTCTATCCCCGGCTGATCGCCTCGCCTTTGATCGCGACGGTTTCATCGAGATTCGCGACTTCCTGCCGCCGGAGCAGTTTGCCGCCTTGCAGGAGCAGATTGCAGCCTATCAGGCTGTTCCACGTGAAATGGCACAGGGCCATACCATCACCCGCCGTTATGCGGTGGACGGTGCTGCCCAGCGCGCCATCCCGGCATTGGCAAACTTCCTAGGTCACCCTCGCTGGCGTGCGCTGGCGCGCTATGCAGCAAGCTTTAACGTAGAGCCGCTGATCTACATCCAGACCATTCTTACCCATCGACGGGACGGCGCGCCTGATCCGCAGACCCGACTGCATGCTGATACCTTCCATCCCGCGATGAAGGCCTGGCTGTTTCTGGAGGACGTCCCGACCGAAGGTGGCCCCTTCACCTATGTGCCCGGATCGCACCGACTGACTCCGGCGCGCGCGACATGGGAAAAGCAGCGCAGCCTGACAGCACGCGATGGTGATTGCCGCCTGTCGGCCCGCGGATCGCTGCGGATCGAGGAAACCGAGCTGGCCGGTCTTGGCCTGCCGCCGCCGCGCAAGTTTCCGGTGCCGGCCAACACATTGGTGATCGCCGACACATTCGGCTTCCATGCGCGTGGCGAAGCGACGCAGCGTTCCACTCGCGTCGAACTCTGGGCCTATGGCCGGCGCAACCCCTTCCGTCCGCTGGTAGGGTTAGACCTGTGGAGCCTGCCAGGTATCACCGAGCGACGCATCAATCTGCGCTGGGGGCTGCGCGATGCCGTGGCGCGCTGGATCGGCCATCCCTGGCGGCCGGCAGGCATGAAAAGGCCCGCCGACGACTGAGCGTGGGCGGGCCGATTGCGATAGCGTCGAGAGGATCGATCAGAAGAGCGTCAAAACGCCCACCGACCGATCCATGATGCCATCATAGATCATCGAGCAGGCAACATAGACGATCACTGCCAGGCCCAGATAGGCCAGCCAGCGGAAGCGTTCGATATATTTGGCGATGATGTTCGCCGCGATGCCCATCATCGCCACCGACAGGATCAGGCCGATGATCAGGATGCCGGGATGATCGCGCGCTGCACCGGCCACGGCCAGCACATTGTCCAGGCTCATGCTGACGTCGGCGATCGCCACCGACCAGGCGGCGGCGGCAAAGCTCTTGGCCGGGCGCACGCCCGACACATCATCGTCGCTCGGATCGTCAGGCGTATGCGCCCCGGCATTGGGCCGCAGCTCGCGCCACATCTTCCAGCTGACCCACAGCAGCAGCAGGCCGCCGGCCAGGATCAGGCCGACAATCTGCATCAACTGGCTGACCACCAGCGCGAAGCCGATGCGCAGCACCAGCGCGGCGATGATGCCGATCAGGATGACCTGCTGGCGCTGCTTGGGCGGCAGGCCGGCGGCCAGCGCGCCAACGACGATCGCATTGTCGCCCGCCAGCAGGATATCGATCATCAACACCTGGCCAAAAGCGGCCAGGGCGCTGGGCGTCCCGATATTGCTGAAGTCGTTGACGATATGCTGCCAGATATCCGCCGGGGAGCCGAGCCCCTGGGCGGCCGAAGCGGCGGTGGCGATAAGGTCGAGCATGACGGCCTAACGTCCCTGTATGTGAAAATGAAGAAAGCCGGACCATATACATGGCCCGGCTCTCACCGCAAAATATATGGCAGGGTGGCCGCACATCCGCGCAGCCGCCGCCGCGCTTACTGGTTCATGGTCGCGAAGAAATCTTCGTTGGTCTTGGAATCCTTCATCTTGTCGAGCAGGAATTCCATCGCGTCGACCGTGCCCATCTGCATGAGGATACGGCGCAGCACCCACATCTTGCTGAGCGTCGGCTTCTCGACCAGCAGCTCTTCCTTGCGGGTGCCGGACTTGCCGACGTCCAGCGCCGGGAAGATGCGCTTGTCCGCAACCTTGCGGTCCAGCACGATTTCCGAGTTGCCGGTGCCCTTGAACTCTTCGAAGATGACTTCGTCCATGCGGCTGCCGGTGTCGATCAGCGCGGTCGCGATGATCGAGAGCGAGCCGCCCTCCTCGATGTTGCGCGCGGCACCGAAGAAGCGCTTCGGGCGCTGCAGCGCGTTGGCATCGACACCGCCGGTCAGCACCTTGCCCGACGAGGGCACGACGGTGTTGTAGGCGCGGCCGAGGCGGGTGATCGAGTCGAGCAGGATGACGACATCCTTCTTGTGCTCGACCAGTCGCTTGGCTTTCTCGATCACCATTTCGGCGACCTGGACGTGGCGGGTGGCAGGCTCGTCGAAGGTCGAGGAAACGACCTCGCCCTTCACGCTGCGCTGCATGTCGGTGACTTCTTCCGGTCGCTCGTCGATCAGCAGGACGATCAGGAAGACTTCGGGATGATTGTCGGTGATGGCCTTGGCGATGTTCTGCAGCATCACCGTCTTGCCGACGCGCGGCGGCGCGACGATCAGGGTACGTTGGCCCTTGCCCTGCGGCGAGACGATGTCGATGACGCGGGCCGACTTGTCCTTGATGGTCGGGTCCAGCGTGTCGAGGCGCAGCTTCTGCTCGGGATAGAGCGGGGTCAGGTTGTCGAAATTGACGCGATGGCGGACGACGTCCGGATCATCGAAATTGACCGACAGCAGCTTGGTCAGGGCGAAATAACGCTCGCCATCCTTGGGCGCGCGGATCTCGCCTTCGACCGTGTCGCCGGTGCGCAGGCCGAAGCGACGGACCTGGTTGGGCGAGACATAGATGTCGTCGGGACCAGCGAGGAAATTCGCCTCCGGGCTGCGCAGGAAGCCGAAGCCGTCCGGCAGCACCTCGATCGTGCCCTCACCCATGATCTGCGCGCCATTTTCGGCCTCGGCCTTCAGGATGGCGAACATCAGATCCTGTTTGCGCAGGGTCGATGCGCCCTCGACGCCCAGTTCTTCCGCCATGGTGACGAGGTCGGCGGGAACTGTCTTCTTGAGGTCCTTGAGATGCATTGCGAGTCGGTCCGATGGAGTGAGGGATAGAATAGCCGGGTAAGAAAGGAGATTTTGCCCGGTCAATGTCTCGGGAAAGCCTCGCGCCGGACGGGCGAGGGGAATAGTCGGCGTTTAGCGAGCGCCCGGCCCCCAAGTCAAGCGAGGACATTTCCCTATTCCGCCTGAAATCATCGGCTATCCGGGGATTTTCGACAGGTGGTGCCCCATCTGCGGCGATGGACGACATATCCTGCCCCATGATATGATGAGACATAAAATATCGGAAGGATGAGGAAATGCGTTATTTCCGTGCCCTGATGGCGATCGCCACGGGCGCGCTCACCGCGCTGCCACTCGCCGCGCAGGACAGCCCCCCGCTCGATCCCGACATACCGCCTACCGTCATCCGCACCGGCCCCTCGCTCGACGATCGCGTCACCATTCCCATCAATATCGACGGCAAGGGGCCGTGGAACTTCGTGATCGACACCGGCTCGCAGCGCACGGTCATCGCCCGCGACCTGGCCGACCGGCTCGCCTTGCCCAATCGGCGGATCGTCACCATCCTCAGCATGACCGGCAAGGCGGAGGTGCCGACCGTCGCCGTGCCCCGGCTTGGCTTCGGCGCAACCACGGTGGATGATATAGAGGCGCCGGTGCTGAACGGCGAGCATCTGGGCGCCGCCGGGCTGCTCGGCCTCGACAGCCTGCATGCCAAGCGGGTGCTGCTCAATTTCCGCACCGGTCGGATGGAGATCAGCGAAAGCCGCCGCCTGCCCCCGCGCGATCCCGATGCGATCATCGTCGAGGCGCGCCGGCGCAAGGGACAGCTGATCCTGCTCGATTCCGACGTCAACGGGATGAAGGTGAACATCATCCTGGATACCGGCGCCAATTTCAGCGTCGGCAATCTGGCGCTGCGCGACAAGCTGGTGCGCAAGAAGCGCGCGCCCGAACTGCTGCAGGCCAGCCTGATCAGCGTGACCGGCGACACGCTGACCGGCGATGTCGGGCGGCTGGATTTCGTGCGCATGGGCCGGGTCAAGCTGACCGGCGTGCCAGTGCTGTTCGCCGAGGCCAGCCCCTTTGCCGAGCTGGGCCTGGCCGACAAGCCCGCGCTGATGCTGGGGATGAACGCGCTGCGGCTGTTCGACCGGGTGGCAATCGACTTCGGCCGGGGCAAGGTCGATTTCCTGCTGCCCGATACCGGTGCGCTCGATCCGGTCCGGCTGGCCGCCTCAGCGCCCCGTCAGGGACGCTGAGGCACAAGATCAGGGATTGTCGGGTCGCTGCTGCTGGGCCGGCTGGCGCTGGCGCGGCGTGCGGCCCAGCACATTGTCGATCCACTGCTGGTCCAGGCGCGGCGGCGCGGGGCGATCGGCCGGATCGGGCTGGGCCGCCTCCTCGCCATCCTCCGCCTCGCTGCCGGCCGGCCGGGCACGGTCGATCGGCAGGCCATTTTCATCGACCATCATGCCGCCTTCCATGCCGTTGTCCGGCTGGCCGTAATAGGCTTCCTCGTCCGGCTCCAGCTGCCATTCGGGCAGGGTGACCTGGGTCTCGAACTGCTCCACCGGCCGCTTGGCGACGGCGACCTTCATATAATCGGCGAAGGCGTGGGCGGGCGCGCGACCGCCATAGAGCGAAGGCACCGCCTTGGCGTCATCCCGGCCGACCCAGACGCCGGTGGTGATACCGCTGGAAAAGCCCAGGAACCATCCATCCTTGCCGCTGTTGGTGGTGCCGGTCTTGCCCGCGACCGGGCGACCGATCTGCGCCGCCCTGCCGGTGCCGGTACTGACCGCCGTCTGCATCAGGTCGGTCATGCCCGCCGCGACCCAGGGCGCCACCAGCACGCGGCTGGTGTCATCCTGATGCTGGTAGAGCATCCGCCCGTCGGCGGTCGTCACCTTGGTGATGCCATAGGGGGTCACCGCCACGCCCTTGCGCGCGATCGAGGCGAAGGCGCGGGTCATGTCGATCAGCCGCACATCCGACGTGCCCAGCACCATCGAGGGGTGGGTGTTGATCGGCGTGGTGATGCCGAAGCGGCGCGCCATGTCGGCGACGGTCGGGAAGCCGACCTCCACGCCCAGCTTCGCCGCGACCGTGTTGATCGAATAGGCAAAGGCGGTGCGGATATCGATCGCGCCGGCAAAGCGGCCATTGCTGTTGCGCGGGCTCCAGCCATTGATCGTCACCGGCTCATCGGTAACGCCGGTATCGGGCGTATAGCCTGCCTCCAGCGCCGCCATATAGACGAAGATCTTCCAGGCCGAACCGGGCTGACGCACGGCGGTCGTCGCACGGTTATAGTTGGACGTCACATAGTCGAGCCCGCCGACCATGGCGCGCACCGCCCCGTCGCGGTCCAGGCTGACCAGCGCGCCCTGCATGCCGTTCGACACATTGGCCTTCACTGCAGCGGTCGCCGCATTCTGCATGCCAAGGTCAATGGTGGTATAGACTTCCAGCGGCTCATTGGGCTCGTCGATCAGCGTATCGAGCTGCGGCAGCGCCCAGTCGGTGAAATAGCGCACGCTGTTCTGCGGCGGCTCGGGCGCCATGCGCACGCCGTCCAGATTGGCATTGGCATGATCGGTAGCGCTGATCTTGCCATTTTCCTGCATCAGGTCGAGCACCACGCCGGCGCGGCCGATCGCGGCCTCGGCATCGGCGGTGGGGGAGTAACTGGACGGCGCCTTCACCAGGCCAGCGATGATCGCCGCCTCGGGCAGGTCCAGGCTCTGTGCGGGATGGCCGAAGAATTTGCGGCTGGCGGCGTCGATGCCATAGGCGCCGCCGCCGAAATAGACCTTGTTGAGATAGAGTTCCAGGATCTGCTGCTTGGAGAATTTGCGCTCCAGCGCCATCGCCAGCACCATCTCGCGGACCTTGCGGCCCCAGCTATAGCTGTTGTTGAGGAAGATGTTGCGCGCAACCTGCTGAGTGATGGTCGACGCGCCCTGCCAGCGCCGGCCGCTGCCCCGCCGTTCCAGCGCGACCCAGGCCGCGCGTGCCATGCCGACCGGATCGACGCCGGGGTGCATGTAGAAACGGCGATCCTCGGTCGACACCATCGCATCGACCATGACCGAGGGAATCTGGTCATAGCTCAGCCAGCGGCCGAAGCTCGGCCCCAGGGAGACGATGACCGATCCGTCCGCCGCATGGACGCGGATCATCTGGCCATTGGGGGAGGATTTGAGGCTGTTATAATCGGGCAGCGACTGCATCGCGATGAACACGGCCACGCCGATCGCGACCAGACCGGCAAAGGCGCCGACCAGACCGATCTTGAGCCCGCGCACCAGCCATTTCTTCGCCTTGCCCGGCGCCTTCTTGCTCTTGTCAGATCGTGCCATTTGCCGCCCCGGATACGCGCTATTACCGGCCCGGACCAGCGCAAATCAGGGCGCTCGTCCGGAAAACTCCCCGGTCTGTAAGGATGATGCGGCTTTACCCGCGATGAATATTATCGGTGGAGGTCCGAACAAGCCGGGGCGGGCAGGACATGCTGCCCCGCCCCGCAGCGGTCCGTCCCTCTGTCGTTCTTATTCCGCGTCGTCGCGCGACTTGAAATCCAGCGACGCGCTGTTCATGCAGTAACGCAGGCCGTTGACGCCGGGGCCGTCAGGGAAGACATGGCCCAGATGGCCCTCGCAGGTGGCGCAGCGCACCTCGGTGCGGATCATGCCATGGCTGGCATCGCGAATTTCCTCGACCGCGTCGATATCGACCGGCGCGGTGAAGCTGGGCCAACCCGACCCGCTGTCATATTTTTCCTCGGCATCGAACAGCTCCGCGCCGCAACCGGCGCAATAATAGACGCCGTCCGCCTTGTTGCTGTTATATTTGCCGGTGAAGGCCCGTTCGGTGCCCGCTTCGCGCAGCACATGATATTGTTCGGGGGAAAGGCGCGCACGCCATTCGGCTTCGCTCAGGTCCAGCTTTTCCATGGCCGCAATATGGCGTCCGCCGAAGCCCTTATCAAGTCCGCGATCAGGCCCGCTCGCGCGCCGCCTGTCGGGCGATCGCCAGCAGCTCGTGCCGCACCAGCAGGTCGCCCAGCCCCTTGCCGCCACGGCTGGACCGTTCGGCCTGGGCCAGGCGCTGGATGACGCGGGCGATACCGGTCGCGTCCCAGAGCCGCACCTGGCGGGTGACCAGCCCCTTCTCCTTCCAGAAGACCGCCTTGCCGGCCGATTCCACCGCCGCCTCCAGCCGTCCGCTACTGTCGAAATCGGCGCGGATATTGGCGATCAGCATGGCACGGGTCAGCAGCGGCCGGATCACCGACGCCATGGCCGCGCCGATCTCCGCCAGATTGTTGAGTTCCTTGTGCATCGCCCGAAGGTCGCCGCCCAGCACCGCATTGACCAGCGGCGCCGCATCGGAATCGGGATTGTCGGCCGACAATGCGTCCAGCGCCTCCGCCGTCGCCTCGCGCGGCTGTTCCGGCGCGGCGTCGAGATAGAGGACCAGCTTCTCGATCTCGATTCCCATCAGCGCCCGGTCGCCATTGGCCAGGTCGACGATGCGGCGCGCCAGTTCCTGCGGCAGGCGCAGGCCGTTCTCGCGCGCGGTCGCCATCGCGATCTGCTCCGCCTCGCGGGCATCGGGCTGATAGGAGATGAAGGCCATGCAGCCCTTATGGTCGAGCGCCAGCTTGACCAGCTTCGACGTCGCCTTGAGCGCGCCCGCGATCGCGATCACCGGATTGCCCGCCGCCTCCGCCTCCAGCAACGCCGTGACCGCCGGCAGCGATTCATCGCCCATGCCGTTGATCCGCACCCAGCGCTTGTCGCCGAACATGGAGAAGGACGCCGCCTCGTCCGCCAGCCGTGCCGGATCCTCGCGCAGCGTGGCCACGTCCAGATCGACCCGCTCGGCCCCCGGCCCCATCGCCCGCTCCAGCCGCTTGGCAAGCGCGGTGCTGCCCGCCTCGTCAGGACCATAGAGCAGGAAGAAGCGGATATCCGACGGCGGCGCATCGAGCGCCTTTTCTATCTGGCCGCGATTGGCTTTCACTGGCCGGTCGATGCCGCCGACGATGGGGCCGACGATGGCGCCACCTGGGCGCCTTCCTTGCGCGTCGCATACAGCGCCAGGCGGGTGACAATCTGGTCGGCAACGATCTCCGACAGCCGCTCCAGCGCCGTGTCTTCCGCCGCGATCGTCGCATATTCGCTCGACGTCGCGTTGATGCCGGCGTCCGACCCGGCGCTATCGTCCAGCACCTGCGCGCCGGTCGCTTCGTCGATCAGCTGATAGCGCGCCCGCAGCGTGCGCCGCTCGCGGGTGATGGCCGCGTCGGACCGCAAACCGAAACCGCTGATCTGGTCATCCAGCTTCACCACCAGCTTGTAGCTGGGGCCGGAACCATTGCTGATCGCGCCCAGCCGGTCGTTGAGCGCATTGCGCATCAACCAGCCGCCCTTGCCCGCAATATCCTGCACCTCGACATGGCCCAGCCCCTGCGCCACCGCGCCATGGCTGCCGCCGCCATAGACCGGGCGCAGCCCGCAGGCGGTAAGAAGAGTGAGGGCGACGAGGGGAAGGATGCGCTTCATGGGCATGATCCTTATCCCGTCACCCCGCCCTTGTCGAACCAAAGGTCGGGGTGACGGGCACAGGTCAGATGACCAGATTGACCAGACGGTCGGGCACCACGATCACCTTCTTGGGGGTGGCGCCATCCAGCGTGCGAACGACGTTCGGCGCGGCCAGCGCCAGCTTTTCCAGTTCGTCCTTCGGCGTACCCTTGGGGACGGTGATGGTGTCGCGCAGCTTGCCCATCACCTGGCAGGCGATGGTCACTTCATCCTCGACCAGCAGCGCCGGATCGACCGCCGGCCAGGCGGCTTCGGCGATCAGGCCCGGCTGCGCCATCTCGGCCCAGCCCTCTTCGGCCAGATGCGGGGTCATCGGCGCCACCAGCAGCGCCAGCGCGCGGATCGCCGCGGTGCGGCTGGCCGACGGCTTGGCCTTCTCGATCGCGTTCACCAGCTCATAGATCTTGGCGACGGCCTTGTTGAAGCCCAGCGCCTCGATATCCTTGGCGACGCCGTCGATCGTCTGGTGCAGCTTGCGGTCCAGCGCCTTGTCCTGGCCCTCTGCCGCCGCATCGGCTTCGCCGAACAGGCGCCAGACGCGGTTGACGAAGCGCCAGCTGCCCTCGATGCCGGCCTCGGTCCAGGGCAGGTCGCGCTCGGGCGGGCTGTCCGACAGCATGAACCAGCGTACGGCGTCGGCGCCATACTGCTCGATGATGTCATCGGGATCGACGACATTCTTCTTCGACTTGGACATCTTCTCGACGCGGCCGACGCTCACCGGCGCTCCGCTCTCGATATGGATATAGTCGTCGCCGGACTTCTTGATCTCCTGCGGCGACAGCCAGCTGCCATCGCCGGCCTTGTAGGTCTCGTGCGTCACCATGCCCTGGGTGAACAGGCCGGTGAACGGCTCGGCAAAGCCGAGCTGGCCCATATGCTGCAGCGCGCGGGTCCAGAAACGGGCGTAGAGAAGATGCAGGATCGCATGTTCAACGCCGCCAATATATTGGCCGACCGGCAGCCACTGCTCGACCGTCGCACGATCGAACGGCTTGTCGTCGGGCTGGCTGGCGAAGCGGATAAAATACCAGCTCGAATCCGCGAAGGTGTCGAGCGTGTCGGTCTCGCGCCGCGCCGGCTTGCCACAGGACGGGCAATCGACATGCTTCCAGGTCGGGTGACGATCCAGCGGATTGCCAGGAATGTCGAAGGTCACATCCTCAGGCAGCTTCACCGGCAGCTGGTCCTTGGGCACGCCCACCACACCACAATCATCGCAATGGATGACCGGGATCGGGGTGCCCCAGTAACGCTGGCGCGACACGCCCCAGTCGCGCAGGCGGAACACGGTCTTGCCCGCGCCCCAGCCTTCGCCCTCGGCGCGGGCGATGACGGCGGCCTTGGCGGCTTCGACCGCCATGCCGTCCAGGAAGCGCGAGTTAACCAGATGGCCGGGGCCGGTATAGGCCTCGTCATGGATCGGCTTGTCGGCTTCGCCGTCCAGCGCGACGACGCGCTCGACCGGCAGCATATATTTGCGCGCGAAGTCGAGGTCGCGCTGGTCATGTGCGGGCACGCCCATGACGGCGCCGGTGCCATAGTCCATCAGCACGAAATTGGCGATGAAGACGGGCAGGTGCCAATCGGGATCGAACGGATGCGCAACCGTCAAGCCGGTGTCGAAGCCCAGCTTCTCCGCCGTTTCCAGCTCGGCGGCGGTGGTGCCGCCTTCCTTGCACTTCTCGATGAAGGCAACGGCATCGGGATTGTTCGCGGCAACGGCCTGCGCGACCGGATGGTCGGCCGCGATCGCGACGAAGCTGGCGCCGAAGATGGTGTCGGGGCGGGTCGAATAGACCTCGATCGCGCTGTCGAACGGCGCGACCGGCTTGAAGCTGAACTGCAGGCCGACCGACTTGCCGATCCATTTTTCCTGCATGGTCCGCACCTTGTCGGGCCACTGGTCGAGCGTCTGGAGGCCCTCCAGCAGATCGTCGGCAAACTGGGTGATCTTGAGGAACCACTGGTTGAGCTTGCGCTTCTCGACCAGCGCGCCCGAGCGCCAGCCGCGCCCGTCGATCACCTGCTCGTTCGCCAGCACGGTCATGTCGACCGGATCCCAGTTGACCTGGCTTTCCTTGCGATAGACCAGGCCCGATTCCAGCATGTCCAGGAACAGCGCCTGTTCATGGCCATAATAGCCCGGCTCGCAGGTGGCGAGTTCGCGACTCCAGTCGATCGCGAAGCCCAGCTTCTTCAGCTGCGCGCGCATATTGGCGATGTTGGACCGGGTCCATTCGCCCGGATGCACCTTCTTTTCCATCGCCGCATTTTCGGCCGGCATGCCGAACGCGTCCCAGCCCATCGGATGCAGCACTTCATGGCCGGTCATCCGGCGGAAGCGCGCCAGCACGTCGCCCATCGAGTAATTGCGGACATGACCGATATGGATGCGCCCCGACGGATAAGGGAACATCTCCAGCACGTAGCTGCGCGGCTTCGTCGAGGCATCGTCCGCCTTGAAGCTCTGCTTCTCGTCCCAGACGGCCTGCCAGCGGGCGTCGGCCTCCAGCGGGTTGAAGCGCCTTTGCATGTCATGTCCTTACAAATGCAAGCGGGCTGGGCTCCGTAAAAGCCCAGCCCCGATGGTTTGAAAACAGGGCGTTACCGTATCAGTCGCGCCCGAAAGGGGTGGTTCAGCCGATCGCCATGCGGCGCAGGTCGCGCGCCTTGGTCAGGATGATCTCTTCCAGCTTCTGCACCGTCGCGGCCTGCACCGGGGCATCGACCCACTGGCCATTCTGGTTGACCTGGCGGCTGGCGGCCACGCGCAGCGCGTCGGCCCGCAGATCCTGATCCAGGATCGACACGGTGACCTTCATCCGTTCACTCGGCGTGTTGGGATTGGTATACCAGTCGGTGACGATGACGCCGCCGTTGGAATCGGTCTGCACCATCGGCATGAAGGACAGCGTGTCCAGGCTGGCGCGCCACAGATAGGCGTTGACGCCGATGGTGGTGACCTTCGACGCGGCCAGATCGGCCTTGGGCCGTTCCTTCGCGCCGCCACCGCATGCGGCAAGCGGCAGGAGCGCAGCCAGCAGAAGACCGGAGGAAAGGGTAACGGGAAGGCGACGGACCATCAGGCATGTCCTAGCTTGAAAAAGACGAAAAACGCCCCGCTTCTATAGTCGACGCGCGCCATTGGGCAAGGGGGCGCGCGGGTCCGACACGCCACGGATCGTCGCAACCCGTCCTCGGAGTCTGTGTACTCTGTGCAACAGCTCAGACAAAAAGCGGATAGCGCCTCTGGTCAATGGCGCTTTTTGGTGTCTAATGCGTCTTGAAAAATAACCGGTGGGGAAGAGATTCGAATCATGCGCGTGAAACGGGGACATTTGGCATTGGCAGGCTCGGCAATCGCCGTCGCTGGCTTCATGCTGTCGCCCGCTTTTGGCGCCGCAACCGATCTCGTCCGCATGCGTGAGGAAGCCCCGGTGTCGCTCGGCGCGCTGGGCAGCATATCCTCCTTCACCCCCACGACCAAGGATTCGCGTCTGGCTGCGGCCTATGCGAAGATCGCCGCCTCGGCCGGTCGTCAGAATTTCCGCTTCACGCCGACCAGCGGTTCGCTCAGCGGCCAGCGCTCGATCACTGTCATGGTCCGCGCCAGCGACGTCGATCGCGTCGCCGCCAACCGCTCGGTGGTCCCGGTCAACATCGCGCCCGTCAGCTTCAGCCTGAACGGCGAGCATGGCTGGCGCAAGTTCGCCCTGCCGGAAAATACCGGCCGCAAGGCGCTGGACCCGGTGCCGGTCGAAACCATGGTCGATGCGAAGAATTTCTCGCTGGATGACGGCAAGAAGGATCGATTCAGCACCAAGGTGCTGCTGGAAAGCCGTCGCGAACCGACGGCGACCGTCCGCAACCCCAGTGCGGACAAGGATTATTCGCTGGATCTGGCCAGCTCCTACTCGCTGACCCGCAACCTGAATGTGACGGCGGGCATCCGCTACAACAACAGCGTTGCCGGCCGCCTGACCCCGATGACCGACGAACGCCAGGACAACCAGGCCGTCTATCTGGGCACCATCTTCAAATTCTGATCGCCTGAAAGGGCAAGGATACGCATGATCGGCATCGCCTGATGCCGATCGCTCCAACGCGTCAACAGTAACTGCCGCCACCCTTGGCGCAGAGCATGACCGGCTCCGTCTCGATCAGGCGTAGCGACTGCACCATGTCGGCGGTGCCCTGCTTATATTTCAGGAAATGCGGTGTCTTGAGATGCGCCTGATAGGCCGCGTCACTGGCATAGACTTCCAGCAGGCGGATGCTGGCAGGCTTCCCGGCGATCGCCACCGCCGACAGCGACAGCACGCCCGGCTCCTGCGCCACCGATGCGGCAATCTCCTCGCGCAGATAGGCCTTATAATCCTCGATCTGCGCCGGATCGATCTCCAGCTCCGCGATCCGCACGATCGGCCTATCCGGCGCGGCCTGTGCCCTCGCCTGCCGCCCGGCCCCGACGCCCAGCATGAAGGCGGCCAGCGTCAATACGCCCATCGCCGCCTTAGTCCTGCGCATCGTCGAACAGCTTGCGGGCGATCCCCAGTGCCGTCATCGCCGGCGGCCAGCCGGCATAGAAGGCCAGATGGGTGATGGTCGCGATGATCTCCGCGCGCGTCAGCCCATTGTCGAGCGCCCGCTGCAGGTGAAAGGGCAGCTCATTGCCGCGATAGAGCGAGATGAGGCTGGTGATGGTGATCAGGCTGCGGTCGCGCGGCGACAGCGCCGGATCGGCCCAGACTTCGCCGAACAGGGTCTTGTCGGTCATTTCCGCCAGATGAGGCGCCAGATCGCCAAAGGATCGGCGCGCGTCGGTGGGTTCGGTCATGTCGGGTCTCCGCAAAATGGACGGCGTCTCTCCAACCTACCCGACTTATCCACAGGCTATTAGGCCCACATCCGCGCTAGGGCCCATGACCCGGATTCATATATGGTCGGTCAGTCCGTCGATCGCCGCCCAACCCACCGCGCCGATCCCGCGCAGCATATGCCGGTGCTTGGCTTTCACCCCGCCCAGCGCCATCACCGGCGCCTTCGCCTGCCGCGCAAGCGCCGCAAAGCCGATCCGCCCCAGCGCCCCGGCACCAGGATGCGACCGGGTCGGGAACAGCGGCGACAGGAAAACCATATCCGCGCGCGCGGCCGCCTGAAGCTCACGCCGATCATGCGCCGCCTGGCTGTGGATAAGTCTGTGGAAATTTTTCGACCCATCCCGCCCATGCCAGCCATCCGCGCGCCAGGCCGCCGCCGTCCGCGCGTCCCCCGCCAGCATCAGCACCAGTCGCCGTCGCCGCGCGATCGCCCGCAATGCCTCGAACAGCGCGCGCCGTTTCACCGCCTCGGTGCGATAATGGCGAAAGACGATTCCCGCGCGCCCGCGTGGCAGACGCGCAGCCGCTGCCAGCAAGGACGCATCCTCCACCCGCTCATCGGTCATCAGCCAGAGGCCGGGCAGCTTTTTGCGGTGGCGGGCGTGCATGGCCATCGCCTATAGCAGCCGCCATGACCACCGACATCCCCGAAGCTGCGGCCCGCCTCGCCACCCTGCGCGATCAGATCGACCGCGCCGCCCGCCTGACCCAGCGCAGCGCCGACGACATCAGCCTGATCGCCGTGTCCAAGACCCAGCCGGCCGAAGCGATCCTTCCGCTGATCCACGCCGGCCAGCGCGTCTTCGGCGAAAACCGCGTCCAGGAAAGCCAGGACAAATGGCCCGCCCTGCGCGAGCAATTTTCGGATCTGACCCTGCATCTGGTCGGCCAGTTACAATCGAACAAGGCCGCCGATGCCGTCGCCCTGTTCGACGTCATCCATTCGCTCGATCGCCTCTCGCTGCTGACCGCGCTCGCCAAGGCGATGGACGCCGCAGGCAAGCGCCTGCCCTGCTTCATCCAGGTGAATATCGGTGCCGAGGAACAGAAGGGCGGCTGTCCGATCGCCGATGTCCCGGCGCTGATCGCCGCCGCGCGCGACGCCGACATCCCGCTGCTCGGCCTGATGTGCGTGCCGCCGGCCGATGTCGAGCCCGCCCCCTATTTCGCCCTGCTCGCGAAAATGGCGCGGGAAGAGGGCCTCCCGCGCCTGTCGATGGGCATGTCGGGCGATTTCGAAACCGCCCTGATGCTGGGCGCCACCGACATTCGCGTCGGCACCGCCCTGTTCGGCGAACGCGCCCCCGTCAGCCGCCCCGTTCCCCGGAGCGGCCTGGGGATGATCAGAAACGCCCCCGCAAGGTAATGCCATAGGTGCGGGGCTCGGCCAGGTAGGCAGAGATCAGCTGGTTCGCCATCGGCGCGCCCTGCGCGAACTGCCCGGTGGTCGATGTCGCCGGGCTGCTCGACTGGAGCGGGCTGCTGAAGGCGACCTGGGTATAATCCTGGTTGAAGATATTCTGGCCCCAGAATTCGACCGCCCAGCGCTGGTCCTTGCCCCGCAGACCGACGCGCGCATTGAACACCGCAAAGCCGTCCTGCGCCTTTTCCGGGAACAGGTCGGACCCGGTATTATAGTCGCTCATCATGCGGCCATCGATGTAGAAGAGCGCGGACAGGCCGTTCGACCCGATATCGGGCGTCCAGGCCATGCTCGCGGTCGTCACCAGTTGCGGCGCATTGCTGTTGATCGATCCGGGCAACAGGAACAGCGCCGGATCGAGCGGCACGCTGCCATCGCCGCTGCCGACCAGCCGCTTGGCGAATTTCGCGCGCGCATAGGTCAGGCCGCCGGTCAGGCGGAAATGGCGCACCGGTGAAGCGGTCAGTTCCAATTCCACGCCCTGGCTGATCAGGCCCGGCCCGACATCGCCGGAATCGCAGGTCCGCGCCGCCGACAGGGCGCTGTCACAGCCATTGATATTCTGCACGACAAAGCTGGTGCCATTGAAGGTGTTCAGCTGGAAATTCTTGAACTCCTGACGGAAGGCCGCGATGTTCGCGCTCCATTTCGGCTGGGTATATTTAAGGCCGATTTCAAAGGCGTCGACCTTCTCTGCGGCAAAGCGCAGGCTCGTCACATCGGCATTGGTGCGCGGCGCGTAGACCGCCGGCACCGTGTTCAGGCCGGTCGATCCCAGCTGGAAGCGGTCGAGGTTGAAGCCGCCCGCCTTATAGCCCTTGGAATAGCTGCCATAGACCAGCATCTCGTCGATCGGCTTCCACGACAGCACCGCCGTGCCGCTGAACTCGCCGTCGCTGATCTTGTCGTTGAGGTCGAGCGCATTGAGCGTGGTCGAGCCGTTGCCAAGGCAGCCAAGCGTCAGGATGCCGCCCGCCAGCGCCGCCGCACTGCCCAGCGACGCATTGGTCGCCAGCGCCGGCAGTGAAGAGGTCTGCAAGGCCGCGCAAGTCGCATTGTTGTTATTGAAATCCGAAGAGAATTTCTTCGATTCATGGGTGTAGCGCAGGCCCAGGGTCAGATCGAGCCGCTTAGTGATGTGGATGATATTATGGGTGAAGAGCGCCCAATTCTCGCTCTTCTGGCGATAGATGGAGGCAACGTCGCCGGTGCCTTCCGGAATCGCCGCCAGCGCGCGCAGGCCATTGCCTAGACCGGTGGAGATCGCCCCCGCCTGCGCCGCCGCAACGCCGGCCGGCAACCCGGCATTGATCAGCGCGGCGGTCAGTCCGGCGTTGAGATTTGCCTGCGTGCCGCCAATCAGCGCCGACGTGGCCAGGCCGCTGCCGCAGGCCGCCAGTTGCGCCGCGGTGAAGTTGCTGTTCACGCCCGCGCCCGCCATCAGGCGACAGGCGGCAAAGCGGCCATAGTCGGCGCCGAAGCGGATATTATCCTCCAGCGTCAGCTTCTCATTGGCGTAATAGCCGCCCACCAGCCAGTCGAGCGCTTCGTTGAAGGCCGAACCCTGCGCCCGCAATTCCTGGGTGAAGGTCTTGAACTGGCGATAGGTGTTGGGATCGCGATAGAGAAGGTCGGCGCCCGAATAGTCATAATCGCCATAGTCGCGGGATTTATAGTCGCGATAGGCGGTGATGCTGGTCAGTTTCGCGCCGCCCAGATCATAGTTGATCTCGCCCGACACGCCCCAATCCTTGAGCTTGCTGACATAGTCGCGCCCTTCGGTGATGGTCAGCTCGCGATCATAGGGATCGGCGGGGAAGACGCTGCCCTGCCCGGCCAGGATCGCGCCGATGCGGTTGAACGGCGCCGTGCTATAGCCGCCGCCGGTCGCCGGCCGTCGTTCGCGCGTCTCTACATAGGCCGCGCCACAGCAGCTTTCGTCGCGATTGGTATAATCGCCGATCAGTCGGATCGACAGGGCATCATTGGGTTCGATCAGCGCCTGACCACGCAGGAAATAGCGGTCGCGATCATTGGTATCGCCGACCTTTTTGCCGCTGGTATCGACCAGATCGTAGAAACCGTCGCGCTTCGACCAGACGCCGTCCAGGCTCAGCGCAATCCCCTTGGCGATCGGGCCGGTGATGCGCCCGGCCAGGCGCCAATAATCATAATTGCCGTAGGTCGCCTCGGCCATGCCACCCAGGGTGAATTCGGGCGCCTTGCTGACGATGTTGATCAGGCCGGCCGAAGCATTGCGGCCGAACAGCGTGCCCTGCGGCCCGCGCAACACTTCGACCCGCTCGATCTCGCCCAGATCATTGAGGCCCGCGCCGGTGCGCGAACGATAGACGCCGTCGATGAACACCGCGACCGAGCTTTCCAGGCCAGGATTGTCGCCGACCGTGCCGATGCCGCGAATACGGGCCGAACCATTGGCCTCGGTCCCGGTCGAGGAGACCAGCAGGGACGGCGCCAGCTGGTTGAGCGCGCGAATATCATTGGCGCCGCTATTCTGCATCGCCTGCTGGCCGACCGCCGATACCGCGATCGGCACGTCGGACAGTGGGCTGGCACGGCGGGTCGCGGTGACGATGATGTCGACGCTTTCGGTGTCCACCGCCGCCTGCGGCGCGGCATCCTGGGCATGGGCAAGCGGCATCGCGCCCGCCAGTGCGACGGCACCGGCGGACAGCAGCCAAAGGCTCTTGTGCATCATGATGTGCATCCTCTCCTGGCCCGCCTGGCTTTTTGCCGGGTCGGGACTATGCGCGATTATGCTGCCACAGTCGGAATAACGCAATATATCGCGTGATTCCGGGCATTTTCCGCAGTTGCGTGATGATGGCCGCATGGCCCTGTTGCCTAGCAGCAACAATTTAACGCCCGGTTTCCGTAGCGTTTGCTTACGTCAGCGGAAAGCGCAGCAATCGGTCGGAAACGGGTATCAACGCCATTGCACCCGGCCCGACGGCCCTTTGTATCTCGCCATGGCCCGCATCCAGCCCGCCCGTCAGCGCGCCCAGCGCCGGCAGGATCAGCTTGGTCGGCGATCCGACGAAGCAGCGGCGCGACACATGCCGGCCGCGCAGCGACAGGCGCAGCTTGGGGTGGAAATGGCCCGATATCTCCGGCCGGGGATCGGCCGGGTCGGCCTCATGCCGCAGCCAGACGCCGTCCACCTCCGCCTCGACCGCACGGCGTCCGCCCGGCATCTGCGCCACGCCGACGTCATGATTGCCGGTTATCCACAGCCAGTCGAGCCGTTCGGTCAGCGCCTGCAATCGCGCCCGCGCCCGCGGGTCCAGCCGCGCCGCGCCATCGGCATCATGAAAACTGTCGCCCAGCGACCAGATCGCCCGCGCGCCGGTGCGCGCCACCAGCGCCTCGATCATGTCCAGCGTCGCCGCGCTGTCGTGCGGCGGCAGGAACTGGCCGAAGCGCGCATACCAGCTCGCCTTCTCGAAATGCAGGTCGGCCACCAGCAGCGCGCCCTGCGCCGGCCAGAACAAAGCCGCCTCCGGCAAAGCCAGGAAATCATGACCTGCGAACGAAAGGGGAACCATCGCCCGGCTATGCGCCCTCTTCGCCCGGCTTTCAAGTATGCGCGCCAGCGCCTATAGGGCTCCCCATGTTCACCGTCGCAGCCCTCTACCGTTTCGCCACCTTCGCCGACCCGCAGGCAACTGCTGCCGACCTGCGCGCGCTGTGCGCCGATCTCGGCACCTGCGGCACGCTGATCCTGGCGCGCGAGGGCATCAACGGCACGGTCGCGGGCACGGCCGAGGCGATCGAGCGGCTGGTCGCCCATATCCGCGCCCTGCCCGGCTGCGCCGATGTCGATGTGAAATATGCGACCGCCGACAGTGCCCCCTTCGGCAAGATGAAGGTGAAGGTGAAGGCGGAGATCGTGACCTTGGGCGCGGGCGACCTGGACCCCGCCCACCAGGCCGGCGTCCATCTCGATCCGGTGGACTGGAACGCGCTGATCGCCGATCCCGACACCGTCATCATCGACACGCGCAATGCCTATGAGGTGGCGGTCGGCACGTTCGAGAATGCGATCGACCCGGCCACCCGCTCCTTCCGCGAATTTCCAGCCTGGTTCGACGATTTCGCCGCGAAGCTGCGCGACGAAGGCCGCAGCCCCAAGATCGCGATGTTCTGCACCGGCGGCATCCGCTGCGAAAAATCGACCGCGCTGGTCAAGGCGCGCGGCTTTGACGAAGTCTATCACCTCAAGGGCGGGATCCTGCGCTATCTGGAGGAAATGCCGGAAGCCAAGAGCCGCTGGCAGGGCGACTGTTATGTCTTCGACGAGCGGGTCGCGGTCGGCCATGGCCTCAAACAGGGCCATTATGCCACCTGCAGCGCCTGTGGCCTGCCCTATCCGCGCGATGCCGACCATGACTGCCCCGGCGGCGGCGCCGACGGCGCCTGGCCGCATCGGGGCTAATCCGCGCTTTCCACCAGTTCGACCATCTCGAACTGATAGGATTTCCAGCCCCGCATCCGTGCGCCATCGGGCGCGGCCGCGCGCTTCTTCTTCGCCTCGGCCAGCGAACGGGTATGGCCCCAGAAGACTTCGGTCTTGCCATTTTCCAGTATGGCAACGATCCGCCAATAATGGGTGAAGGGGTCGGCGGTCGGCCCGATCTTCTTCACATAACCGTCCGGCATGGTGGCCGTCAGATAGCGTTTCCGGCGCGCCATCGGTTCAGGCCTGATAGCGGTGCAGGCCCGCCCCATGCGCCTTCAGCCAGGCACGCGCAGGACGCGGATCCTCGCCATAGATGCGCGCATGGGCGGCGTGGAAGGCGGGGCTATGGTCCATGTG
Organism: Sphingobium sp. WTD-1; assembly: GCF_030128825.1. Classification (NCBI taxonomy): domain Bacteria; kingdom Pseudomonadati; phylum Pseudomonadota; class Alphaproteobacteria; order Sphingomonadales; family Sphingobiaceae; genus Sphingobium; species Sphingobium sp. WTD-1. The sequence continues at coordinate 860,661 of NZ_CP119127.1, read as the reverse complement.
CAGCAGATGCGCCAGCTCATGCGCCACGGTCGATCGCCGCACCCAGGCCGGCGCCAGGATCAGCCGCCAGCTATAGCGGATCGCCCCGGTCGAGGTGCAACTGCCCCAGCGGCTGCGCGTGTCGCCGGTGCCGACCGAGGCGACGATCAGGCCATGGTCCTGCGCCATCGCCAGCGTCTCCGCCTCCAGCACCGCCTTGGACCGTGTCCTCAGCCAGCGCAGCACCCGCGCACCGACCGATTCCGCCGCCCCGCCCAGGATCAGCCGGTCGCCCTCCAGCCTGATTGTCCGAGTCGCCCCCGCGATCCAGCAGATGCGAACCTCGCGCCCCTCCAGCGGGAAGGTCGCGCCGTCACCCAGCAGCGTCACCGCCGGCGTCACCGCCATCTGCGCCCGGACCCAGTCCTCATGCCCCTGCGCCCAGCCCAGCGCGCGCTTGAGGTTTGCCCGCGCCGGCAGCGACAGGCGCAATTCGCCGCGCAGCCCGTCGATGGTCAGCTTGTAAGCGCGTGCGCGGGCCGACCGGCGCACCCGCACCGGCATGGCCACGCCGTCGATCAGGATTTCTGCCTCAGAGCTCTCGGTCGACAAGATGATGTTCCCAATCGCCCGCATCGGCCTCCGCCACGGTCCAGCCGCGCACGGATTCCTTGGCCCGATGCACCGCCTCGCGATCGCCGCAGACCAGATAATGCCAGTCGGGCAGCGGCAGCCCCGCCTCGCGCAGCCGATAGGCACAGGTGCGCGGCAGCCAGCTGATCTGCTTCACCTTGGCCGGGGTCAGCCGCACGCAATCGGGCACGAACCGCCGCCGGTCGGGATAGTTGGTGCATTGGCCGCTATGCCGGTCGAGCAGTCGACAGGCGACATTGGTCGGATAGATGCGGCCCGTATCCTCATCTTCCGCCTTGTGCAGGCAGCATTTGCCGCAACCGTCGCACAGCGCTTCCCATTCGGCGCGGTTCAGCTTGTCGAGGGGCTTGTCCCAGAAGTCCAAATGTCACTTGACCCATTTTTCGAGAAAGGCGCGGACGATATCGGGTGCGCCCTCGTCCACGTCCGGCGTGCCCGGATCATCCACCGGCACCAGCGCGATCGGCTTGCCGTCCGGCCCGAACAGATAGGGCGTGCGGCTGTGGCTCACCAGATACTCGCTCGCCCCTTCCGGCTTTTCCGCATTGTAGAGGACGACGAAGTCCTTGGCCACCTTCGCGATCTGCTCGGGCGTGCCGGTCAGGCCGATGAGGCGCGGGTGGAAGGCCGCGACATAGGTTTTCAGCACCGCCGGCGTGTCCCGCCTGGGATCGACGCTGATGAAGATCGGCTGCACCTTCGCGGCGCGGGCGGGCGCTGCCTTCTCGAAGGCGCTGAACGCCTGCATGATCCGTTGCAGATCGACCGGGCAGACATCCGGGCAATAGGTGTAGCCGAAATAGACGATCCGATACTGGCCCTTATAATCGTCCCAATGGACGGTCTTGCCGTCCTGGTCGGTCAGGGTGAAGGGCGCGCCGATGCGCGCGCCGACCAGATTGCCCTGTTCGCTCTCGCCGCTTGATGCGTTGCCGCCAGCCCCCATATTGCATGCCGTCAGCAAGGCCAGAAGCGGCAGGGCGAGCGAGATCAGCGCTTTGTTCATGGTGTCGCCTGCCATGCCTTGCTATGGGCCGATTTGCAAATCGAACGGGGCGCGCGACGATGAAGATTGGGATGAAGAGCGGACTTTCCACCTGGCTGTTTCTGGCGCGGCCTGCCGCCATCACCCTGGCACTGATGGCCCCGGTTGCGGCCCAGGCCCAGTTTTCCAACAATTACAACTTCCTCAAGGCGGTGAAGGACGCCGACGGCGACAAGGCGACCGAACTGCTGCAGAAGCCCGGTTCGACTGTCATCAACAGCCGTGACGTCACCACCGGCGAAACCGCGCTGCACATCGTCATCGGCCGCCGCGACACGACCTGGCTCAACTTCATGCTGTCGAAGGGCGCCAATGCGAACCTTGCCGACAATAATGGCACCACGCCGCTGCTGCTCGCCGTGCAGAACCGGTTCGAGGAAGGCGTGCGCTTGTTGCTCGCCCATGGTGCGCAGGTCGACAAGGCCAATGGCAGCGGCGAAACCCCGCTGATCCGCGCGGTGCAGCTGCGCGACATCGGCCTCGTCCGTCTGCTGGTGGCCCAGGGCGCCAATCCCGACAAGCGCGACACCATCGCTGGCATGTCCGCCCGCGACTATGCCGAACGGGACAGCCGTACGCCCGGCTTGGTCGAGGCGCTCGATTCCGCCAAGGCCAACGCCGCAGCGCCCAAAGGCCCGGTCCAGGGTCCGGTTTTCTGAAACGCCGGGTGGCCGTGCTTAGCCCGCGGCCACTTCATCGTCAGTCCACCAGCGGATATGCTTCGCTTCGCCACTGGCGTCGACAATCGCCTCTAGGGCATCAGCCAGCCTTTCTACCGTCTGCATGGTGCTGATTCGACGAAACCAACGTCTCACAAAGGGCCGTGAAGGTTCGATGAAACAAAGCACACCGTCAGGATATTCCAGATAGTGGCCACATCCGATCCACAGTGAGAAGGCCTCATGCGCGATCGGAACGCACCAGCCCCAATCCTCCTGAACGATCGGCTGGGCTTGAAAGCCATAATGAGGCAGGCGTTCGGCCAGAACCTGGGCGATGGCCGCCCCATCGTCTGCATAAACTGCCGATCGAAATTCCAGATGCGAGCGCATCGACCACCCTTCTTCTGATATTACCAGCCCAATTTCGTCGCATAATCCGGGTCGGCCAGCGCCGACAGGCGGCGGGCGGCGCGGCGGGCGAAACGCAGCGTCTCTGCCTTGCGCCGGGCGGCGGCCAGCGGCTCGAACGGCGCGGCACGCACCAGTTCGGCATCATATTGGTCGGCGACGATCAGGCCGGTGCGCGTCGGCCACAATGCCTCGCTGTCGAACAGGCTGGTGTCGAAACCCAATGGCACCGCCCAGAAATAGCGGTCGCAATAATCGAAATAATCCGGCCATTTCATGTCGCCCAGCAGGTCCGCCCGGCTGCACTTTATCTCGACGATGGTCAGGCGCCCGGCGCTGTCGATCGCCATGATGTCGGCGCGTCGGCCATTGGGCAGCGGCACTTCCAACAGGCCGTTCATGTCATGGCGATGGAACAAGCGCAGCGTACCGCGCGCAACCGCCAGCGCGGTCCCGTCGGTCAGCGGTGAAGAGCGACCGGCGTCTTGAGGGGCGTCTTGGATGGTCATGGCACCAGACTAGAACAAGAAGAGAACAAAAGAAAAGACCGATTCGGACATGGGGTCCGAACCGGCCTTCAAAAGGGCGTCACTGTCGCGCGGTGAGCGCGGATCAGCGATAGAAGACGTGATTGTCGATCGACGCCAGCTTGGTCTTGCCCCAGCCCGGCGACACGCGGCGGGCATGGAAGAACAGCGCGCCTTCGGCCTGGCTGTCCCAGCTGTCGTCCAGGGCGATCTGCGCGATCGCAACCGCCTCGCGCCAGGAATCGCTGGCGATGTTGATCGGCGGCATGCCGTGACCACGCACGAAGCTGAACTGGCTCGGCTGATAGATGACACCGCACAGGCTGCTAGCGAAGCGGCCCGACTTGGCGCGGTTGATGATGACGCGGGCAACGGCCAGCTGGCCCTCCAGCGTTTCACCCTTGGATTCGAAATAGACCGCACCGGCCAGGCACTTCATGTCGCCTTCGACATCCTCGGGAGCGCCTTGCGCATCAACCAGGGCTGCCAGGGTCTCGGCCTTGGGCTCAGTATCGGTCGAAAAATTGCTGCCAGCCTTGGAGCCGGAATCCAGCGACTGCGCGACTTCTTGCGGCGCAGCGAAAACGACGGCTGGCTTGGTGCCGGCCGTGGGTGCGCTAGTCAGCGCGGCGGTTTCCGGCAGGGAAACCGTGGACAGGGAGGCCTCGCTGGCGCTCGACATGTCCGACGCCGTAACAGCCGCAGCGGCCGACAGCGTAAATGCCGCGATGATCGCGGCCTTCAGACGAAAACTCATTATTGCTCAAAATCGTGCGGTTATTGGCCAGAAACGTCGATTGTAACCGATATTCTGTGACGTTCGGCCGCCCCCCGTCTGCGTGTTTACCGGCCCGCCCCCCATGGACGAATGCAGGCAACCTGCGCGTTCAGCGTTGGCCGCCATTGCCCGCGCGCGTGCAAGGAGTCAACGATCAGCAGATCGTTTGAGCGGCGAACCGTTCCGCATCCGCGATATCAAGCTCCACCAGCCACAGGTCGGGGTCCGACCTGCGCCGGCGTTCGGCATAGGCAGCGAACGCCTGAGGCCCCTCTTCCGCAGGGGGTCCACAGCGCATCAATGCATGGCCGCCGCGAAAGTTCGATACCCGCTCGAAAATTGCGGATTCCCGCCCCTTGTCCATCACCTGGACCAGGACGACGCCGCTCATCTCGTCGCCCTTGGCCAAGATCATGGCAAAGCCGCCGGCGGCATTCACCCGCTTCACCAGCGCGCCGACCAGCATTGCGCTGGTCAGCCGCGCGGCCGGACTATCCTCAGCCATGATATCCCGGCAGCGATGACAGCGGAATCTGTGACCGCATGAAGGTGCCGGTGCCCCGGCCCACCTCTTCCCCGTCCGAATCGAGAATACTCGCCTCGGCGACATAGACGCGGCGCTTGCCGCTGATCCAGCGCCCCTCGGCGCGCAGCTTTCCAGGGCCGATCGGCCGGGTGAACAGCAGGTTGAAGGCGGTGGTCAGCAGGAAACGGTCGCTGACCAGGCTGTTGGCGGCATAGAAGGCCGCATCGTCCAGCATCTTGAAATAGACGGTGCCATGCACCGCGCCGGCGGCATGGAAATGCCGCTCGTCGACCTCGAAATCGATCACCGACCGACCCGGTTCCGATATGCGGAGCGTCGACAGAAACAGGTCGTTGATCGGCGCGCTGTTGTAGAGCTGCTCCAGCGCGCGAAAATGCGCCGCCTCGCCACTGGCGAGCGCGGCGGCCTCAGGCGGCGTCACGCGCCTCACCACCGGCCAGCAGCGCATGCAGCGCCTCGGCCGACTTGGCACCGCGCAGGCGCGTCACCTGCGCCTCGTCGCGCAGATAGCGGGATACACGCGCCAGCGTCTTCAAATGCTCGGCGCCGCTGTCCTGCGGCGACAGCAGGGCAAACACGATATCGACCGGCGCATCATCGACCGCGTCGAACGGCGCCGGCGGATCGAGCAGCACGACCACGCCGCACATGCGGTCGAGGCCCGGCAGCTTGGCATGGGGAATGGCAACGCCGCCACCGAAGCCGGTGGAGCCCAGACGCTCGCGCTCCAGCAGCGCATCGGCGGCCGCTTCGGCATCCACGCCATAGGATTGCGCCGCCAGAGCCGCGATCTTCTGGAACAGCATCTTCTTGCCGTTCACAGTCACCTCGGTGGCCAGCGCGTCCGGCGAGACAATATCGTTGAAATGCACCATTTTACTTCCGGGGGCAGCCGAGGCGCGCCCAGCCTGTCGAAAAAAATGCGCGTTGCTCGGAGAAACTAAAGCCCGGCCCCATAGGCCGCCTGCACCTAGAGGTCAACAGGCGGCCCAGGTAGGAGAGGCGTCAGCCGCGCGGCTCGACCCAGCCGATCGTGCCGTCCTGGCGACGATAGACCATGTTATAGGCGGCGGTCCCGGCGTTGAGGAACAGCAGGGCATTGGTGTTGCGCAGGTCCAGCATCATCACCGCGTCGGACACGCTGGCTTCGGGAATATCGACCCGCGTTTCGGCAACGATCAGGGGGGCATCGGCCGCCTCTTCCTCGTCCACACCGGCAGCAAAGATGGTGTAACCCGCACCATCAATATCATCCACACTATAGCCATTGGCGCGCTGCGCTTCGGCCGCGGCGGCCTGGATGCTGCGATCCTTCAGGCGGCGCATATAGCGGCGCAGCTGCTTCTCGATCCGGTCCGATGCCTGGTCGAAGGCGGGATGCGCCTCCTGCGCCTCGCCGGCGCCCTTCAGGATCAGGCCGGTCATCACATGGCAGACAATGTCACAATGGAAGGCACCATGCGGGGCCGGACGAAAGGTGACCTGGGCGGAAATCGTGCGGGAGAAATATTTCTCGGCTATCGCTTCCAGCCGGTCGCTGACGTGCTGCTTGAGCGCCTCGCCCGTCTCAACCTGATGCCCGGAAATACGAATATCCATATGCCTTCTCCTTATTCTTGCCGGGTCGCCGGATCAGCGGCCCGGTTGGCACGTGGCAGACGCCGGCAGGTTCAGGCCGGCGGTGCCTCCTCAAGCCAGAGCGGCTTGTCCAGCTTCGCGACGAAAGCGGCATGCCTCTCCAGCTCCTCCGCGCTCGCCGTGAAGACGCGCGCGGGACGAACAGGGCGAACAACGGCGGTTTCCGTCAGTTCCACCCTGACGATCTCTTTGACTTCCTCCTGTGCAAGACCCAGGCCGATCTGACGGCCGCCGGTCAATTCGACATAGAGCTGCGCCAGCAGTTCGGCGTCGAGCAGCGCGCCATGCTTGACGCGATGGCTGCGATCGATGCCGTAACGGGTGCAGAGCGCGTCCAGGCTGTGCTTGGCGCCGGGATGCAGGGTGCGGGCGATCGCGACCGTATCGATCATCCGGTCCATCGATACGGCGTCGCGCGCGCACAGCTTCAATTCGTGATTGAGGAATCCGAAGTCGAAGCGCGCATTATGCGCGACCAGCGGGCTGTCCTCCAGGAAATCCATCAGTTCGGCCACGCCCTCGCGGAACAGCGGCTTGTCCGACAGGAACTGGCTCGACAGGCCATGCACCGCCTCGGCGGCGGAGGGCATGTCGCGCTGTGGATTATAATAAGCGTGGAAGGTGCGGCCGGTCGGCACGCGATTGATAAGCTCTATGCACCCGATTTCGACCAGCCGATCGCCGGATGCCGGATCAAATCCCGTCGTTTCGGTGTCGAAAATGATCTCGCGCATCGCCCTTTTGAACCGACTCTCTATGACTCTACTTATCTGCCTGTCCGGGCGCCAAGGCAAGCGACCAGACGCCTGACCTGTGCCCGGGTCGCGGCAAATGTCGTACCCGTGTTGATGATATAGTCTGCCCTTAGCCGCTTTTCAGCATCGGGCAGCTGCAAGTGCAGGATTCTGCGAAATTTTGCCACCGTCATGCCCGGCCGGGCCAACACCCGCCGCCGCTGTTTCCAGGCGGGCGCACTGACCACGATAATCCCGGCCATGCGCCGGTGCCCCCCGGTCTCGAACAGCAGGGGCACGTCCAGAATCACGAATTGGCGCGACCGATGGCATTTGAGGAATCGCCGACGCGACTCACCCACGGCGGGATGGACGATCGCCTCCAGCGCCTTAAGCTCGGTGGGATGGCCAAACACCGCCGCGCCCAGCTTGGCCCGATCGACGCCCTGCGGCCCAGTGGTGCCGGGGAAGCGCGCCTCGATTGCCGGGATCAGCCGGCCGCCCGGCCCCTGCAGCCGATGCACCTCGGCATCGGCATCGAACACCGGCACGCCCTCGCGGCGAAACATCGCCGCGACCGCCGACTTGCCCATGCCGATCGAGCCGGTGAGGCCGTAGATCTTCACCCCGTCGCCGTTCAGTCCGCCGCCAGCAGCAGCGCGCGCAGTTCCGCGTCCAGCTCGCGCGGCGCCTCCGCATCGAAGAAGATGTCGAACGCCAGCGCCGCCTGGCCGATCAGCATTTCCAGCCCGTCGAGAGTCTTGAGGCCCCGGTCGCGCGCCGCCTTCAGCAGCCCGGTCTCCAGCGGCGCATAGACAATGTCATAGACGGTCGCGCTGCCCGGCAACGGCGACAGGTCCAGATCCAGCACCGGCTGGCCGACCATGCCCAGCGACGTGCTGTTGACCAGCAAGTCGGCGGCCGGCAGCGCATCGGTCATGCCGATCACCTTGCCCTTCACCCCGGCCCGGTCGAGCAGCGCCTGTCCCTTGGCCGGGTCGCGCGCCATGATCGTGATCTCCGGCACGCCCAGGCTGGTGAGCGCGAACAGGATCGCCCGCGCCGCGCCGCCCGCGCCGATCAGCACCGCATGGCGGCCCTTCCACTTATCGCGCAGCAGCGGCTGCAGGAATCCGCCGGCATCGGTGTTGGTGCCGATCAGCGGCCCTGCGGTCTCGCTGGCGATGGTGTTCATCGCACCGATCCGGTCGCGCACGCCGCCCGGATCGTCGGTATAGTCCATCACCGCGATCTTGTGAGGAATCGTGACATTGCAGCCCAGCCAGTCGGGATCGGCCCGGCGCTGCAGGAAATAGGCGGACAGCCCCTCGGGCGTAACATGAGTCTTCTTATACTCCGCCTCGATATCCAGCGCCTGCAGCCAGAAATTGTGGATAAGGGGCGATTTGCTGTGGTCGATCGGATCGCCGATCACCTCTGCATAAGGGAGGGGGGCATAGGGAAGCTTGTCGGTCATGACGCCAGAACGCCCCTTATGCGCAGGAAGTCAAGCAGCGGCAGCAGCGGCAGGCCCTGGATACCGAACTGGCTGCCTTCCACCCTGGCGAACAGTTGCGCGCCCGGCCCCTCGATCCGGTAGCAGCCGACGCACCATTGGCATTCGTCCCAGTCGTCCTCCAGATAGGAATCGATGAATCCGTCCGACAACGGCCGCACCGTCATCCGCACCCGCTCGACATGGCGCCAGATCGGCTCATTGTTGAGCACGATCACCGCCGCGCTGTGGAGATGATGGACCCGGCCCGACAGCAGGCGCAGGATGCGCGCGGCATCCGCCTTGTCGATCGCCTTGTCGATCATCGTCCCGTCGTCGAGAGTCAGGGTCTGGTCACAGCCCAGCACCAGCGCGCCCGGCACGCGGCGCGACACCTTGAGCGCCTTCAGCTCCGCCAGCGCATCGGCCAGCGCGCGGCCATCATGGCCATCGGCGCGCAGCGCTTCCTTGGCGGCCTCTTCATCCACACCCGGCGACAGCGCCTCGAACGGCACACCGGCCGCGCTCAGCATGGCGCGCCGGCTGGCGCTCTGCGAGGCTAGGACGATCATGCTTCATTTCCTTCCGCCAGTTCGCGGTCGTTGAACAGGTTGATGATGGCGGCGGCCGCTTCCTCGATCGACCGGCGGGTCATGTCGATCACCGGCCAGCCATTGTCGGCGAACATGCGCCGGGCAAAGGCCAGTTCCTCCTGCACCTTGTCGCTATCCACATAGGCGGTCTCTGGCGCCTGGTTGAGCGACAGCAAACGGTTGCGCCGTATCTGGATCAACCGCTCGGGACTGATGGTCAGCCCCACCACCATCGGATGCTTCAGGCCATAAAGGCTGCGCGGCGGCGGCGATTCCGGCACCAGCGGGATATTGGCGGTCTTGTAGCCGCGATTGGCAAGATAGATGGAGGTCGGCGTCTTCGACGCGCGCGACACCCCCGCCAGGACGATATCGGCCTCCTCCCAATTCTCATGTCCCACGCCATCATCATGGGCGATGGTGAACTGGATCGCCTCGATCCGCGCGAAATAGGCTTCGTCCAGGATATGCTTGCGGCCCGGCCGGGTCCGGGTTTCCTGCCCCAATATGTTGGACAGGGCATCGGCCACGCTGTCCAGCGCGGCGACATGGGGCAGGCCGAGCGCGCGGCAGCGCGTTTCCAGCCGCCGTCGCAGCACATGGTTGGTAAGCGTGAACAGCACCAGGCCGGGATGGGCGGATATCTCCTCCATGATCCGGTCGAGATGCACTTCGGATCGGACCATCGGCCAGAAATGGCGGATCGCCTCGACATTCTCGAACAGGCCGATCGCCGCCTTGGCGATATTCTCCAGCGTCTCGCCGGTGGAGTCCGAAAGCAGGTGAAGATGGATACGTGACACAGGCATATCTCTGTGAGTCCCCTGTGGATAAAGCAAGGGATAGAGTTGTGGATAACTTTGCAGCCCCATTTCGTCCCCAGAAAGCGGAATCTTATCCACAGCCTCTCAACAGGGCCGGAATCTTATCCACAGCCTGTGGGTAATGGGGATGATTCAGATGACTCGCCGCGGAATCGCGTGACTCCAGGAGTCAAGCTGTTGGCAAAAGCGGGGACAGCGCATAAACCCCCGAACCAACAGCCCAACAACCTCAACATTCCTTTTTAAATATCTTTATAAAGTAGAGAGTTCATGACGGGTCCCGACGCTCACGCCGGCGCAGTCAGCGCCAAGCCGCTCCTTTCCGTATTGCGCGGCGCGGTGCCGCCCGTCCCGCCGATGTGGCTCATGCGCCAGGCAGGCCGCTATCTGCCGGAATATCGCGCCCTTCGCGCCGACAAGGGCGGCTTCCTCGAACTGGTCTATGACAGCGCCGCCGCGGCAGAGGTCACGCTCCAGCCGCTGCGCCGCTTCGGCTTCGACGGCGCCATCCTCTTTTCCGACATATTGATCGTCCCCTATGCGATGGGACAGGATCTCTGGTTCGAGGCCGGCGAAGGCCCGCGTCTCGCCCCGATCCTGGCGGAGACCGACCTGTCGGCGCTGACACCCGATTTCAGCCGATATGAGGCTGTGTATGAAACGGTGCGGCAGGTGAAGGCCGCGCTGGACCCGTCTGTGACCTTCCTGGGCTTTGCAGGCAGTCCCTGGACGATCGCCACCTATATGGTCGCGGGACAGGGCAGCAAGGACCAGGGCGCCGCGCGTCGCATGGCGTATCAACAGCCCGATCGCTTCGCCGCGCTGATCGACGCGATCGTCGACGCAACCGTCATCTATCTCTCCGGCCAGATCGAAGCCGGCGTGGAAGCGGTGCAATTGTTCGACAGTTGGGCCGGCAGCCTTGCCCCGCTCCAGTTCGAACGCTGGGTGATAGAGCCCAATGCCGCGATCGTGCGCAAATTGAAGGCGCTCCATCCCGACATTCCGGTGATCGGCTTTCCCAAGGGCGCCGGCGCGAAACTGCCGGCCTATGCGATCGGCACCGGCGTCGATGCGGTGGGTGTGGATGAAACGGTCGACCCGCATTGGGCCAACCAGGCGCTGCCGGCCGGGCTTCCGGTGCAGGGCAATCTCGATCCGCTGGCGCTGATTGCCGGCGGTCAGGCGGTGGAACAGGCTGTGGATAACTTGCGCGCCGGCTTTGCCGGCCGGCCCCATATCTTCAACCTGGGCCATGGCATATTGCCCGATACGCCGATCGCCCATGTCGAGGCGCTGATCGCCTATGTCCGCGGAACGGAGACACGCTGATGCCCTATCTCGGCGCTGCCTATCTGTGGGTGAAGGCCGCCCATGTCATCTTCGTGATCTTCCTGATGGCGGGGCTGTTCATGATGCCGCGCTTCTTCGTCTATCATCAGGAAACCGTGCCGGGCTCGGCGGAGGACCAGCGCTGGATCGAGCGTGAGACGCGCCTGCTCAAGATCATCCTCAACCCGTCGCTGATCCTTACCTGGGTCTTCGGCCTGATGCTGATGGTGGAAATCGGCGCCTGGCATTTCGGCTGGTTCCACCTGAAGCTGCTCTTCGTCCTGGCGCTGTCGGGCTATCATGGCTGGATCGCCAGCTATGCGAAGAAGCTCGCACGCGGTCAGCGCAGCCTTGCCGACAAGCAGTTGCGCATGCTGAACGAAGTGCCCGGCATCGCCGCGGCGGTGATCGTCATCATGGTGATCGTCCGCCCCTTCTGATGGTCGTAGCGTAAAGCGTCCGAAAAGATCGGGCGCTTTACTTGGCCTCTGGCGCAAGTCTTCGGACTATGCTTTGCCTCCGCCGGTCCGCATCCTGCGGACTTTCTGTGGGGGTATCATGATTCGTCTGTTTTTCTGCGCGGCTGCGTTGGCCGCGCCGATGGCGGCTGCGCAGCAGCCTGCCGTCACCATCGCGCCTGCCGTCGATGGCAATGTCCTGCGCGCCGGTGCCAAGGTGCCCGTTCGCACGCTGGTCGAACTCACCACCAAGAAGAAGGCGGTGAAGGTCGGCGATCGCGTCAATATCGAGACCGCCGAAGCCGTGATGGTCGGCAATAATGTGGTGATCCCCGCCGGCACGCCCGGCATCGCGGAAATCACCAGCGTGCGGAACAAGGGCATGTGGGGCAAGTCCGGCTTCATCGAGGGCCGCGTGCTCTATGTCCGGCTGGGGGGCCGGCAGGTGCGCTTGACCGGCACCTTCAATGACAAGGGCGTGACCGGCACCGCCGGCGTCGTCGGTGCGATCGCGCTGATCCCGGTCGCCGGCTTCTTCACCACCGGCACCAGCGCCAACATCCCGTCAGGCTCGATCATCCCCGCCTTCCTCGACGAGGATCTGGCCTTCTCGGTCGACAGCGCGGCGGCGACGCCGGCGCCGATCGCCGCGACCCCTGCCGCAACGCCGGCAGAAGGAACCGCCGCTCCGGCCGCTGGCGCGCTCTGATCGACAGGGGGGATCGGGGCCTTCGCCCCGGTCCCTCGGGCTGCTGTCCTACGCGGACATGGCCATGCTATAGCGGGAGTGTCGCCGATCGGGTGACAGGCGAATAGGATCGCCCCCGCGCAACATAATGTCAAAATGTGCGGGAAATGTGCGAAGTTAAGCGGAGACGCCCATGAATGACCCGCGCATCTGGTTCGGCCCCAAGCGTATCGGCTGGGGCTATGGTCCCCGCACCTGGGAGGGCTGGGCGGTGGTCGGCCTGCTCGTCCTTGCCGCTGTCCTGCTCAAGCGCGGACTTTCGGCTTAGGCCGGATCGACCGCGATATTGTCGATCAGCCGGGTCTTGCCCAGCTTCGCCGCGCCCAGCAGCCGTGCCGGACGGTCGAGCGTCGTGATCGGCTCCAGGCTGTCTGCGTCGCACAGGGTCACATAGTCGATCGGGGCGAAACCATGGGTCGCCAGCGTGGCGATCGCCTTCGCCAGTGCTGCCTCAACCGGTTCGCCCTTCTCGATCTGCCGCTTCGCCTCACCCAGCGCGCGCGGCAGCGCCAGCGCATCCTTGCGCTCCTGTTCACTGAGATAGGCGTTGCGCGACGACAGCGCCAAACCATCCTCGGCCCGCTGGGTCGGCATGCCGATGATCTCGATGTCCAGATTGGTGTCGGCAACCATGCGGCGGATCACGGCGAGCTGCTGATAATCTTTCTCGCCAAAGATCGCGACATCGGGCGCAACCTGGTTGAACAGCTTGGTGACGACGGTGGCGACGCCGTCGAAATGGCCCGGCCGCGCCGCGCCATCCAGCCCTTCGCTCACCCCCGACACCCGGATATTGGTGGCATAGCCGGCCGGATACATGACTTCCACGCTTGGCGCCCACAGGATGTCGACGCCGGCGGCCTGCAACAGCTGCGCATCCTTCGCCTCGCGGCGGGGATAGGCGTCCAGATCCTCGTTCGGGCCGAACTGGCGCGGATTGACGAAGATCGACACCACGACATGGCGGCCATGGCGGCGCGCTTCCTCGACCAGCGCCATATGCCCGTCATGCAGCGCCCCCATGGTGGGAACCAGCGCCAGTTTCTTTCCGTCGGACTTCAGCGCGGCGACGGCGGCACGCAGGGCGGAAAGGTCACGGAGAATTTGCACGGGACGAGGGGCTCCGATAAGGGCAGGGACACAGGGGCGTCCTGCTAGGCTTCGCGCCACGGGACCGTCAAGAATCTAGAGCGACAAACACGGGGTTATCAAGGTCCGATGGCGAACGCGCAAACGCACCTCATCGTCTTCGCCAATGAAAAGGGCGGAACCGGCAAGTCGACGACCGCCGTCCACACGGCGATCGCGCTGACCGCGCTCGGCCATAGCGTCGGCCTGATCGATCTCGACCCGCGCCAGCGCACCGTCACCCGCTATATGGAAAACCGCGCCGAAACCGCGCGCCGCCGCGGCATCGATCTGTCGGCGCCCGACTTTGCGGTGTTTCAGGGCGACAATGTCGCCGCGCTCGACGAACAGGCGGCGGCGGTTGCGGAGGGCAAGGATTTCCTGATCGTCGACACGCCCGGCCGCGACGATGATTTCGCCCGGCATATGGCGGCCCGCGCCAACACGCTGGTCACGCCGATGAACGACAGTTTCGTCGACTTCGACCTGATCGGCCAGGTCGATGCCGAAACCTTCCGGGTGCGCCGCCTGTCCTTCTATTCCGAACTCATCTTCGAAGCGCGCAAGTCGCGGGCCAAGGCCGATGGCGTGTCGATCGACTGGGTGGTGCTGCGCAACCGCGTCCAGCATCATGATGCCCGCAACAAGAAGCGCGTCGGCGATGCGCTGATGGAATTGTCGCGCCGGGTCGGCTTCCGCGTCATTCCCGGATTGTCGGAGCGCGTCATCTTCCGCGAACTCTTCCCCTCGGGCCTGACCCTGCTCGACAAGGGACATCTGGGCGACCTGGGCATCAGCCACATCGCCGCGCGCCAGGAACTGCGCGAGATGGTGGCCGGATTGGCCTTGCCGACCGGCGATCATGCCGCGTCCGTGGACATGCTCGGCGCCGCCTGATGGGGCTGATCGCGCTGGTGCTGATCGGCCTGGCGGGCTGGCTCATCTGGACCGGGAGATTGCAGCGCATGTCGACCAAGGATGGCATGGCATTGGGGGCGGCGCTGGTCGGCGCAGTGCTGGCGGCCAAGGGCAAGCCGGCGCTCGGCGCGCCGATCCTGCTGGGCGCGGCCCTTTTCTTCGCGTCGCAGGGCAAGGCGAAGAAGGGCGCTAACCGCGCCAGACGCAAGGCTGCGCCGCCGGTGCAGACTGACAGGGCCGACGTGGAGGGCGCGCGCGCCCTGCTCGGCCTGTCGTCGGACGCCCGCGCAACCGATATCCGCGCCGCGCATCGCCGCCTCATCGCCTCGGTCCATCCCGACAAGGGTGGAACCGAAGCGCTGGCGGCCCAGATCAATGCCGCGCGCGACCTGCTGCTTGCCGACCTTGCCGAGCGGGATCGTCCGTCCGCCGGCTGATTGCCCCAGAAAGGACTATATGGCCCACCGCTTCCACCCGACCCTGCTGCGCGAATATGATATGCGCGGCGTTGTCGGCCCGATGCTCGGGGAAGCGGACGGCTATGCGCTGGGGCGCAGCTTCGCGACCTGGGTGCGGCGCGCCGGCGGATCAGCGGTCGCGGTCGGCTATGACGGGCGGCTGAGTTCGCCCATGCTGGAGGGGGCGCTGGTGCGCGGCCTCACCGACAGCGGCGTCGATGTGCTGCGCGTTGGCCTGGGGCCCACGCCGATGCTCTATTATGCCGAGGCCGAACTGGACGTGGCGGGCGCTATCCAGGTGACCGGCAGCCATAATCCCGCAGATCAGAATGGTTTCAAGCTGGTCCTGGATCATGCGCCCTTTCATGGCGAGGCGATCCAGCAGCTCGGCGCCATGGCGGCGGCCGGCGACTGGCTGACGGGCGAAGGCCGGGTGCGCGATGTCGATATCATGCCGGCCTATGTCGAACGGCTGGTGCGCGATTTCGACGGCGCCGCCTGGCGGATCGGCTGGGACGCGGGAAATGGCGCCGCAGGACCGGTCGTGGAGAAGCTGGTGCAACTCCTGCCGGGTGAGCATCATCTGCTCTTCACCAATGTAGACGGCAATTTTCCCAACCATCATCCTGATCCCACCGAAGAAGCGAATCTGGCCGATCTTCGTTCCCTTGTCCTCTCCAGGAAGCTCGATTTCGGCGTGGCTTTCGATGGCGATGGCGACCGGATCGGCGTGGTCGACGGCCTCGGCCGGATCATCTGGGGTGACCAGCTGCTCGGCCTGTTCGCGCAGGTGGTGCTGAAGGATCGGCCCGGCGCCCCGATCGTCGCGGATGTGAAGGCCAGCCAGGCCCTGTTCGACGAGATTGAACGGTTGGGCGGTGAGCCGGTGCTGTGGAAGACCGGGCACAGCCATATCAAGTCCAAAATGAAGCAGATTGGCAGTCCGCTGGGCGGCGAGATGACCGGCCACATCATGTTTGCCGACGATTTTTACGGTTTTGATGATGGACTCTATGCCGCCGTTCGCCTGATCCGCGCCGCGGCCCGGTTGCGCCGCACCGTCACCGACCTGCGCGGCGACATGGCCGAAATGGTCAACACGCCGGAAATCCGCATCGCCGTGCCCGAAGACCGCAAGTTCGCGATCATCGAGGAACTGCGCGACCGCCTGATTGCATCCGGCACAATCGTGGAATCGATCGATGGCGCCCGCGTCCGCACCATCGATGGCTGGTGGCTGCTGCGCGCGTCCAACACCCAGAATGCGCTGACCGCACGGGCGGAGGCATCGGATGCCGCGGGATTGGCGCGTCTTCTGGCCGAAATCGAATCCCATTTGCGTGATTCGGGCATCGATCAGCGATTGCAAGCAGCAAAATAGCCTGCCGCAACGCGAAAAATTGATATCGCTATCATTATTTCATGCGGGATTTCCCTTAGGGAAACATGGCCTTGTGACACCGGTTGCATGAAATGCAATCGCGCCATCATGTTTCGCATTTGCGACGAATGCCGCCTGGCCGCAAAAGGAACTCGCCTTTCAGGCATCCTCTCCTAAAACTTCATAGCCGTCCCTCGGGGCGGCTTTTTTTTTGACCTGTGATGTTCGCGCAACAACGACATAGTTGCCGTAGCGTCCAGCCGCTTGAAATCAGGGGTGATGGACGAAAAATCGCGGAATTCCGTCATTCCCGCCTGTAGAAATCGTCGGAATAGCTGTTATGCGCATGGTTCCATAAGTCGCATGAGGCGTTTAAGCGCCCGCACCAAATGGCCAAATGAGTTTTTAGCAGAGGAAACGCCATGTCCCTTCGCCGTCGCATTCTTCCCACCATCCTGCTGACCGGCGCGATCGTCGCACCGATGCCGGCGCTGGCCGGTGGCTTCTATCTTCAGGAACAGTCGCCGGTGGAAACCGGCCGCGCCATGGCTGGCGGCGCCGCTGCAGGTGACGATCCCTCGACCATCTATTTCAACCCCGCCGCCATGACCCAGCTGTCGGGCGTCCAGGTTTCGGCCGGCGTCAACGCGCTGATGGCTTCCGCCCACCAGACCAACCGTGGCAGCTACCGCTCGATCCCCGGTTCGACCGCCCGCGTGCCGGTCACCGGCAATGACGGTGGCCAGCCGTTCGAAAGCGTCATCCCGGTCCCCAATTTCTACGCCTCGGCGCAGGTCACCGACCGGCTGTGGCTGGGCCTCGGCGTCAACGCGCCCTTCGGCCTGAAGCTGGAATATGATGACGGTTTCTTCGGTCGCTATGACTCGATCTACACCGATCTCAAGACCTACAACATCCAGCCGTCGGCCGCGTTCAAGCTGAACGACAATTTCTCGATCGGCGGCGGCGTCGACGTGCAATATGTGAAGGCGAACCTGACCAACGCGCTGCCGCAGGTGTCGCCGCTGGTCACCACCGACGGCTTCACCAAGCTGAAGGGTGATGACTGGACCGTCGGCTGGAACGCCGGCCTGTTCTACACCAACGGCACCACCAATGTCGGCGTCCACTATCGGTCGGGCATCAACCACAAGCTCAAAGGCACCCAGACCATTTCCGGTCTGGTGACGCCGCTCAGCGCCGCCAATGGCGAGTTCGATGCCTCGGCACCGCTGGACCTGCCCGATATCGTCACCGTGTCCTTCATGCACAAGCTGACGCCGAACCTGCGCGCGATGATCACCGGCAAATGGTATGGCTGGTCCAGCTTCAAGGGGATCGCGGTCACCTCGGCCACCGGCACCACCAACAAGGAACTGGATTACAAGGACAGCTACAGCGTCAGCCTGGGCGGCGAATATGATTTCAGCCCCGCCTTCACGTTGCGCGCTGGCACCATGTTCGACCGTTCGCCGACCAATCCGCAGCATCTGACCACCCGCGTGCCCGATGGCGACCGCGTGTGGCTGACCGGCGGCGCGACCTGGAATATCTCGCCGGCCTTCGCGCTGAACGTCGCCTACGCCCATACCTGGGTGGAAAAGGCGAACATCATCCGCCCCGACAGCTATTACCCGTCGCCGGCCACCGTCACCGCCACGACCCTGGCACAGACCAGCGGCAATGCGGACCAGGTTGCCGCATCGCTGACCGCGCGCTTCTAAAAAGCCGCTTTAATGCTTATAGGGGGCTCCAGAGATCTGGAGCCCCTTTTCATGTCCGAACATAATCCCGGCCTGCGCCCCTGGCGCGACATTGCCCGACGGCAGTCGCGGCAGATCATGGTCGGCAACGTCCCCGTGGGCGGCGGCGCGCCGGTCACGGTGCAGACCATGACCAACACGCTGACCCATGACGTCAAGGCGACGATCGATCAGATCCGTCGCTGCGAGGATGCCGGCGTCGACATCATCCGCGTGTCCTGCCCCGACGAGGAATCGACCGCGGCGCTGAAACAGATCGTCCGCGCCGCACGCGTGCCGATCGTCGGCGACATCCATTTCCACTATAAGCGCGCGCTGGAAGCCGCCGATGCCGGTGCTGCCTGCCTGCGCATCAATCCCGGCAATATCGGTTCGGCCGCGCGGGTGAAGGAAGTGGTGGACGCCGCCAAGGCCAATAATTGCTCGATCCGCATCGGCGTCAACGCCGGCAGCCTGGAACGCGACCTGCTCGAAAAATATGGCGAGCCTTGCCCGGAAGCGCTGGTCGAAAGCGCACTCGACCATATCAAGCTGCTGCAGGACCAGGATTTCCACGAATATAAGGTCGCCGTGAAGGCGAGCGACGTGTTCCTGGCGGTCGCGGCCTATATGCAGCTGGCCGATGCGGTCGATTGCCCGCTGCATCTGGGCATCACCGAAGCCGGCGGCCTGATCGGCGGCACGGTCAAGAGCGCGATCGGCATCGGCAACCTGCTCTGGGCCGGCATTGGCGACACGATCCGCGTCTCGCTCTCGGCCGAACCGGAAGAGGAAGTGCGGGTCGGCTATGAGATGCTCAAGACGCTCGGCATCCGCACCCGCGGCGTCAAGGTCATCTCCTGCCCCAGCTGCGCACGGCAGGGCTTCGACGTGATCCGTACCGTCCAGGCGCTGGAAGAACGGTTGCAGCATATCAACACGCCGCTCTCGCTCTCGGTGCTGGGCTGCGTCGTCAACGGTCCGGGCGAAGCGCGTGAGACCGATATCGGCCTGACCGGCGGCGGCAATGGCAAGCACATGGTCTATCTGTCGGGCGTCACCGATCACACGATCCAGGACGCCGACATGGTCGACCATATCGTCAGGCTGGTCGAGGCCAAGGCGGCCGAGATCGAGGCGGCGGCGAGCGACGCGGGACAGGTCCAGGCAGCCGAATGACGGACAGCGCCGACCGGTCCGCCATCGCCCATGGCGCAAGCGCCACGGGTGCGCAGGCGGTCGGCGCGTCCGTCCTTGGGACATTGGCCCTGGGCGCGATCGCATTGGGGGCAATAGCGGTTGGCGCCTTGGCCATCGGTCGGCTGCGCATCGGCAAGGCGCAGATTACCCGGCTTCATATCGACGAATTGCATATCGGCAGGATCGTCGGCCCCGGTCGCGATTGATCCCGTTATCCATCGATGGATCGTCCGCTTTCTTCTCCCCGCAGCCCGTCCGTGCTGCTGCCCTTCCTCATCTGCTGCCTTGGCGTCGCGCTCTTTTCGGTGATGGACGCGGCGATGAAGGGGCTCAGCCTCTCGATCGGCCTTTATAACGCGCTGCTCTGGCGCGCGATTACCGGCAGCCTGCTGGGGCTGGTGCTGATGCTCGCCACCCGCCAGCGCTGGCCCAACCGCTCCGTGCTGCGCCTGCATCTGCTGCGCGGTGTGGTGGTCGCGCTGATGGCCAGCTTCTTCTTCTGGGCGATCATGCGTCTGCCGCTCGCCGAAGCCATCGCCCTCTCCTTCATCGCGCCGCTGATCGCGCTCTATTTGGCAGCGCTGCTGCTCAAGGAACGGATCGGTCGGCAGGCGATCGGCGCCTCGCTGCTTGGTCTGGTCGGGGTGGGCATCATCCTGTCGGGGCGGATGCGCGGCGACTATGATGGCGACGCGCTGATGGGCGCCGGCGCGGTGCTGCTCTCGGCGATGCTGTTCGCCTGGAACCTGATCCTCCAGCGCCAGCAGGCCCAGCTTGCCTCGCCGATCGAGGTCGCCTTCTTCCAGCATCTGGTCATGCTGGGCGTGTTCGCGATCGGCGCGCCGGCCTGGGCGATCGTACCGACCGGAACGGCGGTGCCGCTGGTGCTGTTGGCTGCCGTTCTGGCCTTCACCTCTCTCGCCGCGCTCGCCTGGGCCTATGCGCGTGCAGAGGCCCAGCGGCTGATCCCGGTCGAATATACCGCCTTCGTCTGGGCCGCGATCTTCGGCTGGCTGGCCTTTGGCGAGCAGCTGACGCTCACCACTCTTGCCGGTGCCTTGTTGATCGTCGCCGGCTGCCTTATCGCCGCGCGCACGAAACGGGCGGATATCGCCCATGTGGAAGCGGGAGCGGCATGAGCAAGGTCATCATCAGGGACGCGCAATCGACGGATATCGATGCGATCGCAAATTTCATCCTGGCGCTCGCCGACTATGAGAAGCTGGCCCATGAAGTGAAGGCGGACCGCGAGACGCTGGCCCGCTATCTGTTCGGACCCCGGCCGATGGCGGAAGTGCTGATCGCCGAGCATGATGGCGCGCCGATCGGCTTTGCCCTCTTCTTCCACAATTTCTCGACCTTCGAGGGGCGTCCCGGCCTCTATCTGGAGGATCTGTTCGTCCTGCCCGAAGCGCGGGGCCTCGGCGCCGGCAAGGCGTTGCTCGCCCGCCTCGCCCGATTGGCGATCGCGCGCGACTGCGCCCGGCTCGAATGGTCGGTGCTGGACTGGAATGCGCCGGCCATCGCCTTCTACCGGGCGATCGGCGCCCGGCCGATGGACGAGTGGACCGTGCAGCGCGTCGATGGCGACGCGCTCAGCGTCCTCGCATCGCATCCTGCAGGCTGACACCCAGCAGCACGATCGCAAAGCTGCTCAGGGCAATCACGACAAAGGCGGGATAGAAAGAGGCGAACATGACGACATCTCCTTTCGCCGCCCATTTTGCGCCTGCGCCCCAGGCCCGCGACATACGCAATGTTGCGGATGGGGCGGGACGAGCCGATGGGCCGCAGGCTTGACGAGGACTCCTGGCTCGGCGCATTGTGCCGGAACGGAACATTTGGGGGACATTTGACCATGGCTGTCAGCCGCGGAGCCAAGCGCGCGCCGGAATGGCGCGAAATGCTCAAGCGCAGCATCGTGCGCAGCGGCGCGCTGATCGGGGCGATCTCGCTGTTTCTGGCGACCCTGTTCCTGGCGCTGGCGCTGCTGAGCTATCAGCCCAGCGACCCGTCGATGAACACGGTGGCGGGCGATCATGTTGCCAATATCATGCGCGCGCCCGGCGCCATGGTGGCCGACATGCTGCTGTTGCTGTTCGGCGTACCGATAGCGCTGCTGCTGCCGCTGATGGGGATTACTGCCCGTCGCTTGTGGGGCGATCATGAAATCATCGGATGGAAGGCGCAGTTCGGCAAATGCCTGGTCGGCATTATCCTGATCGGCATCGCTCTGGCCCTGTTCCAGCCCGATCCGCTGGTCGGCCTGCCCTCCGGCTGGGGCGGCATGATCGGCCTTGTCACCGCCAAGGGGGTGATGAGCCTGACCGCCCAGGCGCCGGCTGCGCAGGGCTGGATCATCGGCATATTGGTGGTCCTGACCATGCTGACCGGCCTGTTCGTCTGGTATCGCAGCCTGGCGCTGGAAAAGCCGATCTTCACCATCCGCCGCCCGACCCTGCCCCGGCTCAGCCTGCCGCGCCCCTCGCTCGCCTTTGCGGGACAGGGAGGAGCGGTCGATCTGGGCGAGGATGATGACGGCCCGGTCGAACGGGTGATCGCGCCGCGCAAGCAGGTGTCGAACGAGCCCAAGCCGCCGATTACCATCCAGGCGCCCAAGCCCGCCCCGGTGCAGCGCTCGACCGCGCCGGTGTCGCAGGATGATCTGTTCGGCCACAGCTCGCTGCCGTCGGCCGACCTGCTCAACCCCATCCCCGCCAATCAGGGCCAGAAGATCGACAAGGCGGCGCTGGAACGCAACGCCCGCCTGCTGGAGAGCGTTCTCGACGACTTCCATGTGAAAGGCAATATCGTCGAGGTTCGCCCCGGTCCCGTCGTCACCATGTATGAGCTGGAGCCGGCACCGGGCATCAAGGCGAGCCGCGTGATCGCGCTGGCCGACGATATCGCCCGCAACATGTCGGCGCTGTCGGCGCGCGTCGCCACCATTCCCGGCCGCACCGTCATCGGCATCGAGCTGCCCAACACCAATCGCGAGGGCGTGTCCTTCCGCGAACTCATCACCAGCGAGCAGTTCGGTGCGGAAGCGACCCTGCCGATCATCCTGGGCAAGAATATCTCGGGTGAGCCGATCATCGCCGATCTGGCGCCGATGCCGCATCTGCTGATCGCGGGTACCACCGGTTCGGGTAAGTCGGTCGGCCTCAACGCCATGATCCTGTCGCTGCTCTACCGCATGACGCCGGACCAGCTGCGCCTGATCATGATCGATCCCAAGATGCTGGAACTGTCGACCTATGACGACATCCCGCATCTGCTCGCCCCGGTCGTGACCGAGCCGAGCAAGGCGATCCGCGCGCTCAAATGGGCGGTGGAGCAGATGGAGGATCGCTATCGTATGATGGCGTCGATCTCGGTCCGCAACCTCGCCAATTACAACGAGAAGGTTCGCGCCGCGAAGGCCAAGGGCAAGCCGCTCGGCCGCCGTGTCCAGACCGGTTATGACCCCGAGAGCGGCAAGCCGATCTATGAGGAAGAGCAGCTGGATTTCCAACCGCTGCCACAGATCGTGGTGGTGGTCGACGAGCTGGCCGACCTGATGATGACGGCGGGCAAGGAAGTCGAATTCCTGATCCAGCGTCTGGCGCAGAAGGCGCGTGCTGCAGGCATCCACCTGATCCTCGCGACCCAGCGGCCTTCGGTCGACGTCATCACCGGCGTCATCAAGGCGAACCTGCCGACCCGTATCAGCTTCTTCGTGACCAGCAAGATCGATAGCCGCACCATCCTGGGCGAACAAGGCGCCGAACAGCTGCTGGGCAAGGGCGACATGCTCTACATGCATGGCGGCAAGGGCCTGATGCGCGTCCATGGTCCTTTCGTTTCGGACGATGAAGTGCGCGTGGTCGCCGATCATTGGCGCGCGCAGGGATCGCCCGATTATATCCAGGCGGTCACGGAAGAACCCGAAGAAGGCAGCTTCGCGCTCGACGGCGTTGACCTGGGCGATGACAGCCCGGACGCGCAGCTGTTCCGCAAGGCCTGCCAGCTGGTGTTCGAGAATCAGAAGGCCTCCACCAGCTGGCTGCAGCGCCAGCTGCGAGTCGGCTACAACAGCGCCGCACGCCTGATCGAACGGATGGAGGAAGAAGGGCTGGTCGGCCCGCCCAACCATGTCGGCCGCCGCGAAGTGCTGCGTGACGAGAATGGAAATCCGCTCTGACGTTACGAAATGCCTGATTTTCTTGGGCGATTGCGTTCCGTGCAACCATGCTTGCGGCCTTCGCATTTGTCGGAGCATAGGCTTTGAGCCATTAGGAACAGGCCTTTCAGGCATCCTCTCCTAAAAACTTTTCAGGCTGGTCTTCGGATCAGCCTTTTTTTTATCTGCGAATCGGTCTAGGCAGGCGTCGCTGCTGCCGCGCCGATAAACATAATTGGAGCGGTGCCGCCGGTAAGACCGGCATGGCGAGGCGGGAGCACGGGGGATCGAGCCAGCCATTTCACGGCCGCTCTCCCCCGTCTGGTCTTTCCGATCGATCCTTTCCCTTCGATGGAACAGCAAGGTTCACAGCGGGTTCAAGCCCCACCTCCTATGCCCCCTTTTCCGAACAACCCGGAGATGATTGCATGAAGCGCATCCTCGCGCCTGTCGCCCTGTCCCTCGCCACCGCGCTGGTTGCGGTGCCGGCGGGCTATGCCCTTGCCCAGCAGGCGGCACCGTCCGACCTCAATCAGGTCAACGCCTATATCCGCGCCGTCACCACCCTGACCGCCGATTTCAGCCAGACCGACCGCAATGGCCAGGTGCTGACCGGCAAGCTGACCCTGAAGCAGCCGGGCAAGATCCGCTTCCAATATGAAAAGGGCGTGCCGCTGCTGATCGTGGGTGATGGCAAGGCGCTGACCCTGATCGACTATGAGGTGCGCCAGGTGCAGCGCTGGCCGATCGGCAATTCGCCGCTGGCCGCGCTGATCGACCCGACCAAGGATCTGTCGAAATTCGGCACCGTCGTGCCCACCGGCGACCCGACCGTGCTGAGCGTGCAGGCGAAAGACCCCAAGCGGCCCGAATTCGGCACCATCACCATGATCTTCAAGCGCAAGCCTGCGTCGCCGGCCGGGCTGGAGCTGTATGGCTGGGTCGCGCTCGACGCGCAGAATAATCGCACGGCGGTGCGTCTGTCGAACCAGCAATATGGCGTGCCGGTTGCTGATTCCGCCTTCCGCTGGACCGATCCGCGTCCGCGCGGCCGTCCGAACGGCTAGGGCGGGCCGCAGGAACGATGGGCTGAAAACTTTCTGCCATCGTTCATCTGCCGCTCATATCGGATCGCCTAGATAGAGATCACGGCGAGAGACGCAGACCGGGATTTCCCCCCTGTTACCCGGCACACCGCTCCCGTCGCAAAGCGCTTCAAGGGCGCGATCGAGACCCCCGTTCCACGCCCCCGGAGCGGGGGTCTTACTTTGTCCGGCGCTTGCGCGCGGGCGCGCGGCACCCTAGGTGCTTTTCATGGCCGATACCCTTTCGATTGCATCCTGGAACATCAACAGCGTCCGCGCCCGGATCGACATCGTCGAACGCTTCCTGACCGAAGAAGCGCCCGACATTCTCTGCCTGCAGGAAACCAAGGTGGTGAACGAGATTTTCCCCACCGACATGTTCAAGCGCCTGGGCTATGTCCATCAGGTGCTGAACGGTCAGCGCATGCATCATGGTGTTGCGATCATGAGCAAGGTGCCGATCCATGAGGATGACCGGTTTGACTGGCAGGCCAATGGCGAAGCCCGCCATGTCGGCATCCGCCTCGACAATGGTGTGCGGATCGAGAATGTCTATGTTCCCGCCGGCGGCGATGTCGCCGACCGCACGGTCAATCCCAAATTCGGCCAGAAGCTCGACTTTATCGAGCGGATGATCGAATGGTCCGGCGCGCTCGACAACAAGCCGACCATCCTGACCGGCGACTTCAACATCGCGCCGCTGGAATGCGACGTCTGGAGCCACAAGCAGCTGCTCGACGTGGTCAGCCATACGCCTCAAGAATGCGAACTGCTGGGCCGGTTGCAGGCGTCGAACGACTGGGTCGATATCGGCCGCCATTTCCACCCTGCCCCGGCGCGTCTCTACACCTGGTGGAGCTATCGCGCGAAGGATTGGGCGGCGTCGGATCGCGGCCGTCGCCTCGACCATATGTGGATGACCAAGGATATCGCCAACAAGGCGGTCGCTCACCGTGTCGTCGAACCCGCGCGCAGCTGGGAAAAGCCGTCCGATCATATCCCGATCATCACCGAGTTCGCCTTCTGATGAACGGGCGGGACGCTGCCCGCGCCATCGATGCGCTGCGTCGCGGCTGGGCGATCCGCCTGACCGCGCCCGATGGCGCGATCCGGCTGATGGCGATCGAGGGTGCGGATGCGGTGACGCTGGCCGATTTCGATCCGCAGGGGCAGGCCGATATCCTGATTTCTGCCGCCCGCGCCGAGACGCTGAAGCTCGCCAACCAGCTGGCGGCGGCCGATCCCGACCTGCCGGTACTGATCGAACGAGCGCCGTGGATCGACGCGGATGTCGCGACCTCGATTTCCGATCCGGTGCTGGACCTCGCCTCGCCGCTCAAGGGGCCGTTCCGTGCGCGGGCCTTGCCGGCGCCCCAGGCGGCCAAGGCCGCCCTGCGCCTGGCCCGGCTGGCCGGTATCCTGCCCGCCTATTTCCTGCTCGAAGGCGACGGCCCGGTCGAGGCGGACGTCAGCGCCGATGATGTCGGCGATTATGACGATGCCATCCACCTCGCCATCGCGACCCGTGCCCGCCTGCCGGTATCGGCAAGCGAGAGCGCGGAGATCATCGCCTTCCGCAGCCCCGACGAGCCGCGCGAACATGTCGCGCTGGTGGTCGGCAAGCGCGATGCATCGCCCCCGGTCATCCGCATCCACAGCGAATGCCTGACCGGTGACGTGTTCGGCAGCCTGAAATGCGATTGCGGCCCGCAATTGCATCAGGCGCTGCATCAGATCGCCGATGCGCAATGGGGCGTGCTGCTCTACCTGCGTCAGGAGGGCCGGGGTATCGGCCTCGTCAACAAGCTGCGCGCCTATGCGCTGCAGGATCAGGGCTTCGACACGGTCGACGCCAATGTGCGGCTGGGCTTCGCGATCGACGCGCGCGACTTCTCGGTCGCGGCGCGGATGCTCGACCTGCTCGGCATTGGCGGGGTGCGGCTGCTCACCAACAATCCGCAGAAGGTGGCCGGGTTGCAGGCGGCAGGGATCGAGGTGGTCGAACGATTGCCGATCATCCTGCCGGCCAACCCGCACAATGAACGCTATCTCGCCACCAAGCGCGACCGGACCGGCCACCAGCTATGAGCGTCATCCATGTCGATGTCGCCACCGGGCGACTGCGCTTCGGCGATCTCGACATGGCCTGCACCATCGGCCGCAGCGGCGCCTGCGCGGCCGCCGAAAAGCGCGAAGGCGATGGCTGCACCCCCTTGGGCAATTGGCCGATCCGTGCGGTGCTGCTGCGCCCCGGCAAGGTCTCCACCACCGGCATCGCCCTGCCCTGGCGCTGGATCCATGCGGGGGATGGTTGGTCGGACGATCCGGCCGATCCCGCCTATAACCGTCCCGTGCGCCTGCCCCGGCCCTTCTCGACCGAAAGCCTGCAGCGCAGCGACGATGCCTATGACGTGATCGTCATCCTGGGCCATAATGATGCGCCGCCGGTGCCGGGCATGGGCAGCGCTATCTTCTTCCATCTGTCCGAAGGACGTCCGACCGCCGGCTGCGTCGCGGTCGACCGCGACGACATGCTGCGCCTGTTGCCATTGCTGTCACCCGGCGACGTCATGACCATTGCCTGAGTAGCAATCAGGCGCGCTCCAGTGCCTCGCCCACTTCGCCGCCGGCCGCCTCCAGCAGCCGCCGTTCCAGCGTCTGCAACCGCGCCTTGCTCTCGATCTTCCCGCCCAGCAGGTCGGTGACATAGAAGGTGTCGACCGCGCGCTCGCCATAGGTGGCGACATGGGCGCTGTGGACCGTCACCTTCGACTGGAACAGCGCATTGGCCAGGCTGAACAGCAGCGCCGGCCGATCGCGGGCATTCACCTCGATCACGGTGAAGCGGTTCGACGCCTTGTTGTCGATCAACACATTGGGCTCGATGCGGAAGGCTTCGGCGCGGGTGCGGGGCAGCGGGCGCGCTTCCAGCTTGGTGATCATGCGGTGGCGGTTCGACAGGGAGTCCTCGATCGCCGCCTTGATCCGCGCCAGCTGCTCGGGACTGTGGAAGGCGCCGCCCAGCGGATCCTGCACCAGGAAATTGTCGATCGCGACGCCATCGCGCGTCGTATGGATGCGCGCGTCGATGATGTTGCCGCCAGCCAGGTGAATCGCGCCGGCAATGCGGTAGAACAGGCCCGGATGGTCGGTCGCATAGACAGTGACCAGCGTGGCACCACGTTGTGGATAATATTGCGCGGCAATCGACAGCGAGGAGTCGCCCGCTTCCAATATATGCCGCGCATTATGGACCAGGATATCGTCCGGTTCGGCGATCCAGTAGCTTTCGGGCATGCGGCCGCTAAAGGCGGCGAAGGTCGCCTCATCCATGCCCAGCGCCTGGCGCAGCGCCTCCTGCTTGGCGGCAACGCGCTCGCTGCGGCCCTTCTGCTTGTGGCCCAGGCGCAGCACTTCCTCGGCCGCATCATAGAGGTCGCCCAGCAACTGCCGCTTCCAGCTGTTCCAGACGCCCGGCCCCACCGCGCGGATATCGACCACGGTCAGGCATAGCAGCAGGCGCAGCCGCTCGGGGCTCTGCACGACTTCGACGAAATCGAGGATCGTCTTGTAGTCGGCCAGGTCGCGCTTGAAGGCGGTGGCCGACGTCAGCAGGTGGTAACGCACCAGCCAGGCGACGGTCTCGGTCTCGGCGGCGGTCAGGCCCAGGCGCGGGCAGAGATGTTCTGCCACTTCCGCGCCCAATATGCTGTGGTCGCCGCCGCGCCCCTTGGCGATGTCATGCAGCAGCACCGCGACATAGAGCACCCGGCGCGACAATATCTTGCCCATCAGCTCGGTCGCCAGCGGATGGTCGGTGGCCAGTTCGCCCTTCTCGATTCGGGCCAGCAGCCCGACCGCGCGGATGGTATGCTCGTCCACCGTATAATGATGGTACATGTCGAACTGCATCTGCGCCACGACGCGACGGAAATCGGGGATGAACCGACCGAACACGGTGGACTCGTTCATCCAGCGCAGCACCGTTTCCGGGTCGCGCGGGCTGGTCAGCACATCCATGAAGGCGGCGTTGGCGCGTGCGTCCTTGCGCACCTTGGCGGTGATCAGGCCGGCGTCGCGGCTGGCCGCGCGCATCGCGCTCGGATGAATCTGCAGCCCATGCCTGTCGGCCACCGCGAATATCTCGACCAGGCGAACTGGATCGGCCTGGAAGAAATCGTCGCTCGGCAGCGCCAGCCGCCCGCGATCCAGCACGAAACCATCCAGTTTCTTGGGCCGGCGAAAGATGGACGGAATATAGCGGCGTCCGCGTTCGGCCAGCTGGTCGTCCAGATGTGCCAGGAACACCGCGGTCAGGTCGCCGACCGCCTTCGCGTTGAGGAAATAATAGCGCATGAAGCGCTCGACCCCGGATCGTCCGGCGCGCGCGGTGAAGTGCATCCGCGTCGCGGTTTCCAGCTGCAGGTCGAAGGTGAGCCGATCCTCGGCCCGGCCAGTGATGGTGTGCAGGTGGCACCGCACCGCCCACAGGAAATCCTCGGCCTTCTGAAACTGGCGCAGCTCGGTTTCGGTCAGCAGTCCGACATCGACCAGTTCGGCGACCGATTTCACCCGGTTCACATATTTGCCGATCCAGAAGAGTGTGTGCAGGTCGCGCAGGCCGCCCTTGCCCTCCTTGACATTGGGCTCGACAACATAGCGGCTGTCGCCCATTCGGCGGTGGCGCTCGTCGCGTTCCTCCAGCTTCTCGGTGACGAAGGTGCGGGCGGTGCCCTGCATGATCTCGCTGTCGAAGCGGGCGGCCACTTCCTCGTAAAGCGCTCGATCGCCCCACACATAGCGCGCTTCCAGCAGGGCGGTGCGCACGGTGAGGTCGGCCTTGGCCATTCGCATCGTCTCGTCGATCGAACGGCTGCTATGGCCGACCTTCAGCCCCAGATCCCACAGCGAATAGAGCATGGATTCGATGATCTGTTCGGTCCAGCCGGTCGGCTTCCATGGGGTGATGAAGCCGATGTCGACATCGCTGTGCGGCGCCATCTCGCCCCGGCCATAGCCGCCGACGGCGATCAGCACGATCCGTTCGCCAGTGCTGCGATTGCTGGCCGGATAGAGATGGTGGGTGGTGGCGTCGTAGAGCAGCCGCAATATCTGGTCGATCAGGAAAGCGAAGGCCTTGACTGCCTCGCGCCCGCGAGTCGGCTTGGCCTCCAACCGGCGCGCGACATCCGCGCGGCCATGCTCCAAAGCCGCCTTCAGTTCCTTGACGATCAGCCCGCGCAGCTTGATCGGATCGCCCCGGTGCTCCTGCGCCAGGGCGTTGATGCTGTCGGAAATCGCGCGCCGGTCAATGATCGCGCGGCGCGACCCCAGGCTGGGGAACTGCATGACCATGGCTCTCGTCTACTCGTGGTGACTGGCGGCGGCCAGTTGTTTCAACCGATATATGTGATCGAGTGCCTCACGCGGGGACAGAGCGTCGGCATCGATGTCATCCAGTGCGTTGCGCAGCGGATCGACCACCTCTTCGGCTTGGGTCGCGACGCTGGCGAACAGCGGCAGGTCGTCCAGCCCCGCGGCAATGCCGCCGGTCTTCGCCTTGCCTGCCTCCAGCCGGCCCAGCACATCCTTGGCGCGCTTGAGCACCAGGGGCGGCAAGCCGGCAAGCCGCGCCACCGCCAGGCCATAGCTGCGATCGGCCGGCCCTTCGGCCAGTTCGTGCAGAAGCACCAGATCGCCCTTCCATTCGCGCGCCCGCACATGATGCAGCGACAGCGCATCGAGCGTTTCAGACAGGCGCGTCAGTTCATGATAATGGGTGGCGAACAGGCAGCGGCAGCGATTGACCTCATGCACCGCCTCGACCACCGCCCAGGCGAGCGCGAGGCCATCATAGGTGGATGTACCGCGCCCGACCTCGTCCAGGATGACGAAACTATGTTCGGTCGCCTGCGCCAGGATCGCCGCGGTCTCGACCATCTCGACCATGAAGGTCGACCGGCCGCGCGCCAGATTGTCGGAGGCGCCGACGCGGCTGAACAGGCGGTCGACCAGGGTCAGCGTCGCCGATTCCGCCGGTACGAAGGCACCGGCCTGGGCCAGGATGACGACCAGTGCGTTCTGCCGCAGGAAGGTCGATTTACCGCCCATGTTCGGGCCGGTAACCAGCCACAACCGGTCGGTCGCGACCAGCCGGCAATCATTGGCGACGAAGGGCTGGCCCTGCGCGCGCAGCGCATCCTCGACCACAGGGTGGCGGCCGCCGACAATGTCGAGGCAGGGGCCAACCCCGTCCTCGATCAC
Organism: Sphingobium sp. WTD-1; assembly: GCF_030128825.1. Taxonomy (NCBI): domain Bacteria; kingdom Pseudomonadati; phylum Pseudomonadota; class Alphaproteobacteria; order Sphingomonadales; family Sphingobiaceae; genus Sphingobium; species Sphingobium sp. WTD-1. The sequence goes on along the minus strand of NZ_CP119127.1, from coordinate 829,901 downwards.
GAAATGGGGGCGTTGCCAGCCGCCTTCGGCCGCCCGCTCGGCCAGCGCGGCGGCAACATCCAGCCGCGCCAGCGCATCGGCAGCGCGGGCGATGTCGGCCTTGCGGTCCAGCACCGCCTCGATCAGCGTTTCGAGATGGGCAGCTTCCGCCACCAGCGCATGGGCGCCGGCCTGCGCCACGCGTCCGGCCTGTTCGTGCAGGTCGATCGAGTTGAAGCGCACGACCCCGGCCAGCGTCTGGCGATGGGTGAAGCCGCTTTCGGGCTGCATCAGCTGGTCGGCGGCGCGGGCCGGCACCTCGACATGATAGCCCAGCACGCCATTATGACGGATCTTGAGCGCGCTGATCCCGGTCTGCTCGCGATATTGCGCCTCCAGCGCGGCGATCGCGCGGCGGCCGTCGCCAGCCAGGCGGCGCAGCTCATCCAACGCGGGATCGAAGCCGTCGGCGATATAGCCGCCATTATTGGTCTCGGTCGGCGGACTGGGCACCAATGCGCGCGCCAGCGCATCGACCAGCGCGCCATGACCGTCGAGCGCCGGCAGCAATTGCGTCAGCAACAGCGGCTGATCGGCCAGGCGCCCCAACCGCTCGCGCAGCAATCGCGCTTCGCCCAGGCCGTCGCGCAATTGGCCGAGGTCACGCGGGCTGCCCCGCCCCACGGCGACACGGCCGAGCGCACGGCCGATGTCGGGCAACGCGCGCAGTGCTGCCCGCAACTGACTGCGCAGCGTCGCGTCATCATGGAACAACTGCACCAGGCCCAGCCGCGCGTCGATCAGCGGCGCATCCATCAGCGGCGCCGACAGATCCTGTGCCAGCAGCCGGGCGCCGGCCCCGGTGACGGTCCGGTCGACCGCGCCCAACAGGCTGCCCGCCCGCGTGCCGCCAGTGGTCGCGACGATTTCCAGGCTCTCGCGCGTCGCCGCGTCGATGGCGACATGGGCGCCGCTGGTCTTGCGGAGCGGGGGCGCCAGGAAGGGCAGCGTGCCCTTCCCCGCATGATCGAGATAGGCAATCAGACCGCCCATCGCTGCCAGTTCGGCGCGGCTGAACTGGCCGAAACCATCCAGCGTCGCGACCGCGAACAGGCGCTTGAGCGCTTCTTCCGCGCGGGTGCTGGAAAAGGCCGCCTTGTCGAACGGATGGCTGTTGGCGACCTCCAATGTCGACCCTTCGGCAATCACCACTTCACTCGGCCGCAAGCGGGCGAGTTCGGCGGGCAGGTCGTCGGCGCGCACCGTCATCGTCTCGAACCGGCCGGTTGAGATGTCGGCGGCGGCCAGGCCCAGATCACCTTCCCCGCCTGTCTGCGCGAGCGCCACCAGCATATTGTCGCGCCGGCTGTCGAGCAGGGTTTCCTCGGTCAGCGTGCCGGCGGTGACGTAGCGGACGATCGCGCGTGCCACGAGCGCCTTGCCGCCCCGTGCCTTGGCTTCGGCCGGCGTCTCGGTCTGCTCGGCAATGGCGACGCGATGGCCGCCCTTGATCAGTCGGGCCAGGTAGGATTCGGCGCTATGCACCGGCACGCCGCACATCGGGATCGGCTGCCCGGCATGTTCGCCACGGCTGGTGAGCGCAATGTCGAGCGTCGCGGCCGCCATCTTGGCGTCATCGAAGAAGAGTTCGAAGAAATCGCCCATGCGGTAGAAGAGCAGGCAATCCTGCGCCTCTGCCTTGAGGGTGAAATATTGTGCCATCATGGGGGTAGGCTGGGTGGTGGTGGAGGTCGAATTGGCCATGGGGCAAGCGGATAGCCTGATCGCTCGGCTGAAACCAGAGCTTCGCCAAAGGGCAGGAAAATTGCGCTTCTCGCACTTGCCCACAAGATAATCTTACCGCTAGGGCGGCGCTATTGTTCCATTATGTGGGTGTCGCGATGACCGAAAAGTCAAATGTGGAATTTTCCGAGCGCGAGGCGCTGTTCTTCCACGCGACCGGCCGCCCCGGCAAGATCGAGATCATCGCGTCGAAGCCGATGGCGACGCAGCGCGATCTCTCGCTCGCTTATTCGCCCGGCGTCGCGGTGCCGGTGCGCGCGATCGCTGAAGATCCGGCGACCGCCTATGATTATACCGCCAAGGGCAATCTGGTCGCGGTCATCTCCAACGGCACGGCGATCCTGGGCTTGGGAAATCTCGGCGCGCTTGCGTCCAAGCCGGTGATGGAGGGCAAGGCCGTCCTCTTCAAGCGCTTCGCCGATGTCGATTCCATCGACATCGAGCTGAAGACCGAGGATGTCGATCGCTTCATCGACGCGGTCGAACTGATGGAGCCGAGCTTCGGCGGCATCAACTTGGAAGACATCAAGGCGCCCGAATGCTTCGTCATCGAAACGACGCTCAAGGAGCGGATGAACATTCCGGTCTTCCATGACGACCAGCATGGCACCGCGATCATCGCGGCAGCCGGCGTCATCAATGCCGCGCTGCTGACCGGTCGCGACATGAAGGACATGAAGGTGGTGGTGAATGGCGCGGGTGCCGCCTCCATTTCCTGCACCGAGTTGATCAAGGCGCTGGGCGTCCCGAACGAAAACGTCATCATGTGCGACAGCAAGGGCGTCATCTATCAGGGCCGCGCCGAGGGCATGAACCAGTGGAAGTCGGCCCATGCGGTGAAGACCGACGCGCGGACCCTCACTGAAGCGGTCAAGGGCGCCGACGTGTTCCTGGGCCTTTCGGTCGCCGGCGCCATGTCGCAGGATATGGTCAAGTCGATGGCGGCCAATCCGATCATCTTCGCCATGGCCAATCCCGATCCGGAAATCCTGCCGCCTGACGCCCATGCGGTTCGCCCCGACGCGATCGTCGCCACCGGCCGGTCGGACTTCCCCAACCAGGTCAACAATGTCCTGGGCTTCCCCTTCATCTTCCGCGGTGCGCTCGACGTGCGGGCGACCGGCATCAACGAGGCGATGAAGCTGGCCGCCGCCAAGGCGATTGCCGATCTGGCGCGTGAACAGGTGCCAGAGGAAGTGGCCAAGGCCTATGGCCGTTCGCACAGCTTCGGCCCGGACTATATCATCCCTGCGCCGTTCGATCCGCGCCTGATGGAAGTGGTTCCGGCCGCCGTCGCCCAGGCGGCGATGGATACCGGCGTCGCACAGAAGCCGATCGCCGACATGGCCGCCTATCGCGACTCGCTCAAGGCGCGGCTCAACCCGACCACCTCGGTTCTCACCAGCGCCTATGAACTCGCCAAGGCCAATCCCAAGCGGGTCGTCTTTGCCGAGGCGGAAGAGGAAGTGGTGCTGCGCGCCGCGATCCAGTTCCGCGAACTGGGCTATGGTATTCCCGTGCTGGTCGGCCGCGACCATGTGCGCGACAAGCTCAAGGAACTGGGCGTCCGGGATCCCGACAGCTTCGAACTGCACAACAGCGTCAATTCGCCGCTGGTGCCCGAAATGGTCGATCTTCTCTATGCCCGGTTGCAGCGGCGCGGCTATCTGCGTCGCGACTGCGAGCGGATGGTCAACCGCGATCGCAACATCTTCGGATCGCTGCTGGTGAAGATGGGCGTGGCCGATGCGATGATCAGCGGCGTCACCCGGCCCTATGGCCAGACCCTGCGCGAGGTGAAGCGGGTGATGGATCCGGCTGCGGGCTGCACGCCCTTCGGCATCCATGTCATGGTGACCAAGGACAAGACCGTCTTCCTGGCCGATACCACCGTCCATGAACGGCCTTCGGCGTCCGAACTGGCCGACATTGCCGAGGGGACGGTCGCGGTTGCGCGCCGCATGGGCCATGACCCGCGCGTCGCTTTCCTCTCCTATTCCAATTTCGGCAATCCACCCGGGGCCTTCCTCGACAATGTGCGCGACGCGGTGAAGCTGCTCGACCAGCGCGACGTCGATTTCGAATATGAAGGCGAAATGACGCCGGATGCGGCGCTCAATCCGACCGTGATGAAGAATTATCCGTTCAGCCGTCTGTCCGGCCCGGCCAATGTGCTGGTCATGCCGGGGCTGCAGTCGGCCAACATCTCGGCCAAGCTGCTGCGCGAACTGGGCGGCACGTCGATGATCGGGCCAGTGCTGGTCGGCATGGAAAAGTCGGTGCAGATCGCGACCATGTCGTCCAATGCGTCCGAACTGCTGACGCTGGCCGTGCTGGCCGCCGGCGGCATCGCGCTCTGATGATCGTGGCGGGGCACCAGCCCCGCCCCTATCCGCTACGACCGGTTGGTTTCTGACCGGTTTCGCTTGCCTTGCGCCATCGTCTGCTGGAAGACCATGGCATGAACAGCGCAACCATGATCGACAGTGCCACCTTCCGCCGCGTCCTGGGCCATTATCCGACCGGCGTGTGCGTCGTTACCGCGTCGGGCGAGGATGGCGCCCCGGTCGGCATGGTGGTCGGCTCCTTCACCTCGGTGTCGCTCGATCCGCCGCTGGTCGCCTTCTTCCCCGCCAAAAGCTCGGGCAGCTGGCCGCGCATCCAGCAGATTGGCCGCTTCTGCGTCAATGTCCTCGCCAGCGATCAGCAGCCGCTCTGCCGCCAGCTGGCCGCACCAGGTCCCGACAAGTTCGCCGGCGTGTCGCACCGCGTATCCGACAATGGATCGCCCATCATCGACAATGTCGTCGCCTGGATCGATTGCAGCCTGCATGCCGTGCATGAGGCCGGCGATCATTATATCGTGCTGGGCGAAGTGGTCGCGCTGGAAGTGGAACGGCCCGACCGGCCGCTGCTGTTCTTCCAGGGCAATTATGGCGAATTTTCCCTGCTCGCATGAGGAACAGGCGGCGCGACGCCGTCTGATCGGGCAAGAGGGCAAGAAAAAAGGGGTAAAGCTCGTTAAAAGGCCGTAATGATCCATATATGGGTCAGAAACATCACGGCTCCTTAACGTCTGCCGTCTATCATCGTCCCCATTCCGCATCGGACTGATCATGACTGCGCTGCTCATCACCATCGACACCGAATTGTCGGCAGCGTTGCACCAGCGCGGCGTCGGTCTTGAGCAGAATCTGCGCCAGTCGATCTGGGGCGAGACGGCGGTCGGTGCTTTCGGCATCGGCTGGCAGATGGACCTGATGGACCGCCATGGCCTCAAGGGCGTCTTCTTCCTCGATCCCCTGCCCGCATTGATCCACGGTCCCGCCTTTCTCCAGCCCATCGTCGCGGCCATTGTCGGGCGCGGGCATGAAGTGCAACTCCATCTGCACAGCGAATGGCTGGCCTGGGTCAAAGATTCGCCGATCGAAGGGCGGCAGGGCCGCAATATCGGCGATTTCAGCCTGGCTGACCAGATCACCCTCCTCGACCTTGGCCGCGACCTGCTGGAACAGGCGGGCGCCCCGCGGATCAGCGCGTTCCGGGCCGGCAATTTCGGCGCCAATGATGACACGTTGCGGGCGCTGGCGGCGATCGGCATCGGCTGGGACAGCAGCGTCAATCCGGCCTATCTCGGCCAGGGATGCGGCATCAGCATGGACGCCGGCCAGATCGGCGCGGTTCGCGCCCAGGGGCTGGTCGAACTGCCCGTGTCGGGGATCGCTGACCGCCCCGGCCATTTCCGCCCGGCACAGATCTGCGCCATGTCGGCCGCCGAAATGCGCGCCGGCATGCGTCACGCCGCGCAGGAATGTCATGATGCCTTCGTCATCGTCACCCATAGTTTCGAAATGCTCTCGCGCGACCGGATGCGCCCGAACCGCACGGTGATGCGCCGGTTCGAGCAATTGTGCCGGACTGCCGCCGCGACGCCGGATATACACCCTGCCGGCTTTCACGATCTTTCCACGACCCTGGCCGATGCCCCGGCGCGCGCCCTGACCCGCGTGCCGCCCAGCCGGCTGCGCACCGGCCTGCGTATCGCGCAACAGGCCTGGGCGACCTGGCGCTACGAACATCGGCTGGTGCCTGCGTGAGCCGCCTGCCCTGCGCGATCGTCATCGGCCTGGAAAATGCGATCAGCCTGACCATCGTCCGGGAACTCGGCCGCCATGGCGTGCCGGTCCATGGCGTCGGGCCGGCAAGCGGGATCGCGGCGGCATCGCGCTATTGCACGGACAGCACCGATCGGCCGTCAGGCGCAGCGGCCGATTGGCTGCCCGACCTGATCGCCCGGACCGGGGCCCGCGCCGTCTTCGCCATTTCGGAGACCGATCTGCTCGATCTGGCGCTGCTGCCGCCGATGATCGGCGATTGCCATATATTGGTTCCGCGCGCCGAAGCGCTCAACCAGGTGATCGACAAGCGCCGCACCCTGGCGGCCGCGGCGGCGCAGGGCCTGTTGATACCGCAAACCTGGCAGCCGATGGCGGGTGACGATTTCCAGGCCCATGCCGCATCCATGCCCTATCCGCTGGTCGCCAAATGGGCCAATCCGCCGGCGGTCATGCCGTTGCTCGAACGGGCCGGGCTGGAATGGATCAAGGCGGAATATGTGCGGACGCCGGATGCGTTGCAGGCATTGCTCGCCCGCTATCGTCCGGTCGGCATCTGGCCGATGATTCAGCAATATTGCAGCGGTGTTGGCCTCGGGCAGATGCTGTTCATGGCCGATGGTGATGCGACCCTGCATTTCCAGCATCGCCGCCTGCACGAATGGCCGCCCGAAGGGGGCGTATCGACCCTGTGCCGTGCCGAACCGCGCGATCGCCATGGGCAACAGATGGCATTGTCCGAACAATTGCTGCGCGCGCTTGGCTGGCAGGGGCCGGCCATGGTCGAATATCGCTATGATGCAGGCAGCGGTCATTATTGGCTGATGGAGGTGAACGGCCGTTTCTGGGGTAGCCTGCCGCTGGCCGGCCATTGCCATGCCCATTTCGCCTGGGAAGCCTATCGCCGGGCGGTGCTGGGTGAAACGGATGCGGCGCCCCTGCCCCGCGATACGCTGCGCGCCCGCTACATGGTGCCGGAGACGAAGCGCCTGCTGCGATTGCTGATGGGCGGCAAGAGCGCCGATCCCTTCTTCCGGGCCAGCCCATGGCGAGACCTCGCGACCTACCTGCTCGGATTCCTCGACCCGCGCATGCGCTATTATGTCTTCAGCTTCAGCGATCCCCGGCCGTTGCTGCGCGATCTGGGGCAGATCGTCAGGAAGGCGTTGCGCCGGGATAAGTCCTGACCAGCGCCGTCACCGCCTGCTCGATCCGCTGCAGGCAATGCGCCATGTAGCGATCGTCCAGGCCATAGGGATCGTGCAGATGCGGCATCATCGGTTGTGTCCATGTGCCGAGCAACTGGCGCGGCAGGTGCGACAGGCGCGAATCGGCAGCCAGCCGATGCAGTTGGCGCACTTCCATCGCCAGCAGCAGGTCGCCCGGCTGTGGCTGATAATCCGTCCTGTCGAGCGCCTTGTGGGCGGACAGGTCGTGGCCCAGGGCCTGCGCCGCCGCGATTGCCGGATCATGCGCGGGTCGTCCGGTGGTGGTCGACAGGCCGAAGGAGGCCGTGCGGGCGCCGGCCTTGCGGGCCACCACATCGGCAAAGGCGCTGCGACAGATATTGCCCTGGCAGACGAAGACCAGCCGACGCACTTCGGCCGGGTCGGGGCGCCGCGTGGCCGATCGCCCCAGCGCGAGCTGCGGATAGGACAGGACCAGACGCACCAGACCTCGAAATGTGCCGAAACGTGCGTTGATCATGCGACGGTGCCGATGGGGAGAAGGGAATCCATTGGAAGGGCGTTAGCCCAAACAGGTTGCGATTTCCCTCCCCCTGTGGCTAGCCGCAAAGATGCGATCAACAAAGGACAGCCCGCAGGGAAGCGATTCCACCATTGCCGATGTCGCCGCTGCGGTGGGCGTCTCGATCCGAACGGTATCACGGGTTCTCAATCAGTCGTCCAAGGTCAATGCGGAAACTCGCGAGCGCGTCCAGCAGGCGATTGCGGCGCTCAATTTCCGTCCTTCCATGCGCGCCCGCGCCTTCGCCATGGGCCGCTCCTTCCTGATCGGCATGGTCCATAATGATCGCAACGCGCTGGTGCTCGACGCCGTGCAGCGCGGCATCGTCGGCGAAGCGGGCCGGCGCGGCTATGAACTGGTGGTCCATCCCACGCCGATGGATGCCGCTGCCTCGGTCGAGGATGTGCTGCAATTCGTCCGTCGCTCGCGCACCGACGGTCTGGTGGTGCTGCCGCCGGTATCGGGCATTGCCGGCCTGCCCGAAGCGCTGGCACGCGAGCATATTCCCGCCGTTGCCCTGTCGGCCCTGCCGATCAGCGGCTATGCCGATGTGATCCTGTCGCCCGAGCGCGAGGCGGCCGCACAGGTGGCGCGCTATCTCCTCGATCTTGGCCATCGCCGCATCGCGATGGTCGGCGGCCCGGCCGACGCCATTTCCGCGCAGGAGCGCCGGGCGGGCTTTGTCGAGGCGCTCGCCGCCGCCGGTGTCACTTTGCTGGACGAGGCGGAGGGCGATTATGGCTTCCAGTCGGGCCTTGCCGCCGCCGAGCGCTTCCTGTCGCTGCCAACTGTGCCCACGGCGATCTTCGCCGCCAATGACGTCATGGCTGCCGGCGTCCTCAAATGCGCGGGAATCAAGGGCGTTGCCGTTCCGCAGTCGCTGTCCGTCGTCGGCTTCGACGGCAGCCTGTTGTCGCATGTCGTGTCGCCGGCGCTCACCACCATCTGGCGCCCCTTTGGCGATATGGCGCGGATCGCGACCCAGCAGCTGATCGACCGGATCGAGGGGCAGGCCGTGACCGCCGAACTGCCCCCGCCGCTGCGCCTGGTGGAGGCGGAATCGAGCGGTCCCGCCCCAGCCTGACCGATCAGACCCGATAGGCGCGGCGCACCAGCCCGACGGTCAGTTCCTGCACCAGCTCGGCCGCTTCCCAGTCGGCCAGCCGATGTTCGGCGACCAGTCGCGCCAGGAAGGCGCAATCGATGCGGCGGGCGACATCATGCCGCGCCGGGATCGACAGGAAGGCACGGGTGTCGTCGTTGAACCCAACCGTATTGTAGAATCCGGCGGTCTCCGTCGTCATCTCGCGGAAGCGGCGCATCCCTTCCGGGCTGTCATGGAACCACCAGGCCGGGCCCAGCCGCAGGCAGGGATAATGGCCCGCCAGCGGCGCCAGTTCGCGGGCATAGGTGGTCTCGTCCAGGGTGAAGAGGATGATGGTCAGGTTGGCGTCATTGCCGACCACGTCCAGCATCGGCTTGAGGGCACCGACATAGTCGGTGCGCATCGGGATGTCGGCGCCCTTGTCGCGACCATGGCTGTGGAACAGCGCGGCATTATGGTTGCGGCAGGAACCGGGATGGATCTGCATCACCATGCCGTCCGCCTGGCTCATCTTGGCCATTTCGGTCAGCATCTGGGCGCGGAACAGCTCGGCATCGTCGGCATCGGCCGTGCCGCCGACGATCTTCGCGAACAGCGTCTCGCATTCCACGGTCGACAGATTGGCGGTGCGCGGCGTCGCAAAGCCATGGTCGGTCGCGGTCGCCCCCATGGCGCGGAAATCGGCGCGCCGCTTGGCATGGGCCGCCAGATAACCCTTCCAGCTTTCGACATCCTCGCCGGTCATGTTGCCGAAGCGGACCAGCGCGTCGCGAAATTCCTCATGCTCGGGATCGATCACCGAATCCGGGCGATAGGTGGTGACCACCCGACCCTGCCAGCCGGATTCCCGGATCGCCTGATGATGGCGCAGATCGTCGTCCGCGCCTTCGGTCGTCGCCAGCAATTCGATATTGAATCGTTCGAACAGCGCGCGCGGACGGAAGGCGTCGGTGGCCAGTGCCGCATTGATCGCATCATAGACCTGGTCGGCGCTTTGTGCGTCCAGCGCCATGTCCAGCCCGAACACTTCGGCAAAGACATGGTCCAGCCACATGCTCGACGGGGTGCCCCGGAACAGATGATAATGGCTGGCGAACAGGCGCCATGCCGCGCGCGGATCGGTATCGGGCAGGCCGCCACGATGCGGCACGCCCAGATCGTCCAGCGCGATGCCCTGCGAATAGAGCATGCGGAACAGATAATGGTCGGGCGCCAGCAGCAGTTCGGTCGGGTTGGACCAGGGGGCATTGGTGGCGAACCAGGCCGGGTCGGTATGGCCATGCGGGCTGATGATCGGCAGGTTGGCGATCTCGGCATAGAGCGCGCGGGCGATCGAACGGGTCGTGGGATCGGCGGGGAACAGGCGGTCGGGCGACAGGGTAAGCGGATGCATGGCGATCTCCTTGTCCGCCGGTTACCGCCTTGTGCCAACGCTGGCAATGGCCTATTCCAAACCCATGTCGATCCTTGCCGAAACCGCCCCGCTGCTGGCCCTTCAGGTCGCGCCCGAAGATGATGTCGCCGTCGCGCTACACCCGCTGGAGGCAGGGCAGACCGTGCGGGTCGGCATGGTCGATGTGCCGTTGCGCGATGCGGTCCCGGCCGGGCACAAGTTCGCGCTTCATGAGATTCCGGCCGGCGCGCCGGTCCGCCGCTATCGCGCGCCGATCGGCCTGGCGACGCGGGCGATCCTGGCCGGCGAGCATGTCCACAGCCATAATCTCCACACCGCGCTTTCGGGCGAGCTGGCCTATCGCTTCACCGGCGCGCAGCCGCAGCCGCTATCCCCGACGGACCGACCCGTCCCGCATTTCCGCGGCTATGTCCGTCCCGACGGCAGTGTCGGCACGCGCAACGAGATCTGGATTCTCCCGACCGTGGGCTGTGTCGGCCGGCTGGGTGAGCGGCTGGCGATGAAGGGGGCGGCGCTGGCGGAGGGGCGCATCGATGGCGTCCATGCCTTCAATCACCCCTTTGGTTGCTCGCAACTCGGCGCCGATCTGGATGGCACGGCCGCGATCCTCGCCTCTCTGGCGCTCAATCCCAATGCCGGCGGGGTGTTGCTGCTCGGGCTGGGCTGCGAATCCAACCAGCTTGATGCGCTGCTGTCGCGCATTCCACCCGATCGCCGTGATCGGCTGCGCACCGTCCGCGCACAGAGCGAAAGTGATGAGTTCGAGGCTGGCATGACGGCGCTCGCCGAACTGATCGATCTCGCCAGCGCGGATCAGCGACAGGATGTGCCGCTTTCGGCGTTGCGCCTGGGGGTGAAATGCGGTGGCTCCGATGCGATGAGCGGCCTCACCGCCAATCCGCTGATCGGTCGCATGGCCGATGCCGTGGCCCAGGCGCAAGGCTGCGCGATCCTGACCGAAATCCCGGAGATTTTTGGTGCCGAGACACTGTTGATGCAGCGTGCCGAGAATGAGGCGGTGTTCGATCGGCTGACGCAGGTGGTCAATCGCTTCAAGCGCTATTTCCTCGACCATGGCGAGCCGGTGTCGGAAAATCCCAGTCCCGGCAATATTGCCGGCGGCATCACCACGCTGGAGGAAAAATCGCTGGGCGCGGTGCAGAAGGGCGGGATCGCCATCGTCACGGACGTGATCGACTATGGCGACCGGATCAGCCGCACCGGCCTCACCATATTGGAAGGCCCTGGCAATGATGCCGTGTCGACGACAGCGCTGGCGGCGGCTGGCGCAACCCTGACCTTGTTCTCGACCGGTCGGGGCACGCCGCTTGGCAGTCCGGTGCCGACGGTCAAGATCGCGTCGAACAGCGCGCTGGCCGATCGCAAGCCGGGCTGGATCGATTTCGACGCCGGACGCGTCCTGCAGGAAGGGATGGATGCCGCGGCCGATGCGCTGCTGGCGCATATCGTCGCGATTGCCAGCGGTGCGCCGGCCCGGAACGAGGTGAATGACGAACGCGCCATCGGCATCTGGAAGCGCGGCGTAACCCTTTAGTTTTTCGCCCAAGGATAATGGGGGTTGGGGCGATCCATCCGTGCGGGACCGGAGGATGCCGGCAGAATAAGCCCGGCGCCGCGCCATCAGGCGGGCACCGGGCCAGTTCCTCAGCCGTTCAGCTTGTCCTTGACCGCCTTGGCGGGGGTGAAGGTCAGCTTCTTGGCGGCAGCGATCTGGATGGTCGCACCGGTCGAAGGGTTGCGGCCTTCGCGGGCGGGCGTGTCCTTGACCTTGAACTTGCCGAAGCCGTTGAGCGAAACTTCTTCGCCCTTCGCGGCAGCATCGGCGATCGCGGCGAACACGCCATCGACCAGCTTGCGAGCATCGGCCTTGGTGATGTTGTTGGCCGAAGCCAGGCTGTCGGCGAGGTCGCTGTTGTTCATGGAATAGACTTTCCTTTGTTGTTGGCGCGCATTGCATAGCTGGCACGAAAGCCAAGGTCCATCGCCCCCAAGCGTCCGATTGCGCTTAAAAGTGCGGTTAATGGGGCGTTTTCGACGCTTTGTGCATGCGACGATGCCAACCGGCCGTTCGAAGGCCGATGTTGCGGCCTGAGCGGCCGGATCATCATCAAGGGAAAGGTGGCGGAGACGGAGGGATTCGAACCCTCGGTAGCCCCTTAAGGCTACGACGGTTTAGCAAACCGCTGGTTTCAGCCACTCACCCACGTCTCCGCACGAATTTGCCTACCGGAAACCGGGAGGCAGTGGCTAGGCGACGGGCTATAGCGACGGCTTTGATCCATGGCAACGGTCCAAATGCGCGATTTTTCATGCCGATTTGCACAATCGGATTCAATCTGGCTTAGAATCGACTCCGGTGGGCGTTCGTTCATTGTCGTTTCAGCTTGGCGACGGATAATCTGTCCAATGTTTTCAAGCGCGGGCTTCGGGGAGTATCGGGTAATGATCGGCAGCATGGGGCGCACGGGCGCCCGCTTCGCACGGGTGGGTGCCCTGATGGCGGCACTCGGCGGGCTCCTGCTGGCGCCGGTCGCCAGCGCGCAGATTCGCACGGTCGATCCCAACACGGCGATCGATTCCGATCTTGCGCCGCCGCCAGTCCAGAACAGCACGCCGACCGATCCCGGCGTCGACTCCAGCCTGCCGCCGCCAGCCACCTCGACCGATTCCGGCACTTATAATGCCGCCCCCGCTGTCGGCGGTGCCACCGCCACCGGCGCGCCCGTAACGTCCAATTCGCCGCCGGCCGCGATGGCCCCGGGCGAATCCTATCAGGAAGATGATCTGATCGGCGCCGCCGAAGGCGTGTTCGGCAAGGGGGCCGAGGGCCTGGCCGGCATCATCGAGAAGATCCTCAAGGACCAGGGCCAGCCCAATGCCTATATTTCCGGGCGCGAGGCGTCGGGCGCCTTCGTGGTCGGCCTGCGCTATGGTTCGGGCACGCTCAATCACAAGATCGAGGGCAAGCGCGAAGTCTATTGGACCGGCCCGTCGATCGGCTTCGACGTCGGCGGCAATGCCGCCAACACCTTCGTCCTGGTCTATAATCTTTATGACAGCCAGGATCTCTACCATCGCTTTCCGGCGGCCGAAGGCACCGCCTATCTGGTCGGTGGTTTCACCGCCAGCTATCTGCGCTGGGGCAGCGTGGTGCTGATCCCGATCCGCCTGGGCGTCGGTTACCGCCTCGGTGTCAATGCCGGCTATATGAAGTTCAGCGAAAAGCGGACCTGGCTGCCCTTCTGACGGTCATAGCAGGGAGAGCTGGGCGCCCTCGCCGTCGCTCTCCCCCGCTTCCCCCTCGCCTTCCAGATTATGGACGCCCAGGCCCAGCAGCCGGGCCCCCATGCGCAGCGGCAATTGCGCCTTCAGCAGCGCACGGCCAGCGTCCACCAATTGTTCGACCGACCGGACCGGCGCGGCAAAGCTGCGCGACCGGGTGATGATGCGGAAATCGGCGAACTTCACCTTCAGCACAACGGTCCGGCCATAGGCCTGCGCCTTCTCGATCCGGGCCCACAGGCTTTGCGCGATCCGCTCGATCTCGTGCAGCAGCGCCTCCTCGGCGAGAAGATCCTCGAAGAAGGTATCCTCGACGCTGACCGACTTGCGCTCCTGTCGCTCATACACCGGCCGGTCGTCCTCACCCCGCGCGGCGCGATAATAGAAGAGCGCGCTGCTGCCGAAATGGGTCTGGAGGAAGGGCAAGTCGCGATCGCGCAGGTCGGCGCCGGTCTCGATCCCCAATTTGTGCATCCGTTCGGCGGTAACCGGGCCGATGCCGTGAATCCGCCGCACCGGCATGCGCGCCATGAAGTCGGCGCCTTCCGCCGGCCGCACCACGCACAGCCCGTCGGGCTTGTTCTGGTCCGACGCCAGCTTGGCGATCAGCTTGTTATAGGACACGCCCGCCGATGCGGTGAGGCCCGTTTCCTCCTGGATCAGCCGCCGGATTTCCTGCGCCACCTGCGTCGCCGACGCGATGCCCGGCTTGTTCTGCGTCACGTCCAGATAGGCCTCATCGAGCGAGAGCGGTTGGATCATGTCGGTGAAGCGCGCGAAGATCGCGCGGATCTGGGCAGATACGCTGCGATAGACCTCGAACCGCGGCTTCACGAACAGCAGCTCGGGGCATAATCGCCGCGCTCTTGCACCCGGCATCGCCGATCGCACGCCGAACTTGCGCGCTTCATAGCTGCAGGTGGCGACCACGCCGCGCGGACCGCCACCACCCACGGCGATCGCCTTGCCGCGCAGGCCGGGATCGTCACGCTGTTCGACCGACGCATAAAAGGCGTCCATGTCGATATGGATGATCTTGCGCAGCGCGGGCGGCGGGGCGTCCATGGCCGGCCTTATGCCACCATGGGAACGAAAGGGAAACAGTCGGGCGTGTCAGCCCTTTTTCTTGCCCTTTTCATCCTTGGCCATGGCCAGCAGCGCGGCAAAGGGGCTGGCCTGATCCTCGGTCAGCACCCCGGCCTCGCGCAGATAGCTGTCGGCCTCCGGCGCGCGCGGATAGGGCTCCATCGCCAGCGCCACCGTCTCGGCCACCGCCTCGCCCATGTCGATGACATTGCCGTCATAGCCGATCGTGTCGCAATCCTCCGCGTCCAGCTCCAGCTCCTCGCCCTCGGGCAGGTCGCCACTCTCGGGCACGAAGCGCAGCAGGAAATCGGTGTCGATCGTCTCGGGCACCGGCAGGCCGGTAGCGACGCAGGGCTGGGCCAGGGCGGCGCGGACCCGGCCGCGTGCCAGGATCGTGCTGCCCTCCGCGCTCAGCCGATAATCCGCCTCCAGCCGGTCGAGCGCCAGCAGCGCAAAACGGCGCATCAGCGCGGCGCGCTCGCCCTCATCGGCGCTGATGGTCACCAGGCTGTCACCCAGCTTGCCCAGCTGGTCGGCGCGCACGGGGCGCGAAAATTCGATCATGTCGCTCATCCAAGGTCTCCAGCCAGCAAGGCGTCGCGGGTCAGGCAGGCCAGCCTTGTCCAGCGCGCGCGCAGCGCGCCCTCGACATGGGCCAGGGCATCTGCGGACGGGGCATCACCGCGATACAGGTTTCGGCGCAGCGCATCCTCCAGATCACCCTCCGCCGTCAAGGCCGCACGATAGGCCGCCAGTCGCCCGCCCAGCGCGCTCATCATCCGGCCGATATGCTTGCCCACGACGACATCGCCAATCCCTTCCTGGCGCAGCTGGCCGTCCATATCGTCGACGAACAGCTCGGTCAGCCACACGCTGTCCTGCTTCGCGCCCAGCGCTTCCAGCCGGATCAGCACCTGCGCCAATATCGCGACGATCATGTCGAAACGGCCGTCCAGCGTATCGGGCACACCGCCTTGCAGATACCAGTGCGGCTGCCGCCCTTCGGCCACCACCGCATGATAAAGCGGCATCAGGCCCGCCTTCGGATCATCGCGGCCCAGCAGGCGCTGGAGGAAGGAAGGACGGGATTGGGACATGGGTTGCCGTCTTTTCGTGATGGAATGTGGGCCAGCGGGCTTCGCGGGCGCGTGCGCCCCTTGCCGGGGCCTGCGCATTTCCATATTGATCGCTGGGCCGCCCGATGCAATGGCGGCTTTCTGTTTCTTGGGTTCGCGGGCCCGTCCCCGCAGGAGAAGACCATGCGCAAGTTTAGCCGCCAGTCCCGCCGCGGGCGTTTCCTGCTGGCTCTGGGCCTCGGCGCGATCGTGATCAGCGCATCGGGCTGTACCCGCATCCGCACGCATCAGGGCTATCAGGTCGACAAGCTGCTGGTGGACTCCGTCCAGCCCGGCATCGACAACCGTGCCTCGGTCGAAGGCACGCTGGGCCGTCCCAGCTTCGTCGCCCAGTTCGGCGAACAGGACTGGTATTATGTGTCGCGCGACATGCGCTCGCTCGCCTTCTCCAATCCCAAGCCGGTGTCGCAGACCGTCCTGCATGTCCGGTTCGACCCGGCCGGCAATGTCGTCGCGGTCGATCGCATGGGCCTGGAGCAGGTCGCGCACATCTCGCCGACCGGCGACAAGACCCCGACGCTGGGCCGCCATCGCAGCCTGTTCGACGAGATTTTCGGCAATATCGGTGCCGTGGGGGCCATGGGCGCCGGCTCCGCCGGTGGCGCCGGTCCAGGCGGCGGCCCGAACGGCAGCTGAGGCTGGCTGCATCGCAAAGATATAGGCGCCGTCCTGTCCATCATGGACCGGGCGGCGTTTTTTTGGACGGCATGACCTGACCATCGGATCGACAGCGGTTCGACCTGCGACAGGCACAAAAAAACCGCCGTTTCCGGCGGTTTTTGCTTCCTTCCTCACCGAAGGAAAATGGTGCCCAGAAGAGGACTCGAACCTCCACGACCTTGCGATCGCCAGCACCTGAAGCTGGTGCGTCTACCAATTCCGCCATCTGGGCACGGGGTAGGAGTGCGCCTCTAACGGCGGCCTCCAGACCTGTCAACGCGGCAATGCGTTTTTTTTGAACTTTCACGGGAAAGGGCTATTTTTGCCGTCAAAACATGGCAATCCGGGGCCATGCCGTGCCCCGGTCCACAGCGATGGAGCCTTTGAAACTTGAACGCGCCCGAATCTTCCCCCCAATTTCTTGCGCGTGCCGACGGGCTGCGCCTCGCCTATCGCCATCGTCCGGGGCAGGGGCCGACCATCATCTTCCTGCCGGGCTACATGTCCGACATGGAGGGCAGCAAGGCGCTCGCGCTCGACGCCTGGGCCGCCGAGCAGGGCAGGGCGATGCTGCGGCTCGACTATGCCGGTTGCGGCGCCAGCGAGGGTCGGTTCGAGGATGGCACGCTCGCCAGCTGGCGTGACGATGCGCTGGCCCTGATCGACGGATTGACGCAGGGGCCGCTGCTGCTGGTCGGATCGTCGATGGGCGGCTGGCTGGCACTGCTGATCGCGCTGGCCCGCCCGGACCGGATCATGGGGCTGGTCGGCATCGCCGCCGCGCCCGACTTCACCGAGTGGGGCTTTACCGACGCCGACAAGGCGCTGCTGGCGACCGAGGGGCGGATCGAGGAACCCACGCCCTATGGCGACCATCCCTATGTGACGACGCTGGCCTTCTGGCAGTCTGGCCAGGCGCATAGGCTGCTGGACGACACAATCGCGATCGACTGCCCGGTCCGGCTGCTCCAGGGCCAGTGCGATACGGATGTCCCCTGGGAAATCGCGTTGCGCGCGGCTGATCGGCTGCGTTCATCCGATGTGCAGACGCTGCTCATTAAGGATGGCGACCATCGCCTTTCCCGCGACGGCGACATCGCCCTGCTGATCCGCACCGTCGCCGCTCTTCTGGACAATCGCTGATGCCCGTCATCCTCCCCCTCCTGATGTTCATGCAGGCCTATGATCCCGAGATCGAGGCGGTGATGCGCAACAGCCGCAAGAAGAAGGAGGATGCCGCAGCGGCGGCCGCCTCCGCAGCGTCAGTCCAACAGGCCGCTGCCGCGCGATCGGCGCCGGACGCTGACGGGCGCATCCCGGTTCCGGCCAAATTTGCCGGACCGTTCCAGGCCTGTCTCGACCAGGCGCTGGAATCGCCGGACAAGGCAATCACCTTCGCGCAGAATTGGCGGATCGACGGCGGCAGCTTCTACGCCCGCCACTGCATGGGCTTTGCCCTGTCGCGGGCCGAACGATGGGGGCCGGCGATCGTCGCCTTCGAACAGGCAGCCGAGGAAGCCGAGCGCGGCGGCGAGATCGTCCAGAGCGCACGCCTCTGGGGCCAGGCCGGCAATGCCGCCCTTGCCAGCGGCGACGCGAAGAAGGCGCGGGAAGATTTCGACGCGGCACTGGCACGCGGCCTGCCCGACGGCATGGAAAAGGGCGAACTGCATCTCGACCGCGCCCGCGCGCTGGTGGCGCTCGGGGATGTCGATGGCGCGCGCGGTTCGCTCGACACCGCGCTGACCCAGGCGCCCAAGGATCCGCTTGCCTGGCTGCTGTCGGCCACGCTGGCGCGCCGCACCGGCGAACTGTCACTGGCCCAGGCGCATATCGCCCGCGCCGTGCAATTGTCGCCCGATGATGCCTCGGTCGCGCTGGAGGAGGGCAATATTGCCGTCCTGACCGATCATGCGGATATCGCCCGCTCGGCCTGGCAGCGGGCGGTGAAGCTGGCCCCGGATGCACCGGCCGGCAAGGCAGCGGCCGACAATCTGGGCCGACTGCCGGCGCCGGCATCACCTCCGGCGAAGTGAGCTGCTATTTCAGATAGAAATCCACGGTCGTGACGACGCGCACCTTCTTGTAGGGCGTATCGCTCGATCCGTCGCCGCCCTCGCCGTCGCGCGGATCAATCGAGAAATAGCCCTGGGTCGCGCTCTTGATGCCGCCGACGCCCGCGCCTGAGTCCTTGGCGAACTGCTCGGCCGCTGCGCGCGCATCGCGTGTCGCCGCCGCCACCATCGGGGGTTTGAGGTCGTTGAGCCTGGTGAAGCTGTAGCGCATCCCCGATCCTTCCTGCAGCGTCACGCCGCGCCGGACCAGGTCGAACTGTTGCGCGACGGCACGCTGGGCGCGAGCAATGTCGGTCGTGCGCAGCAGCATGCGCTGGGTGATGGTGATATTGTTGATGCCATTGTTGAGATATTGGTTCACCCCCGCGCCGACCGGGGTCAGCGCATCGGGCTTGAAGCCAAGGCTGGCGAAATAGGCTTTCAGTTCCTGGGTATTGGCGTCGATCTCTGCGCGCACCGTCGGCAGGTCGGTGCCGGTCGCCGAATAGCTGATCGACCAGGTGGCAAGGTCGGCGGTCACGTCCTTCTCGGCCAGGCCCCGCACCGTGACCGACCGGTCGGCCGCCCTTGCGCGCTTGAGGCCGTCGCCCAGCAGATAGCCGCCCGCGACCACCCCAACCGCCAATAGGGCCGCCGAACCCAGAAGCACCTTGTCCCGCATTTCCAGAGCCATGATCGCTTTCCTCTTCCGCCAGACCGATCCCGGTCCTATCTAGGGAGCTATCTGCCAATCTACCGATGAACCGTTGCTTTATGGCGACGAACGGAGAAAGCCTTGCTCAAATATCTGCACACGATGATCCGCGTCACGGATCTCGACAAGACTATCGGCTTTTTCGAGCTGCTCGGCCTCCGGGAGGTCAAGCGCTTCGACAGCGAGGCGGGCCGCTTCACCCTCGTCTATCTGGCCGCGCCGGGCGACGAGGACGCGCAGGTGGAACTGACCTATAACTGGCCGCCGCAGGATGGCAGCCCGGCGGAAATCTATGATGGCGGCCGCAATTTCGGCCACCTCGCCTATCAGGTCGACAATATCTACGAGACCTGCCAGCGGCTGATGGACGCCGGCATCACCATCAACCGCCCGCCGCGCGATGGCCACATGGCCTTCATCCGCACCCCCGACAATATCTCGGTCGAACTGCTGCAGGATGGCCGGCTCGACCCGGCCGAACCCTGGGTGTCGATGCCCAATATCGGGGCCTGGTAAGCCGATGCTGCAGGTCGTCCGCGTCCCCGTCCTCTCGGACAATTATGTCTGGCTGTTGCATGATGATGCCAGCGGCCAGACGGTCGCGGTCGACCCGTCGGTCGCCGAGCCCGTGCTGGCTGCGGCTGCGGAACGCGGCTGGACCATCGACCAGATCTGGAACACCCATTGGCACCCCGATCATGTCGGCGGCAATGCCGGCATCAAGGCTGCGACTGGCTGCATCATCACCGGCCCGGCGGCCGAAGCGGCAAAGATCGACACGCTCGATCGACAGGTGGGGGAGGGGGACAGCGTCCGCATCGGCGATCATGTCGCCATGGTGATGGCCGTTCCCGCCCATACCGCCGGCCATATCGCCTATCATCTGGCCGATGACGCGATCCTCTTCGCCGGCGACACGCTTTTCGCCATGGGCTGCGGCCGCCTGTTCGAAGGGACGGCGGCGCAGATGTTCGCCAATATGCAGCGGTTCAAGGCGTTGCCGGGCGACACCATCGTCTATTGCGCCCATGAATATACGGAGAGCAACGGCCGCTTCGCGCTGACGGTTGAGCCGGACAATGCCGCGCTTCAGGTGCGCATGGTGGATGTCCTTGCTGCCCGTGCGCGGGGCGAACCAACCGTGCCCACCACCATCGCGCTGGAACGCGACACCAACATCTTCATGCGCGCACAGGACGTCGCCCAACTGGCGGAGCGGCGCGCCGGCAAGGACGCATTTTAGGCGCGGTCCTCGACGGATTCCGCGTTATCATGGCGTCCTGTTTGCAAGGACATGGATGGAGAGAGGCGATGCGCGCATGGATATGTCTGGCCCCGCTGGCGCTGGCGGCCTGCAGCGGCACTTATGAGCCGACGCCGCTGACCGAGAAGCAGGCGGCTAAGATGGACAAGGCGCTGGCCGGACTGGTGCCGGGCGAGAAGGTGACCTGCGTCAATCGCGAGCCGCAGACCAATTTCACCGTCATCAGCGGCAATACGCTGCTCTATCGGGTCAGCAAGAAGCTGATCTACAAGAACGAACTGATCGGTAGCTGCAATGGCCTGGCCCGCGGCGACACGATGATCGTGCGCACCTTCGGTTCGCAATATTGCCGGGGTGACATCACGAGCAGCGCGGATCTGACGATCGGCATTCCGACCGGCAATTGCGCGCTGGGCGATTTCATTCCCTATCGTCCGCCGGCTCCGTAAGTCCGATTGGACGCGCTTATCCCTTGTAGAGCGCGTCCAGCCGATCCTGATAGCGTTTGCGGATGACATGGCGCCGGATCTTCATCGACGGCGTCAGTTCCTCATTCTCGATCGCGAACGGCTCATCCGCCAGGATGAAGCGGCGCACCCGCTCGATCACCGACAGATCGTCATTGACCCGGTCGACCGCCGCACGCAGCGCCGCCAGATAGGTCGGATCATCGGTGATGCCCTTGATCGGCCGGCCATTGGCCGCCGCCCATTCCATCGTCCATTCCGAATCCGGCACAAGCAGGCCGACCAGATGCGGGCGACGATCGCCATAGACCATCGCCTGGCCGATCTCAGGCTGCAGCGTCAGCATGCCCTCGACCTTCTGCGGCGACACATTGTCGCCCTTGTCGTTGACGATCAGATCCTTCTTGCGGTCGGTGATACGGATGCGGCCGCGATCGTCGATCTCGCCAATGTCACCGGTGTGCAGCCAGCCATCCTTCAGCACCTTCTCGGTCTCGGCCGGGTTGCGCCAATAGCCGTGCATCACCAGCTCGCCGCGCACCAATATCTCGCCATCCTCGGCGATCTTGACCTCGACCCCGTCCAGCGGCGGGCCGACCGTGTCCATCGCGATGCCGGCGGCGGGGCGGTTGCAACTGATCACCGGGCCGGCCTCGGTCTGGCCGTAGCCCTGCAGCAGCATCAGCCCCATCGCCTCGAAGAACAGGCCGACATCCGGGTTCAGCGGCGCGCCGCCCGACACCAGCGCCTTCATCCGCCCGCCGAAACGGGCACGAATCTTGGGGATCAGGGTGCGCGACAGCAGCGCCTTCATCGGCAGGTCGACGATCGACGACTTGCCCTGCTGCTCCTTGGCGGCGATGCGCAGTGCCTGGTTGAGCAGATAGGTGGGGAATTTGCCCTGCTTCTCGATCGACTTGATGATGCGGGTGCGCAGCACCTCGAACAGGCGCGGCACCACGACCATGATGGTCGGCCGGGCTTCCTCGATATTGCTGGCCAGCTTCTCCAGCCCTTCGGCATAATAGATCTGCCCGCCCAGCAGCATCGGCAGGAACTGGCCGCCGCTATGCTCATAGGCGTGGCTCAGGGGCAGGAAGGACAGGAAAACCTCGTCGCCCCAGCCGAAATCCTCTAGCACCACCTGTCCCGCGCCTTCGACATTGGCCAGGATCGCGCCATGATGCTGCATCACGCCGCGCGGGGCGCCGCCGGTGCCGCTGGTATAGATGATGCACGCCTGGTCGCTGCGCGCCGCCGTCTGCGCCAGCGCACAGGCATCGACATCGGCCGGATGGGCGGCGATCAAATCGGACCACAGACGGCAGGTATAATTGCCCTGCGCACCGCGGATCGGCTCCATCGGAATGACCAGGCTGACCTGCGATCGCAGCACGGCGGGCATCAGCGTCGTCGCCAGCTTGGCGGTCGACACGATTACCGCGCGTGCGCCGCTGTCGGTCAGGATATGCTGATGGTCGCGCGTCGTATTGGTGGTGTAGGTCGGCACGGTGATACAGCCGGCTGCCATGATCGCCAGATCGGCGATGCAGAATTCCGGGCGATTTTCGCTGACCAGCATCACCGGGTCGCCGGGCTTCAGCCCTTCCGCCTTCAGCCCGGCCGCCATCGCTGCCACCTGGCGCGCCACTTCGGCCCAGCTCAGCGATTGCCATGTCCCCTGCGTCTTGCGCCACAGGAAGGGGGCGTCGCCCTTTTCCTTGGCGCGGGCAAAGAACATGGTGACCAGATTGGGGAAACGTTCGATCGCCCTCACAGGCTCAACTCCTCTTACATCGGCGCGTCTGCCGCGCGCCTGCAGCGCCAGCTGGCTATAGCCCGGCCTTGCCGTAACGGCCATGCACAATAACGGGTTTCGGCGCATATCGCTGCGTCGAATCGGGAAAGCGCGCGCTCTAGAAAGGCTGGCCGAATGGCGCAAGCGCCAATGGGATCAGTCGAACAGCCCGTCCTGCGACCCGGCCGGGGGATTGAGGCCCAGATGCTTCCAGCCCGGCCCGTTGAGGCAACGGCCCCGCGCGGTGCGGGCGATCAGTCCCAATTGGATCAGATAAGGCTCGACCACTTCCTCGATCGTGTCGCGCGCTTCGGACAGACCGGCCGCCAGCGTTTCGACCCCCACCGGCCCGCCACGATAGATGTCGGCGATCATGTGGAGATAGCGCCGGTCCATCAGGTCGAGGCCGAGATGATCGACCTCCAGCCGTTGCAGCGCCGCATCCGCCACCTTGGCATCGACGGTCGGGGCGCCGGCGACATTTGCAAAGTCGCGCACCCGGCGCAGCAGTCGCCCGGCGATGCGCGGCGTCCCGCGCGACCGGCGGGCAATCTCGATCGCGCCGTCCGACGTGATCGCCAGGTCCAGCAGCCGCGCCGCGCGCCGCACCACCAGTTCCAGTTCCTCGACGGTATAGAATTGCAGGCGCACCGGAATGCCGAACCGGTCGCGCAGCGGCGTCGTCAGCAACCCCTGGCGCGTTGTTGCGCCGACCAGGGTGAAGCGCGGCAGGTCGATCCGCACCGAGCGGGCCGACGGTCCCTCGCCGATCATCAGGTCGAGCGCCCGGTCCTCCATCGCGGGATAGAGCACTTCCTCGACCGCCGGATTGAGCCGGTGAATCTCGTCGACGAACAGGACATCGCCCTCGTCCAGATTGGTGAGCAGGGCGGCCAGGTCGCCCGACTTGGCGATCACCGGGCCGGACGTGGCGCGGAAACCCACGCCCATTTCCTTGGCGACGATCTGTGCCAGCGTCGTCTTGCCCAGGCCCGGCGGGCCGAAGAACAGCACATGGTCCAGCGCCTCGCCACGGGTGCGCGCCGCCTGGATGAAGATACGCAGATTCTCGCGCGCCGCCTGCTGCCCGACAAATTCGTCGAGCGACTTGGGCCGCAGCGCCGCATCGACATCCTCGGCACGACGGGCCGGGGTGATCAGGCGATCCTCTTCGCTCATCAGCGGATATCACTCATTTCGTCATGCTGAACTTGTTTCAGCATCCATCCTGCCCCCGTCACGGACTTAAGGGGGGCAATCCCAATTCCATCGCCAGATCGCTCCATTGCGGATTGTCGGCTTCGATGAGATTGATTTTCCATTGGCGATGCCACCGTTTCAGCTGCTTTTCGCGAAGGATGGCCTGTTCCATCGTATCGCAGGCTTCGTAACGGACAAGCCGATGCACGGCATATCGAGCGGTAAAGCTCGGCATCCTGCTTGCGCGATGCTGCATCATCCGGCCCAGCAAGTTGGAGGTCACGCCGATGTAGAGCGTGCCATATGGCTGGCTTGCCAGAATATAGACGCACGGCTGCTTCATTGATGCCTCCGTTCGGTGCAGCCGGCGCCATGGATGCTGAAACAAGTTCAGCATGACGGCCTTGGCGGAAGGCCGTCACTTCGCCGCCTTCCGCAGCGCCAGGCGGACCAGCGCGTCAAGGCTGGCGCCGTCGCCCAGTTCCTCTTCGGCGGCGGCCACCGCGCCGCTCGCCTCGGCCGGCTTGAAGCCCAGATTCTGCAACGCCGACAGCGCGTCGGCGGCAAAGCTGCCGGTCGGCAGCGCGACCACGCCCGGCATGCCGGGCGCACCGGCCGGGGCGGCGCCGATCTTGTCCTTCAGCTCATTGACGATGCGCTGGGCCAGCTTGGGGCCGACACCGTTGGCGCGCGCGATCATCGCCTTGTCGCCCATCATGATCGCGCGATGCAGCTCCAGCGGTTCCAGCGCCGACAATATCGCCAGCGCCACGCGCGATCCCACGCCCTGCACATGGGTCAGCAGCCGATACCAGTCGCGCTCCTCCGCTCGGGCAAAGCCGACCAGCCGGATCGAATCCTCGGCCACCAGCATCTCGGTATGGATGGTCACCGCCTCGCCCACCGGGCCGAGCGCCGCCAGCGTCCGCGACGATGCGCCGACCAGATAGCCGACCCCGCCGACATCGATGATGGCATGGTCGATGCCCGTGCTGTCCAGCCGTCCTTTGAGTTTCGCGATCATCGCCATTGCCCCATGGTCATGATCTGTTCTTTACAGCCTCTTGCGCCCCGCGCCAGACAAAAGCGCATGGCCGCTCGGGCACCAAATGGCGGCCCGTGCGTAATGCCGGTCGATTGCCATCCGCCAGAGGACCAAGAGACGATGCTGATGACCGCGCCGATGCTGACCCCCAAGGATTTCGAATTTCCCGCGATCATGCTGTCGGGCGTGGTCGATCATGGCATGTATCTGCATTTCAAGAATTGCCTGTCCACCGCGCCGCAGCAGGGGCTGGTGGTAGTGGAAATCTCCACCCTGGGTGGCGATCCGGAGATCGCGCGGATGATGGGGGAGGATATCCGCTTCCATTCGGACCTCTATCCCGAACGGCGGCTGGTCTTCCTCGGCAAGACCGCGGTCTATTCCGCCGGCGCCACCTTCATGAGCTTCTTCGCCACCGAAAACCGCTACCTGACGCGCGGCACCCGGCTGATGATCCATGAGCGGCTCATCACCAAGAATATCCATCTCGAAGGGCCGCTCTCCACCTGCATCGCTACGCTCAAGGCCTCGCTCCACGAGATCGAGGCATCGATCGCGATCCAGAATGAGGGCTTTGCCAATCTCATCCTGGGGTCGCAGGTGACGATGGAGGAGGTGCTGCAGCGCGCGCCGGAAAACTGGTATCTGGAAGCCAATGAGGCGGCCGCGCTCGGCCTCGTGGCGACCGTACTCTAAACGCTTGCGCGGCGGCATTTTCAGGCCTTTGATGCACCATGGCCAAGACGCAGAAGCGATCCACCCTCTTCCCCTGGCGCTATGGCATGTTCCTCATGCTGCTATTGTCGATCGCGCCATTGATGCTGTGGCTGCCCTGGCATGAGGCGGTGATGGGCGGGTTCGACCTTGCCGCCATCGCCTTCTGCCTCGCCGCCGTGCCGCTCATCGATTCCGATCCGGCCCAGATGCGGCGCAAGGCCGTGCTCAACGACGTGAACCGGCAACTGATGCTGCTGCTGACCGGGGTAGTGTGCATCGTCATCCTGGTCGCGGTCGGCGTCGCCGCCAGCGCGCCGGGCCATCCCGGTGCGGAAAGCGTCGTGCTGCTGCTGGCCACGCTCGTCATCGCCTGGCTCTTTTCCAACCTCGTTTATGCGATGCACTATGCCCATGCCTTCTACCTCGCCGACGACAAGGGCAAGGATGCGGGCGGCCTGGATTTCCCGGACACGGACGAGCCGGTCTATTGGGACTTCCTCTATTTCGGCTTCACCCTGGGCATGACCTTCCAGACATCCGACGTGTCGATCACCTCGACCGGGATGCGCCGCACGGTGACGCTCCATTGCCTCGCCGCCTTCGTCTTCAACCTCGGCATCCTCGCCTTCACCATCAACGTACTGGGCGGCTGAGGCGATGGCTTCATGGCTTGCTTACCAATATCGGCTATAAGCCCGATCCCATGAGCAAGAGCGTCGATCCCTGCCCCAAATCCGCCGTCAGCCATGGTGTCGGCATTGCCGGCCTCGTCGGCCTCGGCCTCTGGACCCTGGTGGCGCGCCATTATGGCATGAACGGGCCGAATGCGGGTCTGGCCGCGGTGGTCGCCTGCGGCATACCGATGGTGCTCTGGTCGCTGCTGGTGGACAAGGTGCATCGCAACCCCAGCACCGGCGTCGACTGGAACGCGCCGGCCCGTTCGGTCCGCAGCATGCTCGACGTCAGTCTGGTGAAGATTGCGGGCCTGTGGGCGACATGGCTGGCCATTGCCGTCTGCTACTGCATCGGCCGCTGGTATTGGACTGGCAGCTATCGCTTCGCCATGGACCTGCTGATGGCGGCGGCGCCCTGGCTGCTGTTGCTGTCCATTCCCTATGTTATCTGGCTCGACCGCCGGCTGGTCGAACCGCGCGATGCCTGTTTCGCCTTCGGCCAATGGGTCATTGGCGGCGCGGCCGGCAAGGCGGACATGGCGCAGGTCGCCAACCATGCCCGCGCCTGGGCGGTGAAGGGCTTTTTCACTGCCTTCATGATCAGCATCGTGCCGGGCAATTTTTCCAGCGTCATCGACTGGCGGCTCGAGGACCTGCTGCACAATCCGGTCGCGCTGACCGGTTTCCTGATCGGCATCATGTTCATGATCGACGTCTGCATGGCGACGGTCGGCTATCTGCTGACGATGAAGCCGCTGGATTCCCATATCCGCACCGCCAATCCCTATCTGGGCGGCTGGCTCGCGGCTTTGCTCTGCTATCCGCCCTTCGTCATGATGGGGGCGGGCGGGCCGTTCGACTATCATGGCGGCGGCGCCGAATGGGATGTCTGGACGCAGGGCATGCCGGCGCTGCAATGGGGGCTGGGTGCCTTGCTGGTGCTGCTGACCGCCATCTATGCCTGGGCGACGGTCGCCTTCGGCATCCGCTTCTCCAACCTCACCCATCGCGGCATATTGACCCATGGGCCCTATCGCTGGACCCGCCACCCGGCCTATCTGACCAAGAATCTCTTCTGGTGGTTCTCGTCGCTGCCCTTCCTCACCACCACGGGCAGCCTGACCGACATGGTGCGCAATTGCGCGCTGCTGGGTGTCACCAACGCTGTCTATTATTGGCGGGCCAAGACGGAGGAGCAGCATCTGTCCGCCGATCCCGCCTATCAGGCCTATAGCGACTGGATGGCGCGCAATGCGCCGGTGCCGCGCTTCTTCGCCTGGGTCGTCGGCCGCAAGCCGGATGCACCGCGGGAAACCCAGCCCGCCGAATGACCGGCGGGCTGGGTAGGATCAGAAGCTTTCCTCGGCATAGACGCGGCTGACATCGCCGCCCCATTCGCCATGATAGCGGTCGAGCAGCCGCTCGGCCGGGGTCTTGCCGGTGGCGATCACTTCGTCGAGCGCCGACAGATAGCCGGTCTCATTGTCGCCTGCAGCGTTGAACCGCTGGCGCGCGGCCAGACCTGAGCGGGCGATATCCAGCACCTGCGGCGCGATGTCGCGCAGCGTGCGCCCGCCCGACACCGGCGCGTCGAGGCCCAGCTTCGGCACGGAATCGCGCAGCACCTGCCGCTCCTCCATGCTCCAGTCCTTGACCAGATCCCAGGCGGCGTCGAGCGCACCCTGGTCATAGAGCAGGCCGACCCACAAAGCCGGCAGCGCGCAGATGCGATTCCACGGCCCGCCATCGGACCCGCGCATTTCCAGGAAGCTCTTGAGGCGGACTTCGGGGAAGGCGGTGGAGAGATGATCCTCCCAATCCTTCTCGGTCGGCTTCTCGCCCGGCAGCACCGACAGCTTGCCGTCGAGGAAGTCGCGGAACGAAAGCCCCGCCGCATCGATATATTTGCCGTCGCGGTAGACGAAATACATCGGCACATCGAGCGCATAGTCGGCATAGCGCTCGTATCCGAAGCCATCCTCGAACACGAAGGGCAGCATGCCGGTGCGCTGCGGGTCGGTGTCCGACCAGATATGGCTGCGATAGGACAGGAAGCCGTTGGGTTTGCCCTCGGTGAAGGGCGAATTGGCGAACAGCGCGGTGCCGAGCGGCTGCAGCGCCAGCGAGACGCGGAACTTCTGCACCATGTCCGCCTCGCTGCCATAGTCGAGGTTGGTCTGGATGGTGCAGGTGCGCAGCATCATGTCCAGACCCATCGATCCCACGCGCGGCATGTGCCGCAGCATGATGTCGTACCGGCCCTTGGGCATGATCGGCAGCTCGGCGCGGGTCTTGTCCGGCCACATGCCAAGGCCCAGGAAGCCCAACCCCAGCATGTCGCCGACATATTTGACCTGTTCCAGATGGCGGCCGGTCTCGGCGCAGGTCTGGTGCAGATTGTCGAGCGGCGCACCGCTCAGTTCCAGCTGGCCCGCCGGCTCCAGGCTGATCGTGCCGTCGGCGCCGGATAGGGCGATGATATTCTCGCCCTCGAACACCGGGCTCCAGCCATAGCGGGTCAGGCCGATCAGCAGCGTGTGGATGCCGCCCTTTTCCTCATAGGCCGGGGCGTGATGGTCCTTCGTCGAATAGACGAATTTCTCGTGTTCGGTGCCGATCCGCCAGCGATCCTTGGGCTTGGCGCCCTTGGCAAAGGCCGCGATCAGCTGGTCGCGGCTTTCGATGACGGGATCATGTCCGCCCGAGTCTGTTCTGGTGCTCATGCCCCGCCCTTAATCTTTCCCCTTTGCGCGTCAAATCGAGGCGCGAATGCGACAGATAAGGCAGGCCTATGTCCGCTTCAATTGGTTGCGGAAGAAAACCAT
The DNA here is from genome assembly GCF_030128825.1 of Sphingobium sp. WTD-1. Lineage (NCBI taxonomy): Bacteria > Pseudomonadati > Pseudomonadota > Alphaproteobacteria > Sphingomonadales > Sphingobiaceae > Sphingobium > Sphingobium sp. WTD-1. The sequence goes on along the minus strand of NZ_CP119127.1, from coordinate 800,792 downwards.
TAGCCCCAGTCGCCATTCACCATCATCCAGGCCGACGTGGCGGCGATTGCGGCCGTCTCCGCGCGCAGGATTCGCGGGCCCAGCGACACCGGCACTGCGCCCGGCGTCGCCCGGATCGCGTCGCGCTCGGCGGGGTCGAATCCGCCCTCCGGCCCGACCAGGAAGGCCGCCGGGCCGGGATGGGCGCGCAAGGTTTCGTCCAGCGATGCCCCGCCGGTCTCGTCGGCGAAGAACAGGTGCCGCTCGGCCGACCAGCCCTTCAGCAACGCGTCGAGCTTCACCATTTCGGTCAGCTCCGGCAGCGCGGTACGCCCGCATTGTTCGGCCGCCTCGACCAGATGGGCGTGCAGCCGGTCGAGATTGAGCTTGTCGACCACCGCCCGCCGGGTCAGCACCGGCTGCAGTCGCGCGACGCCCAGCTCGCACGCCTTTTCCGCGATCAGGTCGATCCGCCCCTTCTTGATCGGCGCGCAGCACAGCCAGAAATCGGGCACCACCTCCGGCGGCTTGGTTTGCTGCACGCATTCCAGCACCAGGTCGCGTTTGCGAATGTCGCGCGCCCGTGCCGCCCACTCGCCCGACTTGCCGTCGAACAGCAGCACGATATCGTCCGGCTTCACCCGCATCACGCTGATGAGGTAATGGGCGCCATTGCCGTCGACCGGCACGGCGACCCCTTCGCCCAGCAGCGTTTCGACATGCAGGCGCGGGGCGCTCTGCGGCGGCCAGGCGGGGGTAGCGGTCATTTTGTCTCGTCCATTCCGGCCGCGCTTGTCGTCGGCCCGTTCTTCCCTAAAGAGGAAAGCGCGTTCCCGACAAGCGCGGGACGAACGGAGTTGCAGTGAATCAGTCGATCGTCCCCGACAGCGAAGCGCGCGGCCTGCTCGCGCGCCTGCCGGAAACCCCGCGAATCCTGGCCTCGCTGGCCCGACTCGACCGGCCGATCGGCTGGTGGCTGCTGTTCTGGCCGGGCGCCTGGGCGGTGGCACTGGCGGGCGGTGCCTTTGTCCGCTGGCCGCTGATCCTGTGGCTGCTGCTCGGCAGCATCGCGATGCGCGGCGCGGGCTGCGTCTTCAACGACATCGTCGATCGCGATCTCGACGCGCGGGTCGCGCGCACCGCCGCCCGGCCGCTCGCCAGCGGCGCGATGTCGGTCAAGACCGCCTGGGCCGGGCTGCTCGCGCTCTGCCTGATCGGCCTGATCGTGCTGTTCCAGCTCAGCGGCTATGCCCAGGTCGTGGCGCTCGGCTCGCTGGCGCTGGTCGCCGCCTATCCCTTCATGAAGCGGATCACGGGATGGCCGCAGGTCTGGCTCGGCATCGTCTTTTCCTGGGCGGCGCTGGTCGGCTGGAGCGAGATTGCCGGCGCGCTGACCCTGCCGGGCCTGTGCCTCTATGCCGGCTGTATCTTCTGGGTGCTGGGCTATGACACCATCTATGCGCTGCAGGACCGGGAGGATGACGCGCTGATCGGCATCGGCTCCAGCGCCCTGTCGATGGGCCGCCATGTCCGGGGCGGGGTGACGCTCTGCTATCTCGTCGCGCTCGCGCTCTGGGCCAGTGCCATCTGGCAGGTCCGGCCGCAGCTTCTGGCGCTCGTCGCGCTGGCGCCGATGGCCGCCCATCTGCTCTGGCAGGTCGGCACGCTGAAGGAAGACGGCACCGATCCGCTCGTCAAATTCCGGTCCAACCGTTTTGCAGGATTGCTGATGTTCCTTGCCTGTCTGGTCGTCGGGAGTGCCGGCGCATGAGCATGACCGGTCTGCCCACCCCCGGCGAGGATTGCTGGCGCATCGAACAGGCGGTGCGCGCCAGCGTGATCGTCGATGCCGACGCCTATTTCCGCCATGCCCGCGCCGCGATGCTGAAGGCGAAGAAGCGGATCATGCTGATCGGCTGGGATTTCGACGCCGCGATCAGCCTGATCCGCGAGGACCAGGCCGATGATGGCGCGCCGGTGGTGATCGGCGACTTCATCAGCTGGCTGGTGGAACGCACGCCGGACCTGGAAATCGATCTGCTGCGCTGGGACATGGGCGCGATGAAGTCGATGGTCCGGCCGACCAACCTCTTCACCACGCTCAAATGGATGGCCCATCCGCGCGTCACGGTGAAGCTGGACGGCCATCATCCCCCCGCCGCCTCGCATCACCAGAAGATCGTGGTGATCGACGATTGCTTCGCCTTTTGCGGCGGCATCGACATGACCGGCGACCGCTGGGACACGCGCCATCATCGCGACGAGGATCCTGCCCGTCGCCATCCCGACGGCTCTCCTTATGGCCCCTGGCATGATGCGACGACCGCCTTGCAGGGGCCGGTGGCGATGGCGCTGGGCGATCATGCCCGTGCCCGCTGGGTCGGCGCCGGCGGCGATGAACTGGCCCCGGTCGAGGGCGAATATGATTGCTGGCCCGACGCGCTGCCGGTCCATTTCGAGCATGTCGACGTCGCCATCGCCCGCTCCGCGCCGAAGATGGACGATCAGGAGGAGCTGATCGAGATCGAGCAGCTCTATCTCCACCAGATCGCGGCTGCCCGGCACTGCATCTATGCCGAAAGCCAATATTTCGCCTCGCGCCGCATTGCCGAGGCGATCGCCAAGCGGCTCGGCGATCCGGATGGACCGGACATCGTCATCATCAACCCGCTCCAGGCCGATGGCTGGCTGGAACAGCAGGCGATGGATACCGCCCGCGCCCGCCTGTTCGAGGCGCTCAAGGAGCGCGACCCGCATGGCAAGCTGCGCATCTATCACCCCTTCACCACGCGCGGCGCCCCCATCTATGTCCATGCCAAGATATTGATCGTCGACGATCGGTTGATCCGCGTCGGCTCGTCCAACATGAACAACCGCTCGATGCGGCTCGATACCGAATGCGACGTGGTGATCGACACCGCGCTGCCCGGCAATGACGGCCGGCAGGATGCGATCCTGGCCATTCGCGACGACCTGATCGCCGAGCATCTCGATTTGCCGCGGGAGCGTGTGTCGGCGGTGATCGCCCAGCGTGGCCTGATCGCCGCGATCGAGGAATTGCGCACCAAGCCGGGCCGCACCCTGCGCCCCTATGAGGTGCCGGACCTCGCCGATGTCCAGGCCTGGCTCGCCGACAATGAGGTGCTCGACCCCGAAGGGCCGGACGAGATGTTCGAGGCGGTCAGCGAGCGCGGCCTGTTCCGCCGGATGAAGGGCTGGTTCGGCCGCAGCTAAAATAGGGCGAGGGCAGTCGCGATCCGCTCCGCCGCAATCGCGAAGCCGTCGGCCTGCTGCGCGAAGCCCAGCCGCATATGATCCGGTTGGCCGAAACAATCACCCGGCGCCAGCAGCACGCCCTGCGCTGCCAGCGCCTCGCACAGCGGCCGGCTGTCGCGCCCGTCGCCCAGCCAGGGGAAGGCGGTGGTGCCGCCCTGTGGCCGCACCCATTGCAGCCTGCCCTCGGCCTCGTCGATCAGTTGGTCGAGGACAGCGATGTTGACAGTCGCAACGGCCTTCAACCGATCGGTGATGGCCGCGCTATGCTCCAGCGCATGGGTCGCCAGCCGCTCCAGCAGGGGCGAACTGCTGATCGTGAAATAACTGCGCGCGTCGATGATCCGGGCGCGCTGGGCGTCGTCGGGCGCGATGATCCAGCCCATCCGCAGGCCGGGCAGTGACAGCGCCTTCGACATGTCGCTGGTGACATAGGCGTTGGGGATGCCGGCGGCCGATTGCTGCGGCGCGCCGAAATAGAGCGGATGATAGACCTCATCGACCAGCAGCGGCACGCCGCGCTCGGCCAGCGCCGCCGCCAGCCGTGCGATCTCCGCGCGCGGCATCACCGATCCGCTGGGATTGTGCGGCGTGTTGACCACCACCCCGGCGGTGTCGCCATCGACCAGCACCAGGATCGCATCCACATCCTGCGCAAAGCCGGTTTCGCGGGTCAGCGCATAGTGCCGCGTCCCCAGCCCCCAGGCCTGCGCCACCGCCTTATAGGCCGGATAGCCTGGATCAGGCATCAGCATATGCGCGCCCGGTCGCGCCGCGAGGCAGAAGAAGATCGACAGTGCCTCCGACGATCCGGTGGTCACCACCACCCTGTCAGCTTCGCTGTCATGAAAGGCGGCGATCGCCGCGCGCAACGCCGCGCTTCCCTCCGGCGGGGCATAGCTTAGCACCACATCGTCGATTGCCAGCGGCGTGTCGCCCAGCGCGCAAATCTCCGCCACGCTCCAGCGCGGCCCGGTGCTCGACGCCAGATTATAGGCGATCGGCGGCGTCGCGAAATCATAGGTCGACAGCCAATGGTCGAGGGCAAAGGGCGGCAGGTCCATGGCACAACTCCGTGATCAGGCCGTCAGCTTCGCCAGCCGCCGCGCGGGAGCAAGGACCGGTTGCGCGGCGCTGGCCCTATTGCGCCGCCAGCAGCGCCTCGGCGCCGTGCAGGTTGACTGATACCAGCCGGCTGACGCCGCGCTCCACCATGGTGACGCCGAACAGCCGATGCATGCGCGCCATCGACACCGCATTATGGGTGACGATCAGGTAGCGGGTCCGGGTCTGGGCGACCATCGCGTCGAGCAGGTCGCAGAAGCGCTCGACATTGGCATCGTCCAGCGGCGCGTCGACTTCGTCCAGCACGCAGATCGGCGCCGGATTGGTGAGGAACAGGCCGAAGATCAGCGCTACCGCGGTTAGCGCCTGTTCGCCGCCCGACAACAGGGTCAGCGCCGCCAGCTTCTTGCCCGGCGGCTGGGCCATGATCTCCAGCCCCGCCTCCAGCGGATCGTCGCTGTCGATCAGTTCCAGATGCGCCTGGCCGCCATTGAACAGGGTGGTGAAGAGCCGACGGAAATGGCCGTCCACCGCCTCGAACGCGGCCAGCAGCCGCTGCCGCCCCTCGCGGTTGAGGCTGCCGATCGATCCGCGCAGCTGGTTGATCGCCTGGGTCAGTTCCGCGCTTTCCGACCGGCTGGTCGCCTGGATGGTTTCCAGCTCCTCCAGCTCCTGCGCCGCGACCAGATTGACCGGGCCGATCCGCTCGCGCTCGGCCGAGAGGCGGTCATGCTCGGCCTGCTCGCTCTGGGCGATGCGGATGTCGGCGCTGGGAAAGCCCAGTTTCTCCGGCAGCACCGGCGGCGGGCATTCGAAGCGCTCGCCCGACAGGCGATTGGTCTCGATCCGCCGCTCGTCCGCCGCCTCCGCCCGCGCCACCGCCGTCGCCCGCGCCTCGCGCGCGCCGGCCAGCGCCTCGCCGGCATCGGCCGCACGCCTCTCGGCCGCTTTCAGCGTCGCCTCGGCCTCGATCTCGGCGCGGTGGGCCTGCTCGGCGCGCTCGACCTGCGCCTCACGCTCCTCGGTCAGCGTGGCGATCGTGGCGCCCAGCGCCTCGGGCTGGCCCTCGATCGCGGCGCGCTCCTGCACCACCGTCTCGCCGCGCGATGCCATGGCGGCGATGCGCTTGGCCGCTTCGCCCGCACGCGTGTTCCATCCCTTGGCCTCGGCATCGGCCGCCGCCATGCGTTCGCGGTCGCTCGACAGTGCGCGGTCGGCCAGCGCCTGGTCGGCCTGCAACTGGCTGACGGCCATGCGCGCCTTCTCGCTCGCCTGCGACAGCGCCGTCACCTGCGCGCGCGTCTCCGCGCCATCGGGCAGGGCGGCCCGCGTGGCCGATGCTTTGTCATGCTCGGCCTGCGCCGCTTGCTGGTCGCGCCGCGCCTCGGCCAGCCGTTCCTCGATCGCCTCGCGCTTGCCGCTCAGCCGCTCCAGCGCGCCGGCCGCCTCATCCGCCGCGCGCAGCGCCGCGCGCAGCCGCTGCTCCGCATCGCTCAGTTTGGTGCGCCCAGCCGCCAGCGCATCCACCGCCGCCTTCTCGCGCGCGCCAGCCTCGGTCTGTTCTGCCTGTGCCGTCTCGACCGCCTGCGCCGCTGCCGGACGCGCAGCATCGATCGCCTCCAGCCGGTTGATGCGGATCAGCCGTTCGGCGGCCGCCGCACCGCCCTCGACCGCGACATAGCCGTCCCAGCGCCGCAATTGCCCATTCAGCGTCACCAGCCGCTGGCCGACCTGCAGCGCCTGGCCGCTATCCTTCTCCACCACCGCCACCTGCGCCAGCCGCCGCGCCAGCGCCGCGGGCGCGGTCACATGCGCGGCCAGCGGGCTGGCGCCGTCGGGCAAGCCGGGATCATCCTTCAACGCCTCAGCGCCCGCCCAGCGACGTGGCCCTTCCGCCCCGATCGGCGCCTCCAGATCGTCGCCCAGCGCGGCCGCCAGCGCCCGCTCATAGCCCGGCGCCGCCTTCAACTGGTCAAGCGCCCGCGCCCGGCCGCTACCCCCGGCATCGATCGCCTTGCGCAGTGCCGTCGCCTCGCTGTCCAGCGCCGCCAGCGCCGCCCGCGCCGATGCCAGCGCGGCCTCCGCTGCCGCCCTCGCCTCGCTCGCCACCTGCCGCTCCGTCTCGGCCGTCGCGATCGCCACCTCCGCCGCCTCGCGATCGTCATTGGCGCTTATCTGCGCTGCCGCCGCCTCGTCGCGCTTCGCTTCCAGCGGCGCGGCATCGGGCAAGGCCGCCGCCTCCCCCTCCAGCCGCCGCATCGCCTGTTCCGCCCGGCCCAGCCGGTCGCGCGCCGCCGCCAGCGCCGCCTCCGCGACGCGCAGCTCGGCCTGCTCGCCCGCCTGCTTGGCCATCGCCCTGGCCAGCTCCAGCTCGGCATCGCGCGCGCCATCCTCGGCGCGGGCGATACGCGCGGCGAAATCGGGACGCATTGCCTCGGTCTCGGCGATCCGGGCCTTCAGGCTCGCAACCTCGGCCGTCAGCCGCGCGATCGCCTCGGCCGCGTCATTGGCCAGCGTCCCCTCGCGCTCGCGATCCTCGTCCAGCCGCGCCGCCTGCTGCGCCAGGTCATGCAGCCGCCGGACGACCCCGTCGCGCTCGGCCTTCAGCGTGTTGAGCTGGTGGCCGGATTCGCTGGCGGCATCGCGCGTCGCCAATGCCTCGGCCCGCCGCTCGGCCAGCGCGGTCACGGCCGCGCCGCTATGGACATTGGCCGCGGTCAGCGCCTCCTGCGCCGCGCCCACGGTTGCCTCGGCCAGCTTCGCCTCGGCCCGCGCCGCCTCGGCACTCGCATTGGCCTCGCGCCAGCGGGCGAAGATCACCCGGCCCTCGCCAATGCGGATCTGTTCGGACAGGCGGATATAGCGTTCCGCCGCGCGCGCCTGGCGCCGCAAATTGCCGGCACGGCTGTCCATGTCGGCCAATATCTCGTCCAGCCGGGCCAGATTGCCCTCGGCCGCGCGCAATTTCTGCTCGGCATCCTTGCGCCGGACATGCAGGCCGGCGATCCCCGCCGCCTCTTCCAGCATGGCGCGCCGTTCCTGTGGCCGGGCGGCGATGACGGCGGCGATCCGTCCCTGGCTGACTAGCGCCGGGCTGTGCGCGCCGGTGGCGGCATCGGCGAAGATCAGCGCCACATCCTTGGCGCGCACATCCTTGCCATTGGCGCGATAGGCGCTGCCCGCGCCGCGCTCGATCCGGCGCGTGACCTCCAGCTCGCCATCGGCGCCGACATCGACCGCGCTGAACAGCTCGCCCTGTTCCTGGACGGTCAGCAGCGACACTTCGGCAAAGTCGCGCTGCGGCCGGCTGGTGGTGCCGGCGAAGATCACATCCTCCATGCCGCCGCCGCGCATCGACTTGGCGCTGGATTCGCCCATCACCCAGCGGATCGCTTCCAGCAGGTTGGACTTGCCGCAGCCATTGGGGCCGACGATGCCGGTCAGGCCCGGCTCGATGCGCAATTCGGTCGCATCGACGAAGCTCTTGAAGCCCGAAAGCTTGAGCCGCTTTATCTGCATGGGGAAACGCCGGGGCAGGGTGCCGCCCCGGTCTCCTTGGGCCTCAGGCCTTCAGATGTCGCCCCCCCTTGCGCCAATCAGATACCCGCTTCCTTGAGCTTGTTCTTCAGCACCGGCCAGGACGAGGCATTCTCGACCACCACGCCGTTCATCAGGAAGGTCGGCGTGCCGGAGATATTATATTGGGCATTGGCCGCTTCGACGCCCTTGGCCAGCTTCTCGGCAGTTGCCGTGTCGGCCAGGCACTGCTTGGCCTGATCCTCGGCAATGCCGCGCTGCTTGGCATAGTCGATGAGGCCCAGCGCGTTGGCCAGCTGGCCGAAACGCTGCGCCGGCGGCGCCGACACCATCGCCTGATAGGGGGCGTCGCCCAGGCCCTGCGCCTTTTCGAACATCGCGCTCTGGTTGGCGAAGAACTGTTCCGACAGCGGATAATAGATGTCCTTGCCGCCGCAACGGGCCAGCAGCGCCGTCGTGATGTCGATCGGGTCGCGGACATAGACGCGGAATTCGTAGCTGATCTTGCCGCTATCGACCATCGCCTTCAGTTCTTCCGACGATTCATGGGCGAAGTCGCGGCAGTGGCTGCAGGTGAAGGAGCCATATTCGACCAGCTTCAGCTTGGCATTGGGATTGCCCATCACGAAATTGCCCTCGGGCGTTTCGGCGACGGTTTCCGACCAGCTGGTGCCGGCGGGCGCGGCCACGGCGGCGATCGGTGCGGCGGAGGTTGCATTGCCCTCATCCTTCTTGCCGCAACCGGCAAGCGTCAGGGACAGGGCGATAAGGGCAAGGCCGGACAGGACTTTCACGACGGGCGACGCTCCGAATTATGGATAGTTGGGGACGGTTTAGATCAGCGGGCGGCTGCGGGCAATGCGGCCTTGAGCAACTCCCAGGTCGATCCCTGGACCAGTGTGCCGTTGACGACGAAGCCGGGCGTGCCGGTGATCTTGACCTTGTTCCACGCCTCGTCGGTCATCGCCAGGATCGCCTTTTCCGAAGCCGGGTCGGCGATGCAGGCGTCGAGCTGCGCATTGGTGAAGCCGCGCTTGTTCATCAGCGCATACAGGCCGGTCTTCTGGCCGATGTCGCGCAGCGCCGCCTTCTGCTCGGTCGGCTTGGCCGCGCCCTTGTCGTACGCCATGATCTGCTCCATCCAGGCATCCTGGTTGGCGAACAGCGCCTCATGATTGCCCATGAAGCGCTTGGCGCCGCCGCAACGGGCCAGCAGCGCGGCGGTAAGGTCATATTTGTCGCGCACCGCGTTGCGCACCTCGGCGCTGACCTTGCCACCCTTCACATAATCGGCCTTCAGCGATGCACTCGCATCATTCACGAAATGGGCGCAGTGGCTGCAGGTATAGCTCACATATTCGACCAGCTTGGTCGGCGCGGCCGGGTTGCCCATGACATGGCCGCCGATCGGCGAACGCACCACCTGCGCGACCCAGTTGGGCGCGGCGGCGACGGCGATGGCGGGAACGGCGATCAGGGCAAGCAGGGAAAGGCGGAACTTGGTCATGGGGCAGTCCTAAGGCATCGCCCCGGACGGGGCGGGTTGCATCAACCGATCTTGGGCAGGCCATTCGAATTCGCAAGCCCCTGTGCCAGCGATTCGAGGACTTTGCGCAATTCCGGATCACCGATGTCGCGCAGGGAATCCCCCAGCTCGACCGGAATGGGTTTGAGGTTGCGGGGCGGCGGGCGCCGCTCGACCGGCGCGGGGCCGACCATGCCCTGCTTCATCGCCACCTTGGCGACGGCGGCATAGCCGAAGAAACGGTTCACCCGCTCGATGATGTCGGGCAGCGCATGCTGGATCATCGGCGCATGGCCGCTCATCACGGTGAGTTGCAGCGTGCCGCCCGATTTCTGGCCGACCGGGAAGCGGATCGACTCGGGCGCGGTGATCGCGGCATAGTCGGCACCGACGATATCGTTCCAGCGGGTGACGATGCTCGACTGGACGAAACCGAACTTGCGAAAGGCGGTACGGCCAATCTCCGGCATCAGGTCGGCGATCGCGCGCGGCGCACCCACGCGGGGGCGCTCGGCCGGCGGCGCGGCGCGGCTCGTCTTTTTCGCGGTCGGGGGGCGTTCCGTCATGGCGCGCTACATGGCATAGGGCCGCCATGCGCGTCGAGATGTCGGGTTCAAAAATCGCACGGGATCTGTTGGCCCATTATGACGTCCATGCCCGGCGCCTGCCCTGGCGCGCGCCGCCGGGCGCCAATGCGGCCGATCCCTATCATGTCTGGCTGTCCGAAGTGATGCTGCAACAGACCACGGTCGCGGCGGTCGGGCCTTATTTCGAGAAATTCACGGTCCGCTGGCCGACGGTGGAGGATCTGGCCGCCAGCGCCGACGCCGACCTGATGGCCGCCTGGGCGGGGCTGGGCTATTATGCCCGCGCCCGCAACCTGCTGGCCTGCGCCCGCGCCGTGGTGGCCGATCATGGCGGCCGCTTCCCCGACACCGAAGAGGCATTGCGCGCCCTGCCGGGCCTGGGCGCCTATACAGCCGCCGCCGTCGCCGCGATCGCCTTCGGGCGGCGCGCCGTCGTGGTCGATGCCAATGTCGAGCGGGTGGTCGCCCGTTTGTTCGCGATTGCGACGCCGCTGCCCGCGGCCCGGCCGGACATCCGCGCCGCGGCCGACAGCATCACGCCGGACCTGCGCGCCGGCGATTTTGCCCAGGCGATGATGGACCTGGGCGCCACCATCTGCACGGCGCGCAACCCCGCCTGCGGCATTTGCCCGCTGCGTCAGGATTGCGCGGCGGTGCGCACTGCCGATCCCGCCGCCTTCCCGGTCAAGGCGCCGAAAAAGGCCAAGCCCCATCGCCTGGGCCATGCCTGGTGGATCGAACGCAGCGACGGTCATGTCTGGCTGGTGCGACGCCCGGACAAGGGATTGCTGGGCGGCATGCGCGCGCTGCCCAGTTCCGACTGGAATGCGGCGCCCGACGCCACGCCGCCCTTCGCCGCGCCGTGGCAGACCATCGATCCGCCGGTCGCCCATGTCTTCACCCATTTCTCGCTGGCGCTCAGCGTCCACACTACCCATGTGGGGCTGGACCATGTGCCGGCGGGCGCGGGCGAATGGTGGCCGCGCGCCGGGATCGGCGAGGCGGGGCTGCCCACCCTGTTTGCGCGGGCGGCCGATGCGGCGATGAAGGAGATGACGGACGATGCACGGAACTGACCCCCAAGCGCACGGCCTGCCCGGTTTCGTCGGCGGCACGCTCGACCGGGTCGATCATATCCGCAGCAACCCCGCACTCCATGCGCAGGTCTTTGCCTCGCCCAATGCCCGGTTGCTGATCCTCGAAGGTCTCGAACCGGTGACGGACGATCATGGCCTGGCCCTGGCGCCGCTTGGCCCCGACGCCCGGATCGAGGAACATGTATTGCTGGGTGTCGATCTGCAGGACCGGCCGATCTTCGCCCATCTGGTCGAGACGCTGGAGCAAGGCCCCAATGCGACGCCGCGGTCGCGCGGCCTCGCCGATCTCGTCTCCGCGTCCGATGTCGCGCTCTACGGCACTGCGCGCAGCCTCGTCTTCTGGCATGCCCGGCATCGCTTCTGTTCGGTCTGCGGTGCGCCGACCCATGCGCACAAGGCCGGCTGGGCACGCCGCTGCGAAGCCTGCGGCTCCGAACATTTTCCGCGCGTCGATCCGGTTTCGATCATGCTCGCCGAACATCAGGGCCGTGTTCTGCTCGGCCGCCAGCATAGCTGGCCGCCCGGCCGCTATTCCGCGCTCGCCGGCTTCATCGAGCCGGGCGAGACGGTCGAGGAAGCGGTCGCGCGCGAACTGAAGGAGGAAGCGGGCATTACCGTTCACTCCGTCCGCTATGTGATGAGCCAGCCCTGGCCCTTTCCGTCCTCGCTGATGATCGCCTGCGTCGCCCAGTGCGACGATCCCGCGCTGATCCTGGACGAGACCGAGATCGAACATGCCTTCTGGTGCGATGCCGATGGCGTCGCCGCCGCGCTGGCGGGCGATCCCGACGCGCCCTTCCTCGCGCCGCCGCGCATGGCGGTTGCCTGGCACCTGCTCGACCATTGGCTGCGCGGCGCGGTTGCCCCGTCCGACGCAAGGGCGTAAGGCGCGGGCTTCCTCTTCACTACAGGATCGACCTCCCCTTATGCTCAGCCTCGAAGAAGCCCAGTCGCGCGCGCAGGATCTGGTGACGGCGGCGCGCAAGGCGGGGGCAGACGCGGCCGACGCCATCTATGCCTGCAATGCCTCGACCACGGTGGCGGTGCGGCTTGGGGCGCTGGAGGATGTCGAACGGTCCGAGGGTGAGGAGATCGGCCTGCGCGTCTTCATCGGCCAGCGCTCGGCCAGCATTTCCGCGTCGGACATGAACCCGGCGACGCTCGCCACCCTGATCGATCGCAGCATCGCCATGGCGCGCGAGGCTCCGGAAGATCCCTATGCCGGCCTGGCGCCGGAGGATCGCCTGCTCAGGAAGCGCGCGCCGTCGCTCGACCTGGTCGACGAGGAAGAGCCCGAACCCGCCGCGCTGCGCGAACGCGCGCTGATCGCGGAAGAAGCGGCGCGCAGCATCCCCGGCATCACCAACAGCGAAGGCGGCGGCGCCGCCAGCGGCCGCAGCCAGGTCGCGCTCGCCACCAGCCATGGCTTTGCCGGCGCCTATGCCGCGACCAATCATTCGACCTGGGCCAGCGTGCTCGCGGGCAGCGGCGCCGACATGCAGCGCGACCATGCCAGCCATGCCAGCCGCCATCTCAAGGATCTGGACGATGCCGAAGCGGTCGGCCTGCGCGCCGGCCAGCGCGCGGTCGCCCGGCTCAATCCCGGCAAGGTTGACAGCGGCGTCATGCCGGTCATCTTCGATCCGCGCATCGGCTCCAGCCTGGTCGGTCATCTGATCGGCGGCATGGTCGGCCCGGCGATCGCTCGCCGCTCCAGCTTCCTGCTGGACTCGCTGGGCGAAACATTGTTCGACAGCAAGATCACGATCATCGACGATCCGCTGCTGCTGCGCGGCCTGCGCTCGCGCCCGTTCGACGGCGAAGGGCTGCCGGTCGAGCGCCGCGCGCTGATCGAGGATGGCGTGCTGACCGGCTGGCTGATGGACAGCGCCTCGGCCCGCCAGCTTGGCCTGGAACCCACCGGCCATGCCAGCCGGGGCGGCGCCGGTGCGCCGGGCGCGGGTATCACCAATGTCCATATGGAAGCGGGCAGCCTGTCGGTCGGCGAACTGATGGCCGATGTGAAGCGCGGCATCTATGTCACCGAACTGATCGGCATGGGCGTCAATGGCGTCACCGGTGACTATAGCCGCGGCGCCGCCGGCTTCCTGATCGAAAATGGCGCGGTCGGCCCGGCCGTGTCGGAAATCACCATCGCCGGCAATCTGAAGGACATGTTCCGCACCTTGGTGCCGGCCAATGACCTGATGTTCCGCTATGCCATGAACGTGCCGACCCTGCGCGTCGACGGGATGACCGTTGCCGGCGGCTGAGCCTCTGTTGCCGGCCGTCGTCGCGGCGGTCACCGATGCGGCCGATCGCGCGCTGGCGCTATGGGCAGATGGCGAAACGCGCGTGCGCCAGTGGGAAAAGGTGCCCGGCCATCCCGTCTGCGAGGCGGACCTGGAAATCGACGTCATGCTGCGCGAACGGCTGGCGGCGATCGATCCGCAGGCCGGCTGGCTGTCGGAAGAAACGGCCGATACCGTGCATCGGCTCGGCGTATCGCGCGTCTGGGTGGTCGATCCGATCGACGGCACCCGCGACTATCTGCGCGGCAGGCCCGGCTGGGCCGTCTCGGTCGCCCTGGTCGAGGATGGGGCGGTCAGGCTCGGCATTTTGGCGGCACCCGCGCGCAAGGAATTGTGGATTGCGCAGGCAGGGCAGGGGGCGACCCGCAATGGCGTGCCGCTCCATGCCGGCAATCGCACCATGCTGCCCGGCGCCCGCGTGCCCGCCGATCAGTTGCCGCGCGCGGACCGCGATCTCGTCACCGTGGACAAGCCCAACAGCATCGCGCTGCGCATGGCGATGGTCGCTGCCGACGAGGCCGATCTGGTCGCCACCGTGCGCTGGGGCAATGAATGGGACGTCGCTGCCTCCGCCCTGATCGCGCAGGAGGCCGGCGCCATCGTCACCGATGCGCTGGGCGATCCGCTCGCCTTCAACCGGCCCCAGCCGGTCGCCTTCGGCCTGCTCTGCGCGGCGCCGGGCATCCATGCCGCCGCCGCTGCCCGCCTCGCGCCGCGCGCGAAGGAGATATTGGGCAAGGCCTGATCAGCCGGCGCAGGCCTTCACCGTCTTCTCCGGCAGAACGTCGTGCAGCTTGGCCCGCACCACATCGGCCCAGATGCGGTAACCGGCCGGATTCATATGCACCTTGTCGGGCTGATAATTGTCGCCCAGCTTGCCGTCCTTCAGCAGCGGCGTGGTGATGTCGGCATAATGGACGTCCTGCATGTGCGGGATCAGCCGCCGGGTCGCATCATTATAGATTTGCTGCTGCGGAAAGATCGCCCAGCGCCCCGGACTGGGCTTCATCGACAATATGATGACCGGCACGTCGCCCAGCATGTCGCTGCGCAACTCCAGGAAGCGCGCCAGATCGTGGAAGATCGGCCGCAACTGTCGCCCGCCTGCCAGGTCATTCTCGCCGGCATAGAGGATGATCGCCGCCGGTTTGGGCGTTCCCGGCTCGATATTGGCGAAGCGCGGCACTATCTCGTTGAAGGTGGCGCTGTTGATGCCGCGATTATGCGCGATCCAGGGCGCCATGTCCTGTTCCAGGCTGGTCCACCGCTTGATCGACGAACTGCCAACGAACCACAGGGCGCACGGCCCCTCGCGACCCTGCCCATCCGGCAGGGTCTGGCTGGCGTCGCGATAATGGGTGAAGGCGAACCAGCCTCCGACGATCACGCAAAAAATCGACAGGGCCAGCAACCGCTTGCCCAATGGGGAATCCAGTCTCTGCAAGATGATGGCGACCCTCCTGCTAATGGCCGAAGTCTAAACGATATTTTCCTTAAGAAAAGATGGCTGCGACAGAATGATGCCATTGCGGATTTTAAGAGCTTGGCAATATTGTGACGCTATCGTTTCGATGGCAAATTTTGCGAGCATATCGTGACCAAGAACCCGTCGATCGACCTGCTGAAAGGCTTGCTGATCCTGCTCGTCATGGGCGGGCATGCGATGGAAGTAACGCATCAGCAGCATGTCCTGCTGTGGATCGGCTCGGGTTTCCGCATGCCGTTGATGATCGGCATTTCCGGCTACCTGCTCAACGTCACTCGTACCCGCTCCATGCCGACGGGCGAGATGTTCAGCCGCTATGGCCGACGCATGCTGCTGCCCTGGGCCGTGGCGATGATCGTCTACTGGCTCGCCAGCGGCGGCCTGCTTTCCTGGCAGACGCCGCTCGACCTGTTGCTGCGTCCGCCTTTCCATCTCTGGTATGTGCCGGCGCTGTTCCTTTTGATCCTGGTGACCCGGCTGCTGCCGCTTTCGCCGCTCTTGCTGCTGGCGATCGGCGCGCCCGTCAGCCTGGCCACCATGTATAGTTTCGGCCTCGACCATGGCGCGGTCGGTGGCAGCCTGTTGTCGCCCGACAGCCGCTTCCTGCGCTATCCGGTCTATTTCTTCTTCGGCATGCTGATGGCCGAACGGGGCATGCCCAAACGCTATCTATGGCCCGTGCTGCTGGTCGGGGCGCTGGGGCTGTTCTGGTGGTCGGATCTTTATGGCACCGGCAATGCGCTCGCCTTCGTGCCCGCCCGCTTGCTGATGTGCCTGGCGCTGATCGCGCTGCTGCCCAGCATCTCGGCGGTGCGCCTGCATTTCGGCCCGATCAACCGGATCGGGCGCGAAAGCCTGTTCTTCTATCTCTGGCATCCGCTGGTGATGGGGCTGGTGGCGATGCTCGACCCGCATGGCGCCGTCATTCTCGCTGGAGCAGTGCTGCTGCTCTACATCGCCAGCGCGCTTGCGGGGCAGGGGCGATTGCCGCCCCTGTTGCTGGGCGCGGTGCCGCATCGCAGGCCGGCCCCGGTCGCCATGCCACCGGAACCGGCAACGGTCACGGTTTAGATCTTGCCATATTTCGCTTCGAAGCCGGCAATGTCGCCAGCAGCGAGATATTTGGCCTGGTCGATCCACTGGTCGCGCACCGGCCGCCCCTTGAAATTGCCCAGCTTCGCGTCGATCGCGGTGATGTCGCTGTCGCTCCAGCCGGCGATCTGGGCATAACGGGTCACGCCCAGCTCGGTCAGCAGCGCGCCCAGCTTGGGGCCAACGCCCTTCAGCTTCAGCAGGTCGTCGGCGCCATCGTTTGGTGCCGCGACGGCAGGCGATGCCGGGATCGGTGCAGGGGCCGGTTCGACCACAGGGGCGGGCGCCGGCGCTTTCTCGACCACCGGCTCGACCACTACCGGCTCGACCGCGACGGGCGCGGCAACCGGCACCGGGTCGGGCGCGGCCACCAGCGGCGCGATCACGGGCTCGGCAATCGGTTCGGCGGCCACGGGCGGCGCCACCGGGGCGGGGTCTTCCACCGCAGCCGACTTGCCCTTGCCCGACAGCAGGAACACCAGGCCGATCACGACCAGCAGCGCGATCAGCAGCCACAGGCCATAGTCCATGAAGAATTCCTGCATCGCCCTTTGCCTCCCGGAATGGATATGTCGCCCTATTTAAGGACGCTTGGCGGCGCGGGACAAGAGGGACATGTCCCGATCCCGCGCCGGTTTGGCCCTTATTGCGCCTCGCGGGCAACCTCGCGCCAGCCAATGTCGCGGCGGCAGAATCCGGTCGGGAAGTCGATCGCGTCGACCGCGGCATAGGCGGCGGCCTGCGCCGCGCCCACCGTATCGCCGGTCGCGGTGACGTTCAGCACGCGCCCGCCATTGGCGACGATCGCACCATCCTTTTCTGCCGTGCCGGCATGGAAGACGCGGGCGCCCTGTGCTTCGGCTGCTTCGATGCCGTTGATCGCGCCGCCCTTCTCCGGCGTGCCGGGATAGCCATTGGCCGCCATCACGATGGTCAGCGCGGTGCGATCCGCCAGCGCGACCGGCCCTTGCTCGGCCAGCCGGCCTTCGGCCACCGCCAGCAGCAGCTCGACCAAGTCGCCGTCGAAGCGCATCATCAGCACCTGGCATTCGGGGTCGCCGAACCGGGCATTATATTCGATCAGCTTGGGGCCTTCCTCGGTCAGCATCAGCCCGGCATAGAGCACGCCCGAATAGGGCATGCCTTCTGCGGCCAGCGTCTCGACCGTCGGCTTGATGATCCGCTCGATCACCTGCGCTTCCATTTCGGGGGTCAGCACGCGGGCCGGGCTGTAGGCGCCCATGCCGCCGGTATTGGGGCCGGTGTCGCCATCGCCGACGCGCTTGTGGTCCTGCGCCGAACCGAAGGGCAGGATCGCGCTGCCGTCGGTCAGGGCGAAGAAGCTGGCTTCCTCGCCCGTCATGAACTCTTCCAGCACCACTTCCTCGCCGGCCTTGCCGAATGCGCCGGAGAACATGGTGTCGAGCGCGTCCAGCGCTTCCTGCCGCGTTTCGGCGATGATCACGCCCTTGCCCGCGGCCAGGCCATCGGCCTTGATCACCACCGGCAGGGTGAAATCGTCGAGCGCGGCGATCGCGCCATCCTTGCTGGTGACGCGCTGATAGCCGGCGGTCGGGATGTTGGCGCGCTGGCACAGATCCTTGGTGAAGCCCTTGGAGCCTTCCAGCTGCGCCGGCTTCTTGTCGGGGCCGAACACGGCGACGCCCATGGTGCGCAGATTATCGGCCAGGCCGTCGACCAGCGGGGCTTCCGGCCCGATCACCACCAGCGCGATCGAATGGCGGGTGCAGAAATCCAGCACCGCGCGATGATCCGTCGCGTCGAGGTCGACCAGCGTGGCATGCTGGGCTATGCCGGGGTTGCCAGGCGCCGCATAGAGCGTCGAGAGGCGTGGCGATTGTGCCAGCTTCCACGCCAGCGCATGTTCGCGGCCGCCGCCGCCAAGCAGAAGGATGTTCATCTCGGCCATGTCCCCGGAATTTGATGCCTATGACAGTTCGGGCCGCCTGTTAGCCGAGGAAAGGGCGGGGGACAACGCGCCGCCGCTCAGTGTCAGCGAATTGTCGGGCCTGTTGAAGCGCACGGTGGAGGATCGCTTCGGCCATGTCCGCCTGCGCGGCGAGATTTCCGGCTTCAAGCGCGCGGCCTCGGGCCATCTCTATCTGGCGCTCAAGGACGACAATGCCGTGCTCGACGGGGTGATGTGGAAGGGCGGGGCGCAGCGGCTCGCCTTCCAGCCGCAGGACGGGGTCGAGGTGATCGCCACCGGCAAGCTCACCACCTATCCCGGCCGGTCCAAATATCAGATCGTGATCGACCGGATGGAGCTGGCGGGCGAGGGCGCGCTGATGGCGCTGCTCGAAAAGCTCAAGGCGAAGCTCGCGGCCGAAGGGCTGTTCAATCGCGATCGCAAGCGCCGCCTGCCCTTCCTGCCGCGCACCATCGGCGTCGTCACCTCGCCTACCGGCGCGGTGATCCGCGACATTCTCCATCGCCTGGCGGATCGCTGCCCGACCCAGGTGCTGCTCTGGCCGGTGCTGGTCCAGGGGCAGGGCGCAGCCGAACAGATCGCCCGCGCCGTGCGCGGCTTTTCCGCCATGGACGGCAGCGGCCCGCTGCCCCGGCCCGATCTCGTCATCGTCGCGCGCGGCGGCGGCTCGATCGAGGATCTGTGGAGCTTCAACGAGGAAATCGTCGTCCGGGCTGTCGCCGAATGCTCGATCCCGACCATTTCGGCGGTCGGGCATGAAACCGACACGACCTTGTGCGACTATGCCGCAGACATGCGTGCGCCCACACCGACCGCTGCCGCCGAAATGGCCGTGCCGGTCCGCGCCGAACTGCTGGCGATGCTGGGCGAAATGGGCCTGCGCTCCAGCCGGGCGGTGCGGCGCGGGGCGATGCAGGCGCGCGAACGGCTGGAGATGCAGGCGCGGCTGATGCCGACGCCCGACACTCTGCTCGCGCCGCAGCGGCAGCGGCTAGACCTTCTGTCCGACGGTCTCAACAGCGGCCTGCGCCACCGGCTGGCCGACGCCCGCGCCCATCTGGGTCAGGTCAGTGGCGCGCTGCGCCCGGCCTTGCTGCGCCAATATGTCAGCCGCGCGGCCGAGCGGGTCGACCGGTTGCGGCTGCGTCCCGATTATCTGACCCGCGTCTATCGCGACCGCGC
This sequence comes from Sphingobium sp. WTD-1, assembly GCF_030128825.1. Taxonomy (NCBI): domain Bacteria; kingdom Pseudomonadati; phylum Pseudomonadota; class Alphaproteobacteria; order Sphingomonadales; family Sphingobiaceae; genus Sphingobium; species Sphingobium sp. WTD-1. The sequence continues at coordinate 781,706 of NZ_CP119127.1, read as the reverse complement.
CATCGCCTTCGATCGCCTCTCGCGCCTCTTCACCTCGGTCAATCCCGACCTGCCGTTGCAGCGCGGCTTTGCGCGGGTGATGGCGGGCGACCGGCTGGTCCGTTCGGTGGTCGATGCGCAGGCCGCAGGCCAGGTCAGCCTGCACTTCGCAGATGGCGCCGTGGCCGCCGCGATCGACGCCGCGCCCCTTGAGGCCGCGCCCGCGCCCGCTATATCCGCCCCATCCCGTCCCGCGCGCAAGCCGCGCGACACCGTCGAAGGTGGCCAGCAGGACCTCTTCTCCTGATGCGCCGCAGAAAGGCCTGATTCATGCTGATGTCCAACCGCGACCGCCCGGCCCGGCTGCATTATATGCCCTACAGCTTTCGCGTGCTGCAGGCCGGCGACCATGTGCTGTGCGCCGTGTCCGGCCAGCGCATCCCGCTGGAGGATCTGCGCTACTGGTCGATCGCCCGGCAGGAGCCCTATGCCAGCGCCGCCTTGTCGGTCGAGGCGGAACTGAAGGCGCGCCCGGCCGGATGATACGTCGGTTCGCCGCTTTGCTGGCCCTCACCGCGCTGCCGCTTGCCCCGGCGATGCTGCGCGCGGCGCCGGCCAGTGTTGCCACGGCCGATTTCATCCTGTCCGGCCCGGCAATCCAGGGCGGCACTTTGCTCGGCACTGCGCCGGCCGGCACGGTCGCGCTCCATTTCGGCGACCAGCTGGTGCCCGTCGATGCCGATGGCCGCTTCCTGATCGCCTTCGATCGCGACGCGCCGCCACCGGCGAAGCTCAGCGCACGCCTGTCGGACGGCCGGGTCATCGATCGCGCGCTGACCGTCGCGCCGCGCGAATGGCGGCTGGAACGGATCAACGCGCCGCTGCGTCCGACAAAGAGCAGCGAGGCCTTCCTCGCCCTGCGCAAGCCCGAACTGGAGCAGATTGCCGCCGCACGCGACACGGTGACGGACGCGCAGGGCTGGCGTCAGCGCTTCATCTGGCCGCGCCTCGGCCGGATTTCCGGCCTGTTCGGGTCGCAGCGCATCTATCAGGGGCAGCCCGGCGCCTATCATGGCGGCGTCGATGTCGCCGGCGCGACCGGCGAACCGGTGGTGGCGCCGGCCGACGGGGTGGTGATCCTGGCCGCCGATCATCCCTTCACGCTGGAGGGCAATCTGCTGATGATCGACCATGGCCATGGCCTCAACAGCGCCTTCCTGCATCTGTCGCGGATCGATGTGAAGCCCGGCGACCATGTGGCACAGGGGCAACGCATCGGCGCGATCGGCGCCACAGGCCGTGCGACCGGCCCCCACCTCCACTGGGGCATGAAATGGAACGACGCGCGCATCGACCCGCTGTTGCTCGCCGGGCCGATGCCGCAGGCGCGATAGGGATCAGCCGACCCGTTTCGCCCGCACCGCCCGGCCGGCAATCTTGATCATGAAGCTGCCCATGCTGGCGCGCTTGATCTCGATCGTCATGCCGGGCTTGGGATCGCGATAGGTAACCGCCTCGGTAGTCATCCATTCCGCGCCGTCTTCCAGCGTGATCAGCCATTTGCCGTTGCCGACATTCTTGGCCGTCGCGATCGTCGCTTCGATCTGCGTCATGGCATCGGCCTCGGCACCCTCCTTCTTCTCGTCTTCGTTGCCGCCGCCCAGGAACGGCAATTTGGGGAAGGAAAAGCCGAACAGCGTGCGCCGGGTCTTGTTGAGTTCGGTCTTGTCCAGCACCACCACCTCATCGCGCTGGGCGGCGCTGTCCATGGCACCGACCTGCCGATCATAACAGGCCAGGCGGGCCTGATCTTCGGTGATTGCACGACATTTCAGAAGGTCGGTAAATATTTCAGCGCGCGGCTGCTGACGCTCTGCCGCAACCGTGCCAGTTGCGGCCAGACACAGCGGTAGTGCCACAATCATCGCATGATGGGCCTTCATATGCTTGATTCTCCGTCGATCTGCAGCCAATGGGCGCCACCATGCACCCCGCGAGTCTGTCGTCAATAGAGGGTGGCAGCCTCCGCAATATCCCGCCATTGGTCACAAACTGACAGAGCATCGCTCGCAATTGCAGCATTGCGTCGCCTTCTGTTGCGACCTTGAAATTATCTTGCTTTGCGACCGTAAAATTCCACATGTTTCGTCTTGTTGCATTTTTGATACAGGCCCGTTCAAAAGCAGCAAGGCGCGATTTCCCGCGCTTTACAGCGGCTTTCCCACCGCGCAGGTTCCCGCAATCCATACGGGGGGATCGCTGTCGGGCACCATATCCCCTTGTAGGTGCATATGAAGGCAGGTGACTGCCCAACTCCAGAGCAAGGGACTGGAAACGTGAAGACATTTTCGAAGAGGGCACTGCTGCGTGCCAGCGCCGCTCCGGCGATTCTCGGTGCGTCGCTGATCGCGACTGCCGCGTTCGCGCAGGAAGCGCCGCAGGGCGCCGAAGCTGAAGCCACCGACACCATCGTCGTTACCGGCTCGCTCATCAAGAACCCGAACCTGGAACGCTCGACTCCGGTCACCGCGACCACGTCGGACCAGATCGAACTGAAGCAGAACAACACCGCCGAAGAAATTCTGCGCGAAATTCCGGGCGTCGTCCCCAGCATCGGTTCGGCCGTCAACAACGGCAACGGCGGTGCGTCGCTGGTCGACCTTCGCGGCCTCGGCTCGTTCCGTAACATCGTTCTGATCGACGGTTCGCGTCTGGCTCCCTCGGGCCTCGCTGGCCAGTTCGACCTTAACAACATTCCGCTCGCTCTCGTCGAGCGCGTCGAAGTGCTGACCGGTGGTGCATCGACCACCTACGGCGCCGACGCCATCTCGGGCGTGGTGAACTTCATCACCAAGTCGGACTTCTCGGGTCTCGAAGCCAATGTTTCGAACCAGCTGACCGAACAGGGCGACGGCAACTATTTCCGTGCCGACGTGACCCTGGGCGCCAACTTCGACGACGGCCGCGGCAACGTGGTCTTCTCGGTCGGCTATCAGCAGGCTGACCCCGTCTATCAGGGCGACCGTTCCTTCTCGCAGGTTTCGATCGATTCCTTCACCGGTGCAAATGGCGGTTCGGGCACCTCGACCCCGTCACGCTTCACCAACGTGAACGTGACCGGCGCCGACTCGATCACCACGGGTTGCGGCGCCGCCGATCAGGTCGCCTGTAACGCTGTTCAGGGCAACCGTCAGGTGACGGCGGCCGGCGGTGCGTTCCGCCCGACCTCGGCGTTCGACGCCTATAACTTCAACCCCTACAACATCTTCCAGACGCCCTTTAAGCGCTTCAACATGTACGGCGCTGGCCGTTATGAAGTCAGCGATGCGGTCGAAGTCTACGCCCGTGGCGTCTTCTCGAAGAACACCGTCAGCACGATCATCGCGCCGTCGGGTGCCTTCGGCATTTCGGTCGCTGTTCCGCTCAGCAACCCCTATCTGACGGCTGCTCAGCGTAACGCTTTCTGCGCTTTCGACACCAACCCCGGCGTCGGCTACACGGCCCGTTTCACTCAGGCTCAGTGTGACGCAGCCGCTGTTGCGACCGATCCGAACGATCCCAACTATCGTACCGTCACGACGACCCTGTCGCGTCGTGCGACCGAACTGGGGCCGCGTGTCTCCGACTTCACCACCACCTTCTTCGACTACAAGGTCGGCGCGCGTGGCGGCATCACCGACTCGATCAGCTGGGATCTGTCGGGCTCCTATGGTGAGAGCGAGCAGATCCAGACCCAGCAGGGCTACTGGCTGACCTCGCGCGTGCGTCAGGCGCTGCTGGCGACCAACACCGCCACCTGCCTGACCGACACCAATGGTTGCGTCCCGCTCAACGTGTTCGGCGCCGACGGCTCGATCACCGATGCGATGAACAACTATCTGACTGCCAACAGCCAGGTCGCGACCAAGACCTCGCTGGCGCAGGTCAAGGGCGTGGTCAGCGGCGACTTCGGCGTCGCTGTGCCGTTCGCGGCCGACGCCGTGGCCTTCGCGGTCGGTGGCGAATATCGCAAGTACACCGCCTCGCGCGAATCCGATCTGCTGTCGCAGTCGGGTGACCTGGGCGGCGCCGGTGGTGCGGCTCCCAACGTGGACGGCGGCTATGACGTCTACGAAGCCTATGGCGAACTCATCCTGCCGCTGGTTCAGGACAAGCCCTTCTTTGAAGACCTGACCGCCGAAGCGGGCATCCGCTATTCGGACTACAGCGTTCAGGGCGGTGCTGGCTACAACACCACCACCTGGAAGGCCGGTCTGAACTGGACCCCGATCAACGGTCTGAAGCTGCGCGGTAACTATTCGCATGCCGTTCGTGCCCCGAACATTTCGGAGCTCTTCTCGCCGCTGAACACCGTCCTGACCAACCTTGCTTCCGATCCCTGCGCCGGCGCTGCGCCGACCCAGAATGCCAATCTGGCCGCGATCTGCGTCGCTCAGGGTGCTCTGGCCTCGCAGCTTGGTTCGATCATCAACGATCCGGCTGGCCAGGTGAACACCACCACCGGTGGCAACCTCGCCCTGGGTCCGGAAAAGTCGAACAGCTATACCCTGGGTCTGGTGCTGCAGCCTTCGGCCCTCCCGGGTCTGGCGATCACCGTCGACTATTATAACATCAAGATCACGGGTGCGATCACCACGCCGACCCCGGACGATGTTATCAATGCTTGCTTCGACAACATCACTGCCGCCAGCGCTTCGAGCTCGGCTTGCACGGTCATCCGTCGCGATCCGTCGACCGGTGGTCTTTATGGTGAAGCTGCCGTCGTTGGCGGTCTGTACCAGCCGCTGTCGAACCTGGGTAAGCTCAAGACCGACGGTATCGATGTCTCGATCAACTATTCGAAGGACATCGGTTTCGCCAAGTGGTCGATGAATGCCAACGGCAACTGGACCAACAGCTCGAAGTTCCAGGCGACGCCGACTTCGGTCAACCGCGACTGCGTCGGCCTCTACTCGGTCAACTGCGGTTACAGCGGTTCGATCCAGCCGGAATTCCAGTGGTCGGTTCGTAACACCCTGTCCTTCGGCATGGCCGATGTTTCGCTGCTGTGGCGCTACATCGACGGTGTGAAGTATGAGGATGGCGATGCGTTCGTTGGCGAACTCAACGGTAAGCAGGTCGATTTCAACCGTATCCCGGCTGAACATTATTTCGATCTGACCGGCCGTTTCCACGCCTCGGACGAAATCACCTTCACGCTGACCGTGCAGAACCTGTTCGACAACAAGCCGACCGTGGTTGGCAACTCGATCGGTTCGACCAGCTTCAACAGCGGCAACGTCTATCCGTCGACCTACGACCCGCTGGGCCGTCGCTACGCTGTTTCGGCCAAGTTCCGCTTCTAATCGAAGCGCAACGCCGAATGAAAAAAGGAGGGCCGGCTGCAAAGCCGGCCCTTTTTTCATGCCGTCCTCAGCGCCTGCGCCGGACATGCGATGCCGCGCCACTGCGTGCAGCGCTCGGTCTTCCGTCGATTGGCTATTGTCCTGCCCGCGGGCGGGATAGGCGCCTCAGCCCAAAAGCGAGCGGGGCAGGTCCATGGCGATGCCATTGTTGCGGGCGATCAGGCCGGCCCATTCGCCGACCTTCTCTACCTCCTCGGCATGCAGCGTTTTGCCATCCTGGGCGGCGCGTTCGCGCTGGCCCTGGCCGAAATTGGCGCCGGTCTTGGAATCCCGGCCGAATATCGGCCCGGCAACGATGGCGGCAATGTCCGCGTCGCTCAGCGCGATATCGAAATGGCGGGCCAGAACGGTCAGGCTCTCGGCCGGATGCGCGATCAATGTTTCACTGTTCAGGGTCAGGACGCGTTCGCCCAATTGCCCGGTCAGCGCCTGGAACTGGGCCTGCTGTGCCAGCCAGCCCAGCGCCGCAATCTGGATATCGGTCAGCCCCAGATAATCGGACGGGGCGATACCCAGATTGACCATGCCCTCGCGCAGCAGCTTGCCGAACAGGTCGCGCACCCACAACCGGCCCCACATGCCCTTGCGGGCGATCGACGCCAGATAGGCATCCAGCGGCGCATGGAGCAGCAGTGCGCGGGCCGTGGGGCGCAGCGCCATGATGCCTGGAATCAACGGATTGATCAGGTTGGACGGCTTCACCACCACCGCTTCGCCGGCTGTGAAGGGGCGGGCGAGCAGTCGCAGGCCATGATCCAGCGCGCGGGCAGCCTCCGGTCCCTTCGCGCCGCGATGGCGCCAGCCGACAATGTCGTTCAGCAGCACGGGTTCCTTGAGGCCCATGGCGACGCCGGGACGGTCGAAGGCGGCGGCCAGCAGGGTCGAACAGCAATAGGCCGAATGGAAGATGAAATGCACCGGCGCGGGCGGCGGTGCGGCGCTCACGGCTTCCTCGCGTCGGACCACGATCGGCTCGACGCCCTGAGCGATATATTCGTCTGTCAGGAACGGCACATCGGCGTGGCGCGCGCGCGATACCTGTAGAAACTGAAAGGCATCATGGCCCGGATCATAGCGGTGGGCCAGCCAGCGGGCATCCGCCATTAACATGGTCAGGGGCTGGGTCGAGGAAGCGCTCATTGACCCAGCCTTCGCACGGCATGGGGGCGGGGAGCAAGGCCGCAGGCAGCCGTCTTGTTTGGGCCGTCGCATATGATAGCAGGATGGGATGAACCAGCAGATCGGACGATTTTTGCAACAGGCGGCCGAAGCCCGCCGCACCGGCCACCATGACGAGGTGCGGGCTGTGCTTGCGCATGTTCTTGCGCTCCAGCCCGGCGAGCCTCAGGCGCTCAACATGCTGGGCATGATGGCACTGGAAGTCGGCGATTTTGGTGCTGCCCGCAGCCATTTTCTGGGCGCCACCCAGAGTGATGGCAGTGAACCCGCCCTGTGGATGAATGTGGCAGCCGCACAGCGAGGACTGGGCGATGTCGAGGGTGAGAGGGCCGCTCTGCAACGCGCGATCGACATCGATCAGCGTAATTTCATGGCGCAGATGCGCCTGGCCCAATTGCAGCAGCGTCTGGGCGAAGTCCAGGCTGCCGCCGATAGCTGGAGCAAGGTGCTGGCGATGTCGTCCGGCATGGGCGATTTGCCGCCGCAACTGGTCGACACGTTGGCCGAAGCGCGTGGCTTCGTCACCAATCATCAGGCGCGGTTGGCAAGCTTCGTGGAAGATGGTGTCGCGCCGCTGCTGGCGGATGCGGATGTGCGGAGCCAGCGCCGCTTCCAGGCGTGTCTCGATCATGAATTCGGGCGGCGTCCGCTCTACCAGAACCAGTGTTCCGGGCTCCATTACCCCTTCCTGCCGGCCGATGAATATTTCGAGCCCGACCATTTCCCCTGGATGGCGGAACTGGAAGCGAAGACCGACGTCATCCGGGCCGAATTTCTGGGCCTGATCGAACAGCAGGGCGGCAATGTGCGTCCCTATGTTCGTCAGGATCCGGGCACGCCCGAAAATAAATGGACGGCGCTCGATGGCTCGCTCGATTGGGGTGCGGCTTTCCTATGGGAATATGGCGTGCGCAACGAAGCCGTCTGCGATGCCTGTCCCCAGACCGTCGCGGCGCTGGAAGCATTGCCGCGGGCCGACATCCCCGGCCGAGCGCCATCCGCCTTTTTCTCGCTGCTCAAGCCTCGCAGCCGTATTCCGGCCCACACTGGGGTTACCAATACGCGGGCGATCATCCATTTGCCGCTCATTGTTCCGCCGGGTTGTTTCTTCCGCGTCGGCGGTGAAACCCGTGCCTGGCAGGAAGGACAGGCCTTTGCCTTTGACGACACGATCGAACATGAAGCCTGGAATGACAGCGATCATCTTCGCGTCGTCCTGATCTTCGACGTGTGGAATCCGCATTTGTCACTTGCCGAGCAGCAGCTCTTGAAGCAATTCTATGCCACAGCTGATGCCAGCAGGGCGCAGGATGCTCTGGAGGCCGGGGTTTAAGATATTGGACGCGACGGCCATTGCGCCGGATCGCCTGTCATCTGGGAGATTTAAGATGCGTATCGTCAAAGCCTTGGTCGTGACCGGCCTGTTCGCGATGGCCTATCCCGCCCTCGCTGAAGACAAGCCCAAGCTCGACCGCAATGATCCTAATGCAACGCGCTGCCGCAGCTTCCCGATAACGGGTTCGCTGGTGAAGAAGGAGCGCGTCTGCAAGACGAACGCAGAATGGCGCGCCATCAGTGAACAGCAGAATCGCGATGCCGATGATCTGATTACGCGCAGCCGCGCCGGCATGAATCCGAACGGTTGAATCTGCGCGTCGCCCATATGGGCGATAGGAACAATATGTACCGAATTGACGGGGGCGGGCGCTATGGGCGCGCGCCCCCGTTTTCATGTGCGCAGTCATTTTATCTGGTCACGCATGCGCGTGATTTGATCTTTTTCGACCCAGTCCATGTGCGAAATTTTAACGATCGATTCCTGTAATATAATTACGCAAGCGTGCGAAGGGCGTGTCTTCTCTCGCCAGTCCTGTTGCGCAAAAATACCGATAATTGCGCGCTTTTCGACCGTCGGTGACGGACAGATTCAGAGGAATATGATTTAGTTTCAACACCGTAATGGTGTTGCTGTAATGTTGCACATTTGTAAAAATCGTAACGTTTCGTAACGCAACCGGGTTTACAGCCGGTTCCATGAGGCGCACCCATGCCCCGCCTTGTGGTTCCGCAGGGTCGCACTGGTCACAGCAGGCAGACCAATCTGCCGCTCCAGATAAGGGACTGGAAATTTGAAGAACGCATCGATTGCCGCATTCTTGCGGGCCGGAGTCGCGCCCGTCATTCTCGCTACCGCGCTGTTCCAGGCGCCCCTCCATGCTCAGGATGCCGCCCCCCAGGCCGATGACGGCGCGAACGATACGATCGTCGTGACCGGCTCGCTGCTGCGCCGCATCGACAAGGAAACCATTTCGCCGATCACCACCGTTTCGTCGGAAGATCTGGCGATCCGCGGCATCACCACGGTGCAGCAGGGCATCCAGAATCTGTCGGCCAATAACGGCCCGGCACTGACCAACGGCTTCTCGGCCAATGGCGCCTTTGCCGGTGGTGCGTCGGCGGTCTCGCTGCGCGGCCTGTCGACCTCTTCGACGCTGGTGCTGTTCGACGGCCTGCGTGCTGCTTATTATCCGCTGGCCGATGACGGCACGCGCAACTTCGTCGACCTCAACACCATCCCCGACGCCATCGTCGATCGGGTCGAAGTGGTGAAGGACGGCGCGTCCGCCACCTATGGCGCCGACGCGGTGGCCGGCGTGGTCAACATCATCACCAAGCGCGAAGTGAAGGGGCTGCACCTTCAGGCCGAAGCCGGCGTCGCTGAAAAGGGCTATGGCGCCAACCAGCGCCTGTCGGCGACCTATGGCTATGGCGACCTCGCCGAACAGGGCTTCAACGCCTATGTCAGCGCCCATTATCTCAAGAGCGCTGCGGTCTATAACAAGGATCTGGGCTATCCCTACAACAGCGACGACCTGTCCGGCATCTGCCATGACGGCGTCTGCGGTCCCAACAACATGGCCAATGGCGTCGATCCCAGCATCGGCTTCACCGGCCTGTCGACCGCGACCAATGTCTTCATGGCCCGTCCGTATGATGCTGCCACTGGCGCGGGCACTGGCCGCTACGAGCTGCTCAATGCCGCAGCCGGCTGCGGCAGCCTCAATCCCTACACGCTGACCGACGACGAATATGCGGCCAACAAGACCGCACCGCATACCGTCTGCCAGCAGGACATCACCCACGATTACAGCCAGGTTCTGCCGGAACAGCAGCGCTGGGGCATTTCGGGTCGCTTCACCAAGATCGTCGGCGACAGCGGTGAAGCCTATCTCGAACTCAACTATGAGAACAGCAAGTCCTCCTATACCGGCCTTGCCTCGATCATCCGCGCCAATGCGCCGGCCGGCATCGACTATTCGGCCTATTCGACCTCGACCGGCGCCGGCCTGCTGCGTCTGCCCGTCTATGTCTGCGCCCGCGGCACCGCCAGCTGTGATGCCAGCAACGGCACGCTGAACCCGAACAACCCCTATGCCGCCCAAGGCCAGGAAGCCGCCATCATCGGCCGCCTGCCGACCAGCACCGAATATAATGAATCGGTCAGCCAGGTCTTCCGCGCTGCCGCCGGCATCAAGGGCGATTTCGGCGACGACTGGCATTATCAGGTCGACGGCACCGCCATGGTCTCGAAGCTCAAGACCACGGCCAAGGGCTATGTCTATATCCAGCATCTGCTCGATGTGATCGCGGACGGTTCGTATAATTTCATGAACCCGTCGGCGACCTCGCAGGAGACGCTCGACTATCTGACCCCGACCCAGATCAACCACAGCAAGACCCAGCTTTATCAGGGCCAGGCCAGCATTTCGAAGGAAGTGTTCGACCTGCCGGGTGGTCCGCTGCAGGTCGCGGTTGGCGTCGCCGCCCGCTATGAATCGCTCAACAATCCCAGCGGCAACCCCGACTATGACGGTCAGACCGAGCGCTATTTCCGCCTGAACGCCTTCGGCGCCAAGGGCCATCGCGACGTCGAATCCGCCTATTTCGAACTGAGCGCACCGATCGTCGAGCAGCTTGAACTGACGGCGGCGGGACGCTATGATCGCTATTCGACCGGGCAGGAGAATTTCTCGCCCAAGTTCGGCGCGAAGTTCAAGCCGATCCGCGAACTGATGTTCCGTGGCACCTTCTCGAAGGGCTTCCGTATCCCCAGCTTCGCGGAAATGGGCGCCCTGCCGACCACCGGCTATGTCACCCAGTCGATCGGTTCGATGCCGCAGGAATTCATCGACCAGCATCTGAACGCGGCTGGCACCGGTCCCAACACCTATCTGACCAACTATTCGATCGGTCAGACGACGGTGGGCAATCCGGACCTGAAGGCGGAAAAGTCGCGCAACATCACGCTTGGTGCGACCTTCCAGCCGCTCAACAATGTGTCGTTCAGCGTCGACTATTATAATATCAAGAAGACCGGCGCGATCACCTCGGTGAACTTCTCGAACGCGATCGCCAACTATTACGCCACCGGGGAAACCTCCTATGATGGCGTGACGGTGATCCCGGATGAAGTCGATCAGGAACATACCGGTTCGCAGCGCCGCATCGCCTTCGTGCAGGGTAGCTTCATCAACGCCAACACGATCAAGACGTCGGGTATCGATTTCAACGCGATGGGCAAGTTCCGCCTGAGCGACAATATCACCTTCTCGACCTCGATCGATGCGACCTATGTCATCAAGCTGAACACCGAATATCCCGACGGGACGGTTGAACATTATGTCGACACGCTCGGCAACTTCAACCTGACGGCCGGTTCGGGCACGCAGCAATGGCGGGGCAGCTGGCAAAATACGCTGGACTTCGGCCGGGGTTCGATCAGCGCCACCGCCTATTATACCGATGGCTATGATTATTCGGCCGAGGATCAGGGCGGCACTGCCGGCGACTGCAGCCTGGTGCCGACCAACTATAATGGCGACGCCTATCAGGGCTGCCGTGTGAAGTCGTTCATCAGCGTCGACATGACGGGCACGATCAAGGTCAATGACCAGTTCGAGCTTTATGCCAATGTCATGAACGTCTTCAACAACAAGCCGCCGATCGATGCGACCACCTATGGCGCCTATCTCTACAACCCGGTGGTTGGCGAGTCGGCGATCCTGGGCCGCTCCTTCCGCATCGGCGCCAAGGCCAGCTTCTAAGCCAGATAATATAAAAGGGCGGCCCTCCCTTGCGGGGCCGCCCTCCTTTCAGGACCAACTGGCGCGCGGCGCGCCTGACTTAGCCGACACTGGGTCTCCGTGCGCCGTCGCCGTCTTCACCCCATCGCCGACCGGAACCAGCCGGTTACCGACGTCCGGGCCGCACCCGCCGAAGGCGCGACATAGCTGACGCTGTGCAATTGCGGCACGCGGAACAGATCGAGCCTGTTGAAGGCCGGAACCCGGCCGGAAAAGCCGCCATCGGCGCCATGGAACATCAGCAGGCCGCCCCATTCGGTCCGCCATCCCTCGGTCAGGCCAAAGACATAGGCGGCATGCCGATTCTTTCCCGCGACCCCATCATCATGACCGGTCAGGAAATCGCCGCTGACATAGCGGGTCGCCTGCCCGTCGGCGAAGCCGATCGCCTCGCTGCCGGTGATCGCCCGGACCAGCGCCAGCACCTCCGGCCCGGCCATGAAGCGGACAAAGGCGTCGAGCAGATGCGGCGACTGCCGGCGCGCCTGCTCCTCGTCGGGCACGCGAATGCTGCCATAGCGGAACTGGAAGCCATGGCGTGCCGCTTCATGCACCGCCTGGTTCAGGGCGCCCCATTGCTGCGGCGTCATCGACTGCGCCGTTGGGCGATCGATCTCGAACAGTTTCTCGTCCGAATTGAGGACGATCCGCCAATCCTCGCGCGCGTCCAGATGCGTGGCCAGCGCGCGGGCCGCCGCATCGGTCAGGAAGGGACCGATGCGGACATGCCCGTCGCGTTGATAGTCGGATCGCAGCCGGTCGATGTCGATCCCATCGGCCAGCGCGAAATCCGCCACCTTTGTCGTCATGCGACGCTGAGCTTCAGTGCGCCGTCGCCATCTTCCACCGTCACCGTCGATCCGTCCGGCACCTCGCCGCGCAGGATCAGGTCGGCCAGCGGATCCTGCAGGTAACGCTGCACCGCCCGCTTCAATGGCCGCGCGCCATAGACCGGATCATAGCCGACCCGGCCCAGCCAGGCGCGCGCGCCATCGGTCAGGTTCAGCACCACCTTGCGATCCTTCAGCAGCTTCTGCACCCGCGCCACCTGGATATCGACGATCGGCGCCATATGGCCGGCCCCCAAACGGTGGAACAGGATGATCTCGTCCAGGCGGTTGAGGAATTCGGGGCGGAAATGGCTGCGTACCATCTCCATCACCTGGTCCTCGACCTTCTCGACCGGCTCGTCGTCGGGCTGGGCGGCGATATATTGGCTGCCCAGGTTCGACGTCAGCACGATGATCGTGTTGGTGAAGTCGACGGTGCGGCCCTGGCCATCGGTCAGGCGGCCATCGTCCAGCACCTGCAGCAGCACGTTGAACACGTCGCCATGCGCCTTCTCGACCTCGTCGAACAGCACGACCTGATAGGGCCGGCGCCGCACCGCCTCGGTCAGCACGCCACCTTCCTCATAGCCGACATAGCCCGGAGGCGCGCCGATCAGCCGGGCGACGCTGTGCTTCTCCATGAACTCGCTCATGTCGATGCGCACCATCGCGCTCTCGTCGTCGAACAGGAATCCGGCCAGCGCCTTGGTCAGCTCGGTCTTGCCGACGCCCGTGGGGCCAAGGAACAGGAAGCTGCCGAGCGGCCGGTTCGGATCCTGCAGACCCGCCCGGCTGCGGCGCACGGCGGTCGCCACCGCGCGCACGGCATCGGCCTGGCCGATCACCCGCTTGCCCAGTTCGGCTTCCATCGCCAGCAGCTTTTCGCGCTCGCCTTCCATCATCCGGTCGACCGGAATACCGGTCCAGCGCGACACGACGCTGGCAATATCCTCGGCCGTCACTTCCTCGCGCAGCATCGCGCCCTTGGACGCGCCCTGGGCCTCGGCCAGCTGCTTTTCCAGCTGCGGGATGGTGCCATATTGCAGCTCGCCGGCCTTGCCATAGTCGCCGCCGCGCTGCGCCTGCTCCAGCTGAAGCCGCGCCGCGTCGAGCTGTTCCTTCAGCTTCGCTTCGCTGGCGATCTTGTCCTTCTCCGCCTGCCAGCGCGTGGTCAGCTCAGCCGACTGCTGCTCCAGATTGGCAAGGTCGGTCTCCAGATTGGCGAGCCGGTCCTTCGACGCCTGGTCGCTTTCCTTCTTCAGCGCCTCGCGCTCGATCTGCAGCTGCATGATCCGGCGGTCGAGATTTTCGATCTCCTCGGGCTTGCTCTCCACCTCCATGCGGATGCGGCTCGCCGCCTCGTCCATCAGGTCGATCGCCTTGTCGGGCAGGAAACGGTCGGTGATATAGCGGTTGGACAGGGTCGCCGCCGCCACGATAGCGCCGTCGGCGATGCGCACGCCATGATGCGCCTCATATTTGTCCTTGATGCCGCGCAGGATCGAGATCGTGTCCTCGACCGTCGGCTCGCCAACGAACACCGGCTGGAACCGCCGCTGGAGCGCCGGGTCCTTCTCGACATATTTGCGATATTCGTCGAGCGTGGTCGCGCCGATGCAATGCAACTCGCCGCGCGCCAGCGCCGGCTTCAGCAGATTGCCGGCATCCATCGCGCCTTCGGATTTGCCCGCGCCGATCAGCGTGTGCATCTCGTCGATGAACAGGATGATGTTGCCCTCGGCCCCCTTCACTTCGTCGAGCACGCCCTTCAGCCGCTCCTCGAATTCGCCGCGATATTTGGCGCCGGCGATCAGGCTGCCCATGTCGAGCGCCATCAAGGTGCGGTCCTTGAGCGTATCGGGCACGTCGCCATGGGCGATGCGCAGCGCCAGCCCTTCCGCGATCGCGGTCTTGCCGACGCCCGGCTCGCCGATCAGCACCGGGTTGTTCTTGGTCCGGCGCGCCAGGATCTGGATGGTGCGGCGAATTTCCTCGTCGCGGCCGATCACGGGGTCGAGCTTGCCGGCCTTGGCCGCCTCGGTCAGGTCGCGCGCGAATTTCTTCAGCGCATCATAACGGTCTTCGGCGCCCGCCGTATCGGCGGTGCGGCCGCCGCGCAGCTGGTTGATCGCGCCGTTCAGCGCCTCGGCGCGTACGCCGGCGGTCGCCAACGCCTTGCCCGCCGTCGTGGTCGTCGCCAGCGTCAGCGCCAGCAGCAGCCGTTCGACGGTGACGAAGCTGTCGCCCGCCTTCTGCGCCACCTGCTCGGCGCTATCGAGCACCCGCACGGCATCATTGTCCAGGCCCGGCGTCTGCTGCGCGCCGCTGCCCGATACGGCCGGCACCCTGGCCAGCGCGGCATCGGTCTCGCGCAGCGCGGTCGCGGCATCGCCGCCCGCCGCCTTGATCAGGCCGGACGCCATGCCCTGCTCATCTTCCAGCAGCGCCTTCAACAGATGTTCTGGGCTGATCCGCTGATGGTTCATGCGGATCGCAACGGTCTGCGCCGACTGGAGGAAACCCTTGGCGCGGTCGGTGAATTTTTCGAGGTTCATTATCATCCCCTTCAAGGCATTGCTGGCGATGTAATGTTGCAAAAATGACACACAAGGGGCGCGGGCAAAAAATCCGCGCCCCGTGCATATTTATCTCACTGCTTCGGCGCCTTGGCCGCCTCCGGTGCGAACAGGTCGCCGAAGAAGTCCGCCTTGTACCATTGGGGCGGGGTGTCGCTATCGGTCATAACCCGTGCAATGCGATAATTGGCCTCGGCAAAGCGGGCGCCGGCGTCCCAGTCGATCTTCTGGCTCATGTCGTCACCGGGATGGTGATAGGCGCCGCTCAGAAATTCGCCCCAGGCCTTCTCGCCACCATTGGCATAGCCGGTCGCCAGGAACACGGCGGGCACGCCCTGCTTCACGAACATATAATGGTCCGACCGCACGAAGATGGTTTCCTGCGGCATCGGATCGGGCGCCAGCTTGATCCCCATCGGCGCCACCGCCTTGGCGACGATCGGCCCCAAGGTCGAATGGTCGGCGCCGAACGCGATTACGTCGGTGAAGGGATAGAGCAGCAGCGGCATGTCGAGGTCGACATTGCCGACGATCTGCTTGCCCGGAACGGTGGGGTGGCGGGCATAATAGTCCGCGCCCAGCAGGCCCTTCTCCTCGCCGGTGGAGGCCAGGAAGACGATCGAGCGGCGCGGCTTGTTGGGCGACTGGGCCATGGCGCGGGCCACTTCCAGCATGGTCGCGATGCCCGCGCCATTGTCCAGCGCGCCATTGTTGATGCGGTCGGTATCAGGCTTGTCGCCCGGCTTTGCCGGGCTGATGCCGATATGGTCGAGATGCGCCGACAGGACGACATATTCTTGCCTAAGCTTGGGGTCGCTGCCCGGCAGGATGGCGACGACATTGGGGCTGGTCACCCGCTCGCTGACGCTTTCCACCTGGATCTGGACATTCGACTTGAGCGCAAAGCCCTTGGGCTTGCCGCCCGCCTTGTCGGCGATCTTGCGGATCGCTGCGATGCTGGTCGGTGCGCCGGCGAACACCGCCTGCGCTGCTGCGTCGTCCAGGCTGGCGCCGACCCGGATGCCGGGGGCGGCGTCGAACGGCACGCCCTCGGGCGAGACCCAGGTGAAGTCGGGCTCATCGGCGAACTGGACCATGCGGTTCCAGGGCCGGGCCTTCATCGACTGGAGGGTGCCGATCGAGAGCATGCCGATCGCGCCATGCGCCTCGGCGATCTTGCCCTTGGTGGCGGACAGATGCGCGCCTTCCTCGCTCGGCAGGCCCTTGGGATAGCCGCGCAGGGTGACGACGATCTTCCCCTTCACGTCCAGCCCGGCATAGTCGTTGAGGCCGAGCCGCGCATTTTCCAGGCCATAGCCCACGAACACCAGCGGCGCCGACACGTCCAGCTTGGGCTCGGCCGCATTCATGCCGATCAGCACGTCGCCGGCATGGGTGAAGCTTTTGCTGCCGGCCGGACCGGTGACGGTCAGCGTGCCCGGCGTCCTGGCGCGCTCGGTCTTCTGGAAGCCGATGCGCTGCAGCCAGCTTCCATTGTCGCCGGCGGGCTTGAGGCCCAGGCCATCGAACTGGCTGGCGACATAGCGGGCGGCGATTTCATGCCCCTCGCTGCCGGTGTCGCGCCCTTTCAGCAGGTCGTCGGCCAGGAATTCGACATGGGCGCGCACCGCTGCGGCCGAGAAGGTCGGCGCATCGGCTGCGGCCGGCGTTGCTGTTTGCGCGGGCAGGGTGGCGGGCAGCACAAGGGCGGCGGTGGCGGCCAGCAGGGCCAGGCGTTTCATGGGATCGGGGACTTTCCGTCTCTATGGATGATGGCGTGCAGACTTGCCGCTGCGCCCCGTCGCTGTCCAGCCTCCGCTTGTCGATATCATGCGTATTGCGCAGCTATCACGCCCCGCTATGCTGCGCGCCATCGCGGCGGGGTCCGTTCCGGCCGCATCGACTGCCCTCCTGTCCTAGAGGTCTTCATGATCCTTACCCGCATGTCCCGCCGGCTTCCCCTGATGCTCGGTCTGTCCGCGCTTGCGTTCGCGCCGCTTGGCTCCGCCGCGCAGGCCGCCCCGGCCACCGCCGCCGCGCCCGCGCCGCTCTCCAGCCTCGTTTCGGCGGTGGACATCCCCTATCAGGAATTTCGCCTGCCCAACGGCCTGCGGGTCATCGTCCATACCGATCGCAAGGCGCCGATCGTCGCCGTCTCGGTCTGGTATCATGTCGGCTCGCGCTTCGAGCCCGCCGGCAAGACCGGCTTTGCCCATCTGTTCGAACATCTGATGTTCTATGGCTCGGAAAATGCCGACGGTCCCTTCTTCGGCCGTCTGGAAGATATTGGCGCGACTGACTGGAACGGCACGACCTGGTTCGACCGCACCAATTATTTCGAGACGGTGCCGACCGGCGCGCTCGATCGCGCGCTGTTCCTGGAATCCGACCGCATGGGCCATCTGCTCGGCGCCGTGACCCAGACCAAGCTCGATGCCCAGCGCGGCGTCGTCCAGAATGAAAAGCGCATGGGCGAGAATGAACCCTATGGCCTGGTCGAATATGCCCAGCTTGCCGGCATGCTGCCCGAAGGCCATCCCTATCGCCACTCGACCATCGGTTCGATGGCGGATCTGAACGCGGCCAGCCTGGCCGACGTCCAGAGCTGGTTCAAGACTCACTATGGCCCGAACAATGCCACGCTGGTGCTGGCCGGGGACATCGATGTGCCGACCGCCAGGGCGAAGGTCGAAAAATGGTTCGGCAACATCGCGTCGGGCCCCGCGCCGCAGGATGTCGACGCGACCGTGCCGACGCTCGACAAGGATGTGGAAAAGGTGATGCACGACAATGTCGCTGCCACCCGCCTCTACCGCAACTGGATCGTCCCCGGCGTCAATTCGCCCGACCTGCAGCAGCTTGATCTGGCTCTGTCGGTATTCGGCGGCCTCGGCTCCTCGCGCCTCGACAATATCCTGGTCCGCGACGAGAAGGTGGCGGTTGCGGTCAAGGCCAGCATCCAGCCGTTCGAGAAGCTGTCGATGGTCGAGATCACCGTCGACGTGAAGCCGGGCCAGGATCCGGTCGCGGTAGGCAAGCGGCTCGACGCGCTGCTCGCCGACTATCTCGCCAAGGGCCCCAGCGCGGACGAGGTGCTGCGCGCCGCGACCCAGCAGCTCTCCGGCACGATCGGCGGCCTCGAAAAGGTCGGCGGATTCTCCGGCAAGGCGGTGACCCTGGCCGAAGGCGCGGTCTATTCCGATGATCCCGGCAAATATAAGAAGGATCTCGCCATCTATGCCGCCGCGACGCCCGCCAGCGTCTCGGCCGCCGCGCGCAAATGGCTGGGCCGCCCGGTCTTCCGCCTGACCGTGTCGCCGGGCGAACGCTCGGCGCAGGATAATGCGCTCGCCGGCAATGCGCCCTCGGGCAGCGCGACCATGCATCCCGCCCATTTCCGCGATCCCAATGGCCCGGCGCCCAAGGCGGGCACGCCGCCGCCGCCGACCAAGGTTGCCGAGCCGCCGATCGAGCCGGTCAAGGATCTGGTCTTCCCGCCGGTCGAACGCGCGAAGCTGTCGAACGGCATGTCGGTCGTCTTCTCGCGCCGCGCCACCGTGCCGGTGGTGAAGGTCTCGGTCGCCTTCGACGCGGGCAATGCCGCCGACAACCGGCAGAAGCTCGGCACCGCCGCGCTCACCACCGCCCTGCTCGACGAAGGCACCACCAGCCGCAACTCGGTGCAGATTTCCGAGGAGCAGGAACGGCTCGGCGCCGGCATCAGCGCGGCCAACAGCATGGATGCGACCAATGTCGGCCTCTACGCGCTCAAGCCCAATCTCGACGCCTCGCTCGGCCTGCTCGCCGACATCATCCGCAACCCCGCCTTCGATCCGAAGGAAGTGGAACGGCTGCGCAGCCAGATGCTGACCCGCATCGCCGCGGAAAAGACCCAGCCCATGGCCATCGCCCAGCGCATGCTGCCGCCGATGCTCTATGGCCAGGCCCATCCCTATGGCATTCCCTTCACCGGCTCGGGCACCGAAAGCGGGGTGAAGGCGGTGACCCGCGCCGACCTGGTCGCCTTCCATGACACATGGATGCGCCCGGACAATGCGACCATCTTCGCGACCGGCGACACGACGCTGGACGAACTGCTGCCGCTGCTCGAAAAGCGCTTCGGCGACTGGAAGGCGCCGGCCATTGCCAAGGGCGCCAAGCTGTTCCGCATGGACCGCATGATGCGCCCGTCGCGCATCGTCCTCATCGACAAGCCGCAAAGCCCGCAGTCGATGATCCTCGCCGGCCAGCTCACCAACAAGTCGGGCACCGACAATCCCGTCACCCTCATCACCGCGAACGAGGTGCTGGGCGGCAGCACCACCTCGCGCCTGACCATGGACCTGCGTGAGGCGAAGGGCTGGGCCTATGGCGCGGGCACCGGCATGCCCGGCGTCAAGGAAACCATTCCGCTGCTGGTCTATGCCCCGGTCCAGACCGACAAGACCGGCGAATCGATCACCGCGGCGCGCCAGGACATCAAGGATTTCCTGACCAGCAAGGGCACGACCCAGGCGGAGCGCGACCAGACGATCAACGGCCAGATCCTGTCGCTGCCCGGCAGCTTCGAAACCTCGTCCGACCTGCTCTCGGCGATGATGCGCAACAATCTGCTCGGCCGGCCCGACGACTATTATGCCACCCTGCCGGCAACCTATCGTGCCATCACTGCGGCGCAGATGGATCAGGCCGCGCGCGCGGCGATCAACCCCGATCGGCTGATCTGGGTCGTGGTCGGCGATGCGAAATTGGTGAAGCCCCAGCTTGACGCGGTCGGCCTGCCGGTGGAAATGGGCACATTGGCTGATTGACGCTAACGTAAAGGAGAAGAGTGATGGCTGCAGTGGATGGTGCCTATGATTGCGTGGCTAAGACCCCGCTGGGCGAACAGACCGGCGTGTTCACCGTGATCAGCACGGGCGACCGTTTCAACGGCACCTTTGCCGGCATGATGGGCTCGCTCGACGTCAAGGATGGCGTGGTCGCCGGCAACAAGCTGACCTGGAAGATGGAAATGACCATCCCCATGCCGATGACGCTGGAATGCGAAGCCGAAATCACCGGCGAAAGCCTGACCGGCACGATGCAGCTCGGCGCCTTTGGTGCCGCGCCCTTCACCGGCACGCGTCGCGCATAATCCCGATCGGTTGCGGCCTGGTTCACGCCGGGCCGCAACCGACATTACCAAA
This sequence comes from Sphingobium sp. WTD-1, assembly GCF_030128825.1. Classification (NCBI taxonomy): domain Bacteria; kingdom Pseudomonadati; phylum Pseudomonadota; class Alphaproteobacteria; order Sphingomonadales; family Sphingobiaceae; genus Sphingobium; species Sphingobium sp. WTD-1. The sequence continues at coordinate 761,404 of NZ_CP119127.1, read as the reverse complement.
AATTCATGGTCGGCCCGTTGCACTATAAAATTAGTTAGCTATCTAAGCGTTCGTGAATCGGACCGAGCTTCAGCGCGCCCTGGCGCATAATATGCCGCAGATCGCGCGCCTCTGGCGTCAGCTTGCCGATTCCACCCTGGCCGAATTTGGCGTCTCCAATTCCGCCGGCTGGTGTCTTCTCTATCTTGACCGGCTGGGCGCCGATGTGCGCCAGATCGAACTGGCCGACGTGCTGGGCATCACCCAGCCGTCGCTGGTCCGCACCCTCGACCATCTACAGGCCGCCGCCCTGATCGAGCGCACCCCCAATCCGGAGGATCGCCGGTCCAACTGCCTGTCGCTCACCACCTCCGGCCGCGACCTTGTCGGCCGCATCGAAACGCGGCTCAGCAACATGCGCAATGACCTGCTCGATGGTGTGCCAGAGGCGGATATCGAGACGGCGGTCAATCTGTTAGAACTGCTGCGACGCCGTATCGGGGAGCGCCGGGGCCAGTCATGAAAAAGGCCGCTTTGTCAGCCTATAGCGAGCGCCTTGGCGTTCCCGCCGCGCTATTCTCGCTCAAATGTTTCCTGGCGGCGATGCTGGCCCTTTATGTGGCGCTCAGCATTGGCCTGGAACGCCCCTATTGGGCCTTTCTCACCTCCTATATCGTCGCCCAGCCGCTGGCCGGCGCGGTGATTTCCAAGGCGATCTTCCGCGCCATCGGCACCATCGTCGGCGCCGCCTTCTCGGTCGCGATCGTCCCGCCCCTGGTCAATTCGCCCGAACTCCTGACCCTTGCCATGGCCGCCTGGCTGGCGCTCTGCGTCTTCGTCTCGCTGCTCGATCGCACGCCGCGCTCCTACATGTTCGTGCTGGCCGGCTACAGCGCCTGCCTGATCGTCTTCCCCGACGTCGACTCGCCCCAGACCATCTTCACCGTCGCCACCCTGCGCGTGCAGGAAATCTGGATCGGCATCGCCTGCGGCAGCATCGTCCATGGCGTCGTCCTGCCCGGTTCGATCACCGGCAACCTCTTCGCCCGCGTCGAAGCCATGCTGCGCGACGCCGAACGCTGGTCGCGCGACGCGATCGCGACCGATCCTGTGCCAGGCCTCGATGCCGAACGCCGCCGCCTGGCGCAGGACGTCACCGAACTGCACCAGATGTCGATCCATCTGCCCTTCGACATCAGCCGCCTCGCGCCGCGCGTCCGCACCGTGCGCGCGATGCAGGACCAGCTCTCGCTGCTGCTGCCGCTCGGCGCCGCGGTCGAGGATCGGCTGGCCATGCTGAAACAGGCCAATGGCGGCATCGTCCCGGCACAGGTCGAACAGCTGATCGCCGATGCGCGCGACTGGCTCGATCATCCCGGCACCGACAGCGCGACCCGCGCCGCCGGCGCCCAGGCGCTGATCGACCGCTGCGCCGCGCTCGAACCGGCGGCCGACAGTCATATGGACTGGGCCGGCATGATGCGGCTCAGCCTCTATTCCCGGCTCGGCACGCTGATCGCTGTCCATCGCGACTGCCGCGACCTGTTCGACCAGATGCTGACCCACAGCCGCAGCCCCGTGACGCCGCGCGTCGCCGAACTGCTGGAGGGGCGTCGCAACCGCGAACTGCATCGCGATTATGCCGGGGCCGCACGCGGCGCCTTCGCCGCCTTCATGACGGTGACGATCGGCTGCGCGCTGTGGATCGGTAGCGGCTGGCATGACGGCGGCAGCGCGGTGATGCTGGCCGGTGTCTTCCTCGCCCTCTTCTCCGCGTCCGACAATCCGCTCGCCCCGCTCAAGGGCTTCATGATCGGCACGATCATCGCCACCTTCCTCGGCGCCCTCTATGGCTATGCCATCATGCCTCGACTGGACGGTTTCGCCATGCTCGCCTTGGCCTATGCGCCGCCGCTGCTGATATTGGGCGCGATGATGGCCTCGCCGCGCTGGATGGGCATTGCGTTGCCGACGCTGCTCGGCCTCGGCAGTCCGGTGCTGCTCTCCAGTGCCTATGTCAGCGCCTTCGCCTCCTACGCCAATGGCTCGGTGGCACAGCTGGTCGGCATCTGGTTCGCGATCATCATGGCCGGCCTGCTGCAATCGGCGGGGGTGGAGCGCGCCGTGCGCCGCACCGTGCGCGCCGGCTGGGCGGATATCGCCACCCGCGCCAACCTCATGACCCAGCCCGATGTGCGCGGCTGGATCAACCGCATGCTCGACCGCATTGCCCTGCTCGCCCCCCGCCTGGCCGCCATTCGCACCGACAGCGGTAAGCCGCTCTATGATGCGCTGCGCGACCTGCGCACCGGCGTCGCCATCGGCGAACTGCGCCAGCTCCGCGTCGATCTTCCCTTTGACGAAGGCGCCCCGCTTGGCCGGGTGCTGGGCGGCGTGGCCGACCATTATCGCCGGCTCGATCCCGATGCGCCGGCCGCGGCCGATCCCGCCCTGCTCGACGATATCGACAGCGCCATCGGCGACCTTGCTGCCAATCCCGCGCCCTCGGTCCGCCGCGATGCGATCCTGGCGCTGGTCAGCCTGCGCCGTAATCTCTTCGCCGACAGCGCCGGCTATCGGATGTCCCCCCTGACCCCAAAGACCCCCCTGACCGGAGTTCCCGCATGACCGGCGAATTGTCCATCGACGGGGTCTTCTTCCCCACGCTGCTGGCGCTGGCGCTGGCAGCGCTCATCCTCACCTATGGCCTCACCCGCCTGATCGCGGCGTTCGGCCTCTACCGCTTTCTTGCCTATCGGGCCCTCGTCGACCTCAGCCTGTTCGTGCTGACGCTCGGGGGCCTGTCCATTCTCGTTCCGATGCTGGGAATCCGCCTATGAACCGCCTGACCGGGACGCTGATCCGCAGCGCCGCCACCATCATCATCGTCATCCTCGCCGTCATCGTCGCGGTGTGGATGTGGAACCATTATGAACGCAGCCCCTGGACCCGCGACGGCCGCGTGCGCGCCGATGTGGTGCGCGTGACCCCCGATATCGGCGGCCTCGTCACATCGGTCGCGGTGCGCGACAATCAGCAGGTGAAGGCGGGCGACCTGCTCTTCGTCATCGACACGCCGCGCTATGCGCTGGCGCTGGAACAGGCGGAGGCGCAGATCGCCAGCGCCCAGGCGACGCTCGGCCAGGCCCGGCGGGAGGCGACCCGCGATCTGGCGCTGGGCGATCTCGTCGCCAAGGAAAGCCACGAACAGAATGTCGCCCGCGTCGCCACGGCGCAGGCCGCGCTGGCCGAAGCCCGAAGCGCGCGCGACGCCGCTGCCTTGAACCTCAAGCGCACCCAGGTCCGCGCCTCCGTCAACGGCGTCGTCACCAATCTCGATCTGCATCCGGGCGATTATCTGGGCGCCGGCACCCAGGCGATGGCGCTGATCGACAGCGACAGTCTGCGGGTCGAGGGCTATTTCGAGGAAACCAAGCTGCCTCTGGTCTGCATCGGTGCGCCCGTCACCGTCCGCCTGATGGGCGAGAAGCAGGATCTGCACGGCAAGGTCGAAAGCATCGCCTATGGCATCAATGACTCGACCCGCAGCGATTCCGGCAATCTCCTGCCCACGGTCGAGCCGACCTTCTCCTGGGTTCGCCTTGCCCAGCGCATCCCGGTCCGGGTGAAGCTCACCAATGTCCCGGCCAATATCACGCTGATCTCGGGCCGCACCGCCACGGTCACGGTCGAACCGGCGAAGAAGGACGCCAAGCCGGGAAGCTGCCGCCATGCGTAAGGGCCTTGCTGCATCCTTGCTGGCCCTGGCGCTCAGCGCCTGTGCCACCGCCGGGCCGGACTATCATCCGCCCGAACATTCGGCCGCGACCGCGCAGGGCGCGCAGGGCGCTTTCCAGTCGGCGCAGGGTGCGGGCTTCAGCAATGCGGACCTGCCCGACCATTGGTGGAAGCTCTATAATGATCCCCGGCTCGACGCGCTGATCGCCGAAGCGCTGACCGCCAATACCGACCTGCGCGTCGCCAACGCCAATCTCACCGCGGCGCAGGCCGTGCTGCGCGAGACCGAGGCGGGGCGCCAGATCAGCACCACGATCAGCGGCGGCGAAACGCTGGCGCGTCCGTCGGGCGTGACCCAGCATCTGCCCGGCTCGATCAGCTATGATTTCGGCCTCAGCGCCTCCTATCCGCTCGACCTCAACGGCCGCATCCGCCGCGCGATCGAATCGAGCGGCGCCAATGTCGAGGCGGTGACCGCCGCGCGCGACTATGTCCGCGTCAGCGTCGCCGCCGCCACCGCCAAGGCCTATGCCCAGGTCTGCGCCGCCAATTATGCGCTTGGCGTCAATCGCCGGGTCGTCTCGCTCCAGCGCGATACGCTCAATGCCACCCAGCGCCTGTTCAAGGGCGGTCGCGGCACCGCCTTCGACGTCAGCCGCGCCCGGGCGGCGGTGGACCAGAGTGAGGCGACGCTGCCCGTCTATGAAGCGCAGCGCCAGAGCGGCCTCTATCTGCTCGCCACCCTGCTCGGCCGTCCGCCGGCCGATTATCCCAGGGATGTGGAAGGCTGCGCCACCCTGCCGTCGCTCGGTGCGCCGCTGCCGGTGGGCGATGGCACCGCCCTGATCCGCCGTCGTCCTGATATCCGCCAGGCCGAACGGCTGATCGCCTCCGACACCGCGACCTTGGGCGTCGCCATGGCCGACCTCTATCCGCAGGTCAGCATCGGCGGCTCGGTCGGCCTGTCCGGCCCGCTCAAGGATTTCGGCTCCGGCTCCGCCTTCGGCTTCAGCCTCGGCCCGCTCATCAGCTGGACCTTCCCCAATCGCCCGGTGGTCCGCGCTCGGATTGCTCAGGCCGATGCCCAGGTGCAGGCCGATCTCGCCAGCTTCGACGGCAGCGTGCTGGAAGCGCTGCGCCAGACCGAAACCGCGCTTGAAACCTATCGCCGCGACGCGGAAAAGGCCGCCGCGCTCGATCGCGCGCGCGATAGCGTCAATGTCTCGGCGGGGCAGGCGAACAAGCTGTTCCGCTTCGGCCGCAGCGATTTCCTCGACCTGCTCGATACCCAGCGCAGCCTCGCCAGCGCCGAATCCTCGGCCGCGGCCGCCCGCGTCCAGCTGGTGCAGGACCAGATCGCCATCTTCCTGGCGCTGGGCGGCGGCTGGACCTCAGACGATGCGGTCGACCAGAGCGCGAGGAACGCGCAGCAATGATCCGTGGCGCGCGCCGGCCGGCATGGTCAGGCGCGCGCTGACGTCGGCCCATGTCACCATGTCGCGCGTCATCGCCGCGCCCCAGCGCCCCTCCTTGTAGACGTCATAATAGCAGAGCAGCGCATCGCCGACCTGCGCGCTCATCGGCCCTTCGACCCAGCCGGGCGAGAAGGGCGGCGACAGGGGGCCAAATGGTCCGGTCGGGCTGTCCGCCTTCGCCACCTGCAGCCATTTGTGCGGCGGCTGCACCGTCTCGTCCTTGACGATCAGGTAGAGGCCGCCACCCGGAGCCTGCGCGAACGTCCCGTCGATCACGCTGAAGCCGGGATCATAGAGCGGCGCGGGCGCGCTGAACGTCTCGAAATCGCTGGTGCTGACCGACCAGAGCCGGTGATTATAGCCCGACTCCGACGTGCCCGCCGTCTCGGTGAAGCGGCCCTCCACCGTGCTCGACCAGAACAGGATATGCCGCCCGGTCGCCGGATCCCGCACCGCTTCGGGCGCCCAGCAATTGCGGGTGCCCGGCACGTCCTGCATCACCGGAATGGCGCGCTGCGGCGACCAGTGGACCAGATCGCGGCTGGTCGCATGGCCGATCGTCACCCCTTCCCAGGCGGTGGTCCACAGCAGATGATAGACGCCCTTGTCCGCGAACAGATAGGGGTCGCGCATCAGCTTCTTCTCGCCCACCTGCGGCATCAGCAGGCTGCGCCCGCCCGCCAGCGTGCGAAAGGCCAAGCCATCCTCGCTCACCGCCAGTTTGAGGCCGTCGGCCTCGCCCTTGCCGGTGGTGAAATAGGCGAAGACCAGCAGGTCATCGGCGCGCGCCGCCGACCGGGTGGCGCACCCCGCCAGCGCCAGCGCGCCCAGACCCAATGTGAAGTCGCGCCGTCTCATCAGCGATAATCCTTGGCCATTTGCGGGTAGAGCTTGATGAGGTCATTGGCGACATAGTCGCCACCATGGCCCATCGGCCCGGTCGGTTCTGGTTTCGGCACGGCCGGCTGCTGCGACGCGAGTCCCCCCGGCGCTTCCGCCCCGTTCAGCCCCTGGCTGATCAGGTCGGGCTTGGCGCCTTCGCCGGCATTATGGCCATCCTGGTCGAAAATCGCCTCCTGGTGCCGGATCGGCTCCCAGATGAACGTGCCCCAGCCATGCTTGCCGGGCAGGGCATGGACCAGATCGTTGATATAGCGCTTGCGGCTCGAATATTCGGCGACCAGCAGCCCCTTGTCGGGATAGCGCTGCACATATTCGCTGAAGGTCGTGGCCCAGTCTCCCTGCGCCCGCTGCTGGTAGCAGGAAAAGCCGACCACATCGAAATCCACCTGCCGCGCGATCAGCGCATCGGTCCATTCGCGCACGATCGGCCAGTGCCGGCCCAGATGATTATGCACCTGGATCGCGACGCCTGGTTCGGCCCGGCGCGCACCCGCGATCCCGGCCCGCAGCAGCGCGGCAAAGCCGTCGAACCCGCCAACCTCGCCGACCTTGGCATGATTGGCGTCGGTCACCGGATTACCGGTCGACGTCGACAGCTTCACCCGGCCATGGGGCCACAACATGCCGAAGGTCGTCTCATTGCCGATCACCGCCATGTCGACCGGCGCGCCGCCCGCCCGCATCGCCACCAGCACGTCGTGCGTATGTGCCTCGACCGCCTTGGCCAGCGCCGGCAGGTCATAACCGGCCCAGGCTGCCGGCACCGCCTGATGCTCCGGGTCGGCCCAGGTGTCGCTATAATGGAAACTCAGCACCAGCCCCATGCCCGCATTGCGCACCCGCTTGCCGAGCTTCACCGTCTGGGCCAGGCCGGCCCAGCCCTTGTCCGGCTCCCGCTTGGAATAGCCCTTGGCCGGATCGACGAAGATGCGCAGCCGGATCGCATTGAACCCGGCATCGCGCAGGATCAGGATCGGGTCTTTCTGCTCCCCGTCCACGAAATAGCGCGCACCGGCCGCCTCATCCTCGGGCACCCAACTCACATCGGCGCCGATCAGATAGGGGCCGGGCCGCGCGCCACTTTTCCTTCCGGCTGCCAGCACCGGCCGGGCCAGCAGGGGCAGGGTGGCGAGGCCGAATGTGCTGCGGCGTGTGAACCGTGTCATGCCTTCACCTCCATGCGATATTCCGGGACGATGCGCAGCACCTCCAGCGTCGCGACCTGTTCCCCCGCCGGCAGCTTCGCCCGCGCGGCATCGTCCAGATAGATGGGCGCATCGGCGCGCAGCGGCATCACCGTCAGCGTCCAGGGCCGGCCCAGCCGCGCGGCAAAGCGCTTGAGGCCGATCCGCCAGACCCGCCCGTCCCAATAGGCATCGTCCAGCATGTCGGGGCCATCGAACAGCCGGCCGATATCGCCGCGCCAGTCAATCTCCAGAAAGGCGTCGCCGCCCTGCGGCAACGCATCCTTGGGGATGGTGAACGTGAACGCCGCCGCTGCCTTGTGCGCCTCGGGCAGGGGCTGCATCGCCGCCTTGGCCGGCCCGCCAATCTCGATTGGCGGCGCCGTGCCGGCCTCGCGCGTCCGGGTGAAGGGCAGGGGCGTTATGGCTGTCGCTTTCGCCGTCATCATCGCCGCCTTGCCGGGCAGGATCTGCCAGGCGAAACGGGCCTCGCCACGCTGGCGCAGTTCCAGCCCGCCCGGCCCGAACAGCGCATCCGCCGCGCTCAGCACCACGCGCCGCTCGCCGCCGATCTCGCCGACCCAGATGCGTTTTGCCGCCTCCCGGTCGATCAGCAGAAGCCGCACCGATCGCCCGTCCGCGCCGGTCACCCGCACCGGCCGCGTCGCCGATGGCGGCACCTGGACGATCACCCGTCCACCTTCGCTGCGCGCCGGCGCATCGACCTTCGTCCCGGCCGGGAAGGCCAGCTCCACCGGGCCGGGCAGGCAGGCCGCCATCACATGGATCGGCCCGTCCCTGTCGGCGATGCGCGTTACCGGCTGCGCCGTTGCCCAGTCGAGCCGCACCCCGTCCAGATCCATGCCGATCGGCCAGAAGAAATTGTCGCCCGGCGCGATTGTCACCGGCCGGCTCGGCAGACGGATCGGGCCGCCGGCCAATGTCACATTGAACTGCGTGCCGGGATGCGCCGCCGTGCCATATTGGCGGACATGATTGTTGACGAACAGGAAGCCGCTGTTCCCCTTCGCTCGCACCGCCCAGCGCAGCGTCTTTAGGTCATCCTTGTCGGCCGGCAGTACGGCCGGCGCATGCACCGTCATCGGCGCCAGCGTCTCGCCATAGGCGGCCAGGAAATAATGGAGCGGGCGTAGCGCCGCGCTGACCGGATTGACCTCGCCATATTGGCCGATCGGCGCCTGGAAATCATAGGCGATCGCCGGGCAGTCATTATAGCCGCCCGACCGCTGTGTTTCCTCCAGCATGCGCCCGTTCGCCATCGGATTGGCGCCGCCATGGAACATATAATAGCCCAGCAGATTGACGCCCGACCCGACCTGCGTCGTCACCGCCGCCGACACGTCGGCCGGCTGCAGCAATGGCCGCCGCCGATACATGACCGGCACGCCGCCGCCATATTCCGCGCCCAGGAACGGCGTATCTGCCATGTCGCTGTCGGCATCGCCGCGCCGCCCGCCGCGCGTCTGCGCGCCCAGGTCGCCGCTCACCCGGCTGTCGAAGCGGAACAGGTAATTTTCCTTGGGCGGCAGCTTGACTGTCTTTGCCGACCAGGGTTCGTCGGGATAGCCGCCATGCACCGGCACCACTTCACCCTTGGGATAGACGGTCTGGTCCCATCCGGTCACGGTATAGAGCGGCACGTCGAAGCCGATCCGCAGCGCCAGCGCCTTCAGCGCCGCGATATGCTCCCGACCCTGGCCGGGCCCACCCAGATTATATTCATTCTCGACCTGCATGCCGACGATCGGCCCGCCATCCTTCCACATCAGTCCGTTCAGCTGATCGTGCAGCCCGCGCCAGAAGCGCTCGACCTGCGCCATATAGGCCGGGTCGTTGCTGCGCGTGCGGGTGTTGCCGGCGATCCAGTCGGGAATGCCGCCAAAGCGCGCCTCGGCATGGCCCCAGGGGCCGGGCCGCAGGAAGAAGAGCAGGCCATGTTTCTGGCAGAGCCGAACGAAGCGCCCGATATCCCGATCGCCGGTCCAGTCGATCGTGCCGGGCGCCAGCTCGACATGGTTCCACAGCACGTATGAGGCGACGATGCCGACGCCGGCCGCCTTCATCTTCAGCAATTCCTCTTCCCAATAGGCGCTCGGGAAGCGGGTGAAGTGAAACTCGCCCATCACCGGCAGCCAGGGCCGGTCGTCGCGGGTCAGATAGAGATTGGTGATGCCGATCCGCCCCTGCGGCCCGGCGCCGGTGCCCATATGGAGATGCCCGGACTTGAGCGGCAGGCCCGGCTTGCGCGCGTCCAGGCTGTTGGCCGTCTGGGCCAGCGCGTCAGCGGGAAGGGCGAGGCCCAGGCCGGCAAGGCCCGTGGCAGTGAGCGCCGTGCGCCGGTCGATATCGGGCATCCGTCCTCCTGTGATGAAACGGGAGGCTGAGCCCTCCTCTTGGGTCGGGGTTGTCCTGCGCTCGCCCATCAGGAACGGGCGCAGGACGGGATATCAGCGGGCCAGCCAGCCGCCATCGACGGCGAGGATATGGCCATGGATATAGTTGGCCGCCGGCGAGGCCAGGAACACGGCCGCGCCGCCGATATCGCTCGGGTCGCCCCAGCGGCCGGCCGGGATGCGTTCCTGGATCTGGCGGTTGCGGGTCTCGTCGGCCTGCAGCGCGGCGGTGTTGTTGGTCGCGATATAGCCCGGCGCGATCGCGTTGACGTTGACGCCTTTAGCCGCCCACTCGTTCGCCAGCAGCTTGGTGAGGCCAGCGACGCCGCTCTTCGACGCGGTATAGCTCGGCACCCGGATGCCGCCCTGGAACGACAGCAGCGAGGCGATGTTGACGATCTTGCCGCTACCCTGTGCCAGCATGTGCCGCCCGGCCGCCTGGGCCAGGAAGAAGGTCGACTTCAAATTGGTGTCGATCACCGCGTCCCAGTCTTCCTCGGTGAAGTCGACGCTGTCGGCGCGGCGGATGATGCCGGCATTGTTGATCAATATGTCGAGCCCGCCCAGCTTTGCGATCGTCTCGTCGACGACGCGCTGCACCGGTTCGATGCTCGACAGGTCGGCCGAGACGATCTCGGCCTTGCGCCCCAGCGCCCGGACCTTCTCGACGGTCTCTTCCGCCGGGGTGCGGCCGACCGCCGCAATGTCGGCGCCGGCCGCCGCGAGCGACAGCGCGATCGCCTGGCCGATGCCGGTATTGGCGCCGGTGACGATGGCGACCTTGCCACCAAGATCGAAGATAGTGCTCATGTCAGGACTCCCTGGCCCCTCCCGCTCGCGCGGAAGAGGCAAAAAACCGTCAGGCCAGCTGGCAGATGTCCAGCACGTTCATGTCGGTATAGTCCTGGTTCTCGCCGGCCATTGCCCAGATGAAGGCATAGGCCTTGGTGCCCGATCCCATATGGATCGACCAGGGCGGCGAGATCACCGCTTCCTCGTTCGCCATGACGATGTGACGCATCGCGTCGCCCTCGCCCATATAGTGGAAGACGCGGTCGGCATCGCCATCCAGCTCGAAATAGAAATAAATCTCGCTGCGGCGCTCATGGATGTGCGGGGGCATGGTGTTCCACACCGAACCGGGCTTCAGGACCGTGAGGCCCATGACCAGCTGCGCGCTGTCGCAGATGCCGGGGATGACGAGCTGGAAGATGGTGCGCTCGTTCGATTCCTCCAGGCTGCCGCGCTCCAGTGCATTGGCGTCGGCGATGCCGAGCTTGCGGGTGGTGAACGCCTTGTGCGCCGGGCAGGAGGCGAGATAGAAACGCGCGCCGGCGCCGGCGAACTCCACATCCTTGGCGCCCATCGTCACATAGAGGCAATCCTTGTTGCCCAGCGTGAAGACTTCGCCGTCGACGGTCACGGTGCCTTCGACGCCCGAGACATTGACGATCGCCAGCTCGCGCCGCTCCAGGAAGGGATGGCCCGCCGCCGAGGCCGGCTCGGTCTGTGCCGGCAGCTTCACCGGGGCATCGGCCACCGCCACGCCGCCGATCACGAACCGCTCGGCATGGGTATAGTTCAGCACGCATTCGCCGTCACGGAACAGCCCGCCGATCAGATAGCGATCCCGCAGCTCCTCGTTCGACACGCACTCCATCATGTCGGGGTGGGTCGCATAATAGGTCTTGTCGAACATCGGGAATCTCCATCTAAACTTTGGCGAAGCTTATAACGGCGCAGGCGACGAATGTAAGCCTGTTTTCCCGGAATGTGGACTATTGTTCCGACATATGAGGAAAATCGCCGCGCAGCAGGATGACATGCAGGAAGCGGGGGCCATGGGCGCCGCGCACATAAGTGCCCTCGATATCGGTCGTGCCCGACACGCCGGTGATCCAGTAATGGGCGCGCGGCTGCGGCCCGGCCAGCGGCGCCTCCTCCAGCCAGGGGGCGATGTCCGCGACGCGCAGCAGCACCAGATGGTGCAGCGTCAGGAAATTGGGCAGCATCGGCGCCTGCGGGCTGGTCTCGAATATCAGCGATCCGGTCTCGGCAATGCCCTTGCGCGCGATGGCCAGTGCCGCCGCCTCGTCCGGCGCGGCATCCTGATGCAGGGCAAAGCCGCTCCAGTCGCAGCCCGACAGGCGCGGGTCGGGCGGCAGGCACAGTGCGCGCGCCTCGCCCTGCGCATCCAGATAACGCGCGACCGCAGCAGGCAGGTCGGATATCGTTTCGATAACGTCATGACTGGCGCTGACGCTGGGCAGGGCCAGCCGCGCCAGAAACTCCGCCTCGACATGAGCGACATCGACCGCCGGTCGCTCCGGCGTGCCGAGCAGCGCCGCAGCCTCCGCTGCTATGTCAATGTCGCTGTCATCTTTCAGGCGACCAAGGATGGCCTCGCGCGCATTCATCGGCCGTTTTCCTTGCGATATTGCTCCATGAAGGTCTGCGCCGCGGGCTTTGGCATGTCGCGATAGCGCGTCCAGCCGCCGGCCAGCGGCAGCGTGCGGATCCAGCCCTTGCTGCCCAGCAGCCGCATCGCCCGCACCGCCAGGCCGGTGCCCATCCGATAGAGGCGCGGCCGGGTCGCGACCCAGGCCCATAGGCTGAGCCCCGCGCGCAGCGATTGCGGCTCCAGCCCCTCGCGCCAGCTCTTCTCGCGCCAGCCGCGCAGCAGCGTCGGCAGCGGGATGCGCACCGGGCACACTTCCTGGCATTTGCCGTTCATGGTGCAGGCGTTGGGCAGATCGCGGCTCTGCTTCAGCCCGTCCAGCACCGGGGTCAGCACCGCGCCCATCGGCCCCGGATAAGTGCCGCCATAGGCATGGCCGCCAATCTGGCGGAACACGACGCAATGGTTCATGCAGGCGCCGCAGCGGATGCAGCGCAGCATCTCGGCCAAGCCTTCCTCGCGCATCTGGGTGCGGCCATTGTCGACCAGCACGATATGCATCTCCTCCGGCCCGTCCCGGTCGCCGGGACGCTTGGGGCCGGTGTAGAAGGTCGTGTACTGGGTCAGCGCCGCGCCGGTCGCCGACCGCGCCAGCATCCGCAGCATATGCACGGCATGGGGCATGCTCGGCACGATCTTCTCGATCCCGGCGGTCACGATATGGACGCGCGGCGGGACGAGCGACAACTCGGCATTGCCCTCATTGGTGACGGTGCAGATCGCGCCGGTGTCGGCGATCAGGAAATTGGCGCCGGAAATGCCGACATCCGCGCCCAGCATCTGGGTGCGCAACTCGCGCCGCGCGCTTTCCGCCATGGCGGCGATCGTCTCTTCCTCATGCGGCGTGCGATGCTTGGCCTTGAACAGGGCGGACACCTGCTCGCGGGTCTTGTGCATCGCCGGCCAGATGATGTGCGAGGGCCGCTCGTCGGCCAGCTGGATGATATGTTCGGCAAGGTCGGTCTCGACCCGGCCGATCCCGGCCTCGGCCAGCGCATGGGGCAGGCCGATCTCCTCGCCCAGCATCGACTTGGAGCGGGCGACGCTCTTCGCCTTCGCCGTCTTGCACAGGGCGATGACGATGGCACAGGCCTCGTCGGCGGTGCGCGCCCAATGGACTTTCGCCCCGGCGGCGGTCGCGTTCGCCTCGAACTGCTCCAGATAATGGCCCAGATGGGCGACGACATGGTCCTTGATCGCCGCCGCACGGGTGCGCGCCGCCTGGAAATCGGGAAAGGCGTCGACCGCGACGGCGCGCTTGGCCTCAGCCGTGCCCGCCGTCCGCTCGACCGCAACCTTCAGGATGCGGTCGGCCAGCGCCGCATCGGCGCGCGCCTTGAAACTGGTCGCCTCGGTCGGTGCGCCGCTCATGCCTCTTCCCCGATCGCCGGACCGTCGCCCATGCCGGCGATCAGCTCGATCGCGTGGAAGGCGCGGACCTTGCTGCCCTGGCGGTTGAGCTTGCCGGCCATGTTCATCAGGCAGCCCAGGTCGCCGGCCAGCAGCAGGTCGGCGCCGGTCGCCTCGATCGCGTCCGCCTTCTCGCCGACGATCGCGTTGGAAATGGCGGGATATTTGACGCAGAAAGTGCCGCCAAAGCCGCAACATGTCTCCTCGCCCGCCAGCGGCGTCAGCTCCAGCCCGGCGATCGGCTTCAGCAACCGGCGCGGCTGCGCCTTGACGCCCAGCTCGCGCAGGCCCGAACAGCTGTCATGATAGGTCGCCTTGGCATCCACCTGCACGCCCTCGGGCTTCCACCCGCATATCTCGTCCAGATAGGCCATGATCTCCCATGTCTTGCCCGCCACCGCCCGCGCGCGCGGCAGCCACTCCGGATCATGCTCGAACAGCTCGGGATAATGGCAACGGATGGTGCCGCCGCACGATCCCGACGGCACCACCACCGCTTCATAGGGTTCCAGCGCGACGATGGTCTGCTTGGCCAGCGCGATCGCATGGCCGGTATCGCCGCTGTTGAGCGCCGGCTGGCCGCAACAGGTCTGGCCCTCGGGCACGACCACGTCGCAGCCCGCCGCCTCCAGCGCGCGGATCGCGGCAAAGCCGATGCGCGGGCGCATCATGTCGACCAGGCAGGTGACGAACAGGGCAACCTTATGCTGGGTCACACGCCATGCCTCTTGGCAAAGGCCAGGAACAGATCCGGCCAGGGCGCCGCCGACTGGGCCTGCGCCGTAATGCCGAAGCCATGGCCGCCATTTTCGAACAAATGGCATTCGGTCGGGATCTTCTGCGCCCGCAGCGCCGCCAGCATGGCGATGCTGTTGTCGACCGGCACCGCCGGATCGTCGATCGCATGGGCCAGGAACACCGGCGGCGTCTGCGCGCTCACATCCTGGTCCAGCGAATAGGCGCGCATCCGCTCCGCGCTCGGATTCTCGCCCAGCAATTGCGTGCGCGACCCCTTGTGGACGAACGGCCCCTCCATCTGGATCACCGGATACATGTAAGCCGCGACGGCGGCCTTGACCGGCTCGCGATCGGCGGCATCGACCGGCTTGTAGCTTTCCACCGGCGCCCGGCTGGTCAGCCAGGCGGCCAGGTGCCCGCCGGCCGAAAAGCCGATCACGCCGACCCGGTTGGCGTCGAATTTCTCCTTGGCCGCCATCGACCGCACCAGCCGCAGCGCGCGCTGCGCATCCTGCAGCGGCGCCTCGGCCCCGGCGGCCCAGCCATCGGCGGGCAGGCGATAGAGCAGCACGAAGCAGACATAGCCGGCCTCGGCAAAGCGGCGCGCGATCGAATAGCCCTCATGGCCGATCGCCACCCGGCTATAGCCGCCGCCGGGGATCAGCATGATCGCCGCGCCATTGGGTTTTGCCGGCCGCAACAGGGTCAGGGTCGGGGTCACGATATGGGCGAACACGCCATCGTCAGGCCCGCTGTCGGGTCGGCGCAGCGTCTCCACTTCCTTCACCGTCACATGCTCGCTGCCCGGCGCCTTGCCCGGCCAGATCGGAAAGCGGACGAATCCCTGGGGCAGCGGAAAGCTCTGCGCCAGTGCCTCGCCCATCGGCGCAAGCGCGGCGGCAACGGCAGCGCCGGTCAACAGGCCGCGACGGTCAAGCATGGTCATTGGCATTCGGTCCTTCCCAGCGGCGTGGTCCGATCGAGTGCCGGCCGGCTCGCCAGTACCTTGGCCGAAATCGGCAGGTTCAGCGCCTTGAGGCCACCGGCGACCAGATCGGCGACATTGCGCGCGCCCAGTTCGCTGAAATGGGTATCGTCATCGATCCCCTTGGGGAAGCCGGGCATCTTGTCCTCCGCCTTGTAATGGAGGAAATAGGCCTTCGCCTTGTCCGGCCCGGCCCGGTCGACCCAGGCACGCGACAGCGCTTCCAGATCGATGATCGGCACATGCGCGTTCGCCGCCAGCTCGCGCATCACCGCGGAATATTCGGCGAAGTCGGCCTTGGCCTTGCCGTCGGCGCCATAGCTGCGCCGCGTCACCGGCGTCACCAGCACCGGCGTGCCGCCCGCGCTGCGCACGTCCCAGATGAAGCGCAGCAGATTGTTGCGATAGTCGGTCTGCGCCGGCGCCCAGCGCTGCGGCTTGGCGCGATAGGCGTCATTATGGCCGAACTGGATCAGCACCGTGTCGCCGGGCATCAGCTCGCTCATCAATTTGGTCCAGCGCCCTTCCTCGATGAAGGTGCGGGTCGACCGCCCGCCCATCGCATGGTTGGACACCCGCACCTCGGGCGACAGGCCGCAGCCCAGCATCATGCCCCAGCCGGTCTGGGGATAATTGCCCTTCTTGTAATTGGCCGCGGTCGAATCGCTGGCGATCAGGATCGTGTCACCCGGCTGCGTCGCCAGCGCCGGCAAGGGCGTGGCCAGCAGGGCGAGGGCGGCGGCGGCTTTGGTGACGATCCTCATCGGCATGTCCTGTTTCCTGAATACCGTCATCCCCGCTTTCGCGGGAATGACGGCGCTCAATATCTTATTGCAGGTTCACATACATGCCGCCGTCGACCAGCAGCGCCGCGCCGGTGACATAGGCGGCCATGTCCGACGCCAGGAAGACGATCGGCCCGGCCAGGTCTTCGGGCGCGCCCAGGCGGCCGAGCGGGGTGCGCTTTTCCATATATTCGCGCTTCTCGACATCGGCCAGATCATCCTTGTTGATCTCGGTCAGTATGGTGCCGGGCAGCACGCTGTTGCAACGGATGCCATATTTGCCGAGCGCAATCGCCGTGGACTGCATCAGCGAATGCACGCCCGCCTTGGTCGGGGTGTAATGCGTCTGATACTCGCCGCCGACCAGCGCGGAGATGGAGGAGACGGCGACGATCGACCCGCCATGGCCCTGCTTCACCATCTGCTGCGCGGCCGCCTGCACCATGAAATAGGCGCCGTGCAGGTTCACCTTGAAGGTGCGCTCCACCACGTCGACCGGCATGTCGAGGAAGCCATGGAACGGGCAGATGCCGGCATTGCTGACCATCACGTCGACCTTGCCGAACGCCTCGACCGCCTTGGCAACGAAGTCCTGCGCGGTTTGCGGATCGGCGACATCGCCCTTCACCGCGATCGCGCGCTGGCCCAGCGCCTCGATCTCGGCGACGCAGCTGGCGGCCGGGCCGTCGCTATGGGCGTAGTTGATGACGACGTCGGCGCCATGCTGGGCGGCGCCGATGGCGGCCGCCCGGCCGATGCCGGTCGATGCGCCGGTGACGAGGACGGTCTTGCCTTCAAGCAGCTTCATGCGAGCATTTCCTTGGATTAGCGCCGCACCGGGCGGCGGGGGGATTTGACGCCGGGGGTCCAGCCCAGATCGGCGCTGACCTTCTGCGCGGCGGCGCGGACCTCGTCGCTCAGCGATGCCATGCGCTCGTCATCCATATATTGGGCGGCGCTCGACAGGCTGATGGCGGCGACGATCGCGCCGGATGCATCACGGATCGGCGCGGCAACGCAGCGTATCTGGTCCTCATTCTCTTCCAGGTCGAACGCGCGCCCGGCCGCGACATAGCCGCGCATCCGCTCCAGCCACTGCGCCGGGTCGGCATCATGGGTGCCGTTCTCCCGCTCGCTTTCCAGCAGTCGGGTCCAGCCCGCTTCCGGATCGTCCAGCATCAGCGCCTTGCCAAGGCCCGTCGATGTCAGCGGATGGCGATCGCCGATCCGGCTCGAAATCTCGACCCGGCGGCGGCCGGGGATCTTGTCCAGATAAAGCGCCTGATCGCCGTCCAGCCGGCCCAGATGCACCACATCCTCGCTCGCGGCGGCCAGCGCTTCCAGATGGGGGCGGGCAATCTGCACCACGTCGGCCTGGCTCTGCGCCAGGAAGCCGAGCTGCAGCAGCTTGGGGCCAAGCTGATAGCCCTCGCGCGGCAGGAAGGTCAGGAAACCGCGCTCGACCAGCGCATTGGCGAGGCGATGGGTGGTGGAGCGCGTCAGGCCCATGCGCTCGGACAGGTCGGCGAGCTTCACCGGCCCGTCGATCACCTGGTCGAGCAGGTCCAGCCCGCGCTGAAGGGTCTGCGACCCCTGCGTCTTCGACTTTTCCTCTCGCGGACCCGATTCCGGGTTTGACGTATTTTGTCTCATCTACTAACACTCTATCCCACAAAATGAGAAAAACAAGGGTGTAGGAGAGGCTGGACGCGATTCTTCCCCTCAATTGCCCCACGTTGTGCGCATTTTGTCCATATGGTGGAAGTGTTATTGCCCATCCCCTTGCGATGGGTCTGGCCCAAGGGAGTTTCAGCGTGCCCATCGTGACGTTGCCGAAGATCAAGCATGTCCGCGCCTTCACCGTGCGCGGCGGCGGTGCCGATTATCATGACCAGGGCGAAGGCCACTGGATCGACGATCACATCGCGACGCCGATGTCGAAATATCCCGAATATCGCCAGTCGCGGCAGAGCTTCGGCATCAATGTGCTCGGCACCTTGGTGGTGGAGATCGAGGCGGAGGACGGCACCATCGGTTTCGCCGTGACGACCGGTGGCGAGCCCGCCGCCTATATCGTCGAAAAGCATCTCGCCCGTTTCCTCGAAGGCCGGTCGCCGACCGACTATGAGAAGATCTGGGACCAGATGTATTTCTCGACCCAATATTATGGCCGCAAGGGCCTGGTCATCAACGCCATCTCCGGCGTCGACCTTGCGCTCTGGGATCTGCTCGGCAAGCTGCGCCAGGAACCGGTCTATCATCTGCTCGGTGGCGCCGTGCGCGACGAACTGCAATTCTACGCCACCGGCGCGCGCCCGGACAAGGCGAAGGAATTCGGCTTCATCGGCGGCAAGATGGCGCTGCACCACGGCCCGGCCGAAGGCATTGAGGGCCTGAAGAAGAATATCGCCGAACTGGCCGACATGCGCTCGAAGGTCGGCGATGATTTCTGGCTGATGTGGGACTGCTGGATGGCGCTAGACGTCGACTATGCCACCCGCCTCGCCATCGCCGCGCATGAGCTGGGTCTCAAGTGGATCGAGGAAGCGATCAGCCCGGACGATTATTGGGGCTACCAGCAGCTCAAGCGCAACGTGCCCAAGGGCATGCTGGTCACCACCGGCGAGCATGAAGCGACCCGCTGGGGCTTCCGCATGCTGATGGAAATGGATTGCTGCGACATCATCCAGCCCGACGTCGGCTGGTGCGGCGGCGTGACCGAACTGCTCAAGATCAGCGCGCTGGCCGACGCCCATGGCAAGATGGTCGTGCCGCATGGCTCGTCGGTCTACAGCTATCATTTCGTCATCACCCGCCACAACTCGCCCTTCGCCGAGTTCCTGATGATGCATCCGGGGCCGACGGAGGTGGTGCCGATGTTCCACCCGCAATTGCTGGGTGAACCGGTGCCGGAAAATGGCCGCATGAAGGTGACCGCGCTCGACAAGCCGGGCTTCGGCGTCGACCTCAACCCCGATATCGCGATGCACCGTCCCTATACCCACTGATTGCCTGAACAGAGAAAGACTGATCCCATGAAATTTGTTCGTTTCGGCCAGCGTGGCCAGGAAAAGCCCGGCGTGATCGATGCCGAAGGCAAGATTCGTGACCTGTCCGGCGTCGTCGCCGACCTGACGATCGAGAGCCTCGCCGCCGCCAAGGGCGTCGACATCGCGTCGCTCCCCGTCGTCGATGGCGACCCGCGCTATGGCGTGCCGGTCAAGGGCATTGGCAAGATCGTCGCCATCGGCCTCAACTATGAGGATCATGCGATCGAATCCAACCTTCCGATCCCGACCGAGCCGATGATGTTCATGAAGGCGCTGTCGTCGCTCAACGGTCCCAATGACGAAGTGATGCTGCCCAAGGGCGCGACCCATGGCGACTGGGAAGTCGAGCTGGGCGTGGTCATCGGCGAAACCTGCCGCTTCGTGTCGGAAGAAGAGGCGCTGTCGAAGGTCGCGGGCTATGTCCTCGTCAACGACGTGTCGGAACGCTTCAACCAGAAGCAGCGCGGCACCCAGTGGAGCAAGGGCAAGGGCCATGACACCTTCTGCCCGGTCGGCCCCTGGCTGGTGACCGCCGACGAAATCGGCAACCCGCAGGATCTCGACATGTATCTCGACGTCAATGGCGCGCGGATGCAGACCGGCAACACCAGGACGATGATCTTCAACGTCGCCCAGCTCATCTCCTATGTCAGCGAATATATCACCCTCTACCCCGGTGACCTGATGATCACCGGCACCCCTCCGGGCGTGGGCGAGGGCAAGAAGCCGCAGGCCGTCTATCTCAAGGCCGGCGACGTCATGGAACTGGGCATCGCCAAGCTCGGCAGTCAGAAGCAGAATGTCGTGGAATGGCGCCACCTGGGTGACGAGGTGCTCGGATGAGCGTCTTTTCCGGACGCTATGAAGGTCGCTGCGCCATCGTCACCGGTGGCGCCTCGGGCCTGGGCAAGCTGGTCGCCAAGCGCATCGTCGAAGAAGGCGGCAAGGTGGTCCTGTGGGATCTGAACGCCGACGCCCTCGCCGCTGCCAAGGATGAAGTCGGCGCGACCCATGTGGTTGCGCTCGACGTCTCCGATCAGGCTGCCGTCGCCGCCGCCGCCAAGGCCAGCGCGGATGCGCTGGGCAAGATCGACGTCCTCGTCTGCTCGGCCGGCATCACCGGCGCGACCGCCACGGTGTGGGACTATCCGGTCGACAGCTGGCAGCGGGTGATCGACATCAACCTGAACGGCCTCTTCTACTGCAACCGGGAAGTCGTGCCCTTCATGCTCGAAAACGGCTATGGCCGGATCGTCAACCTCGCCTCGGTCGCGGGCAAGGAAGGCAATCCCAATGCCAGCGCCTATTCGGCCAGCAAGGCGGGGGTCATCGGCCTCACCAAGAGCATCGGCAAGGAACTGGCGGGCAAGGGCGTGATCGCCAATGCGCTGACCCCGGCCACCTTCGAAAGCCCGATCCTGGAACAGCTGCCGCAGAGCCAGGTCGACTATATGCGCTCGAAGATCCCGATGGGTCGCCTTGGCCTGGTCGAGGAATCGGCCGCCATGGTCTGCTTCATGGCCAGCGAGGAATGCAGCTTCACCACGGCGTCGACCTTCGACACCTCGGGCGGCCGCACCACCTTCTGATTCAAAACTCTACGCGGCGCGACCGGCCATCCAAGAGCCCGGCGCGCCGCAAGACATCCTACCCCGTTCGGGCTGAGCGAAGTCGAAGCCCCCGCCTGAGCATGGCGAAGGCTTCGACTTCGCTCAGCCAACCCTTCGACAGGCTCAGGGCGAACGGACTTTATGTTTCTGGAGAGGACGCATGATCCCCTTTGTCGATGCCCATATCCATCTGTGGGATCTCAATCATATCCGCTACGACTGGCTGAGCCCGCCCTTTTCGGACGATGGCCCCAATGGCAGCGTCGAGCCGATCGCCCATGACTATGGCGTCGCCCAATATCGCGAAGACCTTACCCGCTGGAACGTCATCGGCGCGGTCCATGTCGATGCCGGCGCGGCCGCGGAAAGCGCGCTGCGCGAGACCCAGTGGCTCGACACGCTCGCTGCCGTCGATGGCCTTCCCACCGGCTTCGTCGCCTTCGCCGCCCTCCACGACCCGGATGTCGATGCGCTGCTGGCCGCGCAGGCCGCCCATCCCCGCGTCAGGGGCATCCGCCATATCGTCAACTGGCATGCCGATCCCCAGCGCACCTATGGCCCGGTCGACCTCACCGTCGATCCGCAATGGCAGGCGGGCTATGGCCTGCTCGCCAAACATGGCCTCTCCTTCGACCTGCAATGCTATCCGGGGCAGATGCCCGGCCTCGTCCCGCTGATCGAGCGCCACCCGGACATCCCGGTCATCATCAACCATATGGGCATGCCGGTCCTGACCGACCCGGATGGCCTCAACGACTGGCGCCGGGGCATGAAGGCGCTTGCCGCGCTGCCCCATGTCGCGGTCAAGCTGTCGGGCATGGGCTTCATCCGCCGCGACTGGACCATGGCCGGCATCGCGCCGCTGGTGCATGAGGCGATCGACATGTTCGGGGTCGATCGTTGCGCCTTTGCCAGCGACACGCCGACCGACAAGCTGTTCGGCCCGATCGACCGTTATATGGAAGCCTATCACGCCATCGTGTCGGATTTCCCCGAAGCCGATCGCCGCGCCATGTTCGCCGGCAACGCCAATCGCCTCTATCGTCTGGGACTTGCGCTATGACCCCCAATCCCCTGCTCGGCGTCCTCTTCCACTGGCTCGGCGGCTTCGCCTCGGCCAGCTTCTATGTCCCCTTCCGCGGCGTGAAGCGCTGGAACTGGGAGATTTTCTGGCTGACCGGCGGCATCTTCTCCTGGGTGATCGCGCCCTGGTTCTTCGCCTCGGTCCAGACCAACGACCTGATGGGCGTGATGGCGCAGGTGCCTTCGTCGGTGGTCCGCTGGTGCATCTTCTTCGGCTTTCTCTGGGGCTTTGGCGGCCTCACCTATGGCCTCACCATGCGCTATCTCGGCCTCTCGCTTGGCATGGCGGTGGTGCTGGGCCTGTGCACCGTTTTCGGCACGCTCATCCCGCCGATCTTCGACGGCAGCTTCATGACGGAAATTGCCGGCACCCTGCACGGCCAGATCGTCCTGCTGGGCCTGGCCGTCACCGTGCTCGGCATCGTCGTCGTCGCCCGTGCCGGCGCCCGCAAGGATGCGGCACTCTCGACCGAACAGAAGGCGGCCGTCGTCGCCGAGTTCGATTTTAGGAAGGGCATCGCCGTCGCCATCTTCTCCGGCATCATGTCGAGCTGCTTTGCCTTCGGCCTCGCCGCCGGTGAGCCGGTCAAGGCGCTGTCGGCCGCCGCCGGCACCGGCCCCCTGTGGACCGGCCTTCCCACCCTCTGCCTCGTCATGTTCGGTGGCCTCATCACCAACGCGCTCTGGTGCGGCTGGCTGATCGCCAGGAACAAGTCGGCGGGCCAATGGGCCGGGGCACCCGACGCCAGCGGCCAGCGCCCCAAGCTCCTGCCCAATTTCCTGCTCTGCGCGGTGGCGGGCACGGCCTGGTATTTCCAGTTCTTCTTCTACACCATGGGTGAAAGCCAGATGGGCCGCTTCGGCTTCTCCAGCTGGACGCTGCACATGGCCTCGATCATCATCTTCGGAACCTGCTGGGGCTTTGCCTTCCGCGAGTGGAAGGATGCCGCGCCGGCGGTGCGCCGCATGGTGTGGAGCGGGGTCGGCCTGCTGATCCTTGCCACCCTCATCATCGGCTATGGCAACAGGCTGGCGAGCTGATGCGTCGCTGGCTCGCCGCCCTGCTGCTGACGCTCGCCGCCCCGGTGGCGGCGGCCGACGCGCCGCTGCTGACATCGCATCTGCGCATCCATGATCCCTTCGTCGTGGCGGAGCAGGGCAGCCGAACCTACTGGCTCTTCTCGAAGAATGACCCGGCCGTCACCGGCGATCCGCGCATCGGCATCATGGCCTATGCCAGCACCGATCTCGCCCATTGGCAGACACCCAAACTGGCCTTCGCCCTGCCGAAGGACAGCTGGGCCAATGACGGCGGCTGGGCGCCGGAGGTGCATCGCTGGAAGGGGCGCTATTATCTCTTCGCCACCTTCCACAATGACAAGGCACCGGTCCCGGCCAGCGGCAAGCGCCCCAATTATCGCCGCGCCACCTTGCTGGCGGTGGCCGACCGGGTCGATGGCCCCTATCAGCTTATCCACAAGGGTGAGCCGGTCACTACGCCCAATGCCATGACGCTCGACGGCAGCCTCTATGTCGACCCGGCTGGTAAGCCCTGGATGGTCTATGCCCATGAATGGCTGCAGATGGGCGTCGGTACGATGGAGGCGCTGCCGCTGAAGGACGATCTCTCGCCCGCCGGCAAGCCGCAATTGCTGTTCCGCGCCAATGAGGCCGACTGGGTGATCGGCCAGAAACAGCCCGAAGGGGACATGGGCTATGTCACCGACGGCCCCGAACTCTATCGCACCAAGACCGGCACGCTGCTGATGCTCTGGTCGAGCTGGGGGAAGGGCGGCTATGTCCAGGCGCAGGCCCGCTCAAAGTCGGGCACCATCGCCGGTCCGTGGGAACAGCTTGGCCCGCTCATCATGCAGGACAGCGGCCGTGGCATGCTGTTCCATGCCTTTGATGGCAAGCTGATGCTGGTCCTCCACCGCCCGTTCAAGCGGGCGATCGCCAAATTCTACGAGATGCGCGACGCCGGCGATCGACTGGAGGTCGTGCGCGAGGCCGTGGAACTGGATGGCGAAGCCTATCCCACCCATGGCTGCCCGATGGGAGTATCCAATGCTCGCTGCTGATCTGGTCTGGCCGCTGCGCGACGCGCCAAGCGGCGCCTTCGCGCTGGAAGACGCCAATGCCGCGCCCGAACAGGCGATCGTCACCGCCGTCGATCGGCCGGTGCTGCTCGGCTATGCGCCGGACCGGCCCAATGGCCGCGCCATGCTCGTCCTGGGCGGCGGCGGCTATGTCGCGCTGATGGCCGGACGCGAAGGGGTACAGGTCGCGCAATGGCTGACATCGCTCGGCTATCATGCCTTCGTCCTCATCCACCGCTTCCCCCATGCCGGCACCGGCCCGTCCGCGCCGCTCGACGATGCGCTCGCCGCGATGCGGATGATCCGCGCCTCCGGCCTGACGCCTGATGGCGTCGGCGTCGTCGGCCTCTCCTCGGGCGGCCATCTCGCCGCCTGCCTCGCCGCGCATTATCCGGCGGACTGGGGCGATGTCGCGCCGCAGCGGCCCGATGTCATGGTGATCGGCTATGCGCCCATTTCCACCAATGCCAAAGGCCGCACCATCGTCGCCGACAAGCCGCCGCTGCCGCCGGTGGAAAAGCAGGCGCTCTACGATGCGCTCCAGCCCGACGTGCAATTGCGGCCCGGCCCGCCGCGGGCCTTCATCGTCTATGCCGGCAATGATCCGGTGGTGCCGGTCGAAAACGCCCATCGCCTCAGCCGCGCCTGGCAGGATGCGGGCGGCAGCGCGGAGCTGCACATCTTCGCCGACGCCCCCCATGGCTTCGCGCTCGACACGCCGGATCAGCCCGTCTCGCTCTGGCCGCGCCTGTGCGAAGCCTGGCTCAGGCAGGTCGGCTTCCTGTAAACTTCGCTGTCACCTTAAGCGGGCTTTGATCAGCCCGCGCGGCGCCTGAGTGTTTCAAGCTGCCGATGCGTCAGCATCCTGGCAGCTTGTAATCAATGCCGTGAGGGCACGGCATCCGACTGGCGCCGGATCAGCTGATAATCCAGCTTCACCCGGCCCAGCGCCTCTTCGCCGGCCCCATCGTCCTGGCTGCTGAAATGGGCGCCCAGCAGGCCGATCGCCTCGCGCGCCATGTCGCGGATCGGCTGGCGGATCGTCGTCAGCGCCGGCCAGATCGCGCTCGCCAGCGGGGTGTCGTCGAACCCGCAGATGGTGATGTCGCCCGGCACGTTGATCCGCCGCTGATGCGCCACCGTGATCGCCGCCGCCGCCATATCGTCATTGCAGGCAAAGATGGCGCTGGGCGGCGTGTCGAGGCTCAGCAATTGCTCGGCCGCATCCAGCCCTGATCGGTAGGAAAAGTCGCCCGGCACGATCCAGCGCTCGTCCAGTTTTATGCCCCGGTCGGCCAGGCAGTCGCGAAAGCCCTGCAGGCGCCGGGCGCTGGCGCGGTGGCGGATATTGCCGGAGATGAAGCCGATCTGCCGATGGCCAAGGTCGATGAGGTGCCGGGTCAGGTCATAGGCGGCATGGCGGTCGTCCGTCCCCACCGCCAGCATGCCGGGCACGTCGCCATCGGGCGCGATGCCGACCACGGCGATGTCGCGCGCCTGCAACGCCTCGACCAGTTCGGCCCAGTCGCACAGCGGCGGCGGCAGGATGACGCCGGCGACATGCGCCTTCGACACCTGATCGACGATCTCCTTGGCAAAGGCGCCGGGCGCGCATTGCTCGACCACCAGATGCAGATGGCGCTGCGGTGCCTCGCCCAGCGCGCCGAGCAGCAGCTCGCCCAGATAGGCCGATGTCGTCGAATTGCTGTGCAGCAACGCCACCCGCCGGTCGGCACTGCCCACCAGCGCGCGCGCCGACGCATTGGGCACATAGCCCAGATCCTTGACCGCCTGCTCGACCGCCTGTTGCGACTTGGCGCTGACCAGCGCCTTGCCGTTGATCGCGCGCGACGCGGTCATCATCGACACGCCGGCACGGGCGGCGACTTCGCGGATCGTGGGCGGCTTCTTCTTCGCGGCTTTCTGCATCGTCCATCTTCCTAGCCACTTTTACGGGCAAGGAAAATCGCGGCGATCAGGGCTTTAGTCGTATATGCGCCGGCGCATCGCGATCGACGCTGACGATCCCGTCCTTCTCGGTCAGTTCGGCGATCTGCAGCACCGACCGGCGCTTCCAGTCGGGATTGGCCTTCGCCTCGTCCTCGCCCTCCTGATGGACGAAATAGATGATATAGGCCCGGTCGCGCGACACGATGATGTCGGGATGCTGGCCCTTGGCCCGGTCGGTCGGTGCCTTGCCGGGCGTGGCCAATATATAGTCCGGCTGGCGCGTCCAGTGTGTCCCGTCGTCGGAGCGCATCACCAGCAACCCCTTCCACGCGTCGGAGATCAGCCAATATTTGCCCTTCCAGGCAAACGCCTTGGGGCCTTCGCCCGGCGTGTCGGTCAGCCGGTCCTTGACGGTCCAGTGGATGAGGTCGCTGCTGTCGGCGGTGCGGATCGCCTTGTTCATCCGCTCGTCGTTGAAGAACAGCCGATAGCCCCCGCCCGGCAACGCCAATATGCTGGCATCGATCACCCGGTCGGAGCCGAGATCGAGCCGCTCGCCACAGGTCCAGCTCTTGAGGTCCGGGCTGGTCAGATGGACGATGAAGCGCGGCGCATTCCAGTCGCGATAGATGCCCGGCACCACCGTCAGCCACATATGCCACTGGCCTTCCAGCCACTGCACCTCGGGCGCCCACAGCGTCTCGCCGGTGCAGCTGGTCGGGATCGTCGCCGTGCCGCTGTAGCGCCACCTGGCGCCATCCTTCGACCGCGCCGTGCCGATCGCCGTGCCATGGACCCAGCGGACATCCTTGGCGTCCTCCATGGGCAGGTCGGCGCGGCGATTGGTGTAGAACATCACCCATTCGCCGCTCTTGCGGTCATAGACGGTCGACGCATCGGCCGCACCATCATGCACCGGGTCGCGCAGCAGCGGCTTGGGCGCCACCGGCCCGCTCGCGGCGGCGGCCATCAACAGCAGCGACGCGATCATTTGAACAGCCTCAGGTCGAACGCATCGGCCATGACGCGGAACCCCTCGTCATTGGGGTGCAGCGCGTCGCCGACATCATAGGGCTTGGCCATGCGCGACGGATCGGCCGGATCGGCCACCGCCCTGGCCAGGTCGACGAAGCCGTCGGCCTCCTTGGTCGTGCGGATCCAGTCATTGACGGCGATACGCACGGCATCGCCCTCGGCACTCCAGTATCCTGCGCCCTTATAGGGCAGGATGGTCGCCAAAATGACCTTGATATTGCGGTCATGCGCCCGCGCGATCATCTGGCGATAGGCGCCGATCACGGTCTGCGGCGTCAGCATCGGGCGCTTGTCGCGCGCGGCCCCGCCCAGATCATTCACCCCTTCCAGGATGACGACATGGGTGACGCCCGGCACTGCCAGCACGTCGCTGTCGAACCGCGCCAGCGCATTATAGCCATCCGCCTCGCTTAGCAGCCGGTTGGCGCTGATCCCGGCATTGGCGACGCCGACGCTCTTGCGGCCAGCCTTCTGCAGCCGTTCGGCCAGCAGGTCGGGCCAGCGCCGGTTGCTGTCGGGGGTGGCGCGCACGCCATCGGTGATGGAATCGCCCAGCGTCACGATCGCCGTGCCGCGCTTCGCATTGTCGACCTCGACCGCGGAAATCACCACGCGCGGCCCGATGACGGTCGGGCTGGTCAGCGTCTGCGCGCCGGTCTGGTCGCCCGGCGCGGTCCAGGTCGTCGCCGCCGAATAGCTATGCACGGTCGCATCCGCCGCGCCCTGCGGCAGATGGATGGAAATGCTGATCCGCGTCAGCGGCTTGACCGCCAGGTCGATGGGATCGCTCAACAGCGGCGCCCGCGCGGGGATGGTCGCGCCCTGCGCCTGGTTGAAGGTCACGACATGGTCGCTGCCCGGCACGATCGCGCCATTCTCGCCGGCCAGCGCGACATGCACGCTCCCCACCAGCAGCGGATTGACCGACATTTCGTTCGACAGGCGGATGCGGATACGCTGCCCGCCGTTCGACAGGCGCACCACCTGGCGGACGGTGCGGTCGTTGAGATCGGGATGCTTCTCGGGCGGGGCGCGGTTGACCAAGGGCGCCGCCATCCAGCTGCGCGACCAATATTGGGCCTGCGCCGGCGTCGCGGCGACCATCGCCAGCAGCGCCGCACCCAACAGCATCCTCTTGCCCATGTCCCTCTCCCTTATTGTCTGACCGGCCCTTATTGCGCGACCGGATTGCGGCCCCACAGCTGGTCATAGCGCCAGCCCGACAGATCCTCGACCACTTCGGCCGCGACCGGCGACGTCGGCGTGCGCGCGCCGCTGCGCAGATGCTCGATCTCGCGCATCAATATGTCGTGCGTCGCCGGGCTCAGGCGGAATTTGGTCGACACCCAGATGCCCAGCCCCAGGCAGCCGACCGTGCCGACGCCCAGCAGCAACGCCATGGTCAGGATCGCGCCATGGCTCTGTTCCGCCGCGCCCGACACGAAGCCGCCAGCCTGCATGATGAAGCCCACGCCGGCGACGGCCGCCGCCTGCGTCGCCTTGCGGACGAAGGTCATGACCCCGGCGAAGCTGCCTTCGCGGCGCTGCCCGGTCACGATCTCGTCGACATCGGCCATATAATTATAGGTTGCCCATGGAATATAGTTGAGCGCGCCGCGGCCCAGGCCGCACAGGATGATCGGCAGCCAGATCCACGGGCTGGTCGCCGGCACGCCCGCAAACCACAGGCCGATCAGCGTCAGGCAGCCGACCGCGAAGTCGGCGGCGGCGACCTGATAGGCCTTGGCCGGCGACGCCCGCAGCGCCAGGTTGATGGCGATGATCACCGCCACGAACTGGACGATATACATGGTGCCCAGCAGGCCCGATGCGATCGCCGTCGATCCGGCGAGTGCGAAGATCACGAAGAAGGTGAAGGCCGCGTTGAAAATGTCCTGGCTGATATAGCCACCCAGATACATGCCCAGATGCAGGCGGAAGGCGCGGATGCGCATGGTGGAAAACAGGTTGCGGTAGAGCGCCTTCAGCGCCTGTCCCGGCCCACCCGCGCCGACCGGATGCTGGCCGATCGCCTCGGCTGATCCAGGCAGATGCCGTTCCCAGCTGAACAGGTAGAGCAGCCCTGCCGTCACCATGAACAGGGCGGCAAAGATGATGCCCATGTAGAAGAAGGTGTCGGCGCTGTCCCGGCCCAGCGCGTTGATCAGCCACAGCGGCAGGAAGCCGGCCAGGATCGCCGATGCCTGGCCGAACAATATGCGCGACCCGGCGAACTTCGCCTTGGTGCGATAGTCGGTCGACATTTCAGCCGCCAGGGTCTCGAACGGAATGATCTCCATCGCATAGACCAGCTCGAACAGCACATAGCTGACCAGATAATACCAGAAGCCCTGACCCGGCAGCCACATCAAGGCGAAGCTCGGCAGCAGCGGGATCGCGGCCAGGATGAAGAAACGGCGGCGGCCGAACTTGCGGCCCAGCCAGGTGCCGCCGAAATGGTCGGAAATATAGCCGATCATCGGCGAGGCGAAGGCGTCCAGGATGCGCGCGACGGCAAAGATGGTCGCGGCCTGCCCGGCGCTAAGACCACAGAATTGCGTGTAGAAGATCAGCACCCAGCCGGAAATGACCGCCATCGATCCCGCGCCCAGCACGTCGTTGGAGCCATAGGCGAGGTAATTTTGCAGGCGGACGGGACGCGCGGTGGATGGGGCAGTCTCGGGCAATTCAGGTCCTCCGCCTAGGGCAATGATCGGCGCTTGGGCTCTTGTTCTGACGCGCGCGGGCATATGAGATATATGCCACATAGTGAACGGCTATCACACGATATGAGACTAATGCAAGCCGTTCTCGGCCTTTTCTGCGGTCGCCGGCACGAAGCGGATCGCCTCGATCAGCACGCCGGGATCGGCGCGCTCCAGCGTCACGACATGCTGCCCGCCGTTCAGTCGTTGCGTTAACGTCATGGTCGCCCGATTGTCCAGCACCCCCATCGCCCAGTCGCGACTACCGGTCTCGCGCCGACTCTCCAGCGCCTGCGTCACGCCGTCGATGCCAATGGTCATGTGCAGCGCGTCGCCATCCCGGTCGGCATAGGTCGGCAAGATATCCACAAGCGCGGTCCATTCGCCGGGCGGCAGGTCTATCGTCGCGCGGCTCGCCCCGGCCTTGCCACTCGACGCCAGCATCGCGCCATGGCGCCCCAGCCCCTCCACGCGCGTCCATCCGGCGAATCGGTCCGGCGTCAGCAGCGGCAGGGCAGGGGCCGCCGGCTGCGCCTTGGCTGGCCCGGCCGGCGGCGCCAGCGCATCGACCGGTGGCAGGATCACCGGCGTCTGGCGATAGCTGCGCCATTGCCCGTCCGCCGGCTCCACCGCCATGATTCCGCGCCATTTTCCGCCCGCCAGCGTGAGGTTGTAATAGGTCGTCAGCCTGTCAATTTCGCTGTCAGCCTCATGCGCGATCCTGCCGCGCCGCGTCGCCTCGGCCAGGTCGCTGTCGCGCAGCCGGTCATGCGCCTCGGCGGAAAAGAAACGCCGGTTTGCCGCCGCCGATGCCCGCACCGGATAGGCCAGCAATTCATAGAAGGCGTCGCGCCGCTCGGCCGGGATCGCCGGCTCGACCTTTGCCAGCCCCGCTTCCATCGCCGCGAACGCCGCCAGCCGCGCATCCGCCTCGCCGATCGTCAGCGGGCTTTGCCGATACTTATCCACAGGCAGGTTCCACTGCAGATGCTCGGGCCGCCGGGCGAAATTCAGCCGGTGATAATCGCGCAATATCGCGGCAATGGCGGGCGCCTGCGCGGCATCGACATTCTCCGCCGCCCAGTCTTCCACAAACTTATCCACAGGCTTTGCCCGCACCTTATCCACAGCCCAGGCGAGGCTCAGAAAATAGTCGGTGGCCAACTCCGCCGGCTTCAAGTCGCCGACATTGGCGACCCAGACCTGCCGTGCGCCGGCATCCCAGGCGCGGCCCATTTCCTCCCGGATCAGCGCCGGCGGGGTTGTGGATAACCATAGGTAGGAGAGTGGCGCGCCCAGATAGGACAGATGATAATAGACGCCCGACCCGCCCTTGCGCGCCCGCTCGGCGGCATCGGGGAAGTGGCGGATATAGCCGAAATTATCGTCCGGCCACATCAGCGTCACATCGTCCGGCACCTTGAGGCCCGCGCGATAGACGTCCAGCACTTCCTTGTACGGCGTGAAGACCTGCGGCGCGTCCGCCGCACCGGCCCTGGCCAGCATCGCCCGCTGGTCGGCAAAGATGCGTTCCAGCGTGGCGCGCCGGTCCTCGACCGTTTTCGGCCCGACCATGCCGCTGTCATGGATGCCGCGCATCCCCAGCGTCCAGATGCTCTCATAGTGGGCATTGCTGCGCACCCGCGCGTCCCAATAGCGCCGCACCCCTTCGGGGTTCTTGAGATAATCGAAATCCTCGGCCGGCGCGGTCCATTCGCCGACATTGTTGCGCAGCATCGGCTCGGCATGGCTCGATCCCATGATGATGGCATAGCGATCGGCCAGCGCTGCATTGGCCGGTTCGGCGTTGAAGGGCGTCGTCACCTTGTGCATCGCCGGCCACAGCAGATTGGCCTTCAGCCGCAGCAGCAGCTCGAAAACCTGTGCATAAGTCTTCGGCCCCAGCGGTTTCTCGTCCGGCGCATGATGGCCCGCCGCCCAGGGCACCAGCCCCCAATCCTCGTCATTCAGGAAGATACCGCGATATTTGACCGAAGGCGGTCCGAACCGCCGGGCATCCTTCGCCACATAGAGCGCGTCGCGATGCAGCGGCGTCACATCCGCCCACCAGTGCCAGGGCGACACGCCGATCGCGCGCGACAGTTCATAGGCGCCATAGGCGGTGCCGCGCCGGTCGCTGCCGATGATCAGCAGCGCGCGCGCCACGCCGGGCGCCGGCCGCTCAACCGGCAGGATCAGGAAACTCTCCCACGCGCCCTTCAGCTTCGCGACGTCGATCCGCTTGTCCGCCACCAGCCGGTCGATCGCTTCACTGTGGCCCAGCGTGCCGATCCACACCTGCGCCGCGCCGCCCTCGGCCGCGCCGGTGACCCGGCCAATATCCTGTTTCAGATCCTCGGCGGCGATTCCTACCACGGCGTCGTCGGCCGGGTCGGTGACGATCCGCGCCGCCTGCCCCTGCGCCACCAGCGGGAAATCCCCCCGCTCCGCCACCGACCGCACCCAGTCGGCCGCCTGCGCCGGCGTCGCACCGAGCAGCAGCAGCGCCAGCCACCAGCGCATCAGAAACGCACCATGCCGACCGTGTCGATCCGCCGGTCGGGCAAGTCGCGGATCGCGCTGCTGCGAAAGCCGGTCACATGCTCCAGCCGGAAGGCATCCGCGCCGCCGGGCATCTTCAGATAGGACCCGTCAAACCCCTCGACATGTTTCAGCCAGAAGGCCGGTCGCGCATCCGCCGCCCATGTTCGCACGTCGACATGGCTCAGGTCCACGTTGCGGGCATGACGGATGAAGAAGCCGCTTGCCGGCAAGGGCCCGAACCGGTCGGGATCGGGATAATCCTCTTCCTTCGCCGGTGGATCGATCGCCGCCATCGCCGCGTCGCCACCGCCCGGCTGGTCGATGAAGATATTGCTGATCTGGACGTCCTCGACCGGATGGCCGGCCACACCCGCGATGATCGACGGCAGCATCGACCCGCTCTGGCAGGTGATATTGTCGATCAGCACCCGCCGCATCGATCCCACCGCCGCGCCGGCCGGCCCGCGCATCCGCCGGCCCAGCCGCAGGAACAGGGCCGGGCTGTGACAGCCGCGCATGGCGATATTGCTGATCGTCACATCCTCCATCACCGCGCCGTCCACCGTCTCCAGCGCCAGCCCCCAGCATTGGTCGAACACGCAATTGCTGATCGTGATATTCTTGAACCCGCCATTGCTTTCGGTGCCGCACTTGATCCGGCCCAGCAGCCAGGTGTCACGATTGCGCGCCAATGGCCGGAACGTCCCGTCCAGCAGCGTGCCGACGACATAGGAGCCGCTGACATGGCAATTGGTGATGGTCACATTCTCGGTCGCGCGGGGATAGCCCAGCGCATAGCTGGACTTGGGCACGATCGCGTCGTCATAGGGAGTATTGAGCGTGCAGTTGCTCACCCGCACATTGCGGCAGCAGTCGATGTCGAAGCCGTCGCGGTTGGTGTCGACGGTGAGGTTGTCGATCAGCAGATTGTCGACCCCGGTGGCGAGCAGCGCGAAATGCCCGCCCTCCAGAATGGAAAAGTCCCGCAGCGCGACATTCCGGCAGTTTTTGAGCGCGATCGCCTTGTTACCGACGCCGGGCAGTTCGGCGGCCGGCCGATCCGTGTCGGGATGCCCCCGGCTCAGCCCCTTGCCCCAGATCAGCCCGTCGCCGCAGATCGCGATATCATGCAGCCCCTCGCCATGGATCAGGCTGTTGCGCCAGTGATTATGGCCATAATCCTGATAGGGCGCGATCGCTGGATCCTGCGGCTCGGCCGCATCATAGCCGCCATTGGGAAGGCCAGTCAGCGGCACGGCCGCGGCCAGCAGGGTCGCGCCCCTGTCGAGCCACAGGGTGATGTTGCTCTTCAGGTGAATGGTATAGCTGGCATAGCTGCCGGGCGGGACATAGACCGTCCCGCCGCCGCGCTCCGCAGCAAAGGCGATCGCCCGGTCGATCGCCGGGCTGTCGATATGGCTGCCATCGCCCTTCGCGCCGAAATCGCGGACATTGACCATGCCCTGCGGCACCATGGTCTGAGGCAGGGCGCGGCCAAAGGCGGGCAGTGCCGCCAGCATGGATATGCCGGCGGCACCTTTCAGCAGGAAACGGCGATCGAACGGTCCTTCCATTTACCCCTCGATCCCCGTTTCCCGTGACTCAGATATAGGTGCGCAGGAACTCGCCGAGTGCGCACATGGCCAGGCTCTGGCCATAGGGCATGGAGGTGAGCGCGATGTCCTTGTAGAACTGCATCGTGTCGCCCATCGCCGTGCCGAAGCTCACCTGCTGCAGCTCGCCGGTCTCGTCGATGTTCGCCAGCACGCCGCGCACCGCCTTGATGCCGACCGCCTCATAATGGCGCGGCAGATAGCCCTTCCGCACGGCCTTCAATATGCCATAGGCAAAGCCGGCGGTGGCCGATGCTTCCAGATAGCTGGTCGGATCGACGATCAGCGTGTGCCACAGGCCGGTTTCGGCGTCCTGCGTCTCGGCCAGCGTCTTCACCTGGGCGGCCAGCGTGTCGATCAGGAAGGTGCGGAAGAAATCGCCTTCCTTCAGGTCGAGGATCTCGATGATCTCGGGAATGGCGATCGTCACCCAGCAATTGCCACGCGCCCACAGCGCTTCGGCGAAATTGTGGCGGCCGTTAAAGTCCCAGCCATGGAACCACAGGCCGGTCTTCGTATCATAGAGATATTTGATATGGACCAGGAACTGGCGCTTGGCTTCCTCGACATAGGCCGGGCGACCCAGCAGCAGGCCGATCTTGGCCAGCGGCAGCACCGACATCATCAGCGTGTCGTCCCACATCTCGCCGGGATTCTCGTCATTATAGACGATGTGCTGGAACCCGCCTTCCTCGGTCTTGGGCAGGCCATCGGCCGCCATCAGCCATTCGGCCCAGACGTCCAGATAGGGGATGTAGCGCGGGTCGGGCTCATATTCATACAGATAAGCCAGCGTGATGAACGGAGCCATCGTGTTGATATTCTTGGTCGGCGTGCCTTCGGCAAAGCGATCCTCGAACCACTGCTTGATGATGCCCAGCGCCTTCTGGTCGCCGGTCTGCTCGAAATAGCGCCACATGCCGAACAGGCCGACGCCATGGGTCCATTCCCATCCGGCCCAGCCCTTGGTGTCGATGATGCGGCCATCTTCCAGATGGAGCAGGAATTCGCCTGTCTCGTCCTTGATATTGACGAGATTGTCCATCAGCCGGTCGATGGATTCGACGACCTGCTGGCGCGGTACATCATGGGTGAGAGCGGCCACTTACTTGGTCTCCTTGAGGTCTGAAGGTGCGTTTGGCGCGGTCACCATCTGCACCGGCAGACCGCCTTTCACATTGCGTAGGGTGACGAGGCGTACGGTTTCGAGCGCATCGCCCGGCTGACCGTCGGACGTGACGGCCAGCGCGACATGGTTCTGGCCCCTGTGGTTCAGGATGCCTTCGGGAATGGGGAAGGTCCGCTGCGGCCCGACATGGGCGATGAACTGCCCCATGTTCCAGCCATTGACAAAGACCAGCACACGGTAACGGACCGGCGAACGCGGCTTGCTGGCGTCGCCGAAGCTCAGGCCAATGGTCGCGTCCTGCCCCTTGGGAACGTTGAGGGCAAAGCTGGTGCGATACCAGCTCGTTCCGGCCGCCGCCTCACTCGCGGGCACGCTGGCCTTGGCCCAGCCGGCATCGTTGAAGCCGGGCAGGTGCCAGCCCATCCGCTCGCCATAAAGGCCGCCATTATTGGCCGGACCACGGGCGACATCGGGCAGATCCTCGCCGCCCTGCTTGCCCTGAATCTTCCAGTGGATCGGCACCGCGAAGCTGCGTCCGCTCGGGCCACCCTCCAGCGATGCGGAGATGAGGCCGCGCGCTTCCTTGTGGAAGTCGTCGCTGTCCAGATCCCAGTTATGGCCATTGTTGCGGACCATGACGGAAAGCACATGCTCGCCCGCCGCCTGCGCGTCCGCCGGCAGGGCAAAGCGCGCCGTGCCGGTGGTGATCGGCCGGGGCAGGCCGCCGGGCGTCTCGCCTTCGCCCAGGAACTTGCCGTCGACCCAGGCCTGCACCAGCCCCGAACCGCCCGCGCCATAATAAAGCGATAGCGCTTTTGCATCAGGCGACCCGGTGAAGCGGCCGCGATACCAGACATCGCCGTCATGGAAGCCATAGGCGTCCATCAACATATTGGGCTGGCCGTCGGGCTTGGCGGTGGTGCTGGCATAGGACCGGTTGTCGATCGCCTGCCAGCCGCTGTCGTCAAAACCGGGCTGCGCCTCGGGCGAACCCTGTGCCATGCGCCAGTCGTTGAGCGGCGGCAGCGCAACATCGGCCGGGCCGGCGAGCGGCTGGACGGCGGCGATGCTGCCGATGGCTGTCGCCTTCGTCGTCACCTTCGTGCCGTTCCAGCTGACGGAACGGACCGCCTTGGGCGCCCAGATTTCGAGCGGGCTGGCTGCATTCGTATCGCCGGTCAGCGCCAGCGAACCGCCCTTGGCGACAGCGCTGCGTACCAGCGCCGGCCCGCGCACCAGCATGTCCTTCTCGCGCCAGTAGCGCGTGCCCTCGGCTTCGTCGGCCAGGATCAGGGTCAGCGGCGGACGCCCGCCCCCCTCGATCCGCACCACGGCGCGGCCCTGATGACTGTAATCCAGCTTCAGGTCGCCCTTGGCCGCATCGAACGCGCTGCGCGCCTGGCCTTCCAGCACCGTCACCTTGGGCGCGGACGCATAGCGCAGCACCGTCTCGCCCGGCTCGCCGGCGCGGCCATAGAGCAGGATCAGGTCATTGCCGTCGATCTGCTGCGCCGACTGGAGTTCGGAACTGGAATAGACCAGCCGCTGCCCGCCCAGCGTCACGCCCGCGACCAGCCATTTGGCATCAAAGCCATTAAGCTGCATCGGCACGGTATAGCGGCCATCCGGCAGGTCGGCGGTGAAGCTGAAAGCATCGCTCGTCTGCCCGTTGGACGGCTTGTGCGTCACCATCAGGAAACGCGCGTCCGTCTCCGGGCTCTTGTTGTGATAGATTTGGATATTGGGCGAGCTGATCTCGGGCGTCCCGGCCGGGATCATGCCGGCCATGTCGGGCACCGAGGCGATCAGGCCGCCCAGCTGCTTCATCTCCAGCGCCTTTTCGCGAATTTCGCGCGGCTCGGAAATGGCGGAGCCATAATCATAGCTGCTGAACACCACCGGCGCGGGTAGCCAGCCCCAGCTGGTGCCGCCATAGCCCATGTAGAAGCTCTGGATGCCGATGCCATTGGCCAGGTTCGTGCCATAGAAGACGCGCTGGAATCGCTTGCCCCGCTGGATCGCGTTGCACTCATAGCCGCCGTTCGATCCCCAATAGTCGAACCAGCCGCCGCCGAATTCTGCCAGGAAGCCGGGCGTGTCGGGCGAGGCCGAAGCGCCGCCCTTGGCGCCGCCGGGACCATAATAGCCCCAGTCGGGCGCGGCCGACCCGCGCGTCGGCTTGCCGTCGACAGTGCAGGTGCCGCCGGGATAGCCGTCGAACGCATACATGTCGTTCGGGCCATGGACGACCTTGTCCACCTTGCTGTTTTCCGGGGCCCAGTAACCGTTGCGGCCCTGGTCATTGTGGAACAGCGGCACGGTGATGCCGTCGGCCCGTGCCTTGGCATAGAGATGGTCCATGTAGCGCCGCTGGGCCGGCGTGGTCATCGCCAGCTCATTCTCGATCTGGTGCAGGATCACGCCATATTTGCGGCTGGGATCATTGTTGATCTGGTGCTTGGCGATGATCGCGTTGACCTTTGTCAGCCATTCGTCGGCCGCCGCCATGTAATCGGGATCGTCGGTACGGGCGCGGGCGCGCTGGTTGACCAGCCAGCCGGGAAAGCCGCCGCGCGACAGTTCCGCATTCACATAGGGACCGGCGCGGGTGATGACATAGAGGCCTTCCTCCTCCGCCATCGTCAGCAGCCGGTCGATGTCGCGGATACCACTAAAGTCGTACACGCCCTTTTTCGGGCTGTGGAAACCCCAGTCGAAATAGACGGCGACGCTGTTGAATCCGCTCGCCTTCATCTTCTGCAGGATGTCGCGCCACAGATCGGGCGAGGGCAGGCGGAAATGATGGAATTCCGACGACCAGATCACCATCCGCTTGCCGTCGATCATCAGCGATCGCGCATCATAGGACA
The DNA here is from genome assembly GCF_030128825.1 of Sphingobium sp. WTD-1. NCBI lineage: Bacteria > Pseudomonadati > Pseudomonadota > Alphaproteobacteria > Sphingomonadales > Sphingobiaceae > Sphingobium > Sphingobium sp. WTD-1. Next base: position 723,647 of record NZ_CP119127.1, on the reverse strand, counting down.
CGCGGCCGAACGTCTTGACCGGCGCGGAGAGGTTGGCGGTTGGTTTGGCCTGCTGCGCCAGGACGGGCGTGGCCAGCATGGTGCCAAGGGCGAGGGCGGCGATGAAGCTACGCATGGATGTCAGCCTGTCCTGCACTCAATCCATGTGGAACAGCAGCGACAGCGGCCATTCCTTGGGCTGGTTGCTCGGCTGCACCTCCATCAGCGGCGCCATATAATCCCACCAGCGCTTCATCACCGGATGGTCGGGCAGGCTGTCGCGACTATTGTCCTCGCGCAGCTTCAGCACCGCGAACAGGCTCAGCGTCTCTTCGTCCAGGAAGATGGAATAGTCATGGATGCCCGATTCGGTCAGCAGCGCCGACAGCTCGGGCCAGATCTCGTCATGGCGCTTGCGATATTCCGCGACCACGCCGGGCTTGAGCTGCATCTTGAAGGCGTGGACGGACATCGGCTCTCCCCTGTGAACCATATTATGGAACTCGAAACCGATATTTGGGTAACATCGTCCCACATGTTCGTCAAATGCTAAGAATGGGTGGGACGATGCCCGTTTCAGCGCGCCAGGATCGGGCTGTTGCGGATCGTCAGGCCCGCCACATCGTCGAACAGCGCGGATGGCCGTGCGTCGGGCGTCGCCGTCTCGGCGGAAAAGCGCTCGATCGTCAGCCGCTCGGCATGGCGCGCCCATAGTGCCCAGCTGGGCAGTACCCCGAACATGCTGGGTTCGGGATAGGCATCGGCCAGTTCGGCGGGCCTGCGCGCCGCATCCTGCGCGGTGCCGCCACCCTGATAGGCCAGATGCACGTCGCGCAGCGTCACGTCGCGCACCGGATGGCCCGGAAGGCCGGCTATGCTCGCGGGAAAGCGATGATCGATCCCGCGCGCATCCACCTCGCTGATCTCCACGCCGTTGATCGCGCCGATGCCGGTGCCGTCCGGTCCGCGCCGCCGGTCGCCGATGCGCAGGAAGATCGGCGCGGTCGTCACCTCGCGCATCGTCAGCCGCCGCGCGACGATATTCTCCATCACCCCGCCATCGACGGTTTCCAGCGCCAGCCCGCGGCAGCGGGTGAAGCGGCAATCCTCGATCCGGATATTGCGATATCCGCCATTGCTCTCGGTGCCCAGCTTGATCCGGCCGGTGACCCGGTCCTGGTCGGGCGCGATCTGCTGCGTGGTGCGCTTCGTGCCGTCCAGCATCGATCCCATGTCATAGCCGGACACGTCGCAGTCGCGGATCAGGATATCCTCCGCCGCGATCGCCCGGCCCAGCGCATAGCTGCTCTTGACGACGATGCCGTCATCATTGGGCGAATTGACCCGGCAGCGTTCCACCACCACGTCGCGCACGCAGTCGAGGTCGATGCCGTCGCGCTCGGTGTCGATCGCTACATTGTCGATGCGCAATTGCTGCGTACCGGTCGCGATGATCGCGAAATGCCCGCCCTTCAGGATCGAAAAGCCGCTCAAATGAATGTCGCGGCCATTCTTCAGCGCAATCGCCTTGTTGCCAAGGCCATTCATCTTCGCGGCATCGGGCTCCAGCTCGGCAATCTGTGCGTCGCTCATGCCGCGCATCGACAGCGGCCGTTCGCCGGCCTGCTTCTTCCAGCGCGCGCCCGGCCCGTCGCGGGTCAGGCCCAGGCCGTGGATCATGCCGGGGCCAAGAATCGCGACCTCGACCAGATCCTCGCCCCAGATCAGGCTGTTGTGCCAATGGCTATGGCCGAAATCCTGATAAAGCTGGTCGATCCCCGTCTCGGGCAGGTCATAGCGGCCGGCATGGCGCGCCGGATCGGCCGCCTCGATCACCGCGCCTTCGCCGATCACCAGGGTGACATGGCTTTTCAGCCGGATCGAGAAGCAGAGATAGCGGCCGCGCGGCAGCAGCACCGTGCCGCCACCCGCCCGCGACGCGGCCAGGATCGCCGCATTGATCGCATCGCTGTCGATCGCGATGCCGTCGCCGCGCGCACCATGGTCGCGCACGTCGAAACGCCGCGTCGCATGACCGGCAAAGGGCCGGGCGGCTGTGGGCATCAGCAGCCCACCAGCGGTCAGCCCCAGCAGGGTATCGCGACGGCTCATGATCGAACCGCTCAACTGCCGGCAGGCCGCTGGCTGCTGTGACGCGCGCTGGGAACGATCGCCACGGCGGCGGCACTGGGGGGGCGGCTCGGGACGAAGGCAGGGGCGATGACATGGGGCGCCAGCGCCGGAATCCGGGCGCGTATCTGCTCTGCTATCGCATTGGCCAGAAGCCAGGCGCCGTAATTGTCGTGGTGGGTCTTGTCATTGCCATTGTCGTTGAAGGCGCTCGGTGCGACATCGGGACCGAGCGCCTCGTAAATGGCGCGACTGTCGGCATTGAGGTCGATCAGCGGCACATGCTCCTCCGCGGCCAGCTTGCGCATGGCTGCGGCATAGCTGCCCAGCGTATCCTTGACCTTGCCCCGTTCATCGAAATTGCGGCGCTCGGGCGACGTCACCAGCACGGCATGGGCGCCGCGCCGCTGCACCTCGGCGATGTAGAGATGCAGATAGGCGGGGTAGGTCGTGGCCGCATCGACATAGGTTTGCGGCCATTGTTGCTTCTGGTCATTATGGCCAAACTGGATGAACACCCAATCGTCCGGCTTGATCGATGCCAGCAATTTGTCGAATCGCAATTCGGTAATGAAGGATTTGAGCGTCGCGCCCGACTTGGCGTGGTTGGCGACGGCGATGCTGTTGTCGAGCATTGCCGGCAGCATCTGGCCCCAACTTGCCGCTGGTTCGGCATATTGATCGGTTACGGTCGAATCGCCGGCCAGGAAGATGGTAGGGGCGGTCACGGGCTCGATCCGGACTGACGACACTTCAGGCTGCCCGAGAAATTCGAGCGTCAGCTTGTCGTCCCAGGTAAATTCCTTGGCGTCGTTGGCATCGATCCGGACGCGGGTGCCGCCAGGCGCATTGGCTGGCGGCGCTGTCAGCACGGGGGAGCGCTTGTCGACCAGGAACTGGCGCTGGATGAACTGGCCTTTGCGGGTTTCGACATTGCGCAGCATGAGCCGTCGGGCTTCCGCCTTTACCGTCGTGTCGCCCGCGGCATCGCTGGCCCCCAGTCTTACCGTCACCCGATAGGTGCCGTCCGGGACCGCTACGGAAAACAGAAAATCACTGGCCGTGCCATGGGACTCCATCCCATGGTTCCCGGTGCGATAGGGCGTCTGCCGTTCGGTGCTGCCGTTCGACAGGTCGAAATTCATGGGAAAAGCGGGCTCTGCCGCGGCGGTGGGCGATGCTGCCATCAGCAGCAGGGCAAGAGCGGTGCTAAGCGACATGACGCTGTTTATCCCGAAAAGGGCTGGCAGGCAAAAAGGGGAGCGCATGGCAATGCGCTCCCCGAGAAGGCCGCCCGTGCAGAGGCGGCAAACACTGATCGAGCGTTGATCACGGTGGATCGTCTCACAAAATGACTTAATGATCCATATATAGGGATAAAATTCAGGTCAATGGGTAACCGTATCGAAGATGATGTGCGCTGCATTGGTCCACATGGTGGAACTTGCGCTCATATTATGATTTTTATGGAAATGTCGTGAAATATAATATAGTGTGACACGAAATTTCACATAGTGGGAATGCTGGCGAGGGCCGGCACATTGGGGAGGAAGTCATGATCGAGCATTACAGCCGTATTGCGTCCGCGCGCCGTTCGTCGGTGATCGCGCTGGCCGTCGCCATGATGGCGGGCGCGCCGGCCTTGGCGCAGGACCAGGCGCCGCAGGCACAGCCTGACCAGGAAAATGCCGACATCGTCGTCACCGGCTTCCGCGCCTCGCTCAACAGTGCGCTCAGCATGAAGCGGCAGGAAGCCGCTGCGATCGACTCGATCGTCGCCGAAGATATCGGCAAGTTCCCCGACTCCAACCTCGCCGAATCGATGCAGCGCGTGCCGGGCATCGCGCTCCAGCGCGGCGACGGCGGCGAAGGCCGCAACATCTCGGTCCGCGGCCTTGGCCCGGCCTTCACCCGCACCCGCATCAACGGCATGGAAGGCACGTCGCAGACCGGTTCGTCGGACATTTACGGCGCCGGCAACAATGGCCGCAGCTTCGACTTCAACGTCTTCCCGACCGAAATCTTCTCGGCCCTGTCGGTGCGCAAGACCCCCTCGGCCGATGTCGAGGAAGGCTCGCTTGGCGCAACGGTCGATCTGAGCGCGCCCAAGCCGATGGAGCAGAAGGAGGATTTCGTCCTCTCGATGACCGCGCGCGGCGTCTATAACGAGCTGTCGAAGGAGGTCGATCCGCGTGCCTCGCTGCTGGTGTCGAAGAAGTTCGGCGACAGCGGCTTCGGCATCCTCGGCTCGGTCGCCTATCAGAAGCGGCACATCCGCGAAGTCGGCTATTCGGCGGTGGACATCCTGTCGGCCAATACCAATGGCGGTTTCTGCTCGCCGGTCGGCTTCGCGCCGCAAAACCCGGCCGACAATGCTGCCAAGGGCGCCGATGCGCTCAATTGCTCGACCGGCAATCCGCGCACCAGCACCAGCGCCGCCTATCAGGCCATCTATGATCTGCGTCGCGACGACCTGCCCAACACGCCGGGCAGCGGCGCCTTCCTGCCGCGCATTCCGCGCTACCTCAATTCGGAACAGAATCAGGAACGCATCGGCGGATCGCTGACCCTGCAGTTCAACCCCGACGACGATACCGACATCTCGCTCGACATGCTCTATTCGCGGTTCGAGGTGACCCGGCGCGACAATTATATCGCCGCCATCTCCTTCGCCCGCTCGGCCGCCAATAACGGCCAGCCGATGACCTCCGTGCGCGATATCGAGTTCGACGAGAATGGCTCGCTGGTCCAGGGCGTGTTCGACGGCGTCGATGTCCGTTCCGAAGGGCTGGTCGATCATTTCGTTTCGACCTTCAAGCAGGCCAACCTCAACTTCCGCCGTCGCCTCAACGACAGTCTGGAACTGAGCGGCATCGTCGGCTTCAACCGGTCCATCTGGGACGGCAAGAAGCGTCTGCAGACCTTCATGGACGCGATCGACACCGACGGTTTCTCTATCGACTATAGCAAGGGCGGCACTACGCCGACGCTGGGCTTCGGCATCGACGTCAATGACCCGGCCAGCTTCAACTATGCGCCGGGCCGTTCTGACGGCACCGTCCTGGGCGGCTTCAGCTATCAGGGCAAGCCGTCGAAGAACACCACCGACAACATGACCGCCGACATCAACCTCAAATGGACGGTCAGCGACGCCTTCTCGATCAAGGGTGGCGCGCAATATCGGCGCAGCAATTTCCTCTCGACCTTCCTGCGCCCCTATAATGCCGATACCGTGGTGCGGGCGCTGCCGGCCGGCACGACGCTGGCCGATATCACCACCAATATTACCGGCGTCGACAAGCTGTGGGGCCATGGCGCACCGTCCAGCTGGGCCGCGATCGATCCCGACAAATGGGCCGACACCTTCGGCTTTGACGATGTCCGCTATTGCGGCGTGGAATGTGGCGGCGGCCGCAGCCGCGTGCGCGAAGAAGTCATGAGCAGCTATCTCATGGCCAATTTCGACCTGAGCGATGCGATCGGCCTTGGCGTTCGTGGCGATGTGGGCGTGCGCTACGTCAAGACGGATATGCTGTCGTCGGGCTATGTCGCCGTGGCTCGGGCCAGTTCGCCGACCGGGCTGACCGGCCAGTTCGCGGCCGCCACCAACAGCTATGACGACTGGCTGCCCTCGGCGAACATCGTCGTCGAACCGGTCGAGAATGTCCTGGTCCGCTTCTCCGGTGCCAAGGTCATGGCCCGTCCGGAACTCGGCCTGCTGACCCCGACCAGCGGCGTCAATCCGGTCACTCGCGTCGGCAATGTCAACAATCCGTTCCTCGACCCGATCCGCGCCAACACCTTCGACGTTGCGGTCGAATGGTATTTCCGCCCCGGCTCGCTGCTCTCGGCTGCCTTCTTCTACAAGGATATCAAGAGCTTCATCCAGAATGTGAACAGCCAGATTCCATTCAATCAACTCGGCCTGCCGGATGCCTTGCTGGAAAACAGCAACACGCTGCCGACCGAACTGTTCACGGTGTCGCAACCCTTCAACACGCCGGGCGGCAAGCTCAAGGGTATCGAGCTCAATGCCCAGATTCCCTTCACTTTCCTCGACGGCTTCTTCAGCAATTTCGGCGTGCTGGCCAACTACACCCATGTCACGTCGAAGATCGACTATATCCTCGCCAGCGTGAACGGCGTGCCGACCGTGACGACCACGGCGGACCTGGTCGGCCTGTCGCCGAACACCGCGTCGGGCACGCTCTATTATGAGGATGACAAATTCTCGATCCGCACCACCGGCAACTTCCGCGACAAGTTCATCCGCGGCATTCCGGCCTCGCCCGGCAGCGACCTTCAGGGCAATGCCAAGACCTTCTACATGGATGCGTCGGCCAGCTATAATGTCACCGATCGCCTGAAGATCATCGTCGAGGCGCAGAATCTGACCGACGAGCAGAACCGCCTCTATATCGACAGCCAGCGTCAGGACACGCTGTTCGAAACCCGCATCGGCCGCACCTTCACCTTCGGCGTGACCTACCGGATGTAATTTCCCAGTCCTCCCCAACCTTGGAGCCTGATCGTCTGAGGTGGAAGCGCTTTGCGCTTTCACCGAAGGCGTGAATCAGGCTCCATTTTTATCTGGCGGGCACGGTTACCAATGGTAACCGTGCCCATTTTCTTGTTTGGGACGAAAGGAAATTCAGCGCTGGCCGCTGAAGCCCACGGCGGCGCTGATCTGTTCGGCCGACTTCATCACCTGCTCGGCCAGCGCCGGGCGGACATCGTCGGTCAGATAATGGGCCGCGCTCGCGATCGAGATGGCGACGCAGATCTGTCCCTTGGCATCGCGCACCGGCACCGCGATCGACCGCACGCCATCGCCCAGTTCGCTGTCGTGCAGCACTTCGCCGCGCGCCTTGTGGACCCGCATCTCGGCAATATAGGCGTCGATCTGCTTGCGGCTGGCCTCGCCGCCCTTGGCCTCGACATAGAGCCGTTCCCAGGTCGCCTCATCCTCGTCCAGCAGCAGCGCCTTGCCCAGGCCGGTTTCGGCGACCGGACGACGATCGCCCGGCGCGGTCGCGACGCGCAGCCGCTGGTTGCCGGTCACCCGGTCCAGATGGCGCGACCAGTCGCCCTCGCGCTTGCCCACGAACACGCAAAAGCCGGTCTTTTCCGACAGCAATTCCATGAACGGGCGGGCGACGCGGACATAGTCGATCTGCTCGGTCGCCAGCACGCCCAGTTGCAACAGCTTGGGGCCAAGCGCGAAGCCGTTGCGCGTCACCGCCAGATAGTCGCGCGATTTCAGCGCCTGCACTAGCCGGTGTGCGGTGGTCTTGCTCATGCCCAGCTTGCGGGCCAGATCGGCGGCACGGATCGGTCCGTCGATCACCTCGTCCATGATATCGAGCGCGCGCATCAGCGTCTGCGTGCCCTTAACGCCCTGTTCCTGCTTCTCTTCGCCATCTTGCATATGTTTTTTCGCTTCCTGTTTTCGTCCCATATATAGGGTCGTCCCACATATCGGAAACGAATTTCGCAACGATGGAGCAATGATCGCGGTCGGCCCAAAAACATAAGGGCCCGCCGATCGAAATCGGCGGGCCCATAGCCGTCAGTCGCGACCCGACGGGGATCAATATTGGACGGTAACGGTCACTGCGCGGCGGTTCTGCGCCCAGCTTGCCTCGTCCGAACCCAGAGCGGCCGGCCGTTCCTTGCCATAGCTCACGGTATTGATGCGGCTGGGCGAAATGCCCAGCGATGCGAGATAATTTTTGGCCGCATTGGCGCGACGGTCGCCCAGTGCGATATTGTAATCGCGGGTGCCGCGTTCGTCGGCATGACCTTCGATGGTAATGCGGACATTGGGGTTCTGCTGCAGCCAGGCGGCCTGGCTCTGCAACGTCGCCTGATCCTCGGCATCGACATCATATTGGTCGAGGCCAAAGAAGATGCGGTCGGACGAAACCGACGCGACGAAATCTTCCTGGCTGCCCTTGACCGGGCCGGTCTGGCCGGTGGAGCCGCCCGTCTGGGTCGTGTCGCTGCCACCCGGTGCCGGCGGCAGTTCGGCCGGCGGCTTCTTCGAACAGGCGGCGAGGGCCAGGACGGCGGTTGCCATGAGCAGGGGCCGGGTGATCTTCATCGGGGTCTCCTAAGGATATCGCCAAGCTGCCACCCGGACGGGCAACAACATGGTTGGTAAAAATCGTTACGCTGTCAACCCGATAGGGTTCCCTATCGGTTAGAAAAGCTGTGGAAAACTTATGGCAGCAACGGACCCCAGGCCGGGTCGGAGCCGCTGAGCGGAGTCGGGATGCGCCGTTCGTTCACGCCGGTCAGGTCGACCTGCCACACCTGGCTGCTGCCCTGGCGGCCCGGCGTGGTGCGGAAGAATTGCAGCACGCGGCCATTGGGCGACCAGGTCGGCTGCTCGTCCTGCCAGCCATTGGTCAGGATGCGCTCATTGTCGCCGCTCGGCGTCATCACCGCGATCTTGAAATCGCCCGACAGCTTGGTGAAGGCAATGAGGTCGCCGCGCGGGCTCCATTCGGGCGTCGCATAGCGGCCGCCGCCATGGCTGATGCGGCGCTGGTTCGATCCATCGGCATTCATCACATAGATTTGCTGCCCGCCCGACCGGTCGCTTTCGAACACGATCTGGCGACCGTCCGGCGAATAGGAACCGCCGACATCGATGCCCGGCGAATTGGTCAGCCGCACCGGCGCGCCGCCCTGGGCCGATACGCGATAGATATCGGTATTGCCCGACACCGCCATCGAAAACAGGATGTTGCGGCCATCGGGCGACCAGCGCGGCGCGAAGGTCGTGTTGTTGCTTTCGGTCACCAGCCGCTGCTGCCCGGTGCCGATGTCATAGACATAGATGCGCACCCGGCTGCCCAGATAGCTCACATAGACGATCGACTTGTAATCGGGCGAGAAGCGCGGGGTCAGGGCGATCGACTGGCCATTGGTGATGAAGCGGTGGTTGGCGCCATCGGAATCCATGATGGCGAGGCGCTTGACGCGGTTATCCTTGGGGCCGCTCTCGGCGATATAGGCGATGCGGCTGTCGAAGAAGGGGCTCTCGCCCGACAGCCGGGCATAAATGGCGTCAGCGCATTTATGCGCGGCGCGGCGCCAGTCGCGCGGCGCGACGACATAGCCCTGGCGCGTCAGTTCCTGCTTCAGCGCCACGTCGTAGAGATAGCAGCCCACAGTGATGTCGGCCTCGCCGCCGGTGGTGCGGACAAAGCCCTGCACCAGCGCCTGATAGGCACCCCATTTGTCATAGACCGGATTGGTCACTTCCGGGAAAGCGAGCGCTGGCATGCCGGCCGGGCCGGACGGATCGAACAGGCCCGATCCCTTGAGGTCGGTGGCGATCACCTCGGCGATCTTGCGGCCCAGTTCAGTGGCGGTGCCGGCCGGGGTCGCCACATCCTGCTGCGCCGGCAGGGCGGGCACCGCGATCTTCAAATTGCTGTCGATATCGCCGGTCACGTCGACCGACAGCTGCGCCAGCGCGGGCATGGCGGTGAAGGCGAGCAGGGCGGCGGTCGCCGCGGCCAGGCGGCGGAGCAGGGTCGTCGTCATCGGGTCAGCCTCGCGTCAAAGCGGAGTGGCCGCAGCCATTTCCATTGTTCATAATATTCGGGCGGCAAATTGCGGAAGGGCGAAGCGAGCTTCACCGCCTGGATCGCGCGCTCCGCATGCAGCTTGGCCTGGGGCCGGTTGCTGGCGGTGACGCCCAACTGGTCGATCACTTCGGGCGTACCGATTACCGCGCCATTCTTGTCCAGCCGCACTTCCAGCAGGGTCACCAGCTGATCGGCATCCGCGCCTGACGGCGGGCGCCAGTTGGGCTTCAATTGCCGGCGGATCTCGGCGTCGAGCGCGGCCTTCTGCTGCGGCCCCATGGCGGTGGCCTGTGGCGCGGCGGCCGGCTTGCGCGGCGCGTCGGCGCTGGTGTCGATGCCTTTGAGGAAATCATTGCCCAGCAGCGATCCCTTGGGCTTGGCCGCGGCCTTGCCCGATCCCGATGCGGCCGCCGGCTTGGCGGCCTTGGGCGCGGGCTTGGCGCTGGCCTTGGCCGGCGCGGCGGCCGCTGCCTTGGGCTTCTCCGGCACCGGCTTCGCCCTGGGCTTTTCTGCCGGCTTTTCGGGTGCCGGCTTGGGCTTGGGCGCCGCCTTGGGCGTTTCCTTCTTCGGTGGCGTCGGTTTCGGCTTGGGCGGCGCGGGCTTCGCGACCTCCTTGGGCGGGACCGGCTTTGGCTTGGGCGGCGCCGGGGTCGGCTCGGGCATGGGGGCCGGCTCGGGCTGGGCGGCGGGCGCGGCATCCTCGGTCGGGCCCTTCTCAGGCGCGACGCTGGGCGGTGGCGGCTCGGTCGAAATGCGCGGCGCGGTCGATTGCAGCGCCACCTCGTCCACCAGGCTGACATCCATCGGCGGGCTGTTCAGCTTAAGCGGATTGGGCGTCGCCAGGAACCCGGCCGACAGCAGGCCGAACAGCAGGACATGTCCTGCCGTCGCAACGCCAAGGCCGATTTTTTCCGCGCGTTCCATCGGTTTGACCTATGGCCCCTATTCTGAACCTGCGCTGACATCGTCGGCGCCGTCCTGCCCGCCGGTGCTGACCAGCGCCACCTTGTTGAGGCCGGCCCGGTTGAGCTCGCCCATCACCCGCATCACCCGGCCATAATCCAGCGCCGTGTCCGCCCGCAGGAAGATTTGCGGCGCATCGGGCTTGCCGGCATTGGCCGACACGATCTCGGCCAGCCGGTCGGGCAGGTCGGCGTCGCTAACCACGTCTTCGTCGACATAGATGGCGCCGTCGCGATCGATCGACACCACCGTCGGCTTGGCGTCCTGGTCCAGCCCCTTGGCGCGCGTCTCGGGCAGGTTGACCGGCACGCCGGTCACCAGCAGCGGCGCGGTCACCATGAAGATGATCAGCAGCACCAGCATGACGTCGACCAGCGGCGTCACGTTGATGTCCGCCATCGGCGCGCGATTGCGCCCGCGCCGACCGGACGGAGGACCGGACATCGCCATCAGCGTTGGGCCTCAAGCTCGCGGCTCAGCGTCGCGTAGAAGCCATCGGCAAAGCGGTTGAGGCGCGATTCCATCCGGTTGATGCCATGGCTGAACCGGTTGTAGGCAATCACCGCCGGGATGGCGGCGAACAGGCCGATCGCGGTCGCGAACAGGGCCTCGGCAATGCCCGGCGCCACGACGGCGAGCGAGCTGTTCTGCGCGGCGGCGATCGAGGTGAAGGCGCGCATGATGCCCCACACGGTGCCGAACAGGCCGACGAACGGCGCAACCGAACCGACCGTCGCCAGGATGTTCAGCCGGTCCGACAGGCGGTCGACCTCGGCCGCGATCGTGCTCGACATGCTGGTCGCCAGCCGGTCGCGCGTGCCGTCGCGGTCGATCACCTTCTGCGCGGTGGAGCGGCGCCATTCGGTGACGCCGGCGGCCATCACCTTGGCGGCCGGGAATTCGGCCTTGCCGCGGGCTTCATAGAAACGGTCAATATCGTCCGCCTTCCAGAAATCCGCCTCGAACGCGCGGCTCTGCTTGCTCGCCTTGCGCAGGGTGAAGCTGAAGCCGATGATGATCGCCCAGGTCCAGATGCTGGCCAGCAACAGGCCCAGCATCACCCCCTTCACGACGATGTCGGCCTGCAGGAACAGGGCGAGCGGCGAAATGGTGGCGGCGTCGGCTGCGGCGCCAACGGCGGCGCCGACGTCAGGCATGGACAGGTTCATGGGTGGATGTCTTCCCCTCGCATCAAACGGCTGAAAATCTCGATCCAGGGGCGCGGCTGGCGCTGCGGTCGTCCCTGGGGTGTCAGATAGGCGACGGTGATGACGCCGTCGGTCAATATGTCCTCGCCGCGCATGACTCTTTGCTGAATGACGCAGCTGGCGGCCCGCACCTCCATCACCTGGCTGACGACCATCAGGTCATCGTCCAGCCGGGCGGGACGGCGATAGGCGAGTTTCAGGTCGGTGACGGCATAGACGCCTTCGCCGCCTTCATGATTGGCGCGCTGGTCGATGCCGGCGATGCGCAGCATGTCGGACCGGGCGCGCTCCATATAGCGCAGATAATTGGCGTGATAAACCAGCCCCGACAGGTCCGTATCCTCGAAATAGATGCGCAGCGGGAAATGATGCACGGCGGCGATGAACCGTCCGGATGCGGGCGCTGGCAGGGGATCGGCAAGGGGCATGGGCGGCTATTAAGCATGGCGTGCGGTTCGCGCAAAGGCGGAAAATCGCGCGGGCGAACCATCCATCCGTCGCGATGGCCCGTTCGCCGCCCGCGAAGGGGCTTGGCGCGTGGCCTTACTTGTCGGTAGGGGTGACTGGAACGAACATTTGGTGAGGAGAATGGGACATGACCGACATAAAGACCGTGGGCGTGATCGGCGCCGGCCAGATGGGGGCGGGCATTGCCCAGGTCGCCGCCCAGGCCGGCTATGACGTGATCCTGTCCGACATCGACCTGCCCCGCGCCGAAAAGGGCAAGGCTGGCATTGCCAAGCTGCTGGCCCGCGCGGTCGAAAAGGAAAAGATCAGCCAGGCCGATGCCGATGCCGCGCTTGCCCGCATCACCCCGGTCGGCGAGATCGCGCCGCTCGCCGGCGCCCAGCTGGTGATCGAGGCCGCGACCGAGCGGGAAGAGGTCAAGCGCACCATCTTCACCAATGTCGGCAAGATCCTGGCGCCCGACGCCATCCTCGCCACCAACACCTCGTCCATCCCGATCACCCGCCTCGCCCAGGCCGCGCCCGACGCCAGCCGCTTCGTCGGCGTCCATTTCTTCAATCCGGTGCCGGTGATGGTGCTGGTCGAGGTCATTGGCGGCCTCGCCACCTCGCCCGAGACGGTCGCCGCGGTCGAGGGTTTCGCCGCGAAGATCGGCAAGACCACGGTCCATGCCTTTGACGCGCCCGGCTTCGTGGTGAACCGCATCCTGCTGCCGATGCTGAACGAGGCGGTGTTCGTGCTGGGTGAGGGTGTCGGCAGTGTCACCGACATCGACCAGGGCTGCAAGCTTGGCCTCAACCATCCGATGGGGCCGCTGACCCTGCTCGATTTCGTCGGCCTCGACACCGCGCTCGAAATCCTCAACGTCTTCCTTACCACCACCGGCGATCCCAAATATCGCCCGGCGCCGCTGCTGGTCAAATATGTCGAGGCCGGCTGGTATGGCCGCAAGACCGGCAGGGGCTTCTATGATTATTCGGGGCCGGAACCCGTCCCGACCCGGTAAGAGCCTGTTTGGAAAATCGCGAAAGAGCGATTTTTCAGCGCGGTACCAGCCCGCTCCCCCGCCCAACCACCCGACAGGATGACACTGTATCGGGTGGTTGGGCGGGGGAGCGGGCTGGTACCGGCTTTCTCAAACGGTCAGGCAGGGCGGCCTTGTGCCGCCCTATCCCGCGCTCAGCCCATGTTTTTTCATGCAGTGGCGCAACTGGTCATAGGTCAGGCCGAGCCCCTTGGCGGTCGCCCGCTGATTATAGCGGAACCGTTCCAGCGCCGCCCGCACGATCGCCGCCTCGTGCGCGTCGACCGCCGATTTGAGATCGGTGACATCGCCATGACCGTTCATCACCGATGCGGTCACCGGTGCCGGCGTCGCGCTTTCCGCTGACGGTGTCGCAGCTCCCGGCATCAGTGGGCGCGGTTTCCAGGGCGAGGCGAAGGGGTCGAACACAATGGACGAGATCGGCCGCCCCGGCTCGGGCCAGCGATACACCGCCCGCTCCACCACATTGCGCAGTTCGCGCACATTGCCCGGCCAGCCATAGCCTTCCAGTTCGGCCGCGCAGGCAGCGGAGAAACCCGGCCATTGCGGCCAGTTCAGTTCCGCCGCCATGCGCCGGCCGAAATGGTCGGCCAGCACTGTTATGTCGCCTTCGCGCGCGCGCAGCGGCGGCAGGGTAATGACCTCGAAGCTCAATCGGTCGAGCAGATCGGGGCGGAAGCGCCCGGCATCGGCGGCAGCGGGCAGATCCTCGTTGGTCGCCGCGACGATGCGGACATCGACCATCACCGGTCGCGACGATCCGATCCGCGTCACCTCGCCATATTCGATCACGCGCAGCAGTCGCTCCTGCGCGGCCATCGACAAGGTGCCCAACTCGTCCAGGAACAAGGTGCCGCCATCGGCTTCCTCGAACCGGCCCGGCCGCGCCTTGGTCGCGCCGGTGAAGGCGCCCTGTTCATGGCCGAACAGTTCCGCCTCGATCAGCGTCTCGGGCAGGGCGGCACAGTTCATCACGATCAGCGGCTCCCCCCAGCGCGGCGACAGATGATGCAGGCGCTCGGCGATCAGCTCCTTGCCGGTGCCGCGTTCGCCGATCACCAGCACCGGACGATTGAGTTCGGCGGCCCGCCCGGCCAGCTCGACGGCGTCGAGAAAGGCCAGCGACTGGCCGACAAACTGGGTATTTTTCTCCATGCGCCAAAATATGGGGAAATTTCCCAACTTTCAGCAAGCAAAATCTTTGCGTAGCCGTGCCAAATCCTGAAAAAATGGCTGTTTTCTGCGCTTTTCGAAAATTGGCACGGCCTCTGCAATGTTGGGAAAGAAGCCGCTGCACAGACAGGCGGCACCTTTAGAAGGCCAGGTTCAAGGAGTGTTGAAGATGGAAAAGAACAGCAACAGCGTTCGCGAAATCGGTCAGCTGATGTCGGTCGCCATTGCCGCCGTCCTGTTCGGATCGACCATGATCCTTTCGGCGGTCGGCCCGGCCCGCGCCAGCGAAGCGCCGGTCCTCGCGACCCAGGATACCCCCGCGACCCTGCGCTATCTGGCGTAAGGCCGCACGACCCAGGCCGGGGCGGACATGCCCCCTCTCGTCCGCCCCGGCCCCCTTGAAGAGAAGACCAGGAGCACCGTTAAAATGGGTATTTTCTCCCGCACCCGAGACATCATCGCCGCCAATGTCACCGACCTGCTCGACAAGGCCGAAGACCCGGCGAAGATGATCCGCATGATCATCCTCGAAATGGAGGAGACGCTGGTCGAGGTGCGCGCGTCCGCCGCCCGCACGATCGCCGACCAGAAGGAAATGCGTCGCCACATCGGCAAGCTGCAGGCGCTGCAGGACGGCTGGACCGAAAAGGCACAGCTGGCCCTCAGCAAGGACCGCGAGGATCTCGCCAAGGCTGCCCTCGTCGAACGCCAGAAGGCCGCCGACATGGCCGAGCATCTCTCCCACGAGATCGAGGTGCTGGACGAGGCGCTGAAGGCGTCGGAAGAGGACATCGCCAAGCTGCAGGGCAAGCTGCGCGAGGCGCGTGCCCGCCAGAACAGCCTGGTCAGCCGCATGGAAAGCGCGCAGAACCGCCTGCGGGTGCGTGAAGCCTATGCCGGCGAGAAGGTCAACGAAGCCTTTGCCCGCTTCGACATGCTCGAACGCCGCGTCGATATGGCCGAAGGCCGCGCCGATGCCATGGGTCTGGGCGCACAGCCCAAGACGCTGGAAGAAGAAATCGCGGAGCTGAAGTCGGCCGACAAGGTCGATGCCGATCTCGCCGCGCTCAAGGCCTCGATGAACAAGGGAGCCTGATTCCATGGAAGACGTCTTCTTGCCTATCATGGTCTGCGGCATGCTGTTCATCGGCATGCCCTGGCTGATCTTCCACTATGTCACCAAGTGGAAGCAGGCACCCAAGATCACCGACGAGGATGAGCGGCTGCTGGACGAACTCCACCTGCTCGCCCGCCGTCTCGAAGACAGGCTGCAGACGGTCGAACGGATCGTCGCAGCCGACAATCCCGACTTCCGCCCGCAACGTCCGGCACAGGACGATAATTACGACTTCGACCGGAGGAACTGACATGAGCGCCCGCCGCACCAAATTCTATCTCGACAAGCAGAATGGCAAGTGGATGGGCGTGTGCTCCGGCATCGCCGACTATACCGGGATCGACGTGGTCTGGGTTCGGGTCGGCGCGGTGCTGGTGACCCTCATGGGCGCCTTCCCCTGGACGCTGATCGCCTATTTCGCCGCCGCCTATTTCGCCGATGCCAAGCCCCAGGGCCTCTATTCGGATCGGGACGACGAGAAATTCTGGCAGGGCGTGCGCACCAACCCGGCGCGCTCCACCCGCGACGTCCGCTCCAAGTTCCGCGACATCGACCGCCGCCTCGCCGACATCGAGGTCTATTATACCAGCCGCAACACGCGCCTCGCCGACGAGATCGACAGCCTGCGCTGAAGCATAGCCAGGACCGGGCAGCAATAACGGGGAGTTAAGGCCATGAATTTCGCAGGACCGACCTTCGTTCTGGCCATCATCGCCATGTCGACGCTGGGCTGGATGTTCACCACCTGGGTCCGTGCCCGCCATGGTTATCCGGTTGAAAATGAATGGACGGGCACCGTTCATCGAACAGATCCCGACGCCGGTCGAAAAATCGACCTTCTTTCAAGTGAAAACGAAAAGCTGACTGGCCGCATCAGCCGCCTCGAAGAACGCATCGCAGTCCTCGAACGGATCGCCACCGATCCCGCCGCCCGGACCGCGCGCGATATCGACGCGCTGCGCTGACGCTGACCAGGCAAGGGGAGTAAAGATCATGGTTCCAGTTGAAGTTCTTGCGCCTGCTGCGGTCATCGTCGGATCGCTGGGTGTCGCGGGTTGGGTTTTTACCACCTGGCTTCGCATCCGGCACGGCTATCCGCTGGAAAATAGCTGGGGCAAGGCGGTCTATCCGCAGAAGAATGAGGAAATGGTCGAGCGTATCAAGCTGATCAGCCAGGAAAATGCCCAGCTGCGCGCCGAAATCGGCTCGATGAAGGACCGGCTCGCCGTGGTCGAGCGGATCGTCACCGATGAAAGTCATCAGCTCAATCGCGAAATCGAGCGGCTGCGCGGCCCGGCGAACTGATCGCCCCGCGCGCCTCAAGGGAGGACAAACATGAACCCGTTTGAAATGGTCGTCGCCATCGTCGCGATCACCGCCATCGCCAGCGTCGTCCGCGCCAAATATGGCGTCGTGCGCCGCCACAAGGGCGAGGATTTCATCCAGCGCGGTCCCGATCCGGAGGCTGAACGCCTCCGCGCCGAAGTGAAGGCGCTCAAGGACCGGGTCGCCGTGCTGGAACGGCTCGCCACCGACAGTTCGACCGCGCTGGAGCGCGAATTCGAGAAGCTCAAGGACCGCGACTGATCGCGGCAAAGGACACAGGGAGGACATCATGCAGGATCCCCTCTTCTACCTCACCATGGCCACCGCCGGCCTCGCCGGCCTCACCATCGTCGCCTTCGCGTCGCTGCGCGGCTGGAATGGCTGGCTCGACCTCAAGCGGGCGGAACTGAGCCGCCGCAGCGAGGAAGCCGCACCGCCCTCGGCCGCCGCCCGGATCGAGGTCGCCGACCTCAAGGAACGCATCCGCAAGCTCGAAGCCATCGCCGCCGGCGTCGATCTGTAACGGCCCTTCTCCGTTCGCGCTGAGCGAAGTCGAAGGGCCAGGCTGAGCCAGAGGCGAAGCCGATTCCCTCCGCTTGGGGACCGGTTTCGGGCTTTCCCGCACCGCTTTTCCCCCTATATGGGCGGCATGACCGATCAGCCCGCCCCGATGCCCGTTCTGGCCGACCTCCAGGAAGAATATGAATTTCTCGACGCCGATGATCGCTATCGCCTGTTGATCGATCTGGGCCGGGGGCTGGAGGATATGCCCGACGCGCTCAAGACCGATATGACGCTGGTGCGGGGCTGTTCGGCGGCGGTTTGGGTCTATCCCACGGTGCTCGATGATGGCCGGCTCCATTTCCTTGCCGACAGCAATGCCGCCATCACCAAGGGGATCATCGCGCTGGTGCTGCTGACCGTGCAGGACCGCGCCCCGGCACAGATCGGCGCGACCGATATCGAGGGTGCGCTGGCCCCCTTCGACCTCAAGAACCAGCTCAGCTCCAACCGCACCCAGGGCATTCCCAACATGATCGCCCTGATCCGCGAGACCGCTGCTCGCTACGCTTGACGGAAACTCCCGCGCATCCCCGCGTTCTCACCTGACAAGGAGAATGCGACAATGCGTCATATCATGCCCCTCGCCATGCTCGGCCTGCTGGCCGCCTGTTCGGGCGGGGACAAGAAGGAACCGACCCAGCGCGACCAGATCGGCCAGGTCTGGAAATATGAAACCGCCGGCGCCGGCCAGAAGGTCGCCTATATCGGCAGCGCCAACAGCGTGCAGACCATGACCGCCGCCGACACCTTCTCGGTGCTGATGGTCCAGCCCATGTCCAATGGCGAAAAGACGGTGACGGTGAAGCTGGTCGGCGCGCCCTTCCAGTGCGACCTGTCCGACTGCGCGGTCGATGCCACGACCGACGATGGCAAGGCCCATCGCTGGAAGGGCCGCATGACCGAAGCGAAGGACGGGATCGAGATCATGCCCTCGCAAAATGCCTATGAGGCGATCGCCAAGGCCAAGAGCCTGAAGGTCGATCTTGCCGTTGGCCTGAAGGACCAGCGCTTCCCGTTCGAATTCAATGTTGCCGGGCTCGACCTCAAGAAGGGCGCCTGACGCATGACGGGCGAGCGCAGCGATGCGCTCGCCTTGATCGCCTTCCTTATTCCTGCAGCGAAACGCCGGGGCTGCGCGGGTCGGCGGCGCCGATCCAGTGGCCGTCGGCGGTCCGCTCGGCGGCATTGGCCTTGAGGCCCAGGCGCGAGATGGTGACGCGGTGGCCCAGTTTCTCCAGCGGCGCCTTCATCGCTTCCAGCGACGTGCCCTGTTCCAGCACCAGCCCCTCGCCATTGAAGAATTCCAGCCCCAGCGCGATCGAATCCTGCGCCGACAGGCCCCAGTCGAAATGGGCGATCAGCGCCTTGGCGACCTGCATGATGATGGTCTTGCCGCCGGCCGCGCCGACGGTGAAGATCGGCATGCCCTTGGCGTCATAGACGATGGTCGGCGACATGGACGATAGCGGCCGCTTGCCCGGTTCCACCCGGTTGGCGACCGGCGCGCCATTCTTCTCGGGCGTGAAGCTGAAATCGGTCAGCTCATTGTTCAGCACCACGCCATTGGCGACCAGTTGGCTGCCGAAGAAGCTCTCGATCGTCGATGTCCAGGCAGCGATGTCGCCATTGCGGTCCACCGCGACGAAATGGCTGGTGCCGCTTTCCGGCTGGGGCAGGGCGCTGGTGCGCGGCTGCGCCCCGGCGGGCAGGCCGGGCTTATAGGCAGTGAGCGCCTTGTTCAGCCGGATCTCGCCCGAGCGCTGCTTCAAATAAGCGGGGTCGATCAGCCCGGCGATCGGCACATGGACATATTCGGGGTCGCCCAGCCAGGTGTCGCGATCGGCATAGGCGAGCTGCATCGCTTCGCCGATGACGTGCCAGGAGCGCGGATCATCCTTGCCCCACTGCGCCAGCGGGAAGCGCTCGACCATGCCCAGCACCTGCAGCACGGTGATGCCGCCGGCCGACGCCGGCCCCATCCCGCACACCGTATAGACGCGATAATGGCCGCACACCGGCTTGCGGTCCTTGACCTGGTAATTGGCCAGGTCGTCGGTCGTCATCGGCACCGGGTTCCGCGGCGCATTGGTGACCGCCTTGGCGATCGCCTGCGCATTCTCGCCCAGATAGAAGGCGTCCGGCCCTTCCGCCGCGATCCGCTTGAACAGGGCGGCCAGCGGCGGGTTCTTCAGCGTCGTGCCGACCGCCGGCAATTGCCCGTCGATCCAGTAATAGCTGCGGATTTCCGGGAAATCGGCCCAGATATTCTGCAACGCCTTCAGCGCCGTGGCGGTGCGCTCGCCCAGCTGGAAGCCGTCGTCGGCCAGCCGGATCGCCGGCTGGAACAGGTCGGCCCAGGGCAGCTTGCCCCATTTCTTATGGGCTTCCCATGCCATGCGCAGATTGCCCGGCACGCCGACCGAATAGCCGCCTGGCCAGGCCTGGACGAAGGGCAGGGGCTTGCCATCGGGGCCCATGAAGCGGTCGGGCCGGGCGGCGGCCGGCGCGGTCTCGCGCCCGTCGATCGATTCCAGCACGCCGCTGGCGCCGTCATGATGCATCAGGAAGCCGCCGCCGCCGATGCCGCTATTATGCGGCTCGACCACGTTCAGCGCCAGCATCATCGCGATCGCCGCATCGGTGGCGCTGCCGCCCTTGCGCAATATTTCCTGCCCCGCCGCCGCCGCGCGCGGATCGGCGGCGGACACGGTGGCATTCAACGCCACCGGCTCGCGCGCCAGTGCGGTTACGGGCGCCAGGGCAAGGGGGGCAAACAGGGCGAAGGGGGCCAGCAGGCCGGTCAGGCGGGAGGTCATGGCCGGCACCCTAAAGCTCGCATTTCGTTTCGCAACCCGTCTTGTTTCGATCATGTCCGGGAAGGACGGATCAGGCGTCGATCCCCACCACGTCGCCGATATGCCGCACGCCATCGCGCGCCATCAGCGCCTTCAGGCCTTCATTGATCCGCCTGGCGAGATAGGGGCCCTCATAGACCAGCGCGCTATAGACCTGCACCAGCGAGGCACCGGCGCGGATACGGGCATAGGCCTGCTCCGCATTGGCGATGCCGCCCACGCCGATCAGCGGCAGCCGGTCGCCCAGCAGCCGGCGGAAGTCGCGCAGCTTGCCCAGCGACAGGTCGGTCAGCGGCGCGCCCGACAGGCCGCCGGTCTCGCCTGCATGGGGCGATTGCAGTGCCGGGCGGGTGATGGTGGTGTTGGACACGATCAGCGCGTCGACCCGGTGGTCGATGCAGGCGGCGGCAATATCCTCGATATCGGCCGGCTCCAGGTCGGGTGCCACCTTCAGGAAGATCGGCGGGCCACCTTCGGGCCGCGCCGCCATCACCGCCCCCAGCAGATCGTCCAGCGCCGCCCGGCCCTGCAGTGCGCGCAGGCCCGGCGTGTTGGGCGAGGAGATATTGACGGTCAGATAATCGGCCAGTGGCGCCATGCAGGTAACGCCGGTGGCATAATCGGCATTGGCGCGCCCGGCTGCCGTCGCTTCCTTGTTCGCGCCGATATTGATGCCGATCACCGGCCCATCCCCCACCGGCCGGCGATAGCGGGCGATGCGGTCGGCGGCGGCGCCCTGGCCGCCATTGTTGAAGCCGAAGCGGTTGATCACCGCCTTGTCCTCGACCAGGCGGAACAGGCGCGGCTGGGGATTGCCCGGCTGCGCCAGCGGCGTCAGCGTGCCCAGTTCGGCAAAGCCGAAGCCCAGCCCATGCATCTTGTGCGCGACCCGGCCATCCTTGTCATAGCCCGCCGCCAGACCCACCGGATTGGGAAAGGCGATGCCCGCCACCGTCTGTGCCAGCATCGGGTCGGCTTTCAGCGGCGCTGCGGTGGGCATCATCCGCAACAACGCGATCGACAGATTATGGGCGCGCTCGGCATCGAGCGCGAAGAAGAGCGGGCGGATCAGGCGGTAGGACATGGCCGCGCTATGCCAGCGTGTCGGGCGGGCGTCGAGTCACTGTTGCGCTGTGGCCACATTCGTTGCCGAACGTCATTTCATGACATAATTCGTCATGAATCGGTTCGTTTTGATCAGTCTGATGTCCGATCTGTCCAATAATCTTGCCCCGATTCGGGCTTAAAGCCGTCTTGCGACCCGAAGGCTCTAGGCCATTTTGGCTGATGAGACCTTTTCCTGACCCGGCAGTGAAAGCTGCCGGGTCATTTTTTTGCCTCAACGCTGTGGCGAAAAATACGTACCGTGCCGTCATGGCTCTTGCACGGTTGGAACCCGCGCTCATAATGGCGTCACTGGGGTGTAAATATGGGGCCGCAATATTGGGATCTGCCGCTGAGTGCGGCGCGGGGGGTGGTGCCGGACAATCGCGGGCCTTTGTCCTATTCGGTCGATGCCGAACAGGGGCCGGTTCGGTTGCGCTATTTCACCCCGCCGGAAAAGGTCCGGCCCTATTTCGGCTCGCTTTACATATTTTCTGTAGCCGCTGACCATTATGCCGACGTCACCCGCGCCGATGTTGCACAATTGCGGCTGATGCTGCGGGGCGATGGTCGCTATCATTTCCAGGATGGGTCGGTGCAGCGCCCCCCTGCCGTCGGCCTGATCGGCCCCACACAGGGCGCGACCCGCTTCGAACTGGATGCGCCGACCCGGCTGGTGGGCGTGTCGCTGCTGCCGGCCGGCTGGCTGGCGCTGCATGGCGGCGATGCCGACAAGCTGGCTGATGGCCTGTGCGATCTGGCGGCGGAACGGGATGACGGCTTTCTTGACCTGCTCGCCCAGTTGCAGCGCATGGAGGATGGTGACGCCATGGCCGCGCTCACCTGGTCCTTCCTCGCCGAACGGATCAAGCCGCTGCCCGAAGCGACCTGGGCGATCCTGCGGGCGATCGACAGCTGGCTGATCGGCGAAGGATCGCCGCGGATCGAGGTGCTGAGCGAGATGACCGAATTGTCGCCGCGCCAGCTCGCCCGCATCACCAACAAGCTCTATGGCGCCCCGCCCAAGCTGCTTGCCCGCAAATATCGTGCCCTGCGTTGCAGCGCGCGGATCGCGCTCGACCATGAAAGCTGGCAGGCGCTGTGCGATGACGGCAGCTTCTACGACCAGTCGCATTTCATCCGCGAGATCAAGCATTTCATCGGCATGACCCCGCACCAGCTCCAGACCGAGCCGACCGCCGTGGTCCAGCTCACCCTGCTCCGCCGCACGCTGGGCGGCGATGTCGCGGTGCTCAACCGGCTGAGCTGATCGCCATTTGGAATGCGCCTTTGGCGCATCCGCACCAGCCCACACCCCCACCCGGCCTCCCAGACATGGTACCCTGATGGGCGGCCGGGTGGGGGTGTGGGCTGGTGCGGCTCTGAAAATGCGCTCTTTCGCGCATTTTCCAAACAGACTCCCACGGTAGGAGAAATGCCTTGATTCCGGGGGCGAGTGGGACCACATGCCCAATCGGATTGATTCGATCCGATTTGAGAATGGTTCGCAACACGCATGAAATTATCGAGCTTTGCCGATTATGCCGTCGTGCTGATGTCTGCCGCAGCCCGCCATTGCGGTGCGGCCAAGATGAACGCGACCACGCTCAGCGCTGAAACCGGCATCCCGCTGCCCACCGCGCAGAAGCTGGTGAGCCGGCTGTCGGCGGCGGGTCTGCTCGAATCGAGCCGGGGCACCGGTGGCGGCGTGCGTCTGTCGCGCCCGCCCGCGACGATCACCCTGGCGGACGTGGTGGAGGCGGTCGAAGGCCCCATCGCCATGACCGCATGCAGCGAACAGGGGGCGCATGACTGCAATCTGGAACAGGATTGCCGCATCCGTCCGCACATGAATCTGGCGAACAACGCGATCCGCGAAGCGCTCGCGAACGTGACCATCGCCAGCCTGACACGAGAAATGGCATGACTGAAGAAGTGAGCACCGTCCGTAATCAGGAAGCGCTGGAGGCCGCCGAGCGCGCCTCCACCTATGAGCATGGCTGGTCGTCGGCCATCGAGCAGGATTTCGCGCCCAAGGGCCTGAACGAGGATACGGTCCGCTTCATCTCGGCCAAGAAGAACGAGCCGCAATGGCTGCTCGACTGGCGGCTGAAGGCCTTCGCCATGTGGCAGAAGATGGAAGCGCCGGACTGGGCGAAGCTCAACGTCCCGCCGATCGACTATCAGGACGCCTATTATTACGCCGAGCCCAAGAAGAAGGTGGAGCTGGATTCGCTGGATCAGGTCGATCCCGAGATCCTCGCCACCTATCAGAAGCTGGGCATCCCCATCGCCGAGCAGGAAATGCTCGCCGGCGTGAAGGGTAGCCGCAAGATCGCGGTCGACGCCGTGTTCGACTCGGTCTCGGTCGCCACCACCTTCCGCAAGGAGCTGGAGGAAGCGGGCGTTATCTTCCGCTCGATCAGCGAAGCGGTGCGCGAATTTCCCGACCTCGTGAAGAAGTGGCTGGGCAAGGTCGTGCCGATGCACGACAATTATTTCGCTACCTTGAACTGCGCGGTCTTTTCCGACGGCACCTTCGTCTACATTCCCAAGGGCGTTCGCTGCCCGATGGAGCTGTCGACCTATTTCCGCATCAACGCGGAAAATACCGGCCAGTTCGAACGCACGCTGATCGTCGCGGACGATGGCGCCTATGTCTCCTATCTCGAAGGCTGCACCGCGCCGATGCGCGATGAAAATCAGCTCCACGCCGCCGTGGTGGAACTGGTTGCGCTCGACGATGCGGAGATCAAGTACAGCACCGTCCAGAACTGGTATCCCGGTGACGAGAATGGCAAGGGCGGCATCTATAATTTCGTGACCAAGCGCGCGCTCTGCCAGGGCCGCAACTCCAAGGTCAGCTGGACCCAGGTGGAAACTGGCTCGGCCATCACCTGGAAATATCCGTCCTGCGTGCTGAACGGCGAGAATAGCGTCGGCGAATTCTACTCGGTCGCGCTCACCAACAATCTGCAACAGGCCGATACCGGCACCAAGATGATCCACAATGGCAAGGGCAGCCGCTCGACCATCGTGTCGAAGGGCATCTCGGCCGGCCGCTCCAACAACACCTATCGCGGCCTCGTCCGCGTGAGCCCAAGCGCCGAAGGCGTGCGTAACTTCACCCAGTGCGACAGCCTGCTGCTGGGCGACCAGTGCGGCGCCCACACCGTGCCCTATATCGAGGTGCGCAATCCCAGCGCCCAGATCGAGCATGAGGCGACTACCAGCAAGATCAGCGACGACCAGCTTTTCTACGCGATGCAGCGCGGCCTGGATCAGGAAAGCGCGGTCAGCCTGATCGTCAACGGCTTCGCCAAGGAAGTGCTGCAGCAACTGCCGATGGAATTCGCGGTGGAAGCGCAGAAGCTGCTGGGCATTTCGCTGGAGGGTTCGGTCGGTTAATCGATCAGACACCTCTGGATCAGGCACGCCGCCTAAACTTCCTTCCCCTGAAGGGGAGGGGCTTTTTCAGATCAACGAAAAGACGAGCGATCAATGAGCGACGAAGACGATATCCAGGATGCCCTCGCCGATTTCGCGGAGGATGTCGGCAATGGCCAGGCATGGACCGCCGCGATCCGCATCCTGACCGAGGATTATGAGCTGGAAGAGGGCGAGCTTCAGACGCGCGCCGCCAAGGATTTCGGCGATCTCGACGCCTATCAGGCCGAATGCCGCGATGCGCTGGAAAAGGGCGACGTCGCGATGACCGAGAAGCTGCGCACCGACAAGGCCTTCCACAAGGCGAAGGCACCCAACCTCGCCCGTATGGGCCCGGTCAGCGAATTCGTCGTCGCGCTGCTGGAAAAGGGCGCGCCGGAACCGGACGCCGACTGGTGGCCCTATATGCCGATCAAGCGCCATATCGACACGCTCTTCCCCGCACCGGGCGACGTGCGCGACATGGCCTTCTGGACCGCGCGGACGCTCCAGCGCGCGCACAAGGACTAAAGACAAGATGCTGACGATCGACAATCTTACCAACGAAATCGACGGCAAGGCGATCCTCAAGGGCCTGTCGCTCCAGATCAATGCGGGCGAAATCCACGCGATCATGGGGCCGAACGGCGCCGGCAAGTCGACGCTCGCCTACACGCTGGGGGGCCGTCCGAACTATGATGTGACCGGCGGCACCGCGACCTTCGAAGGCCCAAATGGCCCAACGGACCTGTTCGATATGGATCCGCATGAGCGCGCCGCTGCCGGCCTGTTCCTGGGCTTCCAATATCCGGTCGAGATTCCCGGCGTCTCCAACCTGCAGTTCCTGCGTGAAAGCCTCAATTCGCAGCGCCGCGCGCGTGGCGAGAAGGAACTGAACGGTGGCGAGTTCATCAAGCTGGCCAAGGAAAAGGCCGGCCTGCTCGGCCTCGACATGGAGATGCTGAAGCGTCCGGTGAATGTCGGCTTTTCCGGTGGTGAGAAGAAGCGCGCCGAAATGGTGCAGATGGGTATCCTCGATCCCAAGCTGGCGATCCTCGACGAAACCGACTCGGGCCTCGACATCGACGCGCTCAAGACCGTCGGCGCGGGCATCAATGCGATCATGCGCAAGCCTGACAAGGCGGTGCTGCTGATCACCCATTATCAGCGCCTGCTCGACTATGTGAAGCCGGACTTCGTCCATGTCCTGGCCGCCGGCCGGATCGTCAAGTCGGGTGGCCCCGAACTGGCGCTGCAGCTCGAAAGCGAAGGCTATGCAGAGGTAATCTCGGCATGATTGAAACCTGTCCTATTTCGCTGGGACAGGATATAAAAGTAAATGAAAACAATATCTTGTCTGAAAAAACACTGCGCACACATGTAAAGTTCGCAAGTTTTGGCTGGCAAGGCTTTGAAAAGACCGAAGAATGACACTGGATCTTCCCACCCGCCGCGACGAAGCATGGCGCTATAGCGACCTTCAGGCGCTCGAAACCGCCTGGCCGTCTGCCCCGCCCGTGCATATTCGCGTCGCAGCGGGCGACAACACGCATGATGCTCTGCTGCAGGATGCGGCGGACGGCAGTGTCGCGGTGCACGACTATGTCATCGACATCGCCGACGGCGCCCGGTTCGATTTCCATCTGCTCAACATTGGCGGCAAGCTGGGACGTGTCACTTTCGCTGTCACGCTCGGCAAGGGTAGTCATTTCGAACTGAACGGCGCGATCATCGGCGGTGGCGAGCAGACGCTGGAGATCATCACCAGCGTCACCCATACCCAGCCCGACGCGACCAGCGGCCAGACCGTCCGCTCGATTCTGGGCAGCCATGCGACCGGCAATTATCTGGGCAGCATCAATGTCGCCCGCGATGCCCAGCGCACCGACGCTTTCCAGTCGATCAAGGCGATGTTGCTCGACCGCACCGCCACGGCCAACGCCAAGCCGGAACTGGAGATCTATACCGACGACGTGAAATGCGCCCATGGCGCGACCGTCGGCGAGTTGGACCGCCAAGCGCTCTTCTACATGGCCTCGCGCGGCATGGACCCGGCCACCGCCAAGACATTGCTGCTGAAAGCCTTCGTCGCCGGCGTGTTCGATGATGTCGCGCAGGACGATCTGCGCGAACGGTTCGAGGCGGCGGCGCTCGCCAAGCTGGGGACGCTGGTATGACCGGTCTCGCCCAAGGCCTGCGCCTGCGGGACGATTTCCCCGGTGTCGGCGACTGGCATTATCTCGACAGCGCCGCCACCGCGCAGAAGCCGACCGCCGTGATCGACGCGATCGCCCGCGCCTATGGCCCGGACTATGCCACCGTGCATCGCGGCGTCTATGAACGCTCGGCAAACATGACGCTCGCCTATGAGGCCGCCCGGCGCAAGGTCGCCGGCTTCATCGGCGCCGCGTCGGACAGCGAGATCGTCTATGTCCGCGGCGCGACCGAGGGCATCAATCTCGTCGCCCAATGCTGGGCCGGCACGCAGCTCAAGGCGGGTGATCGCATCCTGCTCTCCACGCTGGAGCATCACAGCAATATCGTCCCCTGGCAGATCGTCGCCGAAAAGGTCGGCGCCCAGATTGACGTGGTGCCGCTGACGCAGGACGGCCGGATCGATCTCGACGCGATGCGCGCGATGATCACGCCGCAGCACCGCATGGTCGCGCTCGCCCATGTGTCGAATGTGCTCGGCAGCGTGCTCGATTGCCGCCGCGCCGCCGACATTGCCCATATGGTCGGCGCCAAGATATTGATCGACGGCTGCCAGGCGGTCCCCCGCCTCGCCGTCGATGTTCAGGCGCTCGACTGCGATTTCTACGTCTTCTCCGCGCACAAGCTCTATGGCCCGACCGGCATCGGCGTGCTGTGGGGGCGCAAGGAATTGCTGGACGCCATGCCCCCCTATCAGGGCGGCGGGTCGATGATCGACAAGGTGACCTTCGAAAAGACGACCTATGCGCCAGCGCCGACCCGGTTCGAGGCAGGCACGCCGCATATCGTCGGCGTCGTCGGCCTGTCGGCCGCGATCGACTATGTCCAGGGCATCGGCCTCGACGCCATCCACGCCCATGAATGCGCTATGGTGGCCAAGGCCCGCACCGCGATCGGCCAGATCAACAGCGTGCGCGTCTTTGGCCCCGAAGATTCGGCTGGCATCCTCTCTTTTGAAGTGGAGGGGGTGCATCCGCACGATGTCGGCACCATATTGGACGAAACGGGTGTCGCGATCCGCGCCGGCCATCATTGCGCCCAGCCGCTGATGCGGCATCTGGGCGTCGAGGCGACCGCACGGGCCAGTTTCGGCATCTACAGCGACGACAGCGACGTGGATGCGCTGGTCAAGGGCATTGAACGGGTAAGGAAGATCTTCGGATGACCGAGGAAAAGAAGTTCATGGTGGAAGAAGTGGACGCGGTGGAAACCCCGCCCAAGGCGCGCGTCGAAGAGGCGGAGGCCGCTCCGCGCCAGCGCGACTATCTCGACGGTTTCCTGGCGCAGAAGCCCAACGAAGTCGCGGCCGGCGAGCCGGGCGGCGATCTCTATGACGGCATCATCGATGCACTGAAGGAAATCTTCGACCCGGAAATCCCGGTCAACATCTATGACCTGGGCCTCATCTACGGCGTCGACGTCACCAGCGATGGTCATGCCGTCGTCACCATGACGCTGACCACGCCGCACTGCCCGGTCGCCGAGTCTATGCCCGGCGAAGTCGAACTGCGCGTCGGCGCGGTGCCCGGCGTCGGCGATGTCGAGGTGAACCTGGTCTGGGATCCGCCATGGGATCCGGGCAAGATGTCGGACGAAGCCAAGCTCGAACTGGGAATGCTCTGATGACCGAGACGACCACCAAGACCCGCGCCCGCCCCGCCGCCGTCATGCTGACGCCCAGCGCCGAAGGCCGCATCGCCGAGCTGATGGCGCAGGCCCCCGAAGGCGCGATCGGGGTCAAGCTGTCGACCCCCAAGCGCGGCTGCTCGGGCCTTGCCTATTCGGTCGACTATGTCACCGAAGAAGCCAAGTTCGACGAGAAGATCGAGACCCCCGGCGGTGTCCTCTATATCGATGGCGCCTCGGTCCTCTATCTCATCGGCTCGACCATGAACTGGGTCGAGGATGATTTCACCGCCGGCTTCGTTTTCGCCAATCCCAATGCCAAGGGCAGCTGTGGCTGCGGCGAGAGCTTCACGGTCTGATACCGGCCTCAAGGGGAGGGCGCCGATGCTGCACATGCTGATCCTCGGCATGGGTTATAGCGCCTCCCGCCTCGCCGCCCGGCTGCGGGCCGAGGGTTGGCAAGTCACCGGCGTTCGCCGCAGCGCCGATGCGGACCATATCGCCTTCGACGATGAACCCGCGGTTCGCGCCGCCATCGCCGGCGCCACCCATATCCTCTCCTCCGTCCCGCCCGAGGGCGAGGATGACCCCGTCCTCACCCGTTATGGCGCCGCGATCGCCGCCGCGCCGGCGCTCTGGGTCGGCTATCTCTCCTCGACCGGCGTCTATGGCGATGCGGCCGGCGCCTGGGTCGATGAGGCAAGCCCTGTGGGGCAGGGGCGCCGCACCGCCCGCGCCCGCGCCGATCTCGACTGGGGAGCACTCCGCCCCGATGTCCGTCGCTTCCGCCTGCCCGGCATCTATGGTCCCGGCCGCTCGGCGCTCGATCGCGTCCGGGCCGGCAAGGCGCACCGCATCGCCCTGCCCGGACAGATATTCAGCCGGGTCCATGTCGACGATATCGTCGGTGGCATCATCGCCGCCTTTGACGGCCCGCCCGGTGCCTATAATCTGGCCGACGACCGGCCCTGCGCCCAGAATGACGTGATCGCCACCGCCTGCGAACTGCTGGGCCAGTCGCTGCCGCCGCTGCTGTCGCTGGAACAGGCGGACCTCTCGCCCCAGGCGCTGGCCTTCTATGCCGAAAACCGCCGCGTCGCCAATGGTCGGGCGCGTCGGCTGCTTGATTGGAAACCTCTTTACCCCACCCATGTCGAAGGTCTAAGGGCCTGTCTTGTGGAAGAAAATCAGCCTTGCTGATCGGTTCGTCGCATGGTTTACGCCCCGTTAACCAGCGTGCGCCGAAAGCGGGATTACCGCATCAACAAGGGTGTGTCATGACCAGCATCGACAAGACTGTTTCCACGCTCGGTGACCGCATCAACGCCATGTCCGTGCCCGATCGCGCGGCCCCTGCACCGGAATCGCTCAGCAGCCTGATCGCCCGCCTCAACATGGCCAAGCTGCGTTACCAGCCCGGCGGCGTCAGGCTCTAGTTTTCGCCCGCAGCGCGATCACCATCCCGGCGATCGCCAGCAGCGCGCCCGGCACCGCCAGCCCGCTCCAGCGATAGCCCTCGGCCAGTGTCGAGATCAGCATCGCGATCACCGGAATCAGCACACTGGTATAGGCGGCCCGACCCGCGCCCATGCGCTGGATCAGCCCGAAATAGAGCGGGAATGTGACGACCGATCCCGCCAGCGCCAGCCAGCCTATGCCCAGCAGATAGCCGATCCGCGGCTCGATCACCGGCGGCCCGGTGGTGATCCAGGCAAAGGCAGCGTCGATCCCGGCGCCGATCAGCATTGCCCAGGCCAGCACCGCGATCATCGGCAGCCTGCGGGCGATCTACATCCCCTGCATCACATTGGCGGTCGATGCGCTCATCAGGCCGGCACAGGCAAAGGCCGCGCCCAGCAGCACCTTGTCCGGGTCGATCCCGGCAAAGCGATATTCATGCACCAGCATCATCACGATGCCCGCCGTCGCGATCACCGACCCGCCGATGAAGGCGCGGCTCACCGGCTGGCGATGGAAGATCCAGGCCAGGATGCTGTTGGGGATCAGCAGCATCGCATAGACCACCGCCACCACGCCCGACGTCAGATAGACTTCGGCGCGATAGACGAAGTTGAAATTGAGCACGAACTGCGCCGTGCCCAGCAGCGCGGCAAAGACCAGCCCGCCCCGCCCGATATTGAGCGACACGCCGCGCATCCGCGCGAACGCGGCCATCGCCACGCCCGCCAGCAGGAAGCGATAGCAGACCGACCAGCTGGCCGGCACGCTGCCCAGCTGGTCGCGGATGACGATCCAGGTCGAACTCCAGATCAGCGTGACGAGGATGAAGGGCAGGGCGATGCCGCCCCGCTCCATCCCGCCCCGCTCCATCCCGCGCTGCGCCCTGTCGTCAGGCGTCATGATGCCCCAATGCCCGGATCGCGGCGGCCAGTGGCGCGACGCTCTGCGCATCCTGCGACCAGTTGGTCACCAGCCGCGCCGCGCCCTCGCCCCAGTCATAGAAATCGAAGCCCTGCGCGCGCAGCGTCGCCGCTTCTGCCGGGGTCAGCCAGACGAACAGCTCATTGGCCTCCACCGGGTGCATCAGCCGCCCGGCCGCTGCCTGCGCCAGCGCCTGCGCCGCGCCATTGGCGGCGCGGGCATTGTCCAGCCACAGTCCGTCCTCGACCATCGCCAATATCTGCGCGGCAAGGTAGCGACCCTTGGAAAAGAGATGGCCCGCCCGCTTGCGCCAGCGCGCCGCTTCCGCCGCCCGCGCCTCCCGCTCGGGACCGAAGAACAGAAGTGCCTCGCTCACCATGCCGCCATTCTTGACGCAGCCGAAGGAGAGGATGTCGATCCCCGCGCGCCAGGTGACGTCGGCGGGGGCGCAGCCCAGATGCGCCACCGCATTGGCGAAGCGCGCGCCGTCCATGTGGAAGCCCAGCCCATGAGCCTTGGCGATCTCGCCCAGCGCCGCGACCTCGTCCGGCCTATAGACCATGCCATATTCGGTCGCATTGGTGATGCTGATCGCCCGTGCCGGCACCTGATGCACGTCGGGGCGGATCGCCTTGAGCCTTGCCGTCACGACATCGGGCAGCAGCTTGGCGCCGACGCCCGGCAGCGCCATCAGGCTGGCGCCATGGGTGTAGAAGCCCGGCGCGCCGCATTCGTCGACGACGATATGCGCTTCCTCATGACAGATCACCCCGCCATAGGGCGGGCACAGGCAGGCGAGCGCGATGCTGTTCGCCGCCGTGCCGGTGGCGATCCATTGCGCCTTCACCGGCGTTTCGAACAGGTCGGAAAAGGCGCCGTCCAGCCGCGCGCTCCACGCGTCGCCGTCATAGCCATGGTCGGCATGGTCCGCGCCGGCGATGGCGGCCATCACCTGGGGGCAGATCGGGGTGGCATTGTCCGAAAAGAAGTGCATGGCGCATGCGATACAGGGCGCGCGCTGGGACGGGAAGAGGCCAGCGACGGCGCCTTGGCTCTTTATTCCAAAATTGGTCAGTATATATGACCAATTGTTTCGCGGGGCCGGATGTGACATAGGCGCCCCCGTCCAACCCAAAGGAGACTCACCATGGACGTCGAACAGAAGTCGCGCTTTACCGTTACCCCCAGCAGCAAGGCTGTGGCGGCGGACGCGCGCGCGGTACTTCTGGAGGATCCGGGCTTCGGCCGGCTCTTCACCGACCATATGGTCACCATCCGCTATACCGAGGGGCAGGGCTGGCACAGCCACAGCGTCGGTCCGCGCGAGCCGTTCCAGCTCGATCCGGCCTGCGCCGTGCTCCATTATGCCCAGGAAATCTTCGAAGGCATGAAGGCCTATCGCCTGGCCGACGGCAGCGTCGCCATGTTCCGGCCGGAGGAAAATGCCCGTCGCTTCGCCGAGTCCGCCGAACGCATGGCGATGCCGGCGATCCCGGAAGACATGTTCCTCGAAGCGGTCGAGCAGTTGGTGAAGATCGACGCGGACTGGATCCCGTCGGGTGAGGGCAGCCTATATCTGCGCCCCTTCCTGTTCGCCAGCGAAGCCTTCCTGGGTGTGCGTCCGTCGAACGAATATATTTTCTGCGTCATCGCCTCGCCCGCCGGCGCTTACTTCAAGGGCGGCAAGAAGGCCGTGACCCTGTGGGTGTCGGAACATTATACCCGCGCCGCGCGCGGCGGCACCGGTGCGGCCAAGTGCGGCGGCAATTATGCCGCGTCGCTGGTCGCGCAGAAGGAAGCGATCAAGCATGGTTGCGACCAGGTCGTCTTCCTCGACGCCGCCGAGAATAAGTGGGTCGAGGAACTGGGCGGCATGAACGTCTTCTTCGTGATGGATGACGGCTCGATCGTCACCCCGCCGCTGACCGGCACCATCCTGCCCGGCATCACCCGCAACTCGATCATCAGCCTCGCCCGCGCCAAGGGGCATGAGGTGCGCGAGGAGCCCTACAGCTTCGCCCAGTGGCGCGCCGACGCCGCCAGCGGCAAGCTGCGCGAGGCGTTCGCCTGCGGCACCGCTGCGGTCGTCACGGCGATCGGCACGGTCAAGAGCACCGACGGCGATTTCACCGTCGGCAATGGCGATGGCGGTCTGGTCACCGAAAGCCTGCGCGCCGAACTGACCGGCATCCAGCGCGGCAGCGTGGTCGATCCGGCCGGCTGGGTCCGCACGCTCTGATCCAGCCTCTCACCTGAGACAAAATGTCGCCCCCGCTTTCACCCCGAAAGCGGGGGTGATGCTTTTCAAAGCCTTCGCAAGCGCCTAGACAGATGCCCATGCAACGCTTCGACGTCGTCATTCTTGGCGGGGGCCTGGTTGGCCTCACCCTGGGCATCGCTCTTTCGCGCCATGGCGTGCAATGCGCCGTGATCGATCCGGCCGACCCCGTGCAGGCCACGGCCGCCGGCTTCGACGGCCGCGTCTCGGCGATCAGCTCGACCAGCTTCGCGATGCTCCAGGCGATCGGCGTCGGCGCGCATCTGGAAGGCAAGGGCTGCCCGATCGACCGTATCTGGGTCAGCGACGGGCTGGAGCCGGGCGCGCTCGATTTCGTGCCGGACGCGGATGATGGCGTGATGGGGACCATGTTCCCCAATCGCGACCTGCGCGTCGCGCTGGCGCAGACCGCCGCCGAGGTCGAAAACCTTACCCTCTTCCAGCCCGACCGCGCCGTCCATGTCGATCGTAATGCCGACGGCGTCACCCTGACGCTCCAGAACGGCGCGACGATCCACGGCGCATTGCTGGTCGCGGCGGAAGGGCGCAACAGCCCCACGCGCGAGGCGGCGGGCATCAACACCACCCGCTGGCAATATAAGCACACCGCCATGGTCACCGCGATCGACCATGAAGTGCCGCACGCCAACACCGCCTATGAAATCTTCTATGTCGGCGGTCCGCTCGCGCTGCTGCCGATGCTGCCGGGCACCCGCTCGGCCGTGGTCTGGACCGTGCCCACCGATCAGGCGCCGGCGATGCTCAAGCTGTCGGAACGCGCCTGGCTCGCCGAAATGCAGAAGCGCATCGGCGGCTTCCTGGGCGAGATCAGCCTGGCCGGCCCGCGCTCCTCCTATCCGCTCGGCTTCCACCATGCCGCGCGCATCACCGACACCCGCCTCGCGCTGGTCGGCGACAGCGCCCATGCCATCCACCCGATCGCCGGTCAGGGCCTCAATCTCGGCTTCCGCGACGTGGCGGCGCTGGTCGAGGTATTGGTCGAAGGCATGCGCCTTGGCCTCGATCCGGGCGATGCGCAGCTGCTCGCCCGCTACCAGCGCTGGCGCGGCCTCGACACGATGATGACCAGCGTCGCGATGGATGGCCTGGTTCGCCTGTTCGACATTCCCGGCAAGCTGCCCTCGCTGGTCCGCCGCGCCGGCCTTGCCGCCGTGCAGCGCACCAGTCTGCTCAAGAACCGCTTCATGGCCGAAGCCCGCGGCCAGTCCGGCGCCCTCCCGCGCCTGCTCGCCGGCGAGATGGTGTAAGGGCAGGCGAACTTTAGTCGCTTAACCATCATCGTCACCCTGAACTTGTTTCAGGGTCCATTTCTCCCAGCAGGCCAACCGCCTGTCGGGCCTGTTGGATGCTGAAACAAGTTCGGCATGACGTTAGAGGGAGATCACAGCATCCGCCGCAGCACCCCGTCCTTCAGCAGGAAATGATGGCGCAGCGCCGCCAATATGTGGACGATGATGAGCGCGCTCCACAGCCAGGGGATCAGCTCATGCGCCTCGTGCGAGATGCCGACGATCGCATCGCCCTTGGCCACGCCGAATTTCGGCACGTCGAACAGGAAGAACCAGTTCAGCGGCCGCTCGCCCGCCGACGACATGATCCAGCCGGACAGCGGCACGATCAGCATGAAGGCGTAGAAGGCGATATGGGTGAGGTTAGCGGCCAGCTTCTCCCAGCCCGGCATCGCGGCCGGCAGCGCCGGCGGCTTGTGCCCCAGCCGCCAGCCGAGCCGGACCAGCGTCAATGCCAATACGGTCAGGCCGATCGACTTGTGGACCGGCATCACCTTCCAGTCCTTGGGCAGGCTGTCATGGGCAAAGCCCAGCCACAGATTGACCAGGATCAGGATCGCGATGATCCAGTGCAACAGGCGGGCGACGGACGTGTAACGGGCCATGGGCTGCTCCTTTTACGGAAGTCTCGCCTGGGCCCTGCGCGCGCTACCCCGCCCGCACGACCCAGCTATGTCGAATGGATACGCACGCCGGTGATAAGTTCCTTGTCCGGCGTGTCTTTTTATCCCTGACGATTGGCGACCAGATTATCCACCACCGACGGGTCGGCAAGTGTACTAACGTCCCCCAGCGCCTGCGCGGACACTTCGCCCTCGGCGATCTTGCGCAATATGCGGCGCATGATCTTGCCCGAACGCGTCTTGGGCAGGCCGGGCGCGAACTGGATCGCGTCGGGCGTGGCGATCGGGCCGATTTCGGTCCGCACCCATTTCACCAGATCCTTGCGCAGGTCGTCACTCGGTTCCTCGTTCGCGTTCAGCGTGACATAGGCATAGATGCCCTGGCCCTTGATGTCGTGCGGGAAGCCGACCACGGCGGCCTCGGCGACGCTTTCATGCAGCACCAGCGCGCTCTCGACCTCGGCCGTGCCCATGCGGTGGCCGGACACGTTGATGACATCGTCGACCCGGCCGGTGATCCAGTAATAGCCGTCCGCGTCGCGCCGCGCGCCGTCGCCGGTGGTATATTTGCCGGGGAAGGTCGTAAAATAGGTCTGGAAGAAGCGCTCATGGTCGCCCCACACCGTGCGCATCTGACCCGGCCAGCTGCCCGCGATCACCAGATTGCCTTCGGTCGCGCCGTCCTGCACCGCGCCGTCGCCGTCCAATATCTGGGGAATGACACCGGGCATCGGCAGGGTCGCGCTGCCCGGCTTCAGGTCGGTGGCGCCCGGCATCGGCGCGATCATCGCGCCGCCGGTCTCGGTCTGCCACCAGGTGTCGATGATCGGACAGCGGCCTTCGCCGATGACGCCATGATACCAGCGCCAGGCTTCCGGATTGATCGGTTCGCCGACCGTGCCCAGCACGCGCAGCGAGGCGCGGCTGGTCGAATGCACATAGTCGTCGCCCTCCTTCATCAGCGCGCGCAGCGCCGTGGGGGCGGTGAAGATGGTATGGACCTGATGCTTGTCGACCACTTCCCAGATGCGCGCCGGGGTCGGCCAGTTGGGCACGCCCTCATACATCAGGGTGGTCGCGCCGTTCGCCAGCGGGCCGTAGACGATATAGCTGTGGCCCGTGACCCAGCCGATGTCGGCGGCGCACCACCAGATGTCGCCGGGCCGATAGTCGAAGCACAGTTCATGGGTCAGGCTGGCCCACAGCAGATAGCCGCCGCTCGTATGCAGCACGCCCTTGGGCTTGCCGGTCGAGCCGGAGGTGTAGAGGATGAACAGCGGGTCTTCCGCATTCATCGGTTCGGGCGGGCAGTCGGCCGATACCTGCGCCGCGGCCTCATGCAGCCAGATGTCGCGCCCCTCCCGCATCTGCACCGCGCCGCCGGTCGCCTGCACGACGATCACCTTGTTGACGCAGGGCGCCTCGGCCAGCGCGGCATCGACATTGGCCTTCAGCGGCACGGTCTTGCCGGCGCGGCGCCCTTCGTCGGCGGTGATGACGATGGTCGAATCGCAATCGACCAGACGCCCGGCCAGCGCTTCGGGCGAAAAGCCGCCGAACACGACGCTGTGGATCGCGCCGATCCGCGCGCAGGCGAGCAGGGCAAAGGCTGCCTCGGGGATCATCGGCATATAGACGGTGATGCGGTCGCCCTTCCGCGCGCCTGCGTCCTTCAGCACATTGGCAAGGCGACAGACTTCCTCATGCACCTGCTTGTAGGTGTAGCGGCGCACATCGGCGTCCGGGCTGTCGGGTTCCCAGATGATGGCAATCTGGTCGCCCCGCTCGGCCAGATGCCGGTCGATGCAGTTGGCGCTGACGTTCAGTTCGCCGTCGGCGAACCATTTGACGCCGAAATCGGCCTCATGGAAGCTGCTTTCGTCGGCCTTGGTCGGCGGCGTGATCCAGTCCAGCCGCTGCGCCCGCTCCAGCCAATAGGCGTCGGCATCCTCGATCGAGCGTGCATAATCGGCCGCGCGGCCTTCCCGGTCCAACAGGGCCTGGGCGGCCCATTGGGAGGGAACCGGGAAGAAATCGTCAGACATCCAGCTATCCTTTCCTGTGCGCTAAATTCCATGCGCTTGCAGCAGGTTGTAGGAGGCGCGCAGCATGACTTAAAGGGCCGATGCGCGTTTCGCCGTGTTTCTGTGTTTTTGCGCCTTTCCCGGCGCGCGGCCCCGGCCTAACAGAAGATCATATGTGGCAACTTTTCCAATTCCCGCTCTGTCCCTTCTCCCGCAAGGTCCGTCTGCTGCTTGGCGAGAAAGGCATCGGCTATGATCTGGTGCGCGAATCTCCCTGGGAAATGCGCGACGAGTTTCTGGATCTCAATCCGGCCGGCACCACCCCGGTGGTCGTCGACCAGGAAAAGGGCGTCACGCTGATCGACAGCCAGGCGATCTGCGAATATTTCGAGGAAACGGTCGAAAAATTCCCGCTCATCTCCGGCACGGCCGCAGGCCGGGCGGAAGTGCGGCGCCTGACCGCCTTCTTCGACCAGAATTTCTATGGCGATGTCGTCGGCCCGCTGCTGCATGAGCGGATGAAGAAGCGGCTGATCGAGCGCGTCTCGCCCGATGCCCGCGTCCTGCGGGAGGCGATGCGCCGGGCCAATGTCCATATGGACTATATGGATTATCTGCTCGACCATCGCAGCTGGATGGCTGGCGGCACGCTCAGCCTCGCCGATATCGCGGCGGCGGCGCATCTGTCGGTGGCGGATTATCTGGGCGGCATCGACTGGGCCGGGCATGAGCCGGTCAAGCGCTGGTATGCCGGCTTCAAGTCACGCCCCTCCTTCCGCCCGCTCTTGTCCGAACGGATGGAAGTCATCACCCCGCCGACCCATTATGAAAAGCCGGATTTCTAAACGGCACGAGGCGGCCTAGGGGGGATCGACATTCAGATGATGACGTGACGAAAATGGTGGTTTTCCGTGACCCGGAGCGCAGCGTACTTAAAGTACGAGAGCACCGGAAGCGCGGAGAACCGCCATTTGCAGGCCGTCAGCGCTGAATGTCGATCCCCCCTAGTCCGCTTCGGCCGCCAGATAGACGCGGTTGCGGCCATGTTCCTTGGCCAGGTAGAGGGCACGGTCGGCGGCTTTCAGCGCGGCGCGGGGGTCTTCATAGGCCAGGACATTCGCGACGCCGGCGGAAAAGCTCACCCGCTCCATCCGTTCGCCATTGGTGCGGTTGACCAGGCTGCGCGTCGCCAGATCCTCGCGCACGGCATCCACCGCCTCGCAGGTTTCGGCTGCCGTCTTGCCGCGGAACAGCATGACGAACTCCTCACCGCCATGGCGGGCGACATGGCATCGGTCGTCGGAAATCTTGGCGAGCAGGCCGGCTACGAACTTCAGCACCCGGTCGCCGGTCTCATGGCCATGGGTGTCGTTGACCAGCTTGAAATGATCGATGTCGCAGAAGGCGACCGACAATTGCTCGTCGCCTTCCTTCGCCAGTTTCAGCTCCTCGCGTAGCACGCCTTCAAAGGCGCGGCGATTGGGCAGGCCGGTCAGATGATCATGTTCGGCGGCGCGGCGTGCGGTCTCCAGGCTCGATTTCAGCGCCTGGGTCTGCTTCTGGTTCTCGCGCAACTGGCTTTCGACCTGGCGGGTCTTCTCCACCATCGACCGGGTCAGGCCGACGAGCCGTGCCAGGATCGGCTCATGATCGCCGCCAACCGCCAGGCCCTTGGCCTGTTCCTGCAATGCTGCGCCATAATCCTTGGCTGAATTGCGCGATTCCGTCATCAGGCCGGTAAACTGGTCCAGATTTTCCTCGACCTTGTCGAGCATGGAGGCGAGTGCGTCCGGCGTCACCTCGTCCGCGCGCTGGCTGGCGGCTACCGATTCCATCCACGCATTGCTGATCTTGCCGCGCTCCATCAGCACCGCCTGAACTGCCTTTTCGACGCCGATATTGGCGCCGGTCAGATAGTCGAGCGCCACGCCGAAATTGAGCGGCGTCAGGTCCAGATCATGGGCGAACAGAAATTCGCCGATCTCCTCATAGAGACGTCGGCGGCGATTGACCTCGCGGCTGGCGGCACTACCCGCCCGTGCGCGCTGCTCGCTCGCCGGCTGCGGTTCATCCGGCTTGCCGGACAGGCCCCTGGCCCAGCGGGAAAGGCGGTCGGTCAGCCCCTGATGCGAGCCGGCGTTGGATGTGGATGCCCCAGTCATGCATTCTATAACGGAGGCACCGGATCAAGGTTAAGGGCGTGCTTGGCAAAAGTCGCACGGGGTTGAATCCGCGCCAGTTTTTCCGTTGCGCGTCAGATGTTTGCGGCGACCAGCCAGTCACGGAAGATGCGCACCGAGCGGGTCTGCAGCGCGCGCGGGCGGCAGACGAAATAATAGCGATATGGGCTTTCGACGCGGATGTTGGGGAACAGCCGGATCAGGCGGGGATCGCCCGACTGTTCGAAATGGCTGGCATGCATGACCGCGACGCCCAGCCCCTGGGCGGCGGCTTCCAGCATCAGCTGGCCCGAATCATAATTGTCGATCGCCAGCGGCTGCAGGTCGGGAATGCCAGCAACATCCTTCCACGCGTCGAAGGACAAGGCCATGTCGCGATGCAGCAGGATCGTCTGCTGGGCCAGCTCGCTCGGAGAATGCAGGCTGTTCGGCCCTTCCGCCATCTCGCGGCGGCCGATCAGATAGACCTGCTCATGGTCCAACTCATAGGCATAGAGCGCCGGATCGATATCCTTGCTCGCCAGCACGATCGCTGCATCCAGCCCTTCGCCCAAGCGCGCGACGGCATGGGGCGTCGTCTCGATGTCGATATGCAGTTGCGGATGTTGCTGGCGCAGCCGGCCCAGATGCGGAAACAGCCGCTGCGTCGCGAACAGCGGCATCACCGCTAGGCGCAGGCGAAGCTGGTTGCCGCCGCTCTGGATATTCTCCAGCGCCTGGCTGAGAGAATCCAGCGCCGGGGCGATGTCGTCCAGCAGCCGCTGGCCTTCGGAATTGATCTCCAGCGCCTGATGCTTGCGGTCGAACAAGGGGCGCCCGATGAATCGCTCCAGCGCCTGGACGCGGCGGCTCAGCGCCGGCGTCGACAAGGCGAGTTCCTCGGCGGCCGCCTTGACCGAACCAAGGCGGGCAACCTGAACAAAGGCCTCCAGGGCCGTAAGAGGCGGCAATCTGCGCATAATCGTTAAATTCTATAAGCCGGTCCGCTGCGTCGCATCATCTGTCATTATCAAGCGGCGCGCTTCCCCGGTTCAAGCATCCTGACTGCAATGAGCAGGAAAACGCGGCAAATGGCAAGATGCAAAAAATGCAACTCCTCGATTCTTTTCGCACTTGCAAAAATACCCGCTGCAGCGCACATAGAAAAGGCCTTTCAGGCATCCTCTCCTAAAACTTTTCGGGCTGGTCTTCGGATCGGCCCTTTTTTTGTTCCCGGCATAACGAAGCACGGCCCCTTTCCCTCACCCCCGGCGTTACCTATCTTCGTTTCGCAACCAAAAGGACGGGGATGACCATGGCCGATCAGGATAGCAGCGGACGCAGGATTCAGGTCGCCAACGCGCGGCCGGAAGATGCGGGGCGCGGTTTGGCGCGGCTTCCGCTGACGGTAATGGCCGAATTGCAGTTGGCCGAAGGCGATGTCGTAGAGATTGTCGGCAAGCGTTCGACTCCGGCTCGGGTAGTGCGTCCCTACAAGGAAGATGAGGGGCTGGACGTGTTGCGGCTGGATGGTTTGCAGCGCGCCAATGCCGGCGTCGGCTCGGGCGACTTCGTCCAGCTGCGCAAGATCGATCCGCGTCCGGCCCAGCGCGTGGTGTTCGCGCCTGCACAAAATAATCTCCGGCTCCAGGGCAATCCCGATGCACTGAAGCGGGTTTTCTTTCAGCGGCCGCTTGTCGCGGGCGATGTCGTCGCCACCGCCGGCCAGCAACAGGTGCCGCCCGGCGACATGCCGGCCCATCTGCGACAGATGCTGGCGGCGCCGGCCTATGCGCTGCAGGAAATCCGCCTGATCGTGGTGTCGACCGTGCCCAAGGGCATCGTCCATATCGATGCCGAGACCGAGGTGGAACTGCGCGCCGAATATGAGGAGCCGCGTGAATCCCGCCGGGCCGACGTCACCTATGATGATGTCGGCGGCATGGCCGAAACGATCGACCAATTGCGCGAGATGGTCGAGCTACCGCTGCGCTATCCCGAATTGTTCGAGCGACTGGGCGTCGATCCGCCCAAGGGGGTCATGCTCCATGGACCGCCGGGCACCGGTAAGACCCGGCTCGCCCGCGCCGTCGCCAATGAATCGGAAGCCGAATTCTTCCTCATCAACGGCCCCGAAATCATGGGCTCGGCCTATGGCGAGTCGGAAAAGAAGCTGCGCGACATTTTCGAGGAAGCGGCCAAGGCGGCACCCTCCATCCTCTTTATCGACGAGATCGACTCGATCGCGCCCAAGCGCGGTCAGGTCACCGGCGAGACGGAAAAGCGCCTCGTCGCCCAGCTTCTCACGCTGATGGACGGGCTGGAGCCGCGCACCAATCTGGTCGTCATCGCCGCCACCAACCGGCCCGAGGCGATCGATGAAGCGCTGCGCCGACCCGGCCGGTTCGACCGCGAAATCGTCGTCGGCGTGCCCGACGAACGCGGCCGGCGCGAGATATTGGGCATCCATACCCGCGGCATGCCGCTCGGCGACCGGGTCGATCTCGCCGAACTGGCGCGCATGACCTATGGCTTTGTCGGCGCCGATCTTGCCGCGCTGACCCGCGAGGCCGCGATCGAGACGGTGCGCCGGCTGATGCCGCGCCTTAATCTGGAGGAAGGCACGATCCCGCCCGACGTGCTGGAGGATCTGTCGGTCACGCGGGAGGATTTCCTCTCGGCGATCAAGCGGGTCCAGCCCTCGGCCATGCGCGAGGTGATGGTGCAGGCGCCCAATATCGGCTGGGCCGACATTGGCGGCCTGGACGATGCCCAGATGCGCCTCAAGGAAGGGGTCGAACTGCCGCTCAAGGATCCCGACGCCTTCCGGCGCCTGGGCATCCGCCCGGCCAAGGGCTTCCTCCTCTATGGTCCGCCGGGCACCGGCAAGACATTGCTGGCCAAGGCGGTCGCGCGTGAGGCGCAGGCCAATTTCATCGCCACCAAGTCGAGCGACCTCCTGTCCAAATGGTATGGAGAGAGCGAGCAGCAGATTGCCCGCCTGTTCGCCCGCGCGCGACAGGTGGCGCCGACCGTCATCTTTATCGACGAACTGGACAGCCTGGTCCCCGCCCGTGGCGGTGGCCTTGGCGAGCCGGCCGTAACGGAGCGGGTGGTCAACACCATCCTCGCCGAAATGGACGGGCTGGAGGAATTGCAGTCGGTGGTCGTCATCGGCGCCACCAACCGGCCGACCCTGGTCGATCCGGCGCTGCTGCGCCCCGGCCGCTTCGACGAACTCATCTATGTGCCGGTGCCCGACCAGGCCGGGCGCAAGCGCATCCTGGCGATCCATACGAAGAAGATGCCGCTGGCCGGCGATGTCGATCTCGACCAACTCGCGCAGCGGACGGAGCGGTTCACCGGCGCGGATCTGGAGGATCTGTCCCGCCGGGCTGGCCTCATCGCGCTGCGCCAGTCGCTGCGGGTCGAAGCCGTCACCATGGCCCATTTCGAGGCGGCGCTGGAGGAAACCCGCGCCTCGGTCACGCCGGAAATGGAGCGGGAATATGAGCAGATCCAGGCGACCTTGAAGCAGAGC
Organism: Sphingobium sp. WTD-1; assembly: GCF_030128825.1. Lineage (NCBI taxonomy): Bacteria > Pseudomonadati > Pseudomonadota > Alphaproteobacteria > Sphingomonadales > Sphingobiaceae > Sphingobium > Sphingobium sp. WTD-1. The sequence continues at coordinate 680,531 of NZ_CP119127.1, read as the reverse complement.
GCGATGCAGGTCGATCCGATCGGCTTCATCGCGCCCGGCATGCTGCGCGCCCGCGAACGCTGATGGACTTGGGATAAGCGCGCGGCCGGAGGCGGGGTGAACCCATCGCCTGGCCGCGCGTTCTATCTCATGGCGCGCAAAGCCGCTTGCCAGCGGACATCAATTTTGCGAGGCCGATTTTGTTAGTCAGTCAGGCGGATTTTGATGGCCTCCCTACCGTTCAAAGACAAGAAGACCAGGATTTCGACGCGCGGTGGCAGCCGCTCCTTCCGCAGCCAGTGGGCCATGTTCTTCCGCCAGTTCATGAAGCATCCCGGCATGATCGGTTCGGTCATCCCCTCCTCGTCGCAACTGGTCGCGCGCTCGCTGGACGGCGTCGACTGGGCACGGACCCGCCTGTTCGTCGAATATGGTCCCGGCGTCGGCACCTTCACCCAGGCCATTCTCGACCGGATGCATCCTGATGCCACCTTGCTGGCGATCGACCTCAATCTCGATTTCGTCGCCTATCTGGAGGATGCGATCGACGATCCGCGCCTGCGCGTGGTCCATGGCTCGGCTGCCGACGTGCGCCGCTTCGTCAAGGAAGCGGGCTATCAGAAGGCCGACTATGTCCTTTCGGGCCTGCCTTTCTCCACCCTGCCGACGGGCGTGGGCGAAACCATCTGTGAAGAGACGCGCGCCGTGCTGCGTCCGGGTGGCAGCTTCATCATCTACCAATATTCGCGCTATGTCCGCCGCCTCATCGACCCGCTGTTCGACCAGGTCAGTGACGAACTGGAATGGCGCAACGTCCCGCCCTGTCGCCTGTTCCGCGCGGCCAAGGAAGAGGCGCTGGCCCAGGCGGCCTGATCTTTCCTGATCTGCATCAATATATGGCGGAAATTACGTATTCGCGCCTGCTGGCCATTTGACTCCGCTCTGGACTTGAGCGACCCATTGCATGGGGACAAGGGGGTTATATGGCGTCATACGCCGAAGGCAGCGATCCGTGGGCCGACCTCTTTCTGTCGGCCGCGCTGGAGCCACAGCTCTGGGATGCGGCGCTGCGCGCCATGGCGCAGGCGACGGGGTCGCGCCACGGGCAACTGATCGGTTTCGGTCCTGGTGCCGCGGCCTTCAACTGGATCAGCGACGTGGCCCCGGATATCATCGAAAAGTCATCGATGATCGACGGCGCGGCCCCGGACCTCAATTTCCGGGTCGCGGCCGACCGACTGCCAGCGCGCCCGGCGATTGTGCATGAAGCCCATTATGATATTGCGCGTCAGGCGTTGCGCGCCGACGACTATCTCGACCTGTGCAGCGATTATGACATTTTTCACGGTTGCCAGACGCGCCTGGTCGCCGACGATAATATGATGATCGGCTTCGCGCTGTTGCGCAGCGAGGCGGATGGCCGCACCAGTGCGGAACAGCGCAACCTGTTCGCCGAGCTCGCAAACCATGCCCGCCATGCCGTCCGGTTGCAGCGCGCGATCGAGCAACAGGGCTTTGGTCTGTTGGCCGGCACGTTCGAAACCATGGACCGCGCCTGTTGGCTGCTTGACGCGACCGGGCGGGTGGGGGGCATGACGCCGCGCGCCGACGCCTTACTGTCTGCCAGCCGGCTACGGGTCGTCGATGGCTGGTTGCAGAGCGATCGGAGCGACGAAACGCGCGCCATCCTGCGCTCCGTGCGCGCGGTGGTGGACGTGCCGGCGCGCGAAGCCGATCCGGTGGCGCTGGCCGATGCCGATGGCGGCGTCGGCATCATGCTGGAATTCTTCCCATTGCCGGCGCGGCCATGGGCGCTGCCCTTTGCGCCGCGTGCGATCATCGTTGCACGGGTAGGGGCTCCGACAGAGCGGCATGTCCGCCTGTTGATGCGGACCTTTCGCCTGACCCCGGCTGAGGCGGATATCGCCATCCATCTTGCCGCAGGCCTGTCCCGTGCGGATATTGCGGCGCGGCGCGGTGTGTCGGCCGAGACGCTCAAGGCCCAATTGCGCTCCATCTATGACAAGACCGGTTGCAGCCGGGAATCCCAATTGGTCCGCATCGTCGGGATGATGAGCAGCTGAGTGCCGAATTTTATTACGGGAAATGCGCAATTTACCCCTATCGGGGTATGCGCTGGCACCGCCGCAAGGCTAGGTGAGTCGAGGAGGCAGGACTATCTTGCCTGCCGACGGCCGATCCATATGCGACCCATGGGTCGGCCGCCGGCAACCGCTCCCTACCATCTTCCCTCTTCGTCAGGGTTCCGTCCTGCGACATTTTCGTGCTAAGCCGCTGCCGAATTTGAAGCGAGATTACCGATGAACGACCTGACGCAGACCCCCGAAATGCTGATCGCGCAGATGGGCGCGCGTGCGCGCCGCGCCGCCGCCCTGCTCGCGCCAGCCGGGGACGCGCAGAAGGTCGACGCGCTGCGCCGCGCGGCCCAGGCGCTGCGCGATCAGGCGCCCGCTATCCTCGCCGCCAATGCGCGCGACATGGACAATGGCATCGACAATGGCCTGTCCGCCGCGATGCTGGACCGGCTGCGGCTGGACGAGGATCGGATCGCTGCCATGGCCGCCGGGGTCGATCAGGTCGCGACTCTCGACAATCCGCTCGGCAGCGTGATCGACAGCAGCGTGCGCCCCAACGGGCTGGAATTGAGCCGCGTCCGCGTGCCGCTGGGCGTCATCGGCATCATCTATGAAAGCCGCCCCAACGTCACCGCTGACGCCGCAGCTCTCTGCCTGCGCGCCGGCAATGCCGTAATCCTGCGCGGCGGCAGCGAGGCGAAGGAAAGCAACCGCGCCATCCACGCCGCCATGGCAGAGGGGATCGCCGCCGCCGGCCTGCCCGCCGAAGCGGTGCAGCTCATTCCCACCACCGATCGCGCGGTGGTCGGCGCGCTGCTGCGCGCATCGGATTTCGTCGATCTCATCGTGCCGCGCGGCGGCAAGAGCCTGGTCGCGCGCGTGCAGGAAGAGGCGCGGGTGCCCGTCCTCGCCCATCTTGACGGCATCAACCACAGCTATGTCGATGGCGCGGCCGATCCCGCCATGGCGGAAAGCCTGGTGCTCAATGCCAAGCTGCGCCGCACCGGCGTCTGCGGCTCGACCGAAACGGTACTGATCGACCGCGCCTATGGCCATGCCCCCGCGCTGGTGAAGGCGCTGCTCGACGCCAAATGCGAAGTGCGCGGCGATGACGCGGTGCAGGCGATGGACGAACGCGTGGTCGCCGCATCGGATGAGGATTGGGACACCGAATATCTCGACGCCATCGTCTCGATCCGGCTGGTCGATGGCGTGGAGGAGGCGATCGCCCATATCGCCGCCCATGCCAGCCATCATACCGACGCGATCATCACCGAGGATGCGGCGGTGGCCGAACGCTTCCTCAACGCCGTCGACAGCGCGATCGTGATGTGGAACGCCTCGACCCAGTTCGCCGATGGCGGCGAGTTCGGCCTGGGCGCGGAAATCGGCATCTCGACCGGCCGTCTCCACGCGCGCGGTCCGGTCGCGCTCGAAGGGCTCACCACCTATAAATGGATCGTCCGCGGCCGCGGCCAGGCCCGGCCGTAAGGCATTTTCCGGGTGAAGGGGGAAATTTACCCCTTCACCACCCTATCGATCGCCTTCAACTGCTTCAGCATTGGCCCGACCCAGTCGAGTTTCAGCATCACCGGCCCGTCCGACGGGGCATTGTCCGGGTCTTCATGCGCCTCGGCGAAGATTGCCGCCACGCCGGCCGCCACCGCGCTGCGCGCCAGCAGCGGGGCATAGTCGCGCTGGCCGCCGGAGGCCGACCCCAGCCCGCCGGGCTGCTGCACCGAATGGGTGGCGTCGAACACGACGGGATAGCCCGTTTCCGCCATCACCGGCAGCGCGCGCATGTCGCTGACCAGCGTATTATAGCCGAAACTCGCGCCCCGCTCGGTCAGCAATATGCGCTCATTGCCGGTCGAGGCGACCTTCTGCGCCACCGCCGCCATGTCCCAGGGGGCCAGGAACTGCCCCTTCTTGACGTTGATCACCGCGCCGGTCTTGCCTGCCGCGATCAGCAGGTCGGTCTGGCGACAGAGAAAGGCCGGGATCTGCAGGATGTCCACCGCCTGCGCCGCCGCCTCCACCTGTTCGGGGCCATGAATGTCGGTCAGCACCGGGCAGCCCAGCACCGCCTTCACCTCGGCCAGGATCGCCAGCCCCGCGTCGATGCCGACGCCGCGCTTGCCCGATACCGATGTGCGGTTGGCCTTGTCGAAGCTGCTCTTGAAGATGAAGGGCACGCCCGCATCTGCCGCCGCCTTGGCCAGCGCATCGGCCATGAACAGCGCATGGTCGCGGCTCTCGATCTGGCAGGGGCCGGAAATCAGGACGAAGGGCAGGTCGTTGCCGAAAGTAACCGGGCCGACCTTCACATGCTTGGGATCGCTCATGCCGCTCACTTGGGCGCCTTTGCGAAGCGGCGCAACAATTGTCCGCGCCACAGCCCCTTGCCGGGATGATAATTCCAGCAGAACCAGCCAAAGGTCAGGCAGGCGATCAGCGAGGGCAGCGCCATCGGATCGCCATTGGCCTTCATATGGCGATAGAATGTCATGTCGGCGCGCCAGCGGTCGCGCTCGCTGCCGCCGCCATTGATGCCATACATATTGTCATGCTTCCTACAGCCGACATTCCGGTTGTATTTGCGATGGTCTATGAAATAGCAATAGTCGCGTTCGGGCGTGGTCATGTCCCGATTAGGACCGGGGCAGTGCAGAAATTCAAGCGTAAAGTCTTTTACCTGGGTGGTTTTGATCCGCGCGGCGTCCGTTTCTATCACCAGCTCTATCGCGATCAGGCGGCCCGCTACACCGCGCTGACCGGCGAAGCGGTGGCGGTCAGCGCGCGCCGCGCCGGCCCCGCCAACTCGGCGCTGTGGACCGTCTCCAACGCCAGCGCCGGGGTCGAGACCGACTATGAATATCTTCGCTGGGAAGATTTGATCGGCAAGGTCTGGATCCGCCATCCCTTCACCCTCGCCTGGCGCGCGGCTCGCGCCTATGCCGGCCATGCCCGGTTGATGCAGTTCGGCCGGATGCGCAAATTGCGCCGCGGTCCGGTCATCACCATCCTCTATCCGCCGATCCTGGCCGTGCTGATCCCGCTGCTGCTGGCGCTGGTCCCGGCGCTGCTGCTGTCGCTGCTGCTGCCCTTCTGGGCCAGTGCGCTGGTCGGCATCGGCATCAGCGCCGTCTTCTCCGGCCGCATCCTCGACAAGCTGGTCGTGCCCTGGCTGCTGCGCTTCATGACCTATCATGGCGCGCTCGCCGCCGACGGGCCGGGCGACGAACTCGATGCCCGGCTCGACCAGTTCGCCGCCCGCATCGCGGCGGAGCTGGACGGCGACTGGGACGAGATCCAGCTCGTCACCCACAGCGCCGGCACGATCCTGGGCATGAGCCTGCTGCGCCGCATCCTTGCCATACGTAACGGCGCGCTGCCCGATCATTTCGTCATGGTCGGCATGGGGCAGGTGGTGCCGGTGATCGGCCTGCGCCGCGACGCGCTCTGGTATCATGCCGACCTGAAAGCGCTCGCCGACCAGCCTTTCCGCTATGTCGACATCAGCTCGCCGCCCGACGGCGCAGCCTATTACAACGTCAATCCGCTGCGCCTTGTCGCCGATCAATTTGCCGCGCGGGTGGACATGCTATCGCCGCGTTTCCATCTCTTCTACTTGGCCGAAAATTATCACGGGGGCTGGTCCAACAAATATGAGGCGCATTTCGATTATCTCAGGGTCGGCGACCGCCTGTCGCCGCTGGATTTCGTGAGCCTGACCGCCGGCCGCCGCACCGTGGACGAGGCGGTCGCCGCCTTTCGGACGATCCCGTGAGCGCGCCCTTCACGCCCCCCTATCCCGAGCCGCCCAGATCGAAGCGCGGCCTCGTCAAGCGCTTCCTGCGCGGCTGGCACAGCTGGATCCATGTGCTGTTCGATAAGAGCTATACGATGAAGATGGGCGAGATCCGCATGCCGGGTCAGACCATGTATATCGCCAATGAACTGCCGCTGGTGGACAAGATCCTCAAGGGCGGCACTGCCTTCCCCAAGCATAGCGAACTGGTCCGCAATCTCGATCCGCTGATCGGCAATTCGGTCTTCTCCGCCAATGGCGAGGATTGGGAAAGCCAGCGGGCAATGGTCAATCCCGCCTTTGCCCATACCGCGCTCAATCGTTCCATGCCGCTGATGGTCGCCGCCGCCGACGATCTGCTCGCCCGGCTCGATGCTGCCGATCGATCAAAGCCGGTCGATATCGACCCGATGATGACCCATGTCGCGGCCGACATCATCTTCCGCACCCTCTTCTCGCAGACGCTGGACGAAGAACGCTCCAACATCATCCATACCGCCTTCGGCCGGTTCCAGCGGCTCGCCCATTCCGCCTCGATGCTGCGCCTCTACGGCATCCCCGCCGGCTGGTTCGAGAAACGCTCGAAAGGGCCGGCCCGCGCCATCCATGACGTGTTCCGCCCGATCGTTGAGGCCCGCTACGAAGGCTATCATGACCGGGGCGAGGCGCCCCATCGCGACATTCTCCAGTCGCTGATCGAGGTGCAGGATGCGCAGACCGGCGCCCATTTCACCTGCGAACAGGTGATGGAACAGGTGTCGACCATCTTCCTTGCCGGCCATGAAACCTCGGCCAGCACCATGACCTGGGCGCTCTACATGCTGGCCGAATGCGCCCATATCCAGGATCGGGTGCGCGCCGAAGTGGCCGGCATCGCCGGCGACGATGTGCTGACCGCGCCGATGCTCAAGGATATGGGCCATGTCCGCAACATCTTCCGCGAAACGCTGCGCCTCTATCCGCCGGTCGCCTTCTTCCCGCGCGAAGTCACCTGTCCGATGGAGATGCGCGACAAGCAGCTGGAAGAAGGATCGATGCTGGTCGTCGCGCCCTGGCTGACCCAGCGCAACAAGGACAACTGGGCCTGCCCGCACGCCTTCGATCCCGACCGGTTCGATGATCCGGCCAATGCCGACATGGTGAAACAGGCCTGGTTCCCCTTCGGCCGCGGCCCGCGCGTCTGCGTCGGCGCCGGCTTCGCCCAGCAGGAGGTGATGACCGTGATCGCCTCGGTCATCCGCCGCTACCGCCTCACCATGCCCGCCGGCTTCAAACCCGAACCCATCAGCCGCCTCACCATCCGCCCGCGGACCGGCATGAAGCTGCTGTTCGAGCGGATTTAGGAAACGTATCGCTGACTGATCCTCCCCTGTAAGGGGAGGGGGACCATTTGCATCGCAAATGGTGGAGGGGTGTCACGCTCTCGATAGGGGGATACCCCTCCGTCAGCGCTGCGCGCTGCCACCTCCCCTTGCAGGGGAGGATGGATTTGAGCTGTGCCCTATCGGCCCTGCGCCGCCGGCAGATCAATACTGATTGCGCGTGTTTCGGTCGGGATCGGTGCCGCCATGATCGCGATCCCCGCGACGATCCCCAGCACGCCCCACACCCAGCGCTTCGCGCGCAAATCCATGACGCCGCGCGCCAGGCAGTAAAGGCCGGCCAGGACCAGGATGATGGCGGCGATCATGCGACTTCCTCTTTTGCGGTCTCGTCTTCGGGTACGACATCGACGGCGACGCTGATGCTCTGGCCCGATCCGCCGACGAACAGCCCGTCCATCGGCGCGACATCGGCATAGTCGCGGCCCATGGCGATGAACAGATGATCCTCGCCAGTGATGACGCCATTGGTGGGGTCGAAGCCGATCCACCCACGCGTCGGCCCGCACCACAGCATCACCCAGGCATGCATGGCGTCGGCGCCGACCAGCCGGGGCATGCCCGGCGGCGGATAGGTGCGGAGGTATCCGCTGACATAGGCGGCGGGCAGGCCGACGAGGCGCAGCGCCACCACCATCACATGGGCGAAATCCTGGCACACGCCATGGCGCGCGGCAAAGGCGTCGGCCACCGGCGTGCCGGCATCGGTGGCGCTGGGATCATAGGCGAAGTCCGCCTTGATCCGCTGCGCCAGTTCCCATGCAGCCGCGACGACCGGCCGATCGGGCGCCAGCATCGCGCCCGCCCAGCTGCCGATCGCGTCCAGCATCGGCGCGCGGGGCGAGGCATAGAGGAATTGCGCGGGGGCAGAGGCGCTGATGTCGCGATCGGCCAGGGCCGCGCGCGCTACCATGGCGATGCTGGGGTCGTCTGCCTGCGGCAGGATCGGCGCGCCGCCCGCCACCCCGGCGCGGAAGCGGCTCTCGATCGTCAATTGCCGCAATGGCTGGTCGATCACCAGCCGCTCGACATGCACCGGCCAGGCGCCCGGCCGCGCCTCGATCGACAGCGGCGCGGGATCGACGCTCAAGGCATAGTCGGCGGTCCATTGCCCGGCCCAGGCCATCGGCCGCAGTCGCACATTGAAGCGGGCGACCCGCACCGGCGCGCCATAGCGCAATATGCTTCTGTGCCGGACATGGTAGATCATGACAGCAGCTCTGCGCCCTCGACCTTTTCCGTCTTGCGGACCTGCAGGAAATAGCGCTGGCCGATCGCGTCGGACAAGGCGAGCAGCCGGCTTTCGATATCGGTCAGCGCCGCCATGGTCAGCATGTCGCCGGTCAGCGGCGCCAGCGTCGCCGCCAGCGCGCCGGCCAGTCGCTGCGGTTCCTCCGGCATGCCATCGCCACGCAGCGTCGGCAAAGCGGCGACATGCTCGGCGATGCGCTGCGCCTGATAGGCGATCGAGCGCGGATTTTGCGGCTCCAGCGCCACCAGATCGCGCACCGGCGGCAACGACGGGCCGGTCAAATAGCGGTTGCGATAGCTGATCTGGCTGTCATGCAGGTCGAGCAGCACGGTCAGGTCGTCGGCCGACGCCCAGTCGCTGCCCAGCAGCAAGGTCAGCCGGCATCCGGTGATCGCCCGCTCGATTCGCCGCCCCATGTCGTGGAAGCGCCACCCCTCGGTGCGTGCCATATTCTCCGCCGCCAGGCCCGACAGCGCCGAAATCCGCTCGATCATGCGCGATGCCGCATCCAGCAGCGTTTCGGTCACCGCTCCGTCGAACGCGGGCAGGGGCAGGCGCACCAGTCGCCAGAAATCGGTTGCCAGCCGATCACGCAGCCCCTCGCCGATATTGGCGACCACGCCCATCAGCGCGCGCACGCTGCCGGGCTGGCGCGCATCGCCCAGCGCCTGCGCGCATAGCGCGCCGACCGGCTGCGCCGCGTTTCCAGTGGCCCCCCATAGGGCAAGCTGCCCCGCCAGCCGCGCCATGGTCGGCGAATCCGACGACGGCCCCATATCGACCTCGATCGATTCGCCCACCACCGCGCGGATCACCCGCAGCGTCATTTCGGTCCGCTCGATATAGCGGCCCAGCCAGTAGAGATTGTCCGCCGCCTTGGTCGGCAACAGCCCTCCGATCCGCCGGATCGCCGGCGCGCCACCGTCGCCCAACAGCGTATCGGGCGGCACCGGCTGGCTGTCGATCACGCACATGTCGGCCGACATGTCGCCTTCGCCCATCAGCGCCGCGCGGATATCGCCATGGGCGGCCAGCCGCGCAAAGGCGCCCGGCATGATCCGCCATTGCCCCAGCCCATCGCGCGCCACGAACACGCGCAGGGTGAAGGGCAGGGGGGTGAGGCGCCCGCCGACGATCGCCGGGGTGGTGGACAATTTCACCACCTCCTGCCCGACATAGTCCATCGGGCGCCGCGCCATCGTCTCCAGCAAGGTCGCGCGCTGGTCCGCGTCCAGCGTCGACCCCTGCACCGACCGGGCCGAGCCAAGCCCCGCCGCATCGCGGTCGAACGCCGATGCCACCAGCAATTCGTCCAGATGGCCGGTCACATGGCCGCGCTCGCGCTCCTGCCCGCACCACCAGGTGGCGATATTGGGCAGCAGCAATTCGGTGCCCAGCAGCGCCTTGGCCAGTTGCGGCAGGAAGGCGGCAAAGGCCCGCGCCTCGATCACGCCCGCGCCGGGCCAGTTGCTGACCATCAGCCCGCCGCGCGCGCAGGCATCATAAAGGTCGGGCACGCCGATCCGCGATTCCCCGTCGAACGCCAGCGGGTCGAGGAAGCGGCTGTCCATCCAGCGCCACAGCCCGTCGATCCGCTTCAGCCCCTCGATCGTGCGCACGAACAGGCGGCCGTCGCTGACGATCAGGTCATCGCCCTCGACCAGCATCAGGCCCAGATAACGGGCCAGATGCGCCTGTTCGGCATAGCTCTGGTTGAACCGGCCCGGCGTCAGCAGGCCGATGCGCGGATCGGCGCGCTGGCAATCGACCGCCAGGCCCCGGCGCAGATCGGCGAAGAAGGGCGCCAGCCGCCTCGTGTTCATCGCGCCGAGCAGGTCGCCGGTCGCGCGCGACAGCGCCAGCCTGTTCTCCAGCGCATAGCCGACGCCCACGGGCGTGCGCACCCGGTCGGCCAGCACCCGCCATTCGCCGTCCGGCCCGCGCCCGAGGTCCGCTGCATAGAAATGGAGATAATGGCCGCGCGGTGGCGCCGCGCCGGTCATCACCCGCCAATAATGCGGGCTGCCGGTCACCACCGTGGCGGGCAGCTTGCCCTCGCGCACCAGGCTCTGGCCGCTGTAGATGTCGCTGATCACCCGCTCCAGCAGCTCGGCCCGCTGCATCAGCCCCTGCTCGATCCGGGTCCATTCGCCCGCGCCGATCAGCATCGGGATCGGGCTCAGCGGCCAGGGCCGCTCCTGCTCGTCGCCGGTCAGGCGGAACGCCAGGCCCAGATCCTGCGCCTGTCGCTCGACATTGCCGGCTAGCGTCGCGGGATCGCCCTGTCCCTGTTCCGACAGGCGATCCAGCATCGCCCGCCAGCGGGGCGCCATCTCCGCGGGCGCCCCGGCGAACAGGTCGCCGCCCGACGCGCGCGCCAGATAGTCGCCGGCCCAGCCGGACGCTTCGAGACCCGGCAGGACAGGCGAGTCGGTCATCGTCTAATATTCGGGATGCCTGAACCGAAGGTCCAGCGTCATCGGAAATTCGCTCGGGGGTTCGGCCGGCGGCATGTCGACCGGGCCGGGCGTATGGCCATGATCCTGGAACCGCGCCTTGCGCCGCGCCTCCGCCTCATAGCTGTTGATCGGCACATCGTCATAATTGCGCCCGCCCGGATGGGCGACATGATAGACGCAGCCGCCCAGCGACCGGCCGCTCCAGCTGTCGAAGACATCGAAGGTCAGCGGCGCATTGGCGGGCAGATTCGGGTGCAGGCAATTGGCCGGCGCCCATGCCTTGTACCGCACGCCGCCCACCGCCTCGCCCGGCACGCCGGTCGGCGTCATCGGCACCCGCCGGCCGTTGCAGCTGACGATATGGCGCCCGGCGACCAGGCCCGACGCGCGCACCTGCAACCGCTCGGTCGAACTGTCGACATAGCGCACGGTGCCGCCGATCGCGCCGGTTTCACCCAGCACGTTCCACGGCTCCAGCGCATGGCTGATTTCCAGCCCGACGCCGCCGGCCTCCACGCTGCCATGCACCGGGAAGCGGAACTGGCGCTGCGCCTCGAACCAGTTGGGATCGAAATCATAGCCCGCCTGGCGCAGGTCGTTCAGCACCTCCAGGAAATCGGCCCAGACGAAATGGCCCAGGAAGAAACGGTCGTGCAGCGCCGTGCCCCAGCGCACCAGATTGCCCTGCTGCGGCTCGCGCCAGAACCAGGCGGTCAGCGCGCGCAGCAGCAATTGCTGGGCCAGGCTCATCTGCGGGTCTGGCGGCATCTCGAACCCGCGAAACTCGACGAGGCCCAGGCGCCCGGTCGGCCCATCGGGCGAGAACAGCTTGTCGATGCAGATTTCGGTGCGGTGGGTGTTGCCGGTCACGTCGACCAGCAGGTTGCGGAACAGCCGGTCGACCAGCCAGGGCGGCGGCAGCTTGTCCGCGCCGTCGCGCACCGGATTGGGCACCTGCGCCAGCGCGATCTCCAGTTCATACAGGCTGTCGTGCCGCGCCTCGTCGATGCGCGGCGCCTGGCTGGTCGGGCCGATGAACATGCCGGAAAACAGATAGGAGAGCGCGGGGTGCCGCTGCCAGTAGAGGACGAAGCTCTTGAGCAAGTCCGGCCGGCGGATGAACGGGCTGTCGTTGACGCTCGCCCCGCCCAGCACCAGATGATTGCCGCCGCCGGTGCCGACCGACCGGCCATCGACCATGAACTTGTCGGCGGTCATCTTCACCTCGCGGGCATCCTCATAGACGCCCTGGGTGATCGCCACCGTTTCCGCCCAGCTTGTCGCCGGCTGGATATTCACCTCGACCACGCCGGGGTCGGGCGTCACCTTCAGCACGTTGACGCGCGGGTCGGACGGCGGCGCATAGCCCTCGATCCGCACCGGGATGCGGGTCGCCTCGGCCACCTTCTCGACCTGCGCAATCAACTCCAGATAATCGTCCAGCGTCTTCACCGGCGGAATGAAGACGGACAGGAAATTGCCGCGCGGCTCCACCGTGACAGCGGTGCGCACCGCCCCTTCGATGAACACCTGTTCATGTCGGTCCTGATGCTCGGCCTGAGTCACCTCGGACCGCTCGAACCGTTCTGCCGGGGCTTCCGCCTCGGCACGATAATCGGCCAGCGGTTCGCGCGGTTCGCTCGTATCCTGCGGGTGGATATAGGGGAAATCGGACGGCGGCACATAGGGCAGGGTGCCCAGCGGCAGGCGGTATCCCAGTGCGGAATCCCCCGGCACCGCGAACAGCGCCTTGCGCCGCACCTTCCACACCTCGCTCTGCCAGCGCGGCGCGCTCGCCTGCGTCTGCCAGCGCTGGATCGGCAGCACATAGCCCACCGTCTTGGAAAGGCCGCCCTCGAACGCGCGCACCATCCGGCTGCGCTCCTCGGGATTGTCGAACTTGGGGTCGCCCGGCTCGGTATTGGCGGGGAGTTCCGCCTCCTTCACCGACCAGGCCAGTGCATCCTCGAACACCGGCTGGACGAAGTCCGTCTCGACCCCCAGCCCGTCCGCCATGGCGGTCAGGAAGCGGCCGGCATCCTCGGCGGTAATGGTCGTATCGCCCGCCTCCGGCTCGCCCGCGATCAGCCCGGCATCGCGCCAGATCGGTACGCCGTCCGCTCGCCAGTAGATCGAATAGCCCCAGCGCGGCAGGCTTTCGCCCGGATACCATTTGCCCTGGCCATGGTGCAGCAGCGCGCCCGGCGCAAAGCGGTCGCGCAGCCGCCGGATCAGTCGGTCGGCATAGCCCGCCTTGGTCGGCCCCACCGCATCACCATTCCATTCGCCGGCCTGCGGGTCGTCGACCGCGACGAAGGTCGGCTCGCCGCCGGTGGTCAGCCGCACATCCTGCGCGATCAGGTCGGCGTCCACCTGTTCGCCCAGCGCCATCAGCGACGCCCAGCGCCCCTCGGTAAAGGGCTTGGTGATCCGCACCGCTTCGGCAATGCGGCTGACATTCATCGCAAAATTGAAATCGACCTCGGCCGGTTCGGCCATGCCGCTGATCGGCGCGGCGGACCGATAATGGGGCGTGGCGCAGAGCGGGATATGGCCCTCGCCCGCAAACATGCCGCTGGTCGCATCAAGCGCGATCCAGCCGGCGCCGGGCACATAGGCCTCGGCCCAGGCATGCAGGTCGACCACATCCTGGGTGACGCCCTTGGGCCCTTCGATCGGCTCTACATCGGCAACAAGTTGAATCGAATAGCCCGACACGAAGCGGGCGGCAAAGCCGAGGCGTCGCAGCAGCTGCACCAGCAGCCAGGCGGAATCGCGGCACGATCCGGTGCCGATGTCCAGCGTCTCCTCGGGCGTCTGCACCCCGGTTTCCATGCGGATGACGTAGCCGATGCGCTGTTGCAGCTTGCTGTTCACATCGACGAGGAAATCGATCGTCCGTCCCTCGAACGACGCATGCTGCGCGACCAGCGCCTCGAACAGCGGCCCCTGCGCCTCGACGTCATAATAAGCGGCCAGATCGGTCTCCAGCTGCTCGTCATAGGTGAAGGGGTAATTTTCCGCATAGGGTTCGACGAAGAAGTCGAACGGGTTGATGATATCCAGATCGGCCAGCAGGTCGACCTCGATACTGAAATGGTCGACCGGATCGGGAAAGACGATCCGTGCCAGCCAGTTGCCGTGCGGGTCTTGCTGCCAGTTGAGGAAATGGTTCGCCGGCTCGATCTTCAGCGCATAATTGGGGATCTTGGTGCGACTGTGCGGCGCGGGCCGCAATCTTATCACTTGCGGACCCAGACGGATCGGGCGGTTGTAGCGATAGGCGGTCAGGTGGTGCAGCGCGGCCTTGAGCATGATGCGATCAGAAACCACGCTTTGCTGCAATGCAATGCGAAACTGTCGCTTGGCCAAAGATTCTCGCAATTTCCGTTCGCGTAAGCCCCGGCTATCCCCTCATTGAACGACGTCATCCCGGACTTGATCCGGGATCCCGCTTCCTTTTGCACCCCTATTTCCCCTCCAGCCTTTGGCTGAAATAGACCATCTGCATCGCCTGCAACCGGGCGCCCTGCTCGATATCGGCGTCGCCCGAATGGCCGCCGGCGGTATCCTCGTAGAAGAGATAGGGCAGGCCATGATCCTTCAGCCGCGCGGCGAACTTGCGCGCATGCTGCGGCCCGACCCGGTCGTCCTTGGTCGTGGTCCAGATATAGGGCGTGGGATAGGTCCCCCCCTTGCGGATATTGGCATAGGGCGAAATCTTCTCGAGGAACGCCTTTTCCTCCGGCACCGACACGCTGCCATATTCATCGACCCAGGATGCACCGGCCGCGATCTGCTCGTATCGGATCATGTCGAGCAGCGGCACCTGGATCACCACCCCGTTCCACAACTCGGGATGCTGGTTGAACTCCACCCCCATCAGCAGCCCGCCATTGGATCCGCCATAGATGCCGAACTTCTGCGGGCTCGACAGCTTGCGCGTGAATATATCCTGCGCCACCGCCGCGAAATCATCATAGATGATCTGGCGCCTGGTCTTGAGGCCCGCCTCATGCCAGGCCGGGCCGAACTCGCCGCCGCCGCGGATATTGGCCAGCACGAAACTATTGCCCCGCTCCAGCCACAGCTTGCCGGTGATCGCGGCATAGCTGGGCGTCATCGGCACCTCGAAGCCGCCATAGGCGGTCATGATCGTCGGCGTGCTGCCGTCGGGCGTCATCCCCTTCTTGTGGACGATGAAATAGGGAATCTTGGTCCCGTCGCTCGACACTGCCTCGAACTGCTCGACCACCAGCCCCGCCGCATCGAACCGCGCCGGCATCGCCTTCACCTGCACCGGTTTCGGGTCGGCCGCGTCCATCGTCCATAATGTCGTCGGCGCCAGGAAGCCCGCGACGCTCAGATAGACCTTGTCGCTCTTGTCGGATGCGGCGACCGTGCTGATCGTCGCATTGTCGGGCAGGTCGACCGGCTGCGCGCTCCATCCCTTTGCCCCGCGCGCATAGACCCGCACCCGCCCGCGCACATTGTCATTGAGGCTCAGCACGACCCGGTTCTTCGTCGCCACCACCCTGTCGATCGACTGGCGTGGCGTCGGCGCGAACAAAATCTCGGGCGCCAGCACCCCGCCCTCCTGCAACGCTTTCAGCGCCACGCTCGCCAGCGCCCCCGCCGGCACGGTTACGCCGCCGCTCTGCCACGCCTCGCTGGTCTGGATCAGCACCTGCCCGTCGACCATGCCCTGCAACTGGCTTTTGGCCGGCAGCGCCAGCCGCTTCGTCCCCTGCGCCGTCAGCAGCCAGGTCTCGTTGCCGAAGAAGGTGACGCCGCGAAACAGGAAGGCCGCCCGATTGCCCTGGCCATCGCTCAGCAGGATGGGCATCGACATCAGCTGGTCGCTCGCCGCGCCGCGAAACAGCTCCTGTGCGTCGTCCAGTTTCTGCCCGCGCTTCAGCGTCTTGATGATGAAGGGGTAGCCCGATTTGGTCAGGCTTTCCGCCCCCCAGTCGCGCGACAGCAGCAGCCTATCCTTGTCCAGCCATTCGGCATTCTGCTTGGCATTGGGAATGTCGAACCCGCCCGGCACGAACCGGCCGTCGACCAGGTCGAACTCGCGCAGCCGCACAGCATCCTCGCCGCCGTCCGACAGCGCCAGCAGCGCGATCCGTTCCTCGGGGTCGAGGATGGTGGCGCCCTTCCACACCCATTTCCTGCCTTCCGCTCTGGACAAGGCATCCAGGTCCAGCACCGTCGTCCAGCTCGGCGACGCCGATGCATAATCAGCCTCGGACGTATAACGCCACACGCCCTGCGGATGGTCGGCATCGCGCCAGAAATTATAGATGCGGCCGTGGATCAGCATCGGCATCGCGATCCGGTCCTTGGCCGATGCGATCGCCAGCGCTTGCCTGTAATAGCCGGCATAGCGCGGATCGCCCTGCAGCGTGACGACGGTCGCCTTGTTCTCCGCCTCCACCCACTGCATTGCGCGCGGCCCGGTCCAGTCCTCCAGCCAGACGAACGGATCGTCGGCAGGCGCGTCGGGGGCGGGCGCAGCAGCGCCGGTCAGCAGGGCAGCAGAAACCATCGTCAAAAACCTCTTCATTGCGCCCCGCTCATTGTCCTCAATCCCGCGCGAGCTGTCCCCGCAGGTAACGCCGTCGCAGCACCGCCCCCGCCACCAGCAAGGGCAGTGCCGCAGCACAGGCGACCAGCCCCAGCAGCATCGGCGACCAGCCCATCAGGCTGTGAACGCCAAAGGCCGACGGCAGGATCAGCAGCAGCGCCCCCAGCGTCAGCAGCCACAGCCCCCAGCGCCGCGGCCGCACCGCCACCATCCGCATCTCATGCCGCAACGCCTTGCGCCGGGCTTTCTCGGAATCGGGATGGGGTGGCTGGCTGTTCCGCACGATCGGCCTCTTGCTGTGGCCCTTCCCAATTATGGTTTCCATCGCCCCGGCGCAAGGCAAGCGGATCGCGAGGGGCTTCCCCTGCCGCCGCGCTTGCGCTATCCAATGCCCATATCCCCGGGGGACCGTCCGCAGACGGTTGAGAGGCGGCTTTGTGGCCGCGACCCGCTGAACCTGATCCAGTTGACACTGGCGTAGGGAGGGAAGCGCGTCGTGCCACTCGCCCCGTGACACCGCCCGCACTCTCTTTCCGCCTGAAGGAGAGAGACAATATGGCAGACGTCCCCGCCCGCACCGAAATGCGCGTTACTACGGGAGCCATTCGCGGCTCGAAGAAGATCCATGTCGGCCCGCGCAAGGTCGCCATGCGCGAAATCCATCTGGAACCGGGCAGCGGCGAGCCGCCGGTCCGAGTCTATGACACGTCCGGCCCCTATACCGATCCGGACGCGCATATCGACATCATGGCCGGCCTCCAGCAGCTGCGCCGCGACTGGATCCGCGAGCGCGACGATGTCGAGGAATATGACGCGCGCGAAATCCGACCGGAAGATAATGGCCTCAAAGGCCCCGATCGCTCGGGCGGCGTCCAGCCTTTCCCCAATGTCGTGAAGCGCCCGCTGCGCGCCAAGCCCGGCATGAACGTCTCCCAGATGCATTATGCCCGGCGCGGCATCATCACCCCGGAAATGGAATATGTGGCGGAGCGGGAGAATCTCGGCCGCGCCCGCCTGAAGGAATATGTCCGCGACGGCGAAAGCTGGGGCGCCTCCATCCCCGACTATGTGACGCCCGAATTCGTCCGCGATGAAGTCGCCCGTGGTCGCGCCATCATCCCGTCCAACATCAATCACCCGGAATCCGAGCCGATGGCAATCGGTCGCAATTTCCTGGTGAAGATCAACGCCAATATCGGCAACAGCGCTGTCGCCTCCGATGTCGCGTCCGAAGTCGACAAGCTGGTCTGGTCGATCCGCTGGGGCGCCGACACGGTGATGGACCTCTCCACCGGCCGCAACATCCACGACACACGCGAATGGATCATCCGCAACTCGCCCGTGCCGATCGGCACCGTCCCCATCTATCAGGCGCTCGAAAAGGTCGGCGGCATCGCCGAGGAGCTGACCTGGGATATCTTCCGCGATACCCTCATCGAACAGGCCGAACAGGGCGTCGACTATTTCACCATCCATGCGGGCGTGCGCCTCGCCTATATCCCGATGGCGGCCAGGCGCGTCACCGGCATCGTCTCGCGCGGCGGATCGATCATGGCGAAATGGTGCCTGGCGCACCACAAGGAGAGCTTCCTCTACGATCATTTCGACGAGATTACGGAGATCATGAAGGCCTATGACATCGCCTATTCGCTGGGCGATGGCCTGCGCCCCGGCTCGATCGCCGACGCCAATGACGAAGCCCAATTCTCCGAACTCTACACGCTGGGCGAACTGACCCACCGCGCCTGGAAACAGGATGTGCAGGTGATGATCGAAGGGCCGGGTCATGTGCCCATGCACAAGATCAAGGAGAATATGGAAAAGCAGCTCCAGGTCTGCGGCGAAGCGCCCTTCTATACGCTGGGGCCGCTCACCACCGACATCGCGCCGGGCTATGACCATATCACCAGCGGGATCGGCGCGGCGCAGATCGGCTGGTATGGCACGGCGATGCTCTGCTACGTCACGCCCAAGGAGCATCTGGGCCTGCCCGACCGCGACGATGTGAAGGTCGGCGTCGTCACCTACAAGCTGGCCGCCCACGCCGCCGACCTTGCCAAGGGGCATCCGGCCGCCAAGGTCCGCGACGACGCGCTCAGCCGCGCCCGCTTCGAATTCCGCTGGCGCGACCAGTTCAACCTGTCGCTCGATCCCGATACGGCCGAACAATATCATGACCAGACCCTGCCGGCCGAGGGCGCCAAGTCGGCCCATTTCTGCTCCATGTGCGGCCCCAAATTCTGCTCGATGAAGATCACGCAGGAAGTGAGGGACTTTGCGGCAAAGAAGAACCAGCCCGCCGACGGCTTCCTCGAAGCGGGCCTGACCGGCGCGGAAGTGGCGGAAGCCAGCAAGGCCGCGGCCTTGAAAGGCATGGAAGAGATGAGCAAACTCTTCAAGGAAACCGGCAGCGAACTCTATATGGGCGCTGGTGGCAGGGAGCATGATTGATGTCGAATTGGGCGCAGCGTTTCTGGGATAGGCTGCGCCCGACTGCGCCCGACTGCGCCCGACTGCGCCTAGTCGCTCGTCATCTGAACAGTTGCATCAGGGGCGTTGGCGCTGTGTCAATTGTGACCGGGAACATAGCTGGCCCTTCGATCTTGCCGCAAATGCCCCTGACCCTTGGCCGCATGCCACTGATTATGAGCCTAACGGTGCGCTCAGGATGGACGGGGATTTCCTGTCGGAGGATTTTTGCGTTCTGAACGGAGAGCATTTCTTCGTTCGGGCCGTGATGACCATTCCCGTTCATGGCATGGCCGATGATTTCGGCTTTGGCTGCTGGTCAACGCTGTCCCGGCAAAATTTTGAGAAATATGTGGACGCCTTCGACTCGCCGCGCCCCTCGCAGGAGGAATTATGGAGCGGTTGGCTCTGCAATCGAATGGCAGACTTTGTCGAGGATGATCCCTTTGGCGTATGGGTCCAACTTCGCCCCGGCAGGCAGCGCCCGCTTCTCTGGGCCATGGACGACGATCATCCTTTGGCTCTTGCCCAGGAGAACGGGATCAGCGTGGACCAACTTGTGAAGATATTTCGGCACTATGATCATGGGCCGGAAGCATGATCCTGATGCCGGTAGCATGTCCCGTGGACGTGCGGCCCCTGCTAATAATGATACCGGCAACTCAGCACTTCCAGCGCCTGCGTGTCGCCTGATCCGCTGACCCGATAGACCAGCCGATGCTCGCCAGTGATGCGCCTTGACCACCAGCCGGCCAGGTTCTGCCGCAATGGCTCCGGCTTGCCCGTGCCGCGAAACGGATCGCGGCGGCATTCCTCGATCAGCGCGTTGATCCGTGCCAGCACCTTGGGATCATCCGCTGCCCAGGCGACATAGTCGCGCCAGGCCTGGCCCCCGAAGACGATCTTCACGGCGCGATCAGCTCATGCTCCTCGCCGAGCCCGGCATCCAGTTGCCTGATGCCCTCCAGCAGATGATGGGCATTGGCGGGCGACGCCAGCAGGTGCAGCGTCTCCTGCATGCCTTCCCATTCGCTTTGCGAAATCATCACCACGCCCTCACCCTTGGGCCGCACGATCTGGATCGGCGCCTTGTCGGCGACGACACGGTCGAGCACGGCCTTGAGATTGGCGCGGGTTTCGGAAACGCTGACGGTCTGCATGAAAGACATGTACTAAATTATGTACAAAATCGCAAGATATCGACCATCTCGCTCCCTGACACCCCGGCGCCAATATCCTCTGTCCTACATGGCGATCCTCTGATCTACCCTGGGGAATGACACAGAACCTCCCCGCTCGCCCGCCCGCGCAGCCCGCGCCGGCGCTCTTCGCCCCCGCCCGCTGGACCCCGGCCCGGCAGCGAACCTTCCTGACCGCCCTCTACCAGAGCGGCAGCGTGGCGCAGGCCGCGCGCATGGTCGGCATGTCGCCGTCCAGCGCGCATCGCCTGCGCCGCCGCCTCGCCGGCACCGCCTTCGACCGGGACTGGAGCAATGCGCTGGCGCTCCATGCCCAGGCGATGGCCGACCCGATCGCCACCCAGCTCCGCCCCCAGGCCGCGACGCGGCGCTGAGGCATATCGGTGCAAAACAGGCGCAAAGCTGTCGCGTCGCCGGGGCGTCATGGGCGCATTATGCGTCGCCCCGGTGGCGCGTTCTGATGCAGAACAGGCGCGTGGGCGACGCGCGGCCGGTGCAAGGCCGGCGCAAATCCCCCGAAAAGGTCGATAACGCTGTGAACTTCGGGCGTGACCCTGGGGCGAACCGGCGTCCGTCCGCCGGTTCAGGCTTCCAGCATGCGCAGGGTGCGGCGCTTCTTCCAGTCGAGCACCACCTGGATGCGCATGCTCCAGCTGCCGTCCCAGTCGACCGCCAGGTCATGCGCGTCCAGCTGGGCGGCGATCCGCCGGCCGATGTCGAGCGCCGCCGCCTCGCCCGCTGCGCAGGCACCGTAATTGAGGTAGAGCGCCTCGCCCTCGACCGCCGCCTCGGTGTCCTGCATGTGGAAAAAGGCATAGCCCTCGGCCGGGCGGCCTTCGCCGATCGCTTCCTCGATCTCGTCCCAGATCTCGATCGCGCCGCAACTGCCGCAGCAGGTGAAATTCTGCCGCGCGATCACGCCCTCGGCCTCCAGCGCGGCAAAGGCCGCGTCCAGCCGGTCGCAATCGGTCATGTCGGGCCAGGCCTTTTCGGCGGCATTATGCTCGGCCAGCGCCTGACGCAGCGCGGCCGATGCCTCGCGGCGCAGGGTCGGGCCGGGCAGTTCCTCGACGAACGTGTCGTGGGCGGCGGTCAGGATCGCGTCATCGTCATGAAATCCCCCGGCAACATCGCGCCAGACCTGGTCGCGCAGCGCCGCGAGCGGATCATAGGGGGGAAGGGCTGCTTCTTGCTCGGGGGCGTTGGTCTTGCCGAAGATTCGATTCCACAATGCGCCGAACATGCGTTTGCCTGCCTCCCGCGATGCACTTTACTCCGCCCCAACATGGCGTGGCTTCGGGCAAAGGAAAAGGGGGCATTTGACCCATGAATCGCGACAGCTTCACGGTCCGCCGCAGCGATGCCCCCAAATGGCCTGCCGATCCTTACGGCGCGGGTTCCAGCACCACGTCCCAATGATCTTCCGTCACCGCCATGCGCTTGGCTTCCTCGGCATCGAACGCCGCCTTGTCGGGGAACATCCGCGCCTTGGCCGCCGCCATCGCCGCCTTATAGGCTTCGCCGGCACCCACGCCGTCGGCGCCATGCTTGTAGACGATGGTGGTACGCACGTCCCACCGCGTGCTGCCGCCCATATGGGTGAAGGGCATCTCGACCGTGACTTCGCTGATATAGCCCTGTCGCATCATTTCGCGCAGCAACGCCTCATGCTGTTTGTGATAGGTGGTCAGGAACTGGCCCATCCCGCCCCATTTGACGCGGTAGTAATTTTCCACCTTCAGCGGGCCGTCGGCGGGTGCCGCGGTCTGGGCGGTGGCGGGCGCGGCGGCCAGGCTGGCGAGCAGGATCAGGGCAGGGGGGAAACGCATCGGGCAGGAGGCCTTTCGCAAGGGGAAGTATCTGCCTTTCCAGACGGATCAGCCGCCAATTTCCGCGCCCGTGGTGCAATCGGCCTTGCTCGCTGCCGCCTCCCGCCCCACCATGGAGGCATTCTCCTCCCGCAAAGGACCGCCGATGACCCGCCACCGCCTCTGGACCGTCCTGACCCTGCCCGTACTCCTGTCTGCCGCGCTGGCCGCCTGCAGCGGCGAGAAGAACAGCCCGGCCGACAACGCCGCCGACAATGCGGTCAACGCGGTCGAAAATGCCATGGCCAACGCCGCCAACGCGACCAATGCCGCCGCGCCCAAAGCCGACGCCTTCAGTCCCTATGTCGGCAAATATCCCTCCGACAAGGTCGGCGCCCATAGCTGGAACGACGATCCCGCCGTGGTCGCGGCGGTGAAGGCGGCGGTCGCGGACAAGGCGGTGCGCAATTGGGTGCTGGAAGAGGGCGGTCCCGCTTCGCCGATCGCGACCGTCGACGGCAAGGTCGCGGCCTGGGCGTGCGAAACCCATAATTGCGGCCCGCACCAATGGCTGACCCTGGTTGATCCGGCCAGCGGCACGGCGGAGGTCTGCTATTATGACGAGTCCGTCGATGCCCAGTCGACCCGCTGGTTCAAGGCCGGCCAGGAGGAAAAACGTCCTGGCCAATGCCCGCAAATTTCAAGCTGATCGGGGTGGAGGCAACCGCGCCGTCTTACCCCTCCCGCTCGCGCGCCTTGACCTTGCGGACTTCTGCCAGCTGGCCCATCAGGATGGTCAGCGCGTCGCGTTCCGTCTGGGGCAGGTCGCGTGCCTCGAAATGGCGGATCAGCACTTCGAGCGCATCGCCTATCCGGCCGATCTGCCGGCCATAGCTGCCGACCTCGTTCAGTACCGTGCGCTCTATGTCCGGGCGTGCCGTCTGGCCGAGCGCGATATTGATGAGGCCGACCTGACCGCCGCTCTGCGTCCAGGTCAGGGGATTGATCGCCTGCCACAAACGTTCGGGGGCCAATGCTACGCTGAAGGGTTCCATGCCGTGCTCCTTGTCGGGGAAGGATGACGGAGGCGAAGCCTGCCATGGGCGCCGTATCGGGGCAAGATGCTGTCCTACAGCAGCCCGCTTTGCTATCCTTGCCACCCGGTTCCCGACTTTTCGATAGGATCAGCGGGGCGCAAGAAAATGTCAGAATGTGCGGGAAATGTGCGAAGTTAAGCGGATGATCCAACAAGGGACGCTTTTGCGTGGTCGGCCGGATGGCCGCGCCACTGGATTGCCGCCCGTCATGCCCTAAATAGCGACAAATGCCCCCAGCCACGCCCGATTCCACGCCCCTTCCGCCCGCCTGGGCCACGCTGCGGCGCTTCATTCCCTATCTCTGGCCGGCCGATGCGCCGGCGCTGCGCCGCCGTGTCGCGGTGGCGCTGGCGCTGGTCGCGCTGGCCAAGGTCGTCACCCTCGCCATGCCCTTCGCCTATAAGGGCGCGATCGACCGGATGGCGCCGGGGCTGGAGCCGGCCGCCGGCCTCGCCATGGCGCTGGTCGTCGCCTATGCCGGCGCGCGCTTTGGCGGCGTGCTGTTCGACAATCTGCGCAACGCCATTTTCGAGAAGGTCGGGCAGGAAGCGGGCCGGCGCCTGGCCGACGATGTCTTCGTCCATCTCCACCGCCTGTCGCTGCGCTTCCATCTCGACCGCCGCACCGGCGCCGTCACCAAGATCGTCGAGCGCGGCACCAAAAGCATCGACACGATGCTCTATTTCCTGCTGTTCAACATCGCGCCGACGGTGCTGGAACTGCTTGCCGTCTGCGCCATCTTCCTGGTGAAGTTCGGCCCCGGCCTGGTCGCCGCGACGCTGGCCATGGTCGCCCTCTATATCTGGTTCACCCGGCTCGTCACCGAATGGCGCAACCAGTTGCGCCGCGACATGGTGGACATGGACACCAGTGCCGTTGCCCACGCCGTCGACAGCCTGCTCAATTTCGAGACGGTCAAATATTTCGGCGCGGAGGAGCGCGAGGCGCGGCGCTACGGCGCCGCCATGCGCCGCTATGCCAAGGCGGCTGTAAAGTCGGAAAACAGCCTCGCCTGGCTCAATATCGGCCAGTCGCTGATCACCAACCTGATGATGGGCGGGGCGATGGCCTATACCGTCTGGGGCTGGAGCCGGGGGCAATTTTCCACCGGCGACGTGGTGCTGGTGAACACGCTGTTGTCACAGCTGTTCCGTCCGCTCGACCTGCTCGGCATGGTCTATCGCACCATCCGCCAGGGCCTGATCGACATGGAGGCGATGTACAAGCTGATCGATACCGAGACCGAAGTTGCCGACGTGCCTGGTGCCCCGGCGCTGCAGGTAGCCGGCGGCGCGGTCCGCTTCGACGCTGTCCGCTTCGGCTATGATCCCGAGCGTGAAATCCTCCATGGCGTCAGCTTCGCGGTGCCGGCGGGCAAGACGCTGGCCATCGTCGGTCCATCGGGCGCGGGCAAGTCGACCATCGCCCGCATCCTGTTCCGCTTCTACGATATCCAGGGCGGCACCGTGTCGATCGACGGGCAGGATATCGCCGCCGTGTCGCAAGCCTCGCTGCGCGCCGCGATCGGTATCGTGCCCCAGGACATGGTGCTGTTCAACGATACGGTCGGCTATAATATCGGCTATGGCCGCGAGGGCGCGAGTCAGGATGAGATCGAGGCGGCGGCCAAGGCAGCCTCGATCCATGACTTCATCATGAGCCTGCCGCAGGGCTATGACACCCGCGTCGGCGAGCGCGGCCTCAAGCTGTCGGGCGGCGAGAAACAGCGCGTCGCTATCGCCCGCACCCTGCTGAAAGACCCGCCGGTGCTGGTGCTGGACGAGGCGACCAGCGCACTCGACAGCCGCACCGAGACCGAGATCCAGACCGTGCTGCGCGACATCAGCCGCAAGCGCACGACATTGGTGGTGGCCCATCGCCTGTCGACCGTGGTTGATGCCGACGAGATCATCGTGCTGGACGCCGGCCGCATCGTCGAGCGCGGCCGCCATGCCGATCTGGTCCGCGCCGACGGTCTCTACGCCACCATGTGGGCGCGCCAGGCGACCGAGCGCGACGACATGCCCGAAGAGCCGGGGATCGAGGACATGTTCGAGGTCGCCCCGCAATAGCAACGCCCCCTCCCGCTGGGGGAGAGGGCGTCCAGGCATATGCGACGATAATTAGTTCTGCGTCGTCACCGTGGTGGTCGTGCGTTCCGCAACCGTGGTCGGTGCGGCCTTCTTCTTGACCACGGTGGTCGTGCGCTTGTGCGCGCTGCTCCGCGATGGTGCGGCCTTGACCGTTTCGGTGGTCACGGTGGTGGTCGGCGAAGTGGCGGCGGCGAGCGATGCCGAAGTCTGTGCGGCCTTGGCATCGGCCGCTGCCGAGGCGGCGGCCCGTTCGGCGGCGTCGGCGCGGGCATTGGCGGCATCGGCCTGCATCTGCGCGCTGGCAGCCGTCTGCGCCTAGATCTGCGCGTCGGCGTCGGCCTGTTGCTTATTCTCGCCGATCGCCATGTCGGCGGCCTGTTGGGCATCGATGGCGGACGCGATCGCCTTCTGCTCCTTGCCGCTCTTCAGTTCTTCCTGCGCCAGGCGCAGCGACGCCTGCGCACGGGACAGCAGGTCGGGCGATGCGTTGAGCTTGGTCGCTGCGTCGATCTTGCCCTGTGCCTGGGAGATGGCGGCCAGTGCCCGTTCCTCATCTCCAGCAAAGGCCGGCGTGCTGGTCAGAAAAAGTGCGGATGCAGCCAATAGGCTGCCAATGACGGACCCGTTCTTATGCATGTTCTTCTCCTGTCATTATCTTATGACGGCTCGAAAAACGTGCCTGTATACTCGCCAGTTCCTCCGACTGGCGAAGCAGAGCCTCGCTTCATCCCCGAAAAGGCGGTTTGGTCATCGCTCGCTGATCTGCGTCAGCGGATCGAGCCGGGCCTGCCAGCCCAGCCGGTCCAGTTCGGGCGTATCGGCGACCGCTTCGGGATGGCCCAGGCATAGCAGGGCGGCGAAGGTCCAGCCGTCGGGCACCGCCAGCGTCCGCGCGACGAAGGCGGGGTCGAGGATCGACACCCAGCCGAGCGCCAGCCCGCGCGCCCGTGCCGCCAGCCACAGCGTATGGATCGCCAGCACCACCGAATGGAGCCGGGTCTGCGGCATGGTCGCCGCGCCCAGCCCCGCGCCGGCCTGCGTCGCATCGTCGCAGAAGACCGCGATGATTTCCGGCGCCTCGCCCAGCCCGTGCAGCTTCAGCGCGCGATAGGCGTCATGCCGGGTCGCGTCGGCGATCTGGCTGGTGGCCCGCTCCCGCTCGGCATCGACATGATCGGCCAGCGCATTGCGCAGCGCCGGCGTCTTTACCCGGACGAAGCGCCAGGGCTGGCTGTTGCCGACCGACGGCGCCAGTTGCGCCAGCGTCAGCAGTTCCAGCACCATCGCCTCGTCCAGCGGATCGGTGCGGAAATGGCGCACGTCGCGGCGCCAGGTCAGCAATTCCGTCAGCGTCGCGCAGAAATCGGGATCGAAGGCCTGCATCAATATTCGATGCCGGCCTGCGCCTTCACCCCGCTGCGGAAGGGATGCTTGATCATGGTCATTTCGGTGACCAGGTCGGCCGCCTCGATCAGCGCCTCGGGCGCGTTGCGGCCGGTGACGACGACATGTTTCATCTCGTCCCTGGCAGTCAGCACCGCCAGCACCTCGTCCAGCGGCAGATAGTCATAGCGCAGCACGATATTGAGCTCATCGGCCAGCACCATGGCATAATCGGGGTCGGCGACCATGCGCTTCACCTCGTCCCACGCCTCGCGCGCCAGCGCGATGTCGCGGCTGCGATCCTGGGTGTTCCAGGTGAAGCCCTCGCCCATCGGCTTGAACTCGATCTGCTCGGGGAAGGCATCGAACACCGCCTTCTCGCCGGTGGTCATCGCGCCCTTCACGAACTGGACCACGCCGACCTTCTTGCCATGGCCGATCATGCGAACGACCATGCCCAGCGCCGCCGTGGTCTTGCCCTTGCCCTTGCCGGTATGGACGATCAGCAGGCCCTTTTCCTGGGTCTTGGTCGCCATGATCTTGTCATGGGCGGCCTGCTTCTTCTTCATCTTTTCCGCATGCTGTTCGTCGGTGCGTTCGACCATCGTCACTCTCCTGCAAGCTGGGCGAGCAGCATGCCCGCGCTGTTCGATCTGGGTTTCCACAGGCCGCGTTCCAGCGCCTCGGCCAGCCGTGCGGCGGTCTCGCGCAGGGCGGCGGGATTGGCGTCGGCCATGAAGGCGCGCACCGCCTCATCCTCAATGAAGGCGGCATGGACGGCGTCGAAATGATGGTCGCGCACCGCATGGGTGGTGGCGGCGAAGGCGAAGAGATAGTCGACCGAGGCGGCGATCTCGAACGCCCCCTTGTAACCATGGCGCATGACGCCAGCGATCCATTTGGGGTTGGTGACGCGGGCGCGGACGATGCGGCCGATCTCGTCCTCCAAGGTGCGGATCACCGGCCGTTCCGGGCGGCTATGGTCGTTATGATAGCTGAGCGGCTTGGCGCCTTTCAGATGCTCGATGGCGGCGGTGATGCCGCCTTCGAACTGATAATAATCGTCGCTGTCGAGCAGGTCATGCTCGCGATTATCCTGGTTCTGGACCACCGCATCGGCCTGCGCCAGGCGGGTGGCGAACAGGCTGCGTTCGCTGTCGCCCTCCATCCCCGCGCCATAGGCATAACCGCCCCAGTCGAGATAGACGTCCGCCAGGTCGGCGCGGCTGTGCCAGATCTTCTCGTCGATCATCGCCTGCAACCCCGCGCCATAGGCGCCGGGCTTCGATCCGAACACGCGGGTGCCGGCGCGGCGTGCGGCCTCCACAGCATCGGCACCGTCCGCCACCAGCGCCGCCTGTTCGGCGCGATGCCGGGCGGCGGCGGGATTATCCTCGTCCGGCTCATCGAGCGCCATGACCGCGCGGGCGGCGCTGTCGATCAGGTCGATCTGTTCGGGGAAGGCGTCGCGGAAGAAACCGGAGACGCGCAGCGTCACATCTACACGCGGCCGACCGAGTTCTGCCAGGGCCATCATCTCGAAGCCGACGACCCGCCCCGAACTCCATTCCCAGCGCGGCCGCACCCCCATCAGCGCCAGCGCCTGGGCGATGTCGTCGCCGCCGGTGCGCATGTTGGCCGTGCCCCAGGCGGACAAAGCGATGGCGCGGGGATAGTCGCCCTCGCGCTGGAGATAATCGTCGACCAGCAATTGCGCCGATCGTTGGCCCAGATCCCAGGCGACGGCGGTCGGCACCGCGCGGGTATCGACCGAGAAGAAATTGCGGCCGGTCGGCAGCACGTCGGGACGCCCCCGCGTCGGCGCGCCCGACGGCCCCGGCAGCACGAACCGTCCGTCGAGCCCGGCCAGCAGGGCCGCCGCCTCTCGTGGGCCACAGGCATCGACGCGCGGCGCCAGATCATCGGCGATCGCCGCCAGCACCGCCGCGCTGGCCGGGCCGACCGGCGCCGCGCCGTCGACCAGCGCCGCCGCCAGCAATTCCAGCCGCTCGACCATGTCGCCATGGGTGCGCCAGGCATCTGTGGATAAGTCCGCCAGCACCGCTGGGCGCGGCCCGTGCCACGGGGCGCCCAGCCCACAATCGAGCGGATCGAAACCGAGCCCCAGATCATCGGCCAGCGCGCGCAGCAAGGAGGCCTGCCCCGGATGATCCAGGCCACGCGGCGTGCGCGCCAGCGCGATCAGCAGGTCGCGCCGCAGCCGCCGCTGCGGCGAGGCGGTGAAGACATGCAGCCCGTCGCGGATCTGCAATTCCTTCAGCTCACACAGATAATTGTCGATCGCGGCGAGCGCGTCGTCATCGTCGCCGGCGGCACCCGCATCCTTGTCCAGCCCCTGGCTGCGGGCGAGGTCGATGATATCGCGGCGCAACCGGTCGAGCCGGCGCGGGTCCATGCCGGCGGCAAGATAATATTCGTCCACCAGCGCTTCGAGCTGCTTGAGCGGCCCATAGCTTTCCGCGCGCGTCAGCGGCGGGGTCAGATGGTCGAGGATGACGGCGCCGATGCGGCGCTTGGCCTGCGTCCCCTCGCCCGGATCATTGACGATGAAGGGATAGAGTTGCGGCACCGGCCCGGCGCAGATTTCGGGGAAGCAGTCGGCCGAGAGCGACACCGCCTTGCCCGGCAGCCATTCCAGATTGCCATGCTTGCCGACATGGACCAGCGCCTGCGCGCCGAAATCCTGCGCCAGCCAGACATGGAAGGCGAGATAGGCATGCGGCGGCGGCAGCGCGGGGTCATGATAGCTGCTCTTGGGATCGATATTATAGCCGCGCGCCGGCTGCACCGCGATCGCGACATGGCCGAAGCGATGGACGGCAAGGCGAAAGGCGCCGTCCCGCACGAAGGGATCGGCCTCGGGCGGTCCCCAGCGATCGACCATGGCGTTGCGCGCGCTGGCCGGCAGGGCGGCAAGGGCGGCGCGATAGCTATGGAGCGACAGGCTGACCTCGCCCGGCCGGCCGATCGACGCCCGGTCATTGGTGACGCCGCCGGTCATCAGCCGCATCAGCGCAGCGCCGTCGCGCGGGGCGTCGTCGATCGCATAGCCGGCCTCGCCCAGCCGGCACAGGATCGCGGCGGCGCTGGCCGGCGTATCGAGGCCGACGCCATTGCCGATCCGCCCGTCGCGATTGGGATAATTGGCCAGCACAAGCGCGACCCGGCGCTCGGTCGGCGCAGTGCGGCGCAGTGCCGCCCAGTTGCGCGCCAGATCGGCGACGAAGGCAACCCGGTCCGGCGCGACGCGCGGCACGACGATGCCGCACTGGGTGCGTTCATCGAACCGCTCGGCCGCCTTGAAGGCAACGGCGCGGGTGAAGAGGCGGCCGTCCACTTCGGGCAGGGCGACATTCATCGCCAGGTCGCGCGGGCCAAGGCCACGGGCGGACCCGCGCCAGCTGCCTTCCTCGACCCCGGCAAAGGCGGTCTGCAGGATCGGGCAGTCGGCCTGTTCCAATATGCCCGGCACGCGCGGCTCGGACGAAGAGGAGGCGGCGAAGCTGGTCGCATTGACGATGATGTCGGGCGCGATGTCGGCCAGCAGCCCGCCGAGCCAGTCGCGCACGAACGGCTCGCGCAGCGCGCGGACATGCACGGCGGCGACGTTGAAGCCGCGCGCGCCAAGCGCCGCGACCATCGCATCGACCGCGCTCAGAGTGCCCGCGACCACCAGCGCGCGATAGAAGATCAGCAGCGCCACCGGCCGCCCCTCGACCCAGGTCGCGCGCAGTTCGGCCACGCCGGGCCGGTCATGGCCGGGCAGATAGAGGCCCGCATCGGCGATCGGCAGCGGATGGTCGGGCTCGCCCGCATCCGCGCCGATCAGCCGGGCGGCGCAGCGCAGGAAGGACAGCGCATTGGCGGTGCCGCCCTGGCGCAGATAGTCGCGCAACTGCTCGCGCATCGCCGCCGACACGGTGGAGGCGAGGTCCAGCGCCGCGTCGCCCTCGCGCCCGTCGGCGATCGCGGCGAAGGCGATGCCCCGTTCGCGCGCGACCTGCGCAATCTCGTCCACGCCATAGGGCCAATAGCTTTTGCCGCCGAGCAGGATGACGCAGACGAAGCGCGCCCTGGCGATCACCTTCTCGACATAGAGGTCGACCGAATAGGGGTGCTTGAGCTGCAGTAGATTGGCCAGCCGCACGCTCGGCGCATCATCGGGCAGGCGCGCGGCGGCGGCGGCGAAACAGGCGAGGTCGCTGTCCGCCACGGTCAGGATGACGATGTCGCCGGGCGGCTGGTCGAGGTCGATCGCCTCCTCGCCGTCGCTGATCGTTCCCGGCGTGGCGGACAGAAGATGCATCAGCCGAGCACGGCCTGGATGTCGGCTTCGATCGCGGCGCGGTCCAGCCCCTTCTGGCCGATCACCACCAGCTGGGTGCGGCGCGCTTCCTGCGGCTGCCAGGGGCGGTCGAAGAAATGCTGGATGCGCGGGCCGACCGCCTGCACGACGAGGCGCATCGGCTTGCCGGCGACCGCGACCATGCCCTTGACGCGCAGCACGTCATGCCGGGCGATCAGCGCGGACAGCGCCTGCACCAGCGTGTCGGGATCGGCCACGGCATCGCCGTCGACGACGAAGCTGTCGAAATCATCATGATCATGATCCTCGCCCTCCGCCTCATGGTGGGAGGGGCGGGCGTCGAGATCATCCTCCGCCGCCGCGACGATGCCCAGCAGCGCGCCGATGTCGACCGCGCCATGGGCGGCGCGGACGATCTTCACGCCAGGCCGCGTCTCGGCATCGACCTGCGCCTCGACCGCGGCCAGCGTGTCGGCATCGACCAGGTCGCTCTTGTTCAGCACCACCATGTCGGCACAGGCGAGCTGATCCTCGAACAATTCCTCCAGCGGGCTGTCATGGTCCAGATTGGGGTCGGCGGCTCGCGCGGCGGCCAGCGCCGCCTCGTCCGTGGCAAAACGGCCGGCGGCGACCGCATCGGCATCGATCAGCGCGACGACGCCGTCCACCGTGGCGCGGGTGCGGATGTCGGGCCACTGGAACGCCTTGACCAGCGGCTTGGGCAGGGCCAGCCCCGACGTTTCGATGATGATATGGTCGGGCGGGCTCGGCCGGTCGAGCAGCGCGGTCATGGTCGGCAGGAAATCGTCGGCGACGGTGCAGCAGATGCAGCCATTGGCCAGCTCGACGATATCCTCTTCGGGGCAGGCGGCGTCGTTGCAGCCCTTCACCAGTTCGCCGTCGACGCCGACATCGCCAAATTCGTTGATGATGAGGGCGAGGCGGCGCCCCTTCGCATTTTCCAGCAGATGGCGGATCAGCGTGGTCTTGCCCGCGCCCAGGAAGCCGGTGATGACGGTGGTCGGAATCTTGGCAGATGCAGTGTTGGCCATGACAAATACTCGCGCGCCGGAGCAACCGGGGCGGGAGCAAACCGGGCGCGCACGCACGGCCGGCCCGCATCGCGGACGGGCGCTTGTTCGCCCGCAGATGCGTGACCGCGCGGCTCCAGCCGCCAACCTGTCGCTCAGACGGAACACCGTGCCCCGGCCATCCCCTGGACCAAAGCAAGAGCGACCTAAACGCCGGCAGGTCTCCTGGCTTGCGGGTCATAGCGGGAGGAACGGCCTTCCCAGGCCTCGCAGGATTTAGCGTCCGGCCCAGTGGCTGCTGATCCCGCATCGGGGACAGCTTTGTTCATCACGCTCGCCGCTCACAGTTGCAGGGACAGCTGCGGACTTGGATGCCATGGCATCCGCACCGCCTTCCCATTTTAAGCCCCCGTGGGGGCACCGGCGCGATCATGTCGGGACGATGCGAAGCGCCGTCCCTGGGCCGGTTCCTAGTCGCTTTGGGCAGCGGTGACAATCCAGCCATCGGCGATGGCGAGCGGCCAGGGCGCAATGCGCTGGCCGACGCACGGCCCGCCGACACAGACTCCATCTTCGCGGCGGAAAATGGCGCCGTGCCAGCTACAGCGGATATGGCTGCCATCCGGGGTCAGATAATCATCGAGCTGCTGGGCGAGCGGCAGGCCGGCATGGGGGCATTGGTCGACAAAGCCGGCGACATGATCGCCATCCCGCACGGCAAAGCCATGGAAGCGGCCGGCCCGCATCTGCAGCACGAAATTGCGCGCCTTGCCATCGGCCATCTGGTCGATCGGGCAGAGGCGCACTCCCGCCGGCGTCGCGAACAGGCGCGTGTCCCTGTCGTTCATGCGTTAGCGTCGGGCTGGCGATCGGGGTGCGCGGCGGCAAAGGCGGGGAGCGCGCATGCCGCCGCGTCCACGGCGCACAGCCGCGGAAAGGGCGTCAGGTCGACGCCGAAGCGCCGGGCATTGTAGAGCTGGGGCACGAAATGGCAGTCGGCGAAGCTGGGGCTGTCGCCGAAGGCGAAACGGCCGCCATGGCGCGCAACCAGCGTTTCGAGCGCGGCGAAGCCCTCGCCGATCCAACGCGCGATCCAACCCTGCACCTGATCCTCGCTGGCGCCAAAATCCTGCCGCAGCGCCTGCAATATGCGCAGATTGCCGAGCGGATGGATATCGCAGGCGATGATGCCGGCCATGGCACGGACGATCGCGGCATCGCCGGGATCGGCGGGCAGCAAGGCCGGCTGCGCCCAGCGGGCCTCGATCCATTCGAGGATCGCGCCGCTCTGGGTCAGCACGGTGTCGCCATCGACCAGTGCGGGCACCAGCCCTTGCGGCGCGATCGCCCGATAGTCGGGTGCCCGCTGCGCGCCGCTCCGCAGATCATGGGTGACCTGCGCATAGTCGACGCCCTTCAGGCTGAGGGCGATCCGCACGCGATAGCTCGCGCTCGATCGCCAATAGCCATGAAGGATGAGGTCGCTCATCGCGCCGGCACGATCATCGCGTGGCATTCGCCAAAGCCGATCGACACATGGCCGGGGGCCGACGCGGTGGCGCGCAATGTCACCTCGTCGCCATCCTCCAGGAAGCAGCGCGTCTCGCCCGATGGCAGGCTGATCGGCTCGCGCCCGCCGCTGCTGATCTCCATCAGGCTGCCATAGCCCTCGCGCGTCGGGGCGGAGATGGTGCCGCTGCCGAGCAGATCGCCGGGCATCAGGTTGCAGCCATTGGAGGCATGATGGGTGACGATCTGGCTGACGGTCCAGTACATGTTGCTGGCCGGACCCTGGCTGAGCCGCATCGGCGGCTGGCCCGCGTCGCGCATCGCCTGGGTGGAGAGATAGACTTCCAAGGTCAGCGCCAGCGCGCCATGGGCCTGATCGTCGGCATCGCTGAGATAAGGCAACGGCGCCGGGTCGCCGTCCGGCCGGGGCGGCTGGGCGATGCGGAACGGCGCCAGCGCCTCGGGCGTCACCACCCAGGGCGAAATGGTCGAATGGAAATTCTTGGCGAGGAACGGCCCAAGCGGCTGATATTCCCATGCCTGGAAATCGCGCGCCGACCAGTCGTTGAGCAAGCAGAAGCCGGCGACATGATCGGCCGCCTCGCTGATGGGGATCGGGCTGCCCAGATCATTGCCGGCGCCGATCCACACGCCCAGTTCCAGCTCATAGTCGAGCCGGGCGGTCGGGCCGACCAGCGGCACATCGGCCTCGGGCGGCTTGCGCTGGCCGCGCGGACGGACCAGCGGATCACCCGACGGGCGGATAGAGGACGCCCGGCCATGATAGCCGATCGGCACATATTTATAATTGGGCAGCAGCGGATTATCGGGCCGGAACTGGCGGCCGATATTGTTGGCGTGATGGATGCCGACATAGAAGTCGCTATAGTCGCCGATCCGCGCCGGTAGGTGCAGCATGCAGTCGGCGGCCCGGTGCAGCAGCGGCTCGACAGCCGGGCGATGGACCGGGTCCGACAGTAAAATGCTGATCCGGCGGCGCAGGGCGACCCGCTCCGCCACTGGCAGCGCCATCAGCGCATTGAGCTGGTCTTCCAGCAGCGGCGCGCAATCGATCAGCCCGGCGCGAACGCAACCGGCCAGGTCCAATATCGCGTCGCCGATCGCGACACCGGCGCGCGGGGCTTCGCCAGCAGGCGAGAACAGGCCATAGGGCAGGTTCTGGATCGGAAAGTCGCCATGATCCTGCGCGCTGTCAACCCAGCTGGTGCGGGCGGGATCATGGGTCTCGTCTATGTGCCAATAGCTCATGGGGTCTCGTTCATCGGGGGAAGCTGGGCCTTGCGGAAGCCGGACCAGCAATCATCATAATCGGGTTGCAGCAGCGGGCTTTCCATCGCCCAGCGCGTCGGGCGCAGCACCATGCGGCTTTCGAACATGAAGGCCATGGTGTCGGCGATGCGCTGGGGCGCCAGGTCGGCGGCGATCGCCTTGTCATAGCTCGCCCGGTCGGGGCCATGTCCGGCCATGCCATTGTGCAGCGACGCGCCGCCGGGCGCGAAACCGCCTGCCTTGGCATCATATTCGCCATGGATCAGCCCCATCAGCTCGCTCATCACATTGCGGTGGAACCAGGGCGGCCGGAAGGTGTCCTCCGCCACCATCCAGCGCGGCGGGAAGATGACGAAGTCGATATTGGCGGTGCCCGGCGTCTCGCTGGGCGAGGTCAGCACCGTGAAGATCGACGGATCGGGATGGTCGAAACTGACCGTGTTGATCGTGTTGAAACGGGTCAGGTCATAGCGCAGCGGCGCCAGATTGCCGTGCCAGGCGACGACATCGAACGGGCTGTGGTCGAGCATGGTTATCCACAGGCGGCCCATATATTTCTGCACCAGCGTATAAGGCCGCTCGACATCCTCATAGGCTGCGACCGGCGCCTCGAAATCGCGGGGATTGGCGAGGCCATTGGCGCCGATCGGGCCGAGATCGGGCAGGCGAAAGGACGCGCCGTAATTTTCGCAGACATAGCCGCGCGCCGCGCCCTCGGTCAGCTCGACCCGGAAGCGGACGCCACGCGGGATCAGCGCGATCTGCAACGGCGCGACGTCGATCACGCCCAGTTCGGTGACGATGCGCAGCGCGCCCTGCTGCGGCACGATCAGCATCTCGCCATCGGCGCAGACGAAGGCGCGGTCGATCATAGAGGCGGTCGCGGCATAGAGATGCACGGCGCAGCCCTGGTCCGCCGCGACATCGCCATTGCCGGCATAGCTGGTGAGGCCATCGATGAAATCGACATCACCCTGCGGCAGCGGCAGCGGGTTCCAGCGCAGCCGGTTGGGCGATGGCGGCACTTCGTCGAACGGCGCGCTGCGCAGCAAGGCTGCATCATCATAAGGCGCGAACGGCGGATGCGATGCCGCCGGCCGCATGCGATAGAGCCAGCTGCGCCGGTTCTCCGCTCGCGGCGCGGTGAAGGCGGTGCCGGACAATTGCTCGGCATAAA
The DNA here is from genome assembly GCF_030128825.1 of Sphingobium sp. WTD-1. Lineage (NCBI taxonomy): Bacteria > Pseudomonadati > Pseudomonadota > Alphaproteobacteria > Sphingomonadales > Sphingobiaceae > Sphingobium > Sphingobium sp. WTD-1. Next base: position 644,579 of record NZ_CP119127.1, on the reverse strand, counting down.
GGCCATAGGGGACACGCTGGGGCGAATTGCGCCCCACCGGCAGCGCGCCGGCCACCGCCTCGGTCGAAAAATGATTGCCGAAGCCGCTCATCATCCGGGGCGGCGCGTCACTCATCGACGGTGATCACGCCGCGACGGATCTGGTCCAGCTCGATCGATTCATAGAGGGCCTGGAAATTGCCATTGCCAAAGCCCTCATTGCCCTTGCGCTGGATGATCTCGAAGAAGATCGGGCCGAACATCGTCTCGGTAAAGATCTGCAGCAAGATGCCCTCCTCACCGACATTGCCGTCGATCAGAATGCGGTTGCGCTTCAGTCGTTCCAGATCCTCGCCATGGCCCGGCACGCGCTGGTCGACCAGCTCATAATAGGTCTCGATCGTGTCTTGCAGCCGCACCCCGCGCGCGCGCAGCCGCTCGACCGTGTCATAGATGTTGGCGGTGGTCAGCGCGATATGCTGGATGCCCTCGCCATTATAGTCGCGGATGAACTCCTCGATCTGGCTCTTGTCGTCCTGGCTCTCGTTCAGGGGAATGCGGATCGCCTTGTCCGGCGCGATCATCGCCTGGCTGAACAGGCCGGTCGCCTTGCCCTTGATATCGAAATATTTCTGCTCCTCGAAGCCGAAGAGGGTGCGGTAAAATTCGCTCCACACCCGCATCTGGCCACGCTTCACATTGTGGGTCAGATGGTCGAGCAGGTCGAGGCCGACATTGTTGCGCGCTTCGGCTTCCCGCCAGCCGGGGAACTCGGCCCAGTCGGCATAGGGATCGCCGCCATCGGGCATGAAATAGAGATAGGAGCCGCCAATCCCCTGGATCACGGTATCATTCTCGTCCGTCGGCTTGCCGCCATGATCGAGCGCCCAGCGCAGCGCGGCATCGGGATCGGCCACGCGAAACGCCATGGCGCTGGCCGAGGGACCATGTTCGCCACGAAAGGCGGCGACGCGCCCGGCATCGTCGCGGTTGAGCATCAGGTTGATGCGCCCCTGCTTGTAGCGGGTGATGTTCTTGGTCGGGTGCCGATGGGTGGCGGTGAAGCCCAGTTGCTCGAACTGGGCCGCCATCTTCTCGGGCTCGGGTGAGGTGAATTCGACGAACTCGAAGCCGTTGAGGCCCAGCGGGTTGGCGGGATCGTTGGTCATGACGGGTTCCTCAAGCAGAAGGCAGATGCGGCAAAAGGCCAGCGACAAAGGCGGGAATCGTGTCGAGCCGCAGCCCGGCGATGTTGATGCGGCCATTGCGGGCCATGTAGATGCCATGGTCGGCGCGCATCGCCGCGACGGCGGCGGGCGTGACCGGCAGCATCGCGAACATGCCGCGCTGGCCGGCAATGGCGGCAAGCTGCGGATGGGCGGCTGCCAGCGCGGTGCGCAGCGCATTGATGCGGGTGCGCATCTGGTCCAGCTCGCTCGTCCATTCGGCGCGCATCGCCGGCCGTTCCAATATGGTGCGCACGATCGCCGCGCCATGATCGGGCGGCATCGACCAGATGCCGCGCGCCAGCGCGACGATGTTGGAAAAGGCGAGCGCGGTCAGCGCGGCATTCGCCCCTTGTACCCACAGCGCCCCCACCCGCTCGCGATAGAGGCCGAAATTCTTGTCGCAGCTATAGGCGATCAGCGCATCGGGCACGGCGGCCAGCATCCGGCGCGTGGCGGCGGCATCCGCCTCCAGCCCGTCGCCCAGCCCCTGATAGGCGAGGTCGATGAACGGGATCAGGCCGCGCGCCGCGCACAGATCGGCGATCGCCGTCCATTGATCGGCGCTGAAATCCACGCCGGTCGGATTGTGGCAGCAGCCATGGAGCAGCAGCACGTCGCCGGCCTGCGCGGCGGCCAGATCGGCCAGCATCGCGTCGAAATCGACGGCGCCGCCACCATCCAGAAAGCGGTGCGAGGCCAGCGTCAGCCCGGCCTCGCGAAAGATCGGCGCATGATTGGGCCAGGTCGGATCGCCGATCCACACGGTGGCACCGGGACGGGCGCGCGCGATCAGGTCGGCGCCCAGCCGCAGCGCGCCGGTGCCGCCGGGCGTCTGCACCCCGGCGATCCGATCGGACCCTGCCAGTGGACCAAAGACGATGCCGGCGAGCAGATCGACAAAGCCCGTGTCACCCTCCGGCCCCAGATAGGATTTGCTGCCCTGCTCGGCCAGCAGCACCGCTTCGGCCGCCTTCACCGCGTGCATCACCGGGGTCGCGCCCGCTTCGTCGCGATAGACGCCGACGCCCAGGTCGATCTTGTCGGCGCGCGGATCGGCGCGATAGTGCGCGATCAGCCCCAGCAGCGCGTCGGGCGCCTGGCGATCGAGCGCACCGAACAGGGACCGGCCGGGCGCCGGGGCAAGAAGGGTCGTGTCTGTCATAGTACCTCAGAAGCGCGGGCATGGGCATAGGCCTGGGTGCCCTGTGTGTAGATGATGTCGGTGTCGGCGATCGCGTCGGTCGCGAAATCGGGTTGCCCCGCCAATTCAGCGTAAAGCGGGGCAAAGTCGGTCTCGACCGTCTGGCGCAGCAGATCCTCGAAACTGTCGATGACGAAATAGCTCTGCTGGTAATCGTCGATGCGATAGCGGGTGCGCATCAGCCGCCTGAGGTCGAAGCCGAGGCGATGGGGCGAGGGATCGTCGAGCGCGAAGACGGATTCGCCATAGGAGGAGACGATGCCCGCGCCATAGAGGCGCAGCCCCTCTGGCCGGCGGATGAGGCCGAATTCGACCGTGTACCAGTAAAGCCTGGCCAGCCGCTCGATCGCGCCCAGATCGGCGGCGCGTAGCCCGCCCTCGCCATAGGCCTGCATATAGTCGGCGAAGACCGGGTTCGCGAGCAGCGGCACATGGCCGAAGACATCGTGAAAAATGTCCGGCTCCTGCAGATAATCGATCTGGTCGGGGGTACGGATGAAGCGGCCGGCGACGAAGCGGCGATTGGCCATATGCTCGAAGAAGACCCGGTCGGGGACGAGGCCGGGCACGGCCACCACCTGCCAGCCGGTCGCCCGCATCAGCCGATCGGACAATTCCTCGAAATTGGGGATGCCGGGGCGGTTGATGCGCAGGATATCAAGCCCGGCCATGAACTCGGGCACGACCCGATCGGGCAGCATGGCGGACTGGCGCGCGAAGAGGGCGTCCCACATCGCATGCTCGGCCGCGCTGTAGCGGTCCCACGCCTGCGGGATCGTCCAGTCGGCGGCAGCGCCTGCGGGCGGATCGAGCTCCTCTACCATCACCCCAATCTCTCACAGAGCGGGCGGAATTGCCTTTCAATCGAGCAAGATTTACAAAGGATTTTGCGAAACTAATTCACCGATCGGCAACATCATGAACAAATCCGTCAATCTCGATGCACTTGACCGCCGCATCGTCGCAGAGCTTCAGCGCGATGCCTCGCTCAGCAATGCCGACCTCGCCGAACGGGTCGGCAGCACCGCCCCGTCCTGCTGGCGGCGGATCCGGGCGCTGGAGGAGATGGGCGTGCTCAAGGGCGCGGTGCGCCTCGCCGATGCGGAGAAGCTGGGCCATGCCGTCAACATCTTGTGCAGCGTGCGGATGAAGAGCCACACCAGCGAAAGCGTCGACGCCTTCCACGCCTTTGTCGAGGCGCATCCGCAGATCATGGAATGCTATCTGATGTCGGGCGAATGGGATTATCTGATGCGGGTCGTGGCCTCCGACGTCGCCGATTATGAGCATTTCCTGATGCGCAACCTGCTCAAACACCCCTCGGTCGGCGGCGCCTCCTCCCACTTCGCCCTGTCGGTGACGAAATTCACGACGGTGCTGCCGGTGGGGGAGATGGGGCGGTAGGAAAAGTGTCCACCATTCTCCCGATTATTTGTGGGCCAAGCGCTTGATCGACAGAATTTGCGTTACTGAAACCAGCCGATCCGATCCTTCCATATGGCCGAAACCATGCCCGATGGAGCCACGGTCGCAAATCGGCTCCTGACCAATGAACGCAACTTCATAGGTGCCATCGTTCGACGGTGCGTATTCGGGAGTGTCATCCCTGTCAGTTATGTCGAGCCAAATGGAGGCCGGCTTTCCCGAGCCAGTCGATTGAGTATTCTCGTCGAAGCTCGAAAGCTCAAATCCACGCGTCCAAACGCCTTGGTAGCGTCGGGCTTTGCCCATCACATATCGCGTTGAATTGCTGTCTCCATCTACAAAGCACCGCTTTTGCCAAGGGGCCTGTCCCGGCGGGTAGAGAGAAAAGATCATTTCCTTTTCTGATCCGCCTGTCTCCACAGCTTCCCGAACTGCAGGGTCTGCATCACAAGCGCTAAGAAAAGTCAGAAGACCCAGAATATATGCGCGCGCCATAATGATGCTCTCCCCGACAATATGGATTTACCGGTCGTCGTTCGGTTCACAATAGCCTTTGGCTGGGATCATCATTGCCCTTCGTGCCGACACTCGATCGGTCGCTTCACAAACAGCCATCTCGCACCGCTTTCCTACTCGCCCTGTCTCTGTTCTATCCTTGGCGATGCGACAGCGTTTTTTCTCGCCAACCCACCTTCTCCGCCCGGTGCCTGCCCGGCGCGCAACCGGTGCATGGGTGTCGCCTCGGCGGCGCGCGGCGGGGGCGATCCGGGCGCGGCGCAATAGCCCACCCCCTGTTGGAAGTGACGCGTTTCCTGCGCGCGACCGGTGCGTGGCAGGCGCAAAACCGGCGCAAAAGGCCCCGAAAGCCCGTTTACACTGTGAACTTCGGGAGAGGCGCCTTCTATCGGCCTTGGCGCAAGATCGCCGGTGCCTCCCGCCATGTGCCCGGCGCGATGTCGTCGATCGTCCAGTCGCCGATGCGCCAGCGGACCAGACGCAGGGTCGGCAGGCCGACCGCCGCGGTCATGCGGCGGACCTGCCGATTGCGGCCTTCGCGGATGGTGAGGCGCAGCCAGCAATCGGGCACGCTCTTGCGAAACCGCACCGGCGGGTCGCGCGGCCACAGTGCGGGATCGTCGATCCGCTCGACCTCGGCCGGCAGGGTCATGCCGTCCTTCAGCTGCAGGCCGCGCCGCAGCGCCGCCAGCGGCGCATCGTCGGGGTCGCCCTCCACCTGGACCAGATAGGTTTTGGGCATCTTGAAGCGCGGGTCGGCGATGCGCGCCTGCAACCGGCCGTCATCGGTCAGCAGCAACAGCCCCTCGCTGTCGAGGTCGAGCCGGCCGGCGGGATAGACGCCGGGCTGGTCGACATAGTCGGCCAGGGTCGGGCGCGGCGGGCCGGTGCGCTCGTCGCTGAACTGGCAGAGCACGCCATAGGGCTTGTTGAGGAGGATCAGTCGTCCCATGCATCGTCCTCCTCTTCGTCGTCCTCAAACGCGATGCTGCCCTGATTGTGGAGCAGCACCAGCAGCGCGATCGCCGCATCGTCGTCGGCCAGCGCCGGATCGAGCTCCAGCGCCTCGTCCGCGCACAATTGCTCCGCGAGCACCGCGCTGGCGCCGATACAGTCATGCGACGCGCCATCGACGAACAGCATGATGGCGTCTTCCGCCCGGACGAAGGCGAAGCGGCTGGCCGGATTGCGGCGCAGGGGGGCGCCTTCCGCCACCAGCGCCTGCATGGTTGCCGGGTCGATCGCCGCTTCGGGCGACCAGTCGATCTCGGGATATTTGCGGGTGCTGCTATATTCGCCGAACCAGCGGGCAAAGCCGGCGGGATCGCCCAATTGCTCCAGCACCATCGCCTGCAACCGGGCCAGCGCGGCCGGGGCGATCTCGCCGGGATTGGCCTGACGCGGCAAGGCGGGGTCGGCATAGCGATCATCCTCCCCCAGCGCTTCGAGCAGGCGATCGGTCCAGCCCTCGATCAATTCGCTGCGCGCGGGCGCGCGAAAGCCGACCGAATAGGTCATGCAATCATCGCCCACCGCGACACCATCATGAGCGATGCCGGGCGGGACATAGAGGATGTCGCCGGGCTCCAGCACCCATTCGTCGGTCGCGTCGAACGTGGCGAGCAGGCGCAGATCGGCATGGGGGCGCAGCGGGCTGCTATCGTCGCACGCCTGGCCGATGCGCCAGCGGCGGCGGCCCGCGCCCTGGATCAGGAAGACGTCATATTGGTCGAAATGCGGGCCGACGCCGCCGCCGTCGCTGGCATAGCTGACCATGATATCGTCGATCCGCCAGTCCGGGATGAAGCGGAACGGGGCAATCAGCGCCGCGACATCGGGCACCTGATGATCGACCGCCTGCACCAGCAGGGTCCAGGGGCTGGCGCCGAGCGACGCGAAGCGATCCTCGGCCAGCGGCCCCTGTTCCATCGTCCAGTCGCCGTCCGCCTGCACCACTAGCCGCGACTCGACGCCTTCCTCGCAGGCCAGACCGGCCAGTTCCTCGGGTGCCAGTGGATTGCTCCATTGCACCCATGGATTGCGGATCAGCAGCGGTCTTTGCTGCCAATAGTCGCGCAGGAACAGGTCGATATCGAAATCATGCAGATGCATCGGGGTCTCGCCGGGAAGGAGCGGCGCGCGGGGCGCGCCTGCCATCGGCGCGAACCCTTGCCCCTGTGCCCTGCCAATGTCAAAGCGGACGGCAGCGGATCAGCGGGGGAACGGGCATGGCCAGGCTGTTGGGGGCGATAATGGCGGGCGGGCGCGCGACCCGCTTCGGCAGCGACAAGGCGGCGGCGCTGCTCGACGGCCGGCGGCTGATCGACCATGCGATCGACGCGCTGTTCCCCCATGTCGCCGCGATCGCGATCTGTGGCCGGATTGAAGACGGACAACTCAGTCTGCCCGACCGGCCGGGGCCGGACATGGGGCCGCTGGGCGGCCTCAACGCCGCGTTGCATCATGCCCAGGCCCACGGCTTTGACGGCGTGCTGACCAGCGGCTGCGACATGCCCTTCTATCCGGCCGACCTGCCCGCGCTGCTGATCGGCGAACGGGCGGCGATCCTCGACGGGCAACAGCTGCTCGGCTGGTGGCCGGCCGCGCTGGCGCCTGAGCTGGATGCGCATCTGGCGGAGGATAATAACCGGTCGATCCGGGGCTGGCTGGCGCGGATCGATGCGCGCACCGTGACGCTGCCGGGGCTGGTCCTGCCCAACATCAACCGGCCGGAAGATCTCCTGCCGTTGCGGCGGGATCGGTCGTGACCGCACGGCGGCGCAGCAGATAGACATCCATGATCCAGCCATGGCGCGCGCGCGCTTCTGTCCGCAAAGCGGCGATGCGCGGCCCAGCCTCGCCCAGCGGCCCGGCGTCGGTCACTTGTTGTGCCATGCCCAGATAGGCGCCCCACCATATGTCGATGCCGTGGGGATCGAGGCTGGCAAAGCCGCTGCCATCGTCCAGCATGACCACGATATCGTCCGCGCCTGAGGGCCAGCCCCGTTCGCGCAACTGGCGACCGGTGGTGATGAGGACAGGCCGCCCCAGCCGGTTGAGCGAAATGGCATGGGCGGCGGTCAGTGCTTGGATGCTGGTGATGCCAGGTATGACCTGCACGCTGATCGACAGGCCATCGCGCGCCAGCCGGTCAGCGATGCGCAGGCTGCTGTCATAGAGCGAGGGATCGCCCCAGACGAGCAGCGCCAGCCGCCCGCCATCGGACAGATGATGCGCGATCTGTGCTGTCCATGACCGGGCGATGGCATCGTGCCAATCGCGTACACCGGCGAGATAGCCGTGCCGGGCGTCGCGGACCGGCAGGTCGAACTCGATCACCCGCACCGGCCTGGTGAGGACGGCCGCGCAGATATCACGGCGCAGGTCGATGAGGTCGACCTTGGCATCGCCCTTGCGCGGCAACAGGATGAGGTCGGCGTCGTTCATGGCTCGCACCGCCTGCGCCGTCAGATGATCAGGGTTGCCGGTGCCGATGCCGATGAGATGCAGGTTGATCATGGCATGCTCGCGATCAGGTGGAAGAAACTGCCGCTGACATGGCCGCGATAGGAGCCGGATTCGGTCACGGGTGCGCCATCCGCGTCGGCGACGTTCATCAGCGGGGGATCGGGTTGGGCTAGAATGGTGGAATAGTGGAATTCATGCCCAAGCAGGCGGGTGCCGATGGGAAGGCCCGGCAGCGGCGCGCGTAGTTCGGCCTGGCGATAGCCCAGATGCAGACGTCGTTCGGCATGGCTGGTGACCAGGCCCAGCAGGCCGGCCATGGCATGTTCGGTGCCGTCGTGGTCGACGATTGCCGCGCCCAGAACCATATAGCCGCCGCATTCGCCGTGGACCGGCCGGGTTGCGGCATGGCGGCGCAGACCAGCCATGAAATGTTCCGCCGCTGCGATTCGTCCGGCATGGAGTTCGGGATAGCCGCCGGGGAGCCAGACCATGTCGGCGTCGGCGTCCGGCGCCTCGTCCGCCAGCGGCGAGAAGGGCAGGATTTGTGCCCCGGCGTGGCGCCATGCGTCGAGTTGATGGGGGTAGAGGAACGAGAAGGCGGCATCCTGTGCGATGGCGATGCGCTGGGCAGGGGGGGCAGGCCAGCATGCAGGCGGTTGAGCGCGACCGCCGCGTGCGGCGGCGCGGATCGCCGTCAGGTCCACGCCTTCGCGCAGCCGCGCAGCCATGATGGCGATCGCGTCATCCAGGGCGGCATGTTCCTGCGCCTGCACCAGCCCCAGATGTCGTTCGGGCAGGTGGAGGGCGGTATCACGATGCAACGCGCCGAACAGGGGGATGTCGGCCGCTGCCAGCGCGGCGCGGGCCAGCCGTTCGTGCCGCATGCTGCCAACGCGGTTGAGGATCACGCCGGCAACCTGCACGCTGGGATCGAAGTGTGTGAAACCCTGGGCGACGGCAGCGACGGATTGCGCCTGGCCAGCAATGTCGAGTACCAGGATCACCGGCCATCCCATGTGGCGGGCGATGTCGGCGCTGGTGCCATGGCCCAGCGCGCCGTGGGTCATCGCGCCGTCGAACAGGCCCATCGCCCCTTCGGCCAAGGCGATGTCGGCGGGGCAGGCGGCGATCCTGTTGATTGTCCCGGCATCCATCGTCCAGCTATCGAGGTTGAACGAGGCACGGCCGCAGGCGGCACGATGGAAGGCCGGGTCGATATAGTCGGGACCGCATTTGAAGGGCTGGATCTGCACGCTGTCCTGTGCCAGCGCGCGCAGCAGGCCGAGCGTGACGGTGGTCTTGCCCGTGCCCGAGGCTGGCGCGGAGATGACCAGACCGGGCGGAATCATTCCGATGGCCCGGCAAAGAGCGATGCCGCATTGCGCGGCCGGAAGCGCCGATCATAGCCGGCGGCATAGAGGCTGCTTTCGCCAAAGTCGCCAGGCGCCAGCACGCGGCCGACGAGAATGACAGCGGTTCGCTCCATGCTGGATGCGACGGCCGCCTCTATCGTTGCCAATGTCGCATGCACGATCCGCTGGTCGGGCCAACTGGCGCGCCAGACGACTGCGACCGGGCAGTCTGCGCCATAGGCCGCGCTGAGATCCGCCACGACCTGCGCCAGATTGTGGATCGACAGATGGATGGCAAGGGTCGCGCCAGTTGCTGCGAAAAGGGCCAGGCTCTCCCCGTCGGGCATGCTGCTGGCGCGGCCGGGGGTGCGGGTGAGGACCAGCGACTGGGCAAGGCCGGGCAGGGTCAGTTCGCATTCCAGTGCGGCGGCAGCGGCGGCAAAGGCGGGGACGCCGGGCGTGACGGTGAACGGGATGTCGAGCGCGCGCAGGCGACGTATCTGTTCCCCCATGGCCGACCAGACCGACAGATCGCCCGAATGCAATCGGGCCACATCCCGACCGATGTTATGGGCAGCCATGATTTCCGCCATGATCGCGTCGAGATCAAGCGGTGCGCTGTTTACGATCCGCGCGCCGGGCGGGCAATGGTCGAGCACCGCCGCCGGGATCAGCGATCCGGCATAGATGCAGACCGGGCTGGCGGCGATCAGGTCGCGACCGCGCAGGGTGAGAAGATCGGCGGCACCAGGCCCGGCGCCGATGAAGTGGACGGTCATGGACAGACTCCTTGCGCGATGGCGCAGGTCGCCATCCGGTCTTGGGAAAGGACGCGTGGTCCGAGCAGGTGGGCATCGCGGCCGTAACAGGCGGCCAGCGCGCAGGCTTCCGCCACGCTGCCGATACCTCTGGCCGTTTGGGAAGGAATCGAATGCGTCAGCGTGCGGAGGCCGACCAGTTGATCAGGGGCAAGGGCGATGACCGGCAGGCCCAGTTGTACAGCGAGGTCGGCCAGCGCCGGTGCCTTGTCGATCAGGGTAGCCAGATGGGTCACCGGCCATGCGCCGCGCGCCATGTCGAGCGCGGCATGCAGCGAGGTGGTGGTCGCTGCCGCGCGGAAGCCGAAGCCTGCAACCCTCACAGTGTCACGCTCCATTGCACGATCGGATAGCGCGCGCGCCAGCCGTGCCGGTTGCCTAGGGGCCGGGCGTCAGCCAGCTCGATCCGCAGCAGGGTGCCTCCCCGCCTTGCCTGCCAAGCGGTCAGCAGTGCTTCGGATTCGAGGGTGACCGCGTTGGCGATCAGGCGCGTGCCGGAGGGCAGGCGCTCTTCCAGCGATTCCAGCAGTGATTGGGACAGGCCGCCGCCAATGAACACGGCATCGGGGGCATCGCCATCGGGTAGCAGTGCCGGAGCATGGCCACGCAATATCTGTAGCCGGTCGACGCCAAGCGCCAGTGCATTGGCGCGGGCGCGGTCGGCGCGGTCGGTATCGGCCTCCACCGCGATGGCGCGATTGGCCCGATGGGCGAGCAGCCATTCGATGGCGACCGATCCCGACCCGGCGCCAATGTCCCACAGAAGTTCGCCGGGGCTGGGTGCAAGCGCGGCCAGGGTCAGTGCGCGTACCGGGGCCTTCGTCAATTGCCCGTCGGAGGCGAACAGACTGTCCGGCCGGCCGGGCGTGGAAGACAGCGTCGGGCCGGCGCCGCACAGCTCCATCGCGACCATCACCGGATGGGTGATGTCGGTAAAACGCATCTGATCGGCATCGATGCTGCGCCGTCGCTCGCGTGGCCCGCCCAGCTCCTCCATCACATGCAGGCGCGAGGAGCCGAAGCCCCGGTCGACAAGATAGGCGGCGAGCGCGGTCACCGCCATGCTATCGCGGACCAGCACCATAATCCGGCGACCCGGTGCCAGATGCGGCCGCAACCGGTCCAGCGGCGCGGCATGCAGGCCGAGGCACAGGCTATCCTGTATCGCCCAGCCCAATCGGGCAGCAGCCAGGGCGAAGGTCGATGGCGCAGGATGCGCGATCCATTCGGACGGGGCGAAGAGGTGCGCCAGACTGGCGCCGGCACCGAACCAGAAGGGATCGCCCGATGCCAGCACCACCATCGGTGTGCCGCGCCGGGTTTGCACTTGCGCCATGCCATCGGCGAAGGGCACTGGCCATTCGATCGTCGGGCAGCTAATCTCTGGTAACAGCGCCAGATGTCGGGCGGATCCCATGACCAGTTTGGCGTCGACCAGAGCCGTTCGTGCCGCGAGGGACAAGCCATCCACCCCGTCCTCGCCGATACCGATGATCGTCAACCACTGTCCGATGGTGTCGTCCATGCCTTCATCCATGTCTTCATCCATGCCCCATGTCCTTCTGCTGGGCGGCACGACCGAAGCCAGCATGCTGGCCCGGTTGCTGGCCGATCGGGGCATGAGCGCGACTTTGAGCTATGCGGGGCGCACGACGCTGCCTGCAGCGCAGCCCATCCCGGTTCGCATTGGCGGCTTTGGCGGCGTCGATGGGCTGGTCGACTATCTCCGCACGCATCGGATCACCCATCTGGTGGATGCGACCCATCCCTTTGCCGCACAGATGAGTGTGCATGCCATTGCCGCTGCCCAGTGCAGCGGTATCGCCCATGTCGCGCTGACCCGTCCGGCCTGGCAGGCGGAAGAGGGGGACCGCTGGACCCATGTGGCCGATATCGACGCGGCGGTCGCGGCGCTGGAGGGGCCGGCGCGCCGGGTGATGCTGGCGCTGGGGCGCATGCATGTCGAACGGTTCATGGTCCAGCCACAGCATCATTATCTGTTGCGCTTCGTCGACCGGCCGGAGGCGGTACCGGGCCTGCCCAACCATGAACTGGTGATCGATCGCGGGCCGTTTACCGTCGAGGGAGATGTGCGGTTGATGCGCGACCATGGCATCGACCTTGTCCTCTGCAAGAATGCAGGTGGGACCGGCGCGGCGGCAAAGCTGACTGCGGCGCGGCAACTGGGGCGACAGGTGCTGATGATCGATCGGCCCAGCCTGCCCGAGCGGGCGACCCTCTACCGGGCGGAGGATGTGCTGGCATGGATCGATCATGCGATGGCGCGCGGCGTATAGAGGAACTGGCCGCGCCCGTGCGCAAGCAGCCGGGTCTGGCTTGAGCCGATGATGACCATGGTGCGCATGTCGACCTGTGTCGGATCGACTGCGCTGAGCGGTATGACATGCAATTGCTCGTCGGGTGTCGTCACGGCGCGGGCTAGCAGCACCAGACGGTCTTCGGGACAGGTGGCGCGCAACAGCGCGAGCGCGCGGACGAAACCGTCGGGCCGGGCGCGGGAGCGCGGATTGTAGAGGGCGATGGCAAAGTCGGCCTCTGCGGCGAGCCGTAGACGTTTCTCGATCAGCGGCCAGGGCTTGAGATTGTCGGACAGGTTGATCGCGCAGAAATCATGACCGAGCGGCGCGCCAGCGCGCGCGGCGGCCGCCAGCATGGCCGTGATGCCCGGCAATATCCGGATGTCGAGCATGCGCCAGCGGTCCGGGCCGGCTTCCAGCGTCTCGAACAGGGCGGATGCCATGGCGAACACGCCGGGATCGCCCGAGGACACCAGCGCCACCCTGCGCCCTTGTGCTGCCAGATCGAGGGCCAGTGCCGCCCGGTCCAGTTCAACCCGATTGTCGGACGGGTGGAGGACCAGACCGGGCCGCGGCTGGACGCGCGCGATATAGGGAATATAGCCGACTAGGTCGGTCGCGGCATCCAGTGCAGCGCGGACCTGAGGCGTCACCAGATCATCGTCGCCGGGGCCAAGGCCAACGACTGCGATCCAGCCGCTCATGGCCGGCGCCCCTGGCCGTGGATCAGCAGGATCGAAAAATAGGGCGTAACCTGATCGGCCTGGGCCAGGCGGGTGACGCGCTGGCCCGGCATGGCGGCATGTTCGACCAGCCAGGCTGCATTGGTCCGCCCAGCAGCCATGACCGCGCGGCGAAGCTTTGCCAGATGGCGTCCGATTTTCATCACCACCAGTGCATCGGTATCGCGAATGCGCCGTACCAGTTCCTCCTCGGGCAGGGTGGCCATGACGACGGTCAGCACGTCGTCGCCCCAGGTGAAGGGCATGTCGGTGGCATGCCAGGCACCGGCCATCCCAGTGATTCCGGGCACCACTTCGACCGGGGCATGGCCCAACAGCCGGCTGTGCAGATGCATGAAGGAGCCGTAGAAGAAGGGATCGCCTTCGCACAGGACCACGACATCCTCGCCGGCCCGCGCGATCGCCAGCAGCCGATCGGTACAGTCGGCATAAAAGACCGACATCCGGGCATTGTAGCGCGGATCATCCAGCGGGATTTCGGTCGTGACGGGATATTCCATTGCCAGTTCGACCGCATCGTTGCGCAGCATGTCCGCGACGATGCCGCGCGCCTGGCCGGGGCGGCCGGCCTTACGGAAATAGGCGATGTGACGCGTGTCCCGCACCAGCCGATCGGCGCGCACGCTCAGCAGATCCTGCGCGCCCGGACCAAGCCCGACGCCATATATCCGGCCCATGGTGCTACTCATTCCGCGCGGCTCGCAAGCGCGTTGACGGCCGCGACGGTAATCGCGCTGCCGCCCAGCCGGCCCTCGACAATGCCGCACGGCACCGGGGCGCCCTGCCACAGGGCGGCCTTCGATTCTGCGGCGCCGACGAAGCCGACCGGGCAGCCGATGATCGCGGCGGGGCGTGGGCAGTCGGCTGCTTCCAGCATGTCGAGCAGATGGAAGAGGGCGGTTGGGGCGTTGCCGATGGCGACCAGCGCGCCGGCCAGATATGGACGCCACAACTCCAGCGCCGCCGCCGATCGGGTATTGCCGATCGTGCTGGCCATGCCCGGGACGGCGTCGTCGTTGAGCGTGCAGATGACTGGATTGTCGGCCGGCAGGCGCGTCCGCGTAATCCCTTCCGACACCATGCGTGCATCGCACAGGATCGGGGCGCCGGCCGCCAATGCGTTGCGCGCCGCCTGTGCAAAACCGGGCGAGAAGCGGATATGATGCACCAGATCGACCATCCCGGCGGCATGGATCATGCGGACGGCCACCGGTTCCTCATCGGAAGAAAAGCCGGTCAGGTCCGCTTCGGCGCGGATGGTGGCGAAGGACTGGCGATAGATGGCACTGCCGTCCCTTTCATAGTCATGGGGCATCAATGCGCTCCGAAATGGGCCAGGATGTCGGCGATGGAGAGGGCGGTCCGTGCCGGCGCGGCAGCGTCGGTGGTCGGGAAACTAAGGGTGTAGCGGCCATCGTGGCCGGTAAGCAGGACATCGGCCGGGGCTATGCCCGCGCAGCCCTTGGTGCAGCCCGAGACATGGAGCCGGCCAGCAACATGGGGGGCGAGCCGGCATGCGAGCATGCGGGTCTCGACGCTGGCCTGCGGGCATTCGGGACAGCCGGGGCAGGCATCCACATGGCGCAGCGGATCGGTGGGATCGCATGACAGGCCGGGGGGCAAGATGCCCTCTACATCCCCTTCCACCAGAATCATGCGCCATGGCGTCAGGCGAAGTGCGGTCCAGCCCGGCTGGTCGCCCAGTCGTTCCAGCGCTGTTGCGGTGATGCGGCCGAAGGCGACGGCGCAGGCGAGGCCGCCGGCCCATCGTCCGGGCATGGGTGCTGGCGAGGGTGCGGTAGGCATGACTGTGCCAACGGCCCATGCGGGCAAGGGGACTGCGTGGCGGGCCATGCGTCCCGCCGCCGAGCCGCCGCTCTCGACGAACCAGTGTGCCAAGGCGAGCAATGCGTCGATTTCACGATCGCGAGTCAAGGGCATGCCGGCATGCCGGCCGTCGGCGCGCAGGATAAGCCTCCCACCCATGCCCCGTTCGATCCGGAAATCGCCCGGTTCGCCGTGGAGCATGGGTGCCGGGCCCGCATCGATGATGACGCCGACCTTGGCAGGCAGACGCGGCCATTCATGACTGCGAGCGAGCAACGCCCGCCCGAGCCGGTCGCTGTCGTCGCCGGCGCGCCAGCCCGGTGCGATCATCAGGTTCCGGGCTGTTTCAGCTTCCGCATCGGCATCGACCAGGCGCAGGTTGATCAGGTGATCGCGCAGCCGGGGCCAACTGCGTTCATCCAGGCCGCGCAACTGGAGATTGGCGCGGCGGGTGAGATCGATCTGACCGTTGCCATGGGTGCGGGCCAATGCCGCCAGGCTGATCAGTTGGTCACGGGCCAGCCGGCCCAATGGCGGCTTGACGCGCAGCAACAGGCCGTCGCCGGCCATCATCGGCCGCCAGGCATCCGGGCACCAGCCCCTGACAATAGCCATGCCTCTCTCCCGGCCGTCCCGCTGGGGGAACGGCGCTGGCGCGCGACGACGAACATGGCGGGGGCTTGCCGGCAGCACCGGTCGACGCGCAAAGGCGGGCAGGCGCGAGCAGCACCCGTCGACGCGCGAGCGTGCAGCCCCAGCCGCACAGCTTCGTCGCCCAGACGGAGAAGGACCGTGCCATGGCCATTCCCTGGACCAGGACAAGAGCGACAAAGCGCCGGCCGGTCTCCTGGCTTGCGGGTCGTTGCCCGACATGCGCCTTCCCGGACCGGCTTATGGCTGTCCAGTGGCTGCCCCAATGGGCGTGCATGTCGCGCTATCCGCTTACAGTTGCAGGGACAGCCGCGGATTTGGAGCAAAGCCCCGCACCGCATTCCCGATTAGGTTCCTTGCGGAACACCGGCGCTTTCATGTGCACCAGGATTGCTCCCGAAGCACAGGCTGGCCAATAATCGAAAAGCCTGCACAAGCCAAGCACATCGGCCAATCGATCGCAGAGCTGCGAAAAACACTTGTCCCAATTCTGCATCATGCCATTCTTCATATTGAGAATGCGTCTCGGGAGGTGGGATTCCCGAAGAACGGTGCATGGGGTTAAGGAGGGGCATGGATATCGTCCATGTAGGCGCGGCATTGGCGTTACAGCTGGTTGTCATACTTGGTACCTGCCGTTTGGTAGGCTGGCTGGCGGGCACGTACTTTCATCAGCCGCGGGTGATCGGCGACATGATTGCCGGCATCCTGCTTGGCCCGTCCTTCTTCGGTCTCGTGGCGCCTCAGGCCCAGTCCCTGATCTTTCCGGCCGAGACGAAGCCCATCCTCTATATCGCCGCCCAGATCGGGATCGGCCTCTACATGTTCCTGGTGGGTCTCGGCTTTCGCAGGGACCATTTCTATCGCCATGCCGGCAGCGCGGTCGCCGTGTCGCTCTGTGGCATCGTCGCGCCCTTCCTGGTCGCGGTCGCTCTCACGCCCTGGCTGCTGCAGCTTGAGATGTTTGGTCACATGGTGACCGCTTTCGAGGCGACCTTGTTCATGGGGGTCGCGATATCGATCACTGCCTTCCCGGTGCTGGCACGGATCATCAACGAACGTGGCTTGGCCCATA
This sequence comes from Sphingobium sp. WTD-1, assembly GCF_030128825.1. Classification (NCBI taxonomy): domain Bacteria; kingdom Pseudomonadati; phylum Pseudomonadota; class Alphaproteobacteria; order Sphingomonadales; family Sphingobiaceae; genus Sphingobium; species Sphingobium sp. WTD-1. The sequence goes on along the minus strand of NZ_CP119127.1, from coordinate 627,977 downwards.
CCCCGCTGGCTTCCTTGGCCTTGTCCGCCGGCGCGATTGACGATGCTATCGCCTGGTCAATCTTGGCGATCCTGCTCGCCTGCATCGGTGTGGACAATATGATCGCGGTCAAGGCATTGGGCGGTGGCGGGCTATTTGCCGCAGTCATGCTGCTTCTGGCACCTGGTCTGATGCGCCCCCTGGCCCGCTGGGCCGAGCGGGAGGGGCGGGTTACATTTCCCCTGCTTGCCGTTGTGGTCATGTTGTTTTCCGCCAGTGCCTGGGCAATGGATGCGGCGGGCTTGCATTCGGTCTTCGGTGGCTTCCTTCTGGGTGTTGTCATGCCACGCGGCCTTCTTGCTCGGGGTATCAAGGTCAGGCTGGAGCCGGTCACGACACTATTGCTCGTTCCGCTCTTCTTCACTTTTTCCGGGCTCAACACGCGGTTGACGATGGTAGATACACCCGTCCTTGCGTTTGTCGCATTGACCATCCTGGCAGGATCGATCCTGGCCAAGGGAGGCGGATGCTGGGCGGCTGCCCGTATGACGGGTCAGGATAATCCTACGGCCCTTGCCGTTGGCGCCCTGATGAACGCGCGTGGACTGATGGAATTGCTGGTCATCAATATCGGGTTGCAGCGCGGCATTATCGGACCAGCGCTGTTTGCGATCCTGGCGCTGATGACGATCGTGACAACGATCATGACATCCCCGGCGATCGATATCCTGTCCCGGAAGAAGATGTTGGGCGGGCCGATCGATGGCTTGAATGACAACGATGTCGATCCCCGCTCGGCGACGTCGAATGCCGGTGCCGCCTGACCGCTGAATGCCAAATTTTTCTCCCCTTCTGCTGGATTGACCGACATGTATGCAGATTTTCCGACGTCCGACCGGGTGGTGAAGCGGGTTGTCGTCGCTGGCGGGGGCACCGCCGGCTGGGTGACGGCGACCGCGCTGGTCCGCCATCTGGGGCCGCTGATCGACATAACGCTCGTCGAGTCCGACGCGATCGGCACCATCGGCGTGGGCGAATCCACCGTGCCGACCTTCCGCGGTTTCCACCAGTTGATGAAGATCCGCGAGGACCGCTTCATGGCCGAGGCGCAGGCGACGGTGAAGCTGGGCATCGAGTTCAAGAATTGGGGGCAGGTCGGCGACCGCTATATCCACCCGTTCGGCACGATCGGGCTGCAATGGAGCTGGATGGCAGATTTCCACCATTTCTGGCTGCATGCCAGGGCGCAGGGCTTTGGCGGCGAACTGGGCGAATATTGCCTGGAATGGATGGCGGGCGAGGCCAATCGCATGTCGCTCAGCAGTTCGGTCGCGCCCAGCTATGCCTATCATATCGACGCCGCGCGCTATGCCCGCTTCCTGCGCAGCCTGGCCGAGCCGGCGGGGGTGAAGCGGGTCGAAGGCAAGATCCGCAATGTCGAACTGACGCCCGAGAGCGGGCATATCGCGGCGCTGGTGCTGGAATCGGGCACGCGGATCGAGGGCGACCTGTTCATCGACTGCACCGGTTTTCGATCGTTGCTGCTGGGCGAGGCGCTGGGCGTCGGGTTCGAGGATTGGGGCCAGTGGATTCGTACCGATCGTGCGGTCGCGGTCCAGTCCACCTCCGACGGCCCGGCCCAGCCCTATACGTCGGCGATCGCGCATGAGGCGGGGTGGCGCTGGCGCATCCCGCTGCAGCATCGCGACGGCAACGGCTTCGTCTTCGCCAGCGATTTCATGTCCGACGACGAGGCGCATGCCCGGCTGCTGGCGGAGATCGAGGGGGAACCGATCGTGGACCCGTGGCTGGTGCGGTTCAAGACCGGCACGCGGACCCGGGCCTGGCACAAGAACTGCGTCGGCCTGGGGCTGGCCGGCGGCTTCATCGAGCCGCTCGAATCGACCAGCATCCACCTGATGATGGTGGCGGTGACGCGGCTGATCGAGGATTTCCCCTTCCACGGGTTCGACGACGCGCTGCTCGACCATTTCAACCGCAAGTCACGGCTGGAATTCGAGAATATCCGCGATTTCATCATCCTTCACTATCATGTGACCCAGCGCGACGATTCCCGCTTCTGGGATCATTGCCGGACGATGGAGATACCCGACAGCCTGAAGGAAAGACTGGCGCTGTGGCAGGAAAATGGCCGCGCCTATCAACTGGGGCATGAGCTGTTCCGGGTCGACAGCTGGTCGTCGGTGCTGCTGGGTCAGGGCATGCACCCGCGCGGCTATCATCATGTTGCGGCGATGATGCCCGAACCGCAGCTGCGCGAGGAGTTGGCGCGGATGCGCAAGGACATTGCCGGGGTCGTGGCGGAGATGCCCAGCCATCGCGAATTCCTGCGCCGCTATTGTCTCGCAGAATTGGTCTAGTCAAAAAATGCGCACCGGTAGAATATTTTTTGCAATGCACAATAAAACATAAAAAACCATTATTTTCAGTAAAATATAAATCTGTAAATCAAACCCTTAGGGACTTTAACCGATCATAGCATCATAATTGACAACGCTGGCCATTAGGCTAGCATGAACGTCCAATAAGGCTCGATGTGGGCGAGCTGTAAAAAAGGGAGGATTCTGAAATGGGTTTACCATATTCCAGATTCATGCGTTGCGCGTCTCTGATAGCGCTAACGTATAGCGTTACACCAATGGTGGCGCAGGCGCAGGACGCCGCCGTCCAGAATGCCGAAGCCGACATCATCGTCACCGGCGTGCGTGCCAGCCTTGATCGCGCGATCGACATCAAGCGCAATTCGAGCGGTGTGGTCGATGCCATTTCGGCCGAAGATATCGGCAAGTTCCCCGACACCAACCTGGCGGAATCGCTGCAGCGTATCACCGGCGTGTCGATCGACCGCGTCAATGGCGAAGGGTCTCAGGTCACGGTCCGCGGCTTTGGCGGCGGCTTCAACCTGGTGACGCTGAACGGGCGCGCGCTGCCGTCGGCCAATGTCACCACGGTCGGCGGTGACTCGAACGCCGATTATTCTTCGGGCACCAGCCGCTCCTTCGACTTCGGCAATCTGGCATCGGAAGGCGTCAGCACGCTGGAAGTCTACAAGACCGGTCGCGCGGCGATCCCGTCGGGCGGCATCGGCGCGTCGATCAACGTCATCACCCGCAAGCCGCTCGACGCACGCGAGGCGGGCTTCAGCGGCACGATCGGCGTCAAGGCGCTCTATGACACCAGCGTCGAAAAGAGCCTGAGCGACCCGGCCAAGATCACGCCCGAAGCATCGGGCCTGCTGAGCTGGCGCGACGAGAATGAAGTGTTCGGCGTGTCGATCTTCGGCAGCTACCAGAAGCGCAATTTCTCGAGCCGCGGCGCGACGGTCAATGGCTGGAACATCCGCCGCTACAGCCAGTTTGCCGATCCGGCCAACGGCTTCGTCAACGCCAGCACCCAGATCAAGAACGCGCCGACCGACCCCAACACCTTGGTGTCGGTGCCCAATGACAGCAGCTATTTTTATTCGCAAGGTTCGCGCGAGCGCATCAACGGATCGGCGGTCGTGCAATTCCGTCCGACCGAGACGCTGACCTTCACCGCCGATGCCTTGTTTGCGCAGAACAAGCAGAGCGAACAGCGGGCGAGCCAGGGCAACTGGTTCAATCGTCCCTTCGCGCAGGTGGAGTTCGACGGCAATCCCGTCATTGCGACCACCACATTTCTGCAGGAAAATATTGCGGGCGTTAAGGACGCGGCCTTCGAACAGGCATATCGCGGGGTACGCAATCGGCTCCAGGATTATGGCCTGAACGCGAAGTGGGAGATTAACGACCGCGTCACGCTGTCGATCGACGGCCATACCGGTCTGGCGCAAAGTTCGCCGAACAATCCCAATGGCGTCAGTTCGACGCTGGTTGGCCTGGGCGCGCCCGTCGTTGCGTCGCAGTCGGCGGATTTCAGCGGTGTCATTCCTGTTCAGTCGATTGTCATCAATGATGCGGTGCCGGGCCGTGGCCCCAATGGGAACGGCCAGCTCGATCTTGGCGACCTCGGATCGCAGATGGGGCGCACGGTCTCTTCTTCGCAACGCCAGCGGCTTAACGAAATCCGGGCCGATCTCGGCTGGGAACTGGATGATTTGGGTAGCCGGTTCGATGTCGGCGGCAATTATCGCACGTCCAAGATGCGGCAGGCTCGCACCCAGACGCAGCAGACGCTGGGTGACTGGGGCATCGGCAATGTCGGCGACATTCAAAGTCAGGCGCCCGGCGTCCTGCAGACCTATTGTCTCGTCTGCAAATTCGACAATTTCGATGCCAAGGGGCAGGGGGCGACACTGGTCGCGTTCCAGGGCAATGCTGTCGATCTGTATAATGCGCTGTCGCCTTATTATACGGCACGCGGGAACGCAGTCGGCATCACCAACCGGGAAGATAATCGCGTCAACGAAGACATCTGGTCTGCTTATGGCCAGTTGACCTGGAAGGGCGAACTGGCCGGCCGCAATGCCACGCTGGTCGTGGGGGCGCGCTATGAGCGCACGAAGGTCAAGTCGACGTCGCTGATCGCCATACCCAATGGTATCACCTGGACGGCGGACAATGATTTCGTGGTGTCCGTCTCCGATCAGGTGGAACCCATCTCCGACAGCGGCAGCTACAACAATTTCCTGCCCGCGATGGATTTCCAGATCGAGCTGGCGAAGAATTTCATCGGTCGCTTCTCGTTCAGCAAGACCATCGCCCGCCCCGATTATGGCAATCTGTTCGTCGCCACGTCGGTCGGCACGCCGCCGCGTCCGATCGCGCTGGGCGGTGTTGCCAGCGGGTCGACCGGCAATGCCCGTCTGGCGCCGCTGATTTCCGACAATCTCGATCTGTCGTTCGAATGGTATTACAAGCCGTCTAGCTACATCTCGGCCGGCGTGTTCGAAAAGCGGGTGCAGAATTTCGTCGGCACCGGTCAGACGACGCGCAATCTGTTCGGGCTGCGCGACGTCAGTTCGGGTGCGGCGGGATCGCGTTCCGGCACCGCCTTGGCGGAGTTGCAGCGGCTCCGCTACGATCCGACCGACGTCAATCTGTTCACCATGACGGCATTGTTGCAGGAGGCCGGCGGCAATATCCAGGCGGCTTCGCAACAGTTCCAGGCGAATGTCGTCAATGGCGCGCTGGATCAGGATTTTGCAGATCAGGTTTTGCGCCGAGTGGATTTGGTCGCCGACGCCAATGACCCGCTCTACGACTTTGAGGTCACGCAGCCGATCAACAACCGACAGGGCAAGATCTGGGGCTTCGAACTCGCCGCCCAGCATTTCTTCGGCAATACCGGTTTCGGTGTGTCGGCGGCCTATACGCTGGTCCGGGGTGACGTGGGCATTGATGTCGGCGCCGATCCGAGCGAGGACCAGTTCGCGCTGGTCGGCCTGTCGGATACCGCCAACGCCACGCTGATCTATGACAAGAACGGCCTGTCGGCCCGTCTCGCCTATAACTGGCGCGACAAGTTCCTGCAGTCAGCCAACCGTGGCGGCGGCGATCGCAACCCGGTGTTCGTGCGCCCGTTCGGTCAGCTCGATCTCAACATCAGCTGGGATGTGTCGGAACAGTTTGCCGTCTCGTTCGAGGCGATCAACCTGACCGAGAGCGACATCCGCACCTATGGTCGCGACAAGAGCAACCTGTGGTATGCGCAGGAGCTGGATCGTCGCTTCCTGCTGGGTGGTCGCTTCCGCTTCTAAGGGGGTGAGCCGGGGCCGTCCTGCCGGGCGGCCCCGACTTTCACAATTGCGTCGGGCGGACGGCATCGGGGCGGGGCTCGCAAAGGGCTTTTCCTGCGCCGCCGACGCCCTACTATGGCCGCCCGTTCATGCGGCACGCCGGATATTCCATGACCAGCACGATGATACTCGATCCCATCACCCATGCCGCGCTTCGGGTCGCACCGGGCAATGGGGCCGCCTTCGGGGATGCCGTCAACCAGACCCTGATCTTCCCGACCGAGATCGACGCGATCCAGCGGGAATATCCGATCCTGATTCAGCGCGATGGCCAGGGCGCTTGGCAGCTCACCGCGCTGCTGGGGTTCGATCGCGACGAAAATCTGTTTCTCGACGCGGGAGGCTGGACCGCACGCTATGTGCCCGCCGTCCATCGGCGCGGCCCTTTCCTGATCGGCATGCAGCAGCGCGACGGCGAAGATCATCCCGTGATCCATGTCGACCTCGACGATCCGCGCGTCGGCGCCGCGGGCGAAGCGCTGTTCCTGCCCCATGGCGGCAACGCGCCCTATCTGGATCATGTCGCCGATGCGCTGCGCACCATTCATGAGGGCCATGGCCTGAGCGCGCCGATGTTCGCAGCGTTCGAACAGGCCGGGCTGCTGGCGCCGGTCGCGCTGGACATCGCGATCGACGATGCGCAGCGCTATGACATTGCCGGTCGCTTCACCATCGATGCCGATCGGCTGGAGGCGCTGGATGGTCCGACGCTGCAGGCACTGCATCAGGCGGGATTGTTGCAACTGGCCTATGCGATCCGCTCCTCGCTCGCCAATATCGAGGATCTGATCGTGCGCAAACGGGCGCGGCAGGCGGCGTGACGCTGCGCCAGACCCGGCGGATCGCCGCCAGCGAGCTGACGCCTGGCTGGCTCGACGATCTGATGGCGGCGCAGAGGCCGGTCGTGATCGGCGGACTGGTCGATGGCTGGCCACTGGTCGCTGCCGGGCGGCTGTCGGCGCAGGCGGCGATGGACCGATTGCTGGCCAATTATGGCGGCGCGCCGGTCACTGGCTATGTCGGGGCGCAGGAGGCCGGGGGCCGGTTCTTCTACAATGATGAACTGACCGGCTTCAATTTCGATCGCGGGCAGGCGTTGTTGCCCCATTATCTCGATAAAATCCGGGCGGACGCCAATGGCGACGGGCCGGCCATCTATATCGGATCGACCGATGTCGACCGCTATTTCCCCGGTCTGCGCGCCGACCATGACCTGCCCGGCCTGTTCGGCGAGGCGGTGCCGACCGTCAGCCTGTGGATCGGCAATCGCACGGTTGCCGCGACTCATTATGACAGTTCGCACAATCTGGCCTGTTGCCTGGTCGGGCGGCGGCGCTTCACTTTGTTTCCGCCCGACCAGGTCGGCAATCTCTATCCCGGCCCGCTGTCGCCGACGCCCGGCGGCCAGGTGGTCAGCATGGTCGATCCCGCTGCGCCCGACCTGGCGCGCTACCCACGTTTTGCGCAGGCACTGACGGCCGGCGAGGTGGCCGAACTGGAGCCGGGCGACGCGCTCTTCTACCCGGCGCTGTGGTGGCATCAGGTCGAGGCGCGCGATGGCTTCAACATCATGATGAACTATTGGTGGGATGCCGTCCCCGACTTCATCGACACGCCGATGGCGACGCTGCTGCACGGGCTGCTCAGCATCCGCGAGCGGCCGGAGCCCGAGCGCATGGCCTGGCGCGCGCTGTTCGACCATTATCTGTTCGGACCGGCACAGGATGCGCGCGACCATCTGCCCGATCATGCGCTAGGGCCGTTGGCGCCGCTGACGCCGCTGGAGGCGCGGCGCCTGCGGGCGATGGTGATGCAGCGCCTCAACCGCTGAGGCGGCGGCGCCAATCGAGCGTTGCACGCGATTTATGATAACGCTATCAATTGCGCAAATCGCAAGGAGAGGATGATATGACGATCAAGCGCGGAATATGCCTGCACGCATGGCCGCTGGCTCTGGGACTGGCGCTCGCCGCTTGCCAGCAGGCGCCGGAACAGAAGACCGAGCCGGCGGCCGGCAATGCCGCGAGCGGCAAGCGCGATGCGTCCGAATATCTGTCCCAGCCGCTGGTCAGCGACATCTACACCGCCGATCCGTCCGCCCATGTGTGGAACGGCAAGATCTATGTCTATCCCAGCCACGACATTGACGGGCCGACGCCCGAGGATGATCTGGGCAGCCATTTCGAGATGCGCGACTATCATGTCCTGTCGATGGACAAGATCGGCGGGCCGGTGACGGTCGGGCCGGTGGCGCTGGACGTCAAGGATGTGCCCTGGGCCGACAAGCAGATGTGGGCGCCCGACGCGGCCTACAAGAATGGCACCTATTATCTCTACTTCCCGGCCAAGGACAAGGAAGGTGCCTTCCGCATCGGTGTGGCGACCTCGAAGGATCCGATGGGGCCGTTCAAGGCGCAGCCACAGCCGATCAAGGGCAGCTATTCGATCGATCCGGCTGTCTTCACCGATGCCGACGGGCAGAGCTATATCTATTTCGGCGGCATCTGGGGCGGCCAGCTGCAGCGCAATATCGGCGGGAAATATGATCCGAATGGGTCGAAGACCGACCTGAAGCAGGATGACAAGCCGGCGATCGCGCCACGCGTCGCCAGGCTGAACGGCGACATGCTGGAATTTGCGGAAACGCCGCGTGAGATCCAGATCCTGGACGACAAGGGCAAGCCGCTGCTGGGCGGCGACCATGATCGCCGCTTCTTCGAGGCGTCATGGATGCACAAACATGATGGCAAATATTATTTCAGCTACTCGACCGGCGACACCCATTATCTGGTCTATGCCGTCGGCGATTCTCCTTATGGCCCCTTCACTTACAAGGGCCGCATCCTGGAGCCGGTCGAAGGCTGGACCACCCATCATTCGATCGTCGAATGGGGCGGCAAGTCCTGGCTCTTCTACGCCGACAGCCAGTTGTCGGGGCAGACCCGCCTGCGCAACGTCAAGGTGACGGAACTGCGCTACAATGCCGATGGCAGCATCCAGACGATCAATCCGCTGCTGCCCAAGAAGGGCGCCGCGCACTGAGGGTTGAGGGAAGCGCGGCGATCAAGTCGCGCTTCCCCTTTCATGTCATGCGCCGGACAGCGTGGTCCATTTTTCATCGCCCGCCGCATTGGCGATGACGGTTTCGACAAAGCCCATGGTTTGCAGACCGTCTCCGACCGACGGGAACCAGGCTTCGCCGCCCCGGATGCGCGTGGCGAAGGCGCGATAGAGATTGGCGAACGCCTCGATATAGCCTTCGGGATGGCCGCTGGGCGTACGCAGCAGCGGCAGGGTCGAGGGTAGCAGGCCGGGGCCTGCCGCGCGCAGCACTTCGGTGGGCCGATCCAGCCAGCGCAGGGTCAGCGTGTTGGGCTCCATTTGTGCCCATTCCAGCCCGCCATGTTCGCCATGGATGCGCAGTTTCAGGCCATTTTCGTCGCCGGCCGCGACCTGCGTCGCCTTGAGGATGCCGCGCGCGCCATTGTCGAGGCGCAGCAGCACATTGACGTCGTCGTCGAGCCGGCGCCCCTCGACATGGATGCTGAGGTCGGCGCAGATTTCGCTGACGCGCAGGCCCGACACATGTTCGGCGAGGTGCAAGGCATGGGTGCCGATGTCGCCCAGACAGCCGCCCAGGCCCGCACGGGCCGGATCGGTGCGCCATTCGGCCTGCTTGTTGCCATCACGGTCGATCGCCTGGCTGAGCCACCCTTGCGAATATTCGACCTGCACCAGCCTGATCCTGCCAAAATCACCGCGCGCGACACGTGCCCGCGCCTCTTCCACCAGCGGATAGCCGCTATAGGTGAAGGCGAGGCCGAAATGCCGGCCGGAGCGTTCGGCGGCGGCGGCAATCTGGCGCGCTTCGGCTAGATCGAGCGCCATCGGCTTTTCGCAGAAGACATGGAAACCCGCGTCAAGCGCGGCGATTGCCATCGGCGCATGGAGATGATTGGGCGTCACGATCGACAGGGCGTCGATCCGCTCGTCCGCCGGCAACGCCTGTTCGCCCGCCAGCAGCGCGTCGAGCGAATCATAGGTCCGCGCCGGATCGATTCCCAGCGCCTCGCCCGAGCGCCGGTTGCGATCAGTGTCGCCGCTGAAGGCGCCGGCCACCAGCCGCCAATCGCCATCCAGTGCCGCCGCGGCGCGGTGGATCGCCCCGATAAAGGCGCCTTCGCCACCGCCGACCATGCCCAGACGCAACGCTCTTCCCGCCATCCTCTTCTCCTTCGTAATTAGTCGACAGACCGTTCATTCTGCCTCTTGATCTTCCGATCATATTGGAACAGTTTACCGGTAAATAACACCAATAGACAAGACGGAGAGTCGAGGGTGCACAGGGTAATGGGCTTCGGCCTGGTAGCGCTCGCAACGGGCGCAGTGATGATCCCCGCGATGTCGAGCCAGGCGCAGACCGCACCAGCGGCGCCGCCGGCCTTCAACGCCTGCCGCGCCTGTCACAGCGTGCAGCCCGGCGGCAAGAGCGGCCTTGGCCCCAATCTGGTCGGCGTGGTCGGCCGCACCGCCGGCACCCTGGCCGGCTTCAACTATTCCCCCGCGCTCAAGGCTTCGAAGCTGAAATGGGACGAGAAGGCGCTGGACGAATATCTCGCCGCGCCGACCAAGAAGGTGCCCGGTAGCCGCATGCCCATTTCCACGCCCGATCCGGCCAAGCGCGCCGCGATCATCACCTATCTCAAGAGCGTGAAATGACGGCGGCGAAGGGCGCGATGCGCGGCCCGGCCATCTTCCTGGCGCAGTTCATGGGTGATGCCGCCCCGTTCGACAATCTGGACAATGCCGCGCGCTGGATGGCGCAGGCGGGCTATAAGGGCATTCAGGTACCCAGCAATGATCCGCGCTGCATGGACCTCAAGCTGGCGGCGGAAAGCCAGGATTATTGCGACGAACTGATCGGTCGCTGCCGCGAGGCCGGGGTCGAGATTTCGGAACTGTCGACCCATTTGCAGGGCCAGTTGGTCGCGGTCCATCCGGCCTATGATGCCGCCTTCGATGCTTTTGCGCCGGCCGAGCTGCGCGGCAAGCCGGCCGAGCGGCAGGCCTGGGCGGTCGAGCAACTCAAGCTGGCGGCTATGGCCAGCCGGCGGCTCGGGCTGAAGGCGCATGCGACCTTCTCCGGCGCGTTGGCCTGGCCCTTCGTCTATCCCTGGCCGCAGCGGCCGGCGGGTCTGGTGGAAGAGGCGTTCGCCGAACTGGGGAAGCGCTGGCGCCCGATCCTGGACGCGTTCGACGAACAGGGGATCGACCTCTGCTACGAACTGCATCCGGGCGAGGATCTGCATGACGGCCTGACCTTCGAGCGCTTCCTGGATGCGGTCGGCGGCCATAAGCGCGCCAATATCCTCTATGATCCCAGCCATTTCGTGCTGCAGGCGATGGACTATCTGCAGTTCATCGACATCTATCATGACCGCATCAGGATGTTCCACGTCAAGGATGCGGAGTTCAACCCGACCGGTCGCGCGGGCGTCTATGGCGGTTATGTCGACTGGATCGACCGGCCCGGCCGCTTCCGCTCGCTGGGCGACGGTCAGGTCGACTTCACCGGCATATTCTCGCGCCTCACCCAATATGGCTATGACGGCTGGGCCGTGCTGGAGTGGGAATGCTGCCTGAAGCATCCCGAGGATGGCGCACGCGAAGGCGCGCCCTTCATCGAGGCACACATGATCCGCCGGCCCGAACGGGCCTTCGACGATTTCGCAGGGGGCGGTGATCCCGCCAACAACCGGCGCTGGCTGGGGCTCAGCTGACGCCGCAACCGACGATCGACACATGTCCTGACCGGAAGGCCGGCGGGACCAAAGGGAGAGGAGCCGACATGACGGCGATTAACCGGCACAGACTTTTCTGGCTGAGCGTCCTGGCGCTGTTCACCGCCTCGATGAGCGCATCGCTCCGCGCGGCGGTGGCGAGCAGCCTGAAGGCGGAATGGATCGACCCGATCGCCCCGATCGCGGCCGGCGAGATGATCGGCGCGGCGCTGGGATCGGCCTTCCTGGGCTTTTCCATCACCGTCTTCGTCGTCAGCGCCTTTCTCGACACGATCGGCATCCGCCGCGTGCTGATCGGCTGCGGCATCGCCTTCCTGATCGGCACGACGCTGATCGTGGGTGCGGGCAGCATGGCCACCGGCATGACCGTCTATCGCCTCGTATGGCTGGGCATGCTGCTGTCGGGCATCGGCTGGGGCTTTGCCGAAGCATCGATCAATCCGCTGACCGCCCGCCTCTATCCCGAGGATACGACCCATCGCCTCAACGTGCTGCATGCCTGGTATCCCGGCGGATTGATCGTCGGCGGCCTTGCCGGCGTGTTCCTCGCCTCCGCGCTTCCCTGGCAGGCGATCATGGCGCTGGCCTATATCCCGGCCATCGGCGTCGTATTGATTGCCTCCACCACCCGCTTCCCCGCGCCGCCCGCCACCGCCGGCAGCCGGGCGATGAAGGACATGATGCTGGAGGTGGTCCGTCGCCCCAGCTTCTTCCTCTGGTTCGGCGCGATGTTCCTGACCGCCTCGTCCGAACTGGCACCGGGCCAGTGGCTTGACGTCGCGCTCAGCAACCGGGTCGGCATGCGCGGCATATTGCTGCTGGTCTATGTCAGCGCGCTGATGTTCGTGTTCCGTCATTTTGCCGGGCGGATCGCCGGCCGCCTGTCCAACCCCGGCCTGCTCTGGGTATCGAGCCTGCTCGCCGCGATCGGCCTGTTCATGCTGTCGCAGGCACAGTCGCCTGCCTCCGCCATCCTCGCCTCCACGGTCTGGGGGCTGGGCGTGTGCGCGATGTGGCCGACGATGCTGGCGTCGGTGGCCGAACGTTATCCACGCGGTGACGCCTGGGCGCTGGGGCTGGTCGGCTCTGCCGGTGCGCTTGCCAGCTTCTTCGTGCTCCCCCGGCTGGGCGAGATGTTCGACCAGGCCAAGGTGGAACTGGCCGGTGGGCCGGAAGCCTTCACCCGCCTGACCGGACCGGCGCTGCGCGCGGTGGAGGATGCGGCCGCGTCGCAATCCTTCGCCCGCCTCGCCTTCGTGCCGCTGATCCTGCTGGTCGTCTTCGGGCTGATCTGGTTGTCCGACCGACGCGCCGGTCGCCGGGCGGAGGCCGTGGCATGAAGCTGTCGCGCAGAAACCTGATCGCCGCCGGCGTCGCTGCTGCCGCCACCCCCGCCATCGCCGCTGCGGCCGGCAAGGGCCCCTCCAATGCCGCCCGCTTCTCGCTCGGCTACGCCCCACACGAAGGCAGCTTCGCCAGCCGGGGCGGATTGCTGGAGCAGATCGCCTATGCCGCCGACCAGGGCTTTCGCGCCTGGGAGGATAATGAAGCGCGCAAGCGTCCGGTCGAACAGCAGGAGGCCATGGCCAGGGCGCTGGCGCAGCGCGGCATGACCATGGGCGTGTTCGTCGCCAGCATGCCCAAATGGGCGGAGTTCCGTCCGCTACTGGGCGGCAATGACGATGCCGAACGCGAAGCCTTCCTGGCCGACATCCGCACATCGGTGGAGGTCGCCAAGCGCCTCAACGCGAAACATGCGACCGTCGTCACCGGCTTCATGGACCGCAAGGTGCCGGTCGATATCCAGACCGGCCGGATCATCGATTGCATGCGCCGTGCGGGCGACATCGTCGCGCCGCACGGGCTGACGCTGGTGATGGAGCCGCTCAATACCCGGATCAACCATCCCGGCGTCTATATGCAGTCGATCGCCCAGGGCTATGCAGTGGCGCGCGGCGCCAACAGTCAGGGCGTCAAGATATTGGCGGACCTCTATCATGAGCAGATCCAGTCCGGGAACCTGATCCCGACGCTGGAGGCCTGCTGGGCGGAGGTCGGCTATATCCAGTTCGGCGACAATCCCGGCCGCAAGGAACCGGGCACCGGCGAGATCAACTACGCCAATATCGTCCGCTGGCTGCGGGGCCGCAATTATGGCGGCGTGATCGGTATGGAACATGGCAATTCGCTGGCCGGACGCGAGGGCGAGGATCGGCTGGTCGCCGCCTATCGCGCGATCGACCAAATATAGGATGAGAGGAGGACGAGGATGAAAATCATCCCGACAGGCTTTGCAGGGACGGGTATCGCGCTGGCCACGGCTCTGCTGGTGGGCACAGCGGCGCAGGCGCAAGACAAGCCTGGCAAGCTGGGTTTCAAGGACACGCCGATCCTGCCCGGCGGCAACTGGCACGTCCATGATCCCGATCGCCCCGCCCCCACCGTCGTCACCCCGGCGGCACAGCCCGGCGGCGCACCGTCCGACGCAACCATCCTGTTCGACGGCAAGTCGCTCGACGCGTGGCGCGGTGAGCGCGGCCCCTGGACGCTGGAAAAGGGGATCATGACCATCCCGCCCCGCAGCCAGAGCGGCGGCGAGAACAACCTGATATCGAAGCAGGAATTTGGCGACGTCCAGCTGCATCTGGAATTTCGTTCGCCCAACCCGCCGACCAAAAGCTCGCAGGATCGCGGCAATAGCGGCATCTGGTTCATGCAGCGCTATGAAGTGCAGATCCTGGATGGCTATCAGAACCCAACCTATGCCGACGGCACGGTCGGATCGGTCTATGCGTGGAAACCGCCGCTGGTGAACCCGTCGCGCCAGCCAGGCGAATGGCAGAGCTATGACATCATCTTCGAGCGGCCGCGCTTTGCCGCCGATGGCAGCCTGGTCCGGCCCGCCTATGTCACCGCGCTGCTGAACGGCGTGCTGGTGCAGAATCATCAGGCGATGCTGGGCGCCACCAAATGGCGTTCGATCGCCCAATATCAGGCCCATGGGGACAAGGCGCCGATCCAGCTGCAGGATCATGACAGCCCCGTGTCGTTCCGCAACATCTGGGTCCGGCCGCTGCCGGACGAAGCCATCGCACAGGATCTGAAGGGAGCAGGACAATGATGGACCGCAGACATGCACTGGCGGGCATGGTCGCCATGTTCGGCGCCGGGCTGTTCGCGCCGCTGGCGCGCGCCGCCGGGGTGATGCCGGCCGCCGGCGTGATCGACCAGGGCGCGCCCAGCCTGCAACTGTTCACGCCCGATCAGCGGGCGCTGATGACCGCGCTGTGCGAACGCATATTGCCGGCGACCGACACGCCCGGCGCGATCGAGGCCGGCGTCCCCGCCTATATCGAGAAATTGCTGGCCGACTGGTCGGTGGCGGAGGATCGCGATCCGATCATCGCCGGCCTCGCCGAAATCGATGCCCGCAGCTGGCAGGATTACAAGATCCCCGCGACCAAGGCATCGGCGGCGCAGCATGACGCGCTGCTGACCCTAGCGATGAACGACCAGATCCCCAAGGGCGAGGAGTTTTTCGAGGCGTTCAGGCAGATGGTGATCGTGGGCTATTACACGTCCGAGATCGGGATCACCCAGGAACGCGAATATCTGCCGGTGCCGGGCGAATATAACGGCGCCTTCCCCTATTCCCAGGTCAACAAGGTCTATTCCGCATGAACCTCAACCGTCGTTCCATGATGCTGGGCGCCGGCGGCCTGGCCGCCCTCGCTGCCTCCCCCTTCGCCGCGCAGGCCGCCAAGGCCTCCGGCAAGATCGCCAGCGTCGGCCTGCAACTCTACACCGTGCGCGAGCTGTTCGCCGCCGATCCGGTCGCCACCTTGGAGAAGGTCGCCAAGGTCGGCTATCGCGAGGTCGAATTTGGCGGTGGCGGCTATGACGCCATGGATCACAAGCTGCTCCGCAGCACGATGGACCGGCTGGGCCTCACCTGCCCGTCGCTGCACATCGGCTATGACGCGCTGCTCGACAAGTTCGACGCCAGCGTGGCGATGGCAAAAACGCTGGGCGCGGGCACCGTGGTCCTGCCCTATATGGTCGACAAATATCGCAATGCGGAGGCGTGGAAGGCCGCGCTGGTCAACATCAACCGCTTCGGTGCGCAGCTCAAGGCCGCGGGCCTGGGCTTTGCCTATCATAATCATGATTTCGAATTCACCACCAAGCCGGACGGCGTCAGCCTGTTCGACCAGCTGGTGAAGGCATGCGACCCCGACCTCGTGAAGATCGAACTGGATCTCTACTGGGCGATCTATGCCGGGCAGGATACGCAGGCGCTGATCCGCAGCCTGGCCGGCCGCGTCTATTCCTACCATGTGAAGGATATGCGCGCGGACCGCAGCATGACCTCGGTCGGCAGCGGCACGGTCGATTTCGCCGCGATCTTCAAGCTCAATGCCATCGCCGGCGTCCAGCATTTCTATGTCGAGAATGACCAGGCGCCCGCGCCCTATATTCCCGACATCACCAAGAGCTTCCAGACGCTGCACGCGCTGCGCTTCTGACCCCCACCTGCCTCAAGACAGAAAACTCCAGGAGAGGACATCATGGCTTCGACAGACAGGTACGATGCGATCGTCATCGGTTCGGGCATCAGCGGCGGCTGGGCCGCCAAGGAATTGACGGAAAAGGGGCTGCGGGTGCTGATGCTCGACCGCGGCCATATGGTCGAACATGGCGAGGATTATACCTATGACGGCAAGCCCGCTTACGAGGTGCCCGCCCGCAACATCATGCCCGACCCGCTCAAGCAGAGCGATTATTTCATCGCCCAGCATGGCTATGTCGCCCCCAGCAACCAGGCCTTCTACAATAATGACCGCCTGAACCCCTATGATTATGGCGCGGGCAGCAAATTCTACTGGATCCGCCCCGCGGCGGTTGGCGGCAAGTCGCTGATCTGGGGCCGCTGGAGCTTCCGCTGGAGCCCGGCCGATTTCGAGGCGAACAAGCGCGAGGGCATCGGCGGCGACTGGCCGATCCGCTATGAGGATCTGGTCCCTTGGTACAGCTATGTCGAAAAATATATCGGCGTATCGGGATCGCGCGAAAATCTCACCTATCTGCCCGACAGCGAGTTCCAGCCGCCGATGCCGATGAACATCGCGGAAAAATGGATGAAGCAGCGGCTGGAGACGCAATTCCCCGGCCGCAAGATGATCAATGCGCGCCTGTCCAACATGACCGAGGACAAGCCCGAGCAGAACCGCACCAAATGCCAGCTGCGCAACCAGTGCGGCAATGGCTGCTCCTTCGGCGCCTATTTCTCGACCCAGGCGGTCACCCTGCCGGCTGCGCGGGCAACCGGGCGGCTGACCTTGCGGTCCGACGCGGTCGTCACCAACCTCGATTATGATCCGGCGACCAAGAAGGTCAGCGGCGTGCGCTTCGTCGATGCCAAGACCGGGCAGGCCGAAACCGTGACCGCGCGGCTGGTGTTCCTGTGCGCATCGGCCCTGGCCTCGACCCAGATCCTGATGAACTCGCGCCCGGCGGGCAGCGGCAAGAGCCATTTCGACAGCAGCGGGACGCTGGGCCGCTATGTCATGGACCATATCTTCCGCGTCGGCGTGAAGGGCGACATCCCCGGCATGGAGGAGTTCATCGAATATGGCCGCCGCCCCGGCGCCATCTATGTCCCGCGCTTCCGCAACAATGGCGACAGCGAGGATGTCGGCTTCAAGCGCGGCTATGGCTATCAGGGCGGCGCCTATCGCGAGCCGTCCAAGCCGGTCGGCTTCGGCGCATCGATGAAGCAGGGCATGCGCAAATATGGCGGCTGGAAATTCCAGATGGGCGCCTTTGGCGAATGCCTGCCCTATGAGGATAATTATGTCGCGCTGAGCGCCGACAAGACCGACCGGTTCGGTATGCCGCTGATGCAGTTCAACGTCACCTTCCGCGACAATGAGATGCGGATGATGGCCGATGCCCGCGAACAGGGCGAAAAGATGCTGCGTGCGGCCGGCCTGACCAATGTCACCAGTTCGGTCCGCGAACATGTGCCGGGCGATGCCATCCACGAAATGGGCGGCGCACGCATGGGTGCCGATCCGCGCGCATCGGTGCTCAACCAGTGGAGCCAGGCGCATGATGCCAGCAATCTGTTCGTCACCGACGGTGCGCAGATGGCGTCCATCTCCTGCGTCAATCCGTCGCTGACCTTCATGGCGCTGACCGCTCGTGCGGTTGACCATGCGGTCAAGGAAATGAAGGCAGGCCGGGTCTGACAGGGGCGGCTCACTCCCGACGCTGTGCTGCGCCGCAAAACCGGCTATCAGGGGCCATGAGGATGAGCTTCTGATGGCCCGGCGGCGGGAAAATGGCGTGACGATCCGCGCCGTGGCGGAACGGGCCGGCGTGTCGGCGATGACGGTATCCAACGTCATCAACGGCGCCGGCCGGGCCAGCGCGACCACGGTCGCGACGGTGCAGGCGGCGATCGCGGAGCTGGGCTATGTGCCCAATCTGGCCGCCCGGCGCCTGGCCAAGGCGCGGGCGACGACGGTGGGCCTCATCTACAGCAACCGGCGCACGCCCTTTCTCGATGCGGTGCTGGTCGGATCGCTGCGCGCGACCAATGCCAATGGACTGCAACTGATCCTGCGCGACGGCGATGGCGTGACGCTAGACGAGGCCGAACGCATTGCCCAGGAACTGGTGCGCAGCGGCGCCGACGCACTGCTGCTGATCCCGCCCTTTGCCGAGCAGTTGAGCGGATCGGCGATATTGCCGGCGCTCGGCGTGCCCTTCGCCGCGATCGCCACCGGCACGCCTCTATCGGGCATATCGACGGTGCGGATCGACAATCAGGCGGCGATGGAAGCGCTGACCCGGCGTGTCATCGCCGATGGCCATCGCCGCATCGCCTATGTCGCCGGCCCCGATCATTACAGCGTGGTCGCGGCCCGGCTCGACGGCTTCTACGCCGCCCTCCAGGACACCGGCCTGCGCGTGGACGACAGCCTGATCGTCGAGCACAGCGCATTCGACCATGCATCCGGCATGGCGGCGGCGCAGGCGCTGCTCGCCCGGCCCGACCGGCCGACCGCGATCCTGTGCAGCAGCGACGATCTGGCGGCGGGCGTCATCGCCCAGGCCGGACAGATGGGGCTGACCCTGCCCCATGATCTGAGCGTCACCGGGTTCGATGATACCATCCTCGCCTCGCGCGTGTGGCCGCCGCTGACCGTGATCCGCCAGCCGGTCGAGGACATGGCCTTTCGCGCCACCCAATGCCTGATCGGCGCGCTCGGCAAGGGTGGGATGCGCGTCAGCGACGAGATATTCGACCATCAACTGGTGCAGCGCGCATCGATCGCGCCGGCCAGCACTTAGGGCTTCACCGGGTTGCGCGGATCGCCGCCCTTTCAGCAACAGGGGACAGAGCATCATGGAAACGAGCAGAAGGGAATTGGCGGCGATGATGGCATTGGGCGGCGCAGGCATGGCCCTGTCCTCGACACA
The DNA here is from genome assembly GCF_030128825.1 of Sphingobium sp. WTD-1. Lineage (NCBI taxonomy): Bacteria > Pseudomonadati > Pseudomonadota > Alphaproteobacteria > Sphingomonadales > Sphingobiaceae > Sphingobium > Sphingobium sp. WTD-1. The sequence continues at coordinate 608,969 of NZ_CP119127.1, read as the reverse complement.
GGCCTCCGCACAGGCCGCGACCCCGGTTCAGGCGAAGCTGGTCCATCATGTCTTCTTCTGGCTGAAGCGGCCGGGCAACCAGGCAGATCGCGACCAGTTGATCGCCGGCCTGCGCACGCTGCGCGCGATCCCCGTGATCCGCGACCTGCAGATCGGCGTGCCCGCCAGCACCGAAAAGCGCGATGTGGTCGATTCCTCCTTCGACGTGTCGGAACTGATGATTTTCGACAATGCGGTCGACCAGAAAGTCTATCAGGACCACGAAATCCATCAGGCCTTCGTCAAATCCTGCGAACATCTGTGGCAGAAGGTCGTGGTCTACGACATGCAGACGCTCGTCTGAGCATATCTGTGAGGGCGCTGCCGGCCATCCCGTCGATGGCGCCCGATTGCCCCGTGCTGCATTGATGCGGTCGGCCATGCCAACCGATGCAAACGATTTCTATTCTGGTGAACTGCCTTTTAAACAAAGGCTTGTCTGCATCGGCAAGTTAATGGATTTTCCTCTGAAGAGGAAAATCTGGAGCGGGCGAAGGGATTCGAACCCTCGACCCCAACCTTGGCAATTCGCCCGAAGCATATTTTCTGTGTTTTTCGATTCTATCCTAAAACAGCAAAAAGCACGCATTTCTGCCGTTTGTTTGCGATCGAGATTCGTCAGTGTTATCCTGCCCTACGCCCGGATTTGACCTCCAGGACTTATAAAATAAGCAAAATCAGGTCGAAATCGGGAAAAAGTAAGCAGATTTTTGGGTCATTTGGCAGGCGACTGAAATCATGGCGAAAATCACAAAAACGCTCATCGAAGCTCAGAAACCTTCGAAAGATGGGGTCAAAGGTTCGAATCATCTTCTGTGGGACAGCGAGCTGCGTGGCTTCGGTGTTTCTATCGGCCAGAGCCGGCGAAGTTTCGTCGTTCAGTACCGTTTGCCGAACGGACAGAGCCGTAGAAAGGTGATCGGTCGGTTCGGGTTGATGACTGTGGAGGAAGCTAGGCGGCAGGCTCGCATCATTCTTGGCGATGTCGCCAATGGGCGAGACCCTGTCGAGGATGCCCGGTCGAGCGGGCAGGGCTATACTGTAGACCAGATTTGTGACTGGTACCTTGAGCGAGCCTCAGCCGGCAAAATCATCGGCAGAAGCCGCAAGCCGATCAAGGCATCCACTCTGACTATGGATCGAAGTCGTGTCGATGCCCATATCCGTCCGTTGCTAGGCCACAGAATAATTGCCACATTGAAGCTCGGTGATATCGAAGGCGCCCAAGCCGACATCGCTGCTGGTGCGACCTCCAAGCCCAGGGTGGGCAGTCGTGGGGGAGCCACCAAAGGCGGCGAAGGCGTAGCCTCGCGCTGCATGTCTACGCTTCACTCGATTTTCGAACATGCCGTACGACTTGGCGAAATCGAAAGAAATCCCGCGAGAGGCATTCGCAGAATTGCGAGCACGCCCAAAATGAGGTGGCTCTCTCAGGCTGAGATCAGGAAGCTCGGCATAGCGCTCAGAGAAGCTGAAGCAGATGACGAGCATCCTACCGGGATAGCCGTGATCCGATTGCTGTTGCTGACTGGCTTTCGTCGGCTCGAAGCACTCAGTCTCGAGCGCGACTGGCTCCTTGATGAGGAGAGCGCGATCCACTTCAGGACGACAAAAACGGGGGCGCAACGACGCGTGATAGGTCAGCCTGCTCTCCAGCTTCTTTCGGCGCAGGCCGATTCGGGTTCGCGATATTTCTTCCCAGCCGATTGGGGAGAAGGCCACTTCATCGGCATAGTGCGGGTCTTGGATAGAATTTGCCATCGAGCAGGACTCGAAGGCGTGACACCGCATGTCTTGCGCCACACTTTCGCAAGTGTCGCAGGCGGGCTTGGCTACTCCGAACTCACGATTGCGGCACTGCTGGGACACGCGTCCCGCGGCGTCACGCAGCGCTACATCCATATCGACGAGCCGCTGCGCGCGGCCGCAACGGCGGTAGCCGAGTATATCGATGAACTTTTGCGAGGGTGCAGATGATCGCCCTCCACCATCATGACATGGAGATAAGCCCCTTATGCGAGGTCGGCCGTTTTTCAGCGAAGCATCTACGCCAGAGCGATGGCTCTTTTTCGCTACCAGACGTTATCAGCCTGCAACTATTCCGAAGAATGTGATGGTGGCCTCTTCGTGCCGAGGAGGCGAGCCGGATCATCCCAAGCGGTGAGACATATGAAAGAGGCAGATGCCCAGACGCGCGATGCTTTGGTCCCGCAAAGCGCAGCCTTATTCAGCGGCAGGACGGAAACCGCCCAGTTAGCATCCCCAATCATCAATCGCTCTTCGATTGCCTTCGTTTGTGCTTCGACGCGCGGAGCCGCGGCCCTCGACGCGAGCTCGCTCAGGGCGCGGCCCAGGAAAGCGCAGGACTGTGGTGGCGACAATATCCCCGATGCCACTCTCACAGCACAGATGATCCAGGCCTGGCGGGCTGGCACAGTCGACCGGGCTCGAAATGAATTTCATTCCTGCCGCCTCCACATTCGCATCGATCACAGGACGCGCGAACAATGAAGCGCGCGATAATCCTTGCCGTTTCTCTCCTCGCCGCATGCGATATATTGCCTCGCGATCCGGCCGGCACATCGAAGCGGATTGCTGAGCGACGAAGCTTCACGGTCGCACTCGCGGATCCCACTGTGCACGAAGCGGCACAAGTCCGGACGCTGGTATATGAAATCGAGCGGCGAACCCGCGCGAAGGCACAATGGCGGCCAGGCGCGGGCGAGGCACTTTTCCAGCAGCTTGACGACGGTACGCTTGACCTGGTGATCGGACGTTTTTCGGCCGAGAGCCCCTGGGCGATGGATGTGGCATTTGGTCCGCCTCTCTCGACGACGGGAACGAAAGACGCGCCGCTGCAACTCAAGGCGGCCATGCGCAACGGCGAGAACCGGTGGATCATGACAATCGAGCGTGCGAGCCGCGCGATTTCGCAGGAGGCGCGCGACGAATGAGCGATACAAGTCTTCCCGATGAGCTGCGCGAGACGATGGCGCGGGCGGTGCGCCTGGAATATTGGAACATCTTCTGGACTCTAACCATCATCGTGACGATGGGCCTAGTGCTTGGTCAGAGCCAGACGATGAAGACCGCGTGGATAGAGGACACGCTGGGCCTGGTTCCGCCTGTCATGTTCCTGATCGCCGCGCATATGGAGCGTCGCGCCCATCGATCGCGCCGCTTTCCTTTCGGTTTCGAGCGGGTCAACGGCCTCGGTTTCTTTGTGGCGGCTGTTGCACTGACTGCCGTCGGCGCGCTGCTTCTCTACAATGCGATGATGGCGCTGGGCTCGCAGGAGCACGCAACCGTCGGATCGATCGTCATTTTGGGGCATGATATCTGGTTGGGATGGCTGATGATCGCCGCCCAGATCTACTCCCTCATCCCGCCGCTCTTCATCGGCCGGAAGGAACTTCCGCTGGCGCAGGCTCTCAACGACAAGCTGCTGCATACCGACGCACTCATGAACAAGGCCAATTGGCTGACCGGGGCGGCGGGGCTCGCCGGTGTCATTGGGCTGGGGCTTGGCTGGTGGTGGGCTGACGCGTTGGCAGCAGCAATCATTTCGCTCGATGTCCTTAATGACGGTATCAAGGCGTTGCGCTCTTCCACGGCAGAACTGGTCGATGGTGCGCCAAGGGCGCTCTCCAGCACTGATCTTTCGGATGATGCGCAAAGCCTGTGTGATCGCCTCAGCGCTGAATTTCCCGGTGCCACGATACGGCTGCGGGAAACCGGCCGCCTTATTCGCGCCGAAGTGCATGATACGCATCCACCGGGCGAATGCCGTCACCCGCGCCATTATTGGCCGGAGGGTGAGGACAGGGCGTGGCGGTTGGCACAGGTGAGCTTCATCCCGCCTGTTGGACGCGAGGAAGGAAATTAGGCCGGCGGTGTTTGTCGCACAGCATCCGACTGCTTTTCCGGCCGGATGTAAATGGACGTCAGATCGGGGACGCAAGCCTTCATTTCGCGTTCAATATCCTCGATCAGACGCTCTGCATCTCCCATCGGCAGATCGTCGACGAAATCAGCACTGATCGCTACGAAAACGGCATTAGGCGCGGTATGGATCGTACGGACATGATTGACCGCACTAATCTGCGACCGCTTGGCGAGAATGGTCCATAGAACCGAAATGATGGCCGGGTCGGCGCTTTCGCCGATCAACAGGCCCTTGGCTTCGCGCGCAAGCAGAATAGCGACGCCAGCCAGAATGAGACCAATGGCAATCGATGCAAAACCGTCAATCCGTGGATTTGCGAAATAGTGGCTGGCCCAGACGCCGATGCCTGCAATGGCGAGGCCGATCAGCGCAGCGCTGTCCTCGAACAGGACAATGAACCCGGCGGGATCCTTGGATCGGCGGATCGATTGCCACCAACTGCTGGCACCGCGCTTGCCGTTGAATTCGCGCACCGCAATGAACCAGCTTGTTCCTTCAAGCAACACAGCGACACCCAGCACCACATAATTGATCGTCGGATCACGCAAGGGCTCAGGTTCGGCGATGTGCAACCAGCCCTCGTAGATCGAAACGCCCGCGCCGACGGCAAAGATCAGGATCGCGACGACGAAGGCCCAGAAATAGAGTTCGCGGCCATAGCCGAAGGGATGGGTGGCGTCGGCGGGACGTCTCGCCTTTGCCTGACCATAGAGCAGCAGAACCTGATTTCCGCTATCGACCAGCGAGTGGACACCCTCGGTCAGCATGGAAGAAGAGCCACTGATCGCTGCCGCCGCGAACTTGGCGACCGCTATCCCGACATTGGCGAAAAGCGCGCCGTAGAGGACGATATTTTCGCGGATTTGGCGTGACAGACCGGCCATCGCGTTCAGCCTGGATAAGGGCTGGACTGAAGCAGGCTTGCGAGATGCGCGGCATTGCCGGCGACCATTTCCGCCGTCTTCATTACCGCCTCCGGCGTCTCGCCGAGATCCTTGAAATCGACCGACCCCATCGCTTCGCCGACCCAATAGCAGGCCGCAACAGCGGGGATCGTCCAGCCCACATCGTTCAAAGCCTGGAACAGCTGAGCGGAGCAGAAGTGGGCGCCATCTTCATTACCCACGATTGCTGCGACAGCGACCTTCCCATAGCTCGGCATCCGACCCTTATCGTCGGTTTCGGAGAGGAAGGCATCCATCCGCTCCAGGACGCGTTTGGCGGTGCTGCTGATCTGCCCCATCCAGATCGGTCCTCCGAAGATCACAATGTCATGAGCGAGTATCTTCTCGCGCAGTCCCGGCCACGCATCGCCATCCCCTTCGTCGGAGCTGACGCCTGGCCTGATGTCGAGGGCTGCAACCCGGACCGTTTCGCTGACCGTCACATCATTCTTGCTGAAGGCCTTCGTCAACACGGCGATCATCGCGTCGGTCGAACTCTCCTGGCGGGAGTCCGCCTTGAGCGTGCAGTTAAGCGCCAGCGCCTTGAGCGGCATGTGTCATCTCCTTGAGGGGCCAGGATCAGCAGAACGCGCCCATCCCTTCTTCGCGCAAAGAACACCTGGGCGCGTAATGGGTTCTGCGGTTCGAGGGAGAATTGGCTGAGCAATGCCTCTGCTGTGCAACTTCCGCGTGCGCGGAAGTTCAGCGACATGCCCCGATCAGGTGCCGGGGCCAGATGGTTGCAACATGAAGATGAATGATTTGCCTTGCCACCCCATGGGATTGGCGAAGCTGCGCTGTCGGCTTTCTGTTTGAGGCTATCACGGAACCAACTTGCCGATTGCACGCTCTCATCGCGGAGGTCGCACATGGCTGCACGCGCATTTTGGCAGGGCCAGATCAAGCTGGCACTGGTGTCCATCCCGGTCGAAGTGTATCCCGCAACCAAATCGGGCGCGGCGGTCAGCTTTCGTCAGATTCACGAGCCCACCGGCAAACCCATCCATTATGAAAAGGTCGTGAGCGGCGTGGGACCCGTCGACCGAGATGAGATCCTCAAGGGGTTCGAGCTTTCAAAAGGCAATTATGTGCTGCTCGAACAGGAGGAAATCGAAGCGGTCAAGATTGAGAGCCGCAAGACCCTCGACCTCGTCCAGTTCGTCGAGGCCGATGCGATCGACGTTCTTTATTATGAGAAGCCTTATTTCGTCGTACCCGCCGATGACCTCGCAGAAGAGGCCTATGCGGTGCTGCGGGATGCGCTGCGAAAGGCAAAGAAGGTCGGACTTGGCCAATTGTCGGTCCGTGGACGGGAACAGCTGGTATCGATCAAACCCTGTGGACGGGGGCTGGTCATGGAAGTTCTGCGCTACGCCGACGAGGTAACCAAGGCGCAGACATATTTCCGAGGTTTGCCTGCCGATACGGCGGATGAGGACATGCTCGATCTTGCTACCAGCATCATCGACAAGCGAACGGCGCCCTTCAAGCCGGAAGAGTTTCGCGATCGCTATGTCGATGCGCTCCATCGCCTGATCGAAAAGAAGAAAAAGTCCAAGGGGAAGCGGATAATAGAAGAGGTGGACGATGAGCCGGCGCGCAAGGGCGGCAATGTCATCGACCTGATGGCGGCGCTCAAGAAGTCAGCAGGAGAAACGGCTCGCACCCCAGCGACGAAGAAGAGGTCGAAAAGCGGATCGGCGACTGGCAATATGCGTGCGCCTGCAGCCAAGCGCAAAAGCGCGTGATGACGCTGAATCCCGATACCCCGCTCCACCTTATCGACGGGCCGGTCCTGCTGCGCCTGAGCATTGCTGCTCTGCTCGGCCTGCTTTTGGGGCTCGACCGACAGATACGCGGCCATGCAGCGGGGCTACGCACCCATGGCCTCATCTGCTTCACCAGCGCCCTCATGACTGTCTGCGCAATCGCGCTGCACAATCAGTTGCAAGGCGAGGGAAATATAGATCCCCTGCGGGTCTTCGAAGCTTCTGCGTGTTGATTTCCACTGAGAAGTGACCCGGGTTTTCCATCGAGAAGTGACCCGTCTGCGGATTATGTTTCGGGTGTCATGGTTGGGTCAACCCGTGGTTTTCTCCTTTGGGTTCTGGCCTGCTTGGCAGAGCTGTTCTTGAAGCGGAAGCTATCGTTGCCGGTCTCCAGGATGTGGCAGTGATGGGTAAGCCGATCGAGAAGCGCCGTGGTCATTTTGGCGTCGCCGAACACGGTGGCCCATTCGCTGAAGCTCAGGTTTGTGGTGATGATGACGCTGGTGCGCTCGTAGAGTTTGCTCAGCAGGTGGAAGAGCAGCGCGCCACCTGAAGCACTGAACGGCAGATATCCAAGCTCATCCAGGATAACGAGATCGGAGTGCAGGAGGCGATTGGCGATCTGACCGGCCTTGCCCTGTGCTTTTTCCTGCTCGAGCGCATTGACCAGTTCGACCGTCGAGAAGAAGCGGACGCGCTTTCGATGATGTTCGATGGCCTGGATGCCCAGCGCCGTTGCCACATGGCTCTTGCCGGTGCCAGGACCGCCGACCAGCACGATATTGTCGGCGATGTCGATGAAGTCGCAGCGATGCAACTGACGCACCAGAGCTTCATTGACCTCGCTACTGGTAAAGTCGAAGCCGGCCAGATCGCGATAGACAGGGAAGCGCGCGATCTTGAGCTGATAGGCCACAGATCGAACCTCCCGTTCTGCTGTCTCGGCTTTGAGCAACTGGGAGAGGATCGGGATGGCGGCTTCGAAGGCTGGAGATCCCTGTTCCATGAGATCGGTGACGGCCTGCGCCATGCCATGCATCTTGAGGCTGCGGAGCATGACAACGATGGCGCCGCTGGCAGGGTCATGACGCATGACGCTTCTCCTTGCGCAGATCATCATAGCGTTCGACATTGGCCACCGGCTCGCTGACCAGTTGGAGCGCCTGGGGCGCCGTCACCGGTGGCGTGGAGATCGGTTTTCCGTCGACCAGCCTATAGAGCAGATTGAGGATATGGGTCTTGGTCGGAACGCCAGCCTCCAGCGCCATGGTGACCGCCGTCAGCACCAGTTGCTCATCATGATGAAGAACCAGCGCCAGTATTTCGACCATTTCCCTGTCGCCGCCGGGATTGCGCAACAGATGTCGCTGCAGACGCTGGAACGCATCGGGTAGCTCAAGGAAGGGCGCACCGTTGCGCAGGGCGCCGGGCTTGCGCTGCACGACCGCCAGATAATGGCGCCAGTCATAAACCGTATGACCTGGACCGTCGTGAGAGCGGTTGATGATGCGCTGATGTGCGCAGATTGGCTGCCCCTCGGCGACGACCTGGAAGCGATCAGGATAGACGCGCAGGCTGACAGTGCGATTGGCGAAAGAGGCCGGTACGCTGTAGCGATTGCGCTCAAAATGGATGAGGCACGTCGGCGATACCCGTTTGCGATATTCCACAAAACCATCGAAGGGCCTGCCCGCAACCATCAGACACTCAGATTCATCGGCCCAGGCATTGGCAACCGACCCGGGTTCGATCCCGTGAGGGATGTCCTCCCATAACGCCTTGCAGCGCTCCTCCAGCCACAGGTTCAACTCATCAAGGCTCTCGGCCTGCGGCGTGGGTTGCCACAGACGGTGCCGCGCATCCTGGACATTCTTCTCGACCTGCCCCTTTTCCCATCCCGCAGCCGGGTTACAGAACTCGGCTTCAAACAGATAATGGCTGACCATCGTCAGGAAGCGTGCGTTGACGGTGCGTTCCTTGCCACGCCCGACCTTGTCGACGGCCGTGCGCATATTGTCATAGATACCCCGGCGCGGCACGCCGCCCAGCACGCGGAAGGCGTGATTATGGGCGTCGAACAGCATCTCATGGGTTTGCAGCAGGTAGGCGCGCACGATGAATGCCCGGCTGTAACTGAGCTTGAAATGCGCGACCTGCAGCTTGGTCCGAACCCCGGCAATGATTGCCCAGTCCTCACTCCAATCAAACTGGAAAGCTTCCCCCGGCGCAAACGACAGGGGCACGAATGTCCCACGCCCGCCAATCTGTTGCTGGCGCCGATAATCTTCGCGCCAGTCCCGAGCAAAAGCGGCAACCCGGTTGTAGGATCCTTCATAACCCAGGCTCACCAGATCGGCGTGAAACTGCTTGATCGTGCGCTTCTGCTTGCGCGATCGGCCCATATCGCGCCGTAGCCAGGCCGCCAGATGCTCAGCAAATGGGTCCAGTTTGCTTGGTCGATCAGGCACCTTGAAAAGCGGATAGATCGTCTCGGACCGCAAATATTTGCGGATCGTGTTGCGTGATAGTCCGGTGCGCCGTGCTATCTCCCGGATCGGCAGATGATCGCGAAAATGCCAGCGCCGGATAACGCTCAATAACGCCATGTCCAACACTCCATATACCCTCGCTTGCCAAAGCCAGGGACGAGTTCAACATGGGTCAATTCTCAGTGGAAATTTATGCCCTACCCGGGTCACTTCTCAGTGGAAATCAACATTCTGCCGCATTTTCGGGCATCATAGCGACTGGCCTCATCATATTCAGCAAGGGTGAGATCAAGAATCTGACCACGGCAGCCCATATCTGGCTGGCGTCGATGATCGGAATCGCTTCCGGCGCTGCCCTCTGGCCCCTAGTCGCCAGTGCCACTCTCGTCGCGATCCTTATGCTCAGCCTGCTGGGCTTTGTGGAACGGCGCTGGCTCGCGTCCGAGGAGCGACAGGGCGAATGAGCCGGATCAATCCCCTTGCCTCCTATAATGCCAAACGGGACTTCAATCGCACCAGCGAGCCTGAAGGCAAGATGGCAAAGAAGGGCGGCAACAGTTTCGTTGTCCAGAAACATGCCGCCACAAGGCTGCACTGGGACTTCCGGCTGGAAGTCGATGGCGTGCTCAAGAGCTGGGCCGTCACCAAGGGGCCGAGCCTGGATCCCGATGACAAGCGGCTTGCTGTCCGCACCGAAGATCATCCTCTGAGCTATGGCAGTTTCGAGGGTAATATTCCCAAGGGCGAATATGGCGGCGGCAGTGTGATGCTCTGGGACCGCGGTTGGTGGGAACCGATCCCGGGAAAGAGCGCGAAGGATATAGAGGATGGCCATCTCCATTTCATCCTGCATGGCGAACGGATGAAGGGGGAATGGCTGCTGGTGCGGATGAAGGGGCGCGCGGGCGAAAAGCGCGAGAATTGGCTGCTCCGCAAGATTGAGGATGGCGAAGCCCGCCGGAATGGCGATCTGGTCGAGCGCGCGCTGACAAGTGTTCTGACTGACCGATCCATGGCGCAAATCGCCGGGGACATCGCCGGCACGCAGTCATTGAAAGGCGCAAGGGGCAAGACATTCACGGATAGGATGCAGGCGGCAAACGCGCATAATGCAAAGATCGGCAGGACGAAGGTGAAGGCGATCGCCAGAACGGAGGCTATGCCGCGCTTCATCAAGCCGCAGCTTGCAACTTTGGTCGACCATGTACCGGTCGGCAACGAATGGCTGCACGAGATCAAATATGACGGATATCGCGCGCTCGTTGCAGCCAGTGGCGAAGCGATAAAAATATATACGCGCAGCGGCCTGGACTGGACGGACAAATTTGGTGCTTTGGCCGGAGCCATAAAAGCGCTCGACCTCCCGCCTGCCTTGATCGACGGCGAGATCATCGCCTTTGACGCTGACGGCAATCCCAGTTTTTCGGCGCTGCAGGCGGTGTTGAAACGGGGCCATGGCGCGGAGCGAGCCGACACGCCGTTCCATTTCTTCGCTTTTGATCTTCTTTCCCTTGACGGCATGGATTTGAAGTCTCTCCCCGCAATCGAGCGAAAGGAGCGGCTCGAAGCCTTATTGGCGGATGCGGAACAACCTATCCACGTTGCCGATCACCTGATCGGCTCGGGCGAGAAGCTCTACCGATCGCTTTGTCAGGCCGGGCAGGAAGGCATTATCGCAAAGCGCGTCGATGCGCCCTATCGCAGCGGACGGACACGCGCCTGGGTGAAGGTCAAATGCACTCGTCGGCAGGAATTCGTGATCGTCGGCTGGACCCGTAGCAAGGTAAAAGGGCGTGCCTTCTCCTCCCTGCTACTGGCGCAGCATGAAGGCGGTGAACTGGTCTATAAGGGCAAGGTCGGCACTGGTTTCGATGCCGCCACAATGACCGACCTGGCCGAGGCCATGAGTCCGATTGCGACCGGCACGTCGCAGATCATCATTTCCGCCGCCCAAGCGTGCGGCGTCCAATGGGTCAAACCCAAGCTCGTTGCGGAAGTCGGTTTTGCCGAGTTCACAAGGGAGGGTCTCGTGCGACATGGCAGTTTTCTGGGGCTACGAAGCGACAAGTTGGCAAAGACAATCAAGCCCGAAAAAGCGGCCCCAACGCCTCCTTCGGCCACAGCCATCAAGATCAGCAATCGCGCGCGCGTGATTTTCCCGGAGAGCGGGCAGACCAAAGGGGAGTTGGCCGATTATTACGCGCGGATCGCCCCGCTGATGCTACCTTTCGCCGCCAATCGGCCGATCAGTCTTGTGCGATGCCCCCAGGGCCGTGCGAAGAAATGCTTTTTCCAGAAACATGACAGCGGCGCCTTTGGCGACCATGTCCGCCATGTTGCGATCCGCGAGAAAGACGGCGGCTTGGAAGATTATCTCTATGTCGACGATGCCGATGGCCTGATCGCCTGCGTCCAGATGGGTACGATCGAATTTCACGGCTGGGCGAGCCGTGCCGATGCCATCGAGAAGCCCGATCGCATGATCTTCGATCTTGATCCCGACGAGGGCATGGATTTTGCACGGGTGCGTGAAGCGGCAAAGGATATTCGCGATCATCTACGCGACATCGGTCTGATCTCCTTCGCCATGCTGTCGGGAGGGAAGGGGGTCCATGTCGTCGTCCCCCTCAGCCCCACCCACGACTGGGACGCACATAAGGATTTCGCTGCCCGTTTCGCCCAGGCCTTGAGCGCGGCAGAACCCGATCGCTTTGTTGCCACGATGAGCAAGGCCAAGCGCAAGGATCGCATATTCATCGACTGGCTGCGCAATCAGCGCGGCAGCACCGCCATCCTTCCCTACTCGGCGCGCGCGCGTGCCGGCGCGCCCGTAGCCATACCGGTCGACTGGGACGAATTGAACGATTTGCAGGACGCCCATCCCTTCGACATTGGAGATGCCGAAATATTGGGGGAGCGCGCAACGAAGCTCAAAGGCTGGGGCTTCGCTGCGCAGACCCTGCCGGATCTATGATTCGCTTCGGGCACCATGAACCCCGCCATGCGTTGATGGGAGAAGATCAGCATGAAAGGATCATAATGCCCCATCACAAGGAGCGTCCTGCCCGCAAAGCCACCAGTCGCCTTGCGCTCTACCTCGTCTTCGCATTCATCGTTGCAGCCATACTGGCTTTCATCTGGGTCAACATGCACGCCTGACCGGGCGATAGCCCCTTAGTCCGAACCGGACTGCGCCACGGTCCGTGCCAGTTCATCGATCCTGTCGACCGGGATACGTCTTGCTATCATCGCCATGGTATCCGGCGGCAGGCGCGCGTCGATGACATTATCGTCTTGCTGCCAAAGCCGCAGGCGCGCAGCAAGATAGCCTGGCTTCTGTCCGGCAAGAATGGGCGCCGCCTTGCCGACTGCATGACAATTGCTGCAGGCGGGCAGGGGCTGACCGAAACGATCCACCCCCGGTGAACTGCGTGTGGTGGCAACATTCGCCAGCCCGGGCATCGCAGAGAAATAGGTCGCCAGCCTCGCCATGTCCTCGCGCCCGGTCGTTGCCAGCGCCGTCTGCATGACCGCACTGCTGCGCTTCTCCGACACATATTGGCGCATGCTGGCGACCAGATAGGCCGCGCTCTGCCCAGCCAGGACCGGAATATCGGATTGCTCCCTCCCCCGACCATCCACGCCATGGCAGCTTGTGCATGCCGACAAGGTTGCCGGAGCAACGCCGGGCAGACGTCCCTCCCCGCCAGCCTGGGTCAGCGCTTGATATTGCGCCGCCGTCATATGCGGCAAGCGCCGGACGAAAGCGGTCATGCGCCTTACTTCGTCCGGTCGATCACCCGCCGCCCAGGCCGGCATGCCGGTGAATTTGACGCCATGCCGGATGATCCAGAATAATTCGCGATCCCGCCATTCCCCCGCCGTCCGGGCAAGATCAGGCGCCGGCGGGGTTGCCTGCTGCATCACGGGTGATGGCCGTACACCCGGCGCGCCATGACAGACCTGGCAGGCCTGACGGAAATGCCCTGCTGCACTGACCAGGCCCTCATCGTCGAGCGGGTCGGGCGGTGCGTCCAGCCAGGCATGAGTCCGCACGGAATTGCGCATCGTCCAGTGAAGGAACCAGTCGGTAATACGCCAATGGCCCGACGACGCGGAAATCTGCATGGCCCCCGACCAGGCGAACAGCATCCCAAGAACCCCAAGTACGAGCAACGCGACAATTGCGCGCTTCAAGCTGATGCGAAGGATCATGCCGCCCCCCTCTGGCGAAGGAGGCTCGCCAACAGGACAAGACCACCGATGAAATAGCTGGCCCCGCCGACCAGCAGCATGAGGACACCAGCCAGTTGCTGGTCGATCAGCGGGTCCATGCCGGCCAGATGATGATGATCCGCCGCCGCATAGAGAGGCCTTGGCGCCAGGCCAATCAGGACACCAAGCAGGGTCATGTGCATCGATGTCAGCAACAGGGCACCTATGCCAGCGGCCCGATGATCGGCGCGGAGCACCGATGACCAAAGCAGCAGACCTGCGCCAAGGAAACAGAGCTGCTCGAGCCCGAGCAATGGGAGGGAGGTCATTGTCGCCGCGCGAAGGGCCGGCAGGTGCCAGAGCCAGACTGTGACAAGTTCCACCAGCATCATCGCCATCGGACTTGTGAGGCCGGGCCAGAGACGCGCAGGATCGAGCCGACCTTGCGACAGGCCAAGGGCAAGAAAAGGCGCTGCAATCGCGACGGCAATCATATGGCCTGCCATATGACCAACCATGCCAAGCGGCAGCACAGTCAGGACCCACCCCGTCGGGACCAGCGCCAGACCGGCGAAAAGTGCGGCGCGCTTCATCGGCAATCCCGCAGAAAAATGACCGGAAGCGCCGTGAATAACACGCCGACGAAGCTCAGCCCCGCCAGCAGCAAGGTGGATTTGGCCAGGAAACGGAGCCGATCGATCCGGGTCGAATCCTCATGGGGCGGCGGATTGCCAGGCAGGCGCGCCTGCGCCCAGGCGATCCATCCCGAAAGCCCGATCATCAGCAGCGCGAGCATCGTGCCGATGACGAACAGCAGCGGAAAACTGGCAAAGCGCCCGGCCTTGGCACAGGAAATGGCCGCCCAAAGATAGGAGGCGAGGAAATGCCCCGCCCAGATCGCTGGTGGAATGATGAGCGTCCAGAGCGTGACCTTGAGCCGCTCGTGCCATTTGCGTCGCTCGCTCATGTGACCTGCGGGAACAGGCCGATCGTCGAATAGGTGACGATAGCGGTTAGCGCATAGAAATGCATATAGACGGTGACGTTGCGCAGATCCGCGTCATGCACCGGGTCCATCCGCCCGGCGAGACTGCGCGCCAGCGCATAGCCCTGCATGATGGCGGCAACGCCCGCATGGGCCGTGGCCCAGATGGCGAGCGTCCACACGATTGCGGGATAGCTGTGCGCCTGCGGGTCCATGCCATGCGTCCAGGGGCCGGCCAGCCCTGCCCCGATCCCGGCAAGGCTGAGTAGCAGCGCGACCATGAGGCAGAGTCGTGCCATGTCGACATGCTTGCGGGCATGCACCTCTCGCGCGCCGAGCGTCAGCAGCCAGCTCGCGATGCCCAAGAACAATGCGAGCATGGGCCAGGCCATGCCGGGCCCGTCCGCCAGAGCGACCGGCGGGAAATCGGCATGGCGGGTCCAGAAGAAGAAATAGCCAAAGATGAGCCCGGAAAAAGCCGTCGCATCGGCCATCATCGTAATGAACATCGCCCACCAGCCCGGCGCCGATGGCCCGGAGAGATAGAGTGGCAGCTCAAGGCCGTGTCCGATCGGTTTGCAGGACTTTTCGGGAATTTCGGCCGTCCCGGTCCATAGCCACCACAGGGCGAGCGCGAGTGTGGCGATGCCACTGACGAGCGCAGCCCAATAAAGATGATAGGTGGTGAGGATGAAGACCCCGCCGAGCGCGACCGCCGTCAGCATGGGCTTGATGCTCGGGGTTCCCAGGCGGATCACTGCCAGTGGCCGGGCATCAAGGACGCTCGTGACGATCGTCTCGCGTCGCCCTTCCTGTGCATCGGGCAGGAAGAAGCGGCCCTCATCCACCTTGCGCACGAAATCTGTCTGGTCCCAGATTGGATAGCGGCTCTCGATCAATGGCACCGACCTTATGCCCCAATCCTCGCCCTCGGGATGGGCGAGCCACTCCAACGTGCCCGCATTCCAGGGATTGCGGACAGCCCGAACCCGGCGTGGCGAGAGGCTAAGATCGATGCATATCACCGCCACCCCCGCGGCAAACAGCCAGGCCCCCAGGGTGGACGCAATGTTGAGCCCGTCCAGCCCCAGTTCGGCAGGATAGGTGAAGACGCGGCGCGGCATGCCCATCAGCCCGGAAAGATGCATCGGGAAGAAGGTCAGGTTGGCACCGACAAACAGCATCCAGAAAGCGACCCGGCCAAGCCGGTCGGACAGTTTCTTGCCCGTCACCAAAGGCCAATAATAATAAAGGCCGGCAAAAAGCGGCATCAGCGTACCACCGATCAGCACATAATGGAGATGGGCGACGACGAAATAGCTGTCATGCGCCTGCCAGTCGAACGGTGCCACCGCCACCATGACGCCGGTAAGACCGCCGATCACGAAAATGGCGAGGCTGCCAGTCGCATAGAGAAGGGGTGTGGACCAAGTGACCCGCCCTGCCCACAGCGTTGCGATGAACACGAATATCTGGACGCCGGTCGGAATGGCCACGGCTTCGGAGGCAGCCGAGAAGAAGGCGAGGCTGATCTTAGGCAACCCGGTGGTGAACATGTGGTGGACCCACAGGCCGAAGGACAGGAATGCGGTGCCCACAGCTGCCAGCACGATCCACGGATAGCCCAGCAGATGGCGGTTGGCGAAGGTCGGCACCAGCATCGCGAACAGCGCGATCGAGGGCAGGAATATGATGTAGACTTCGGGATGACCGAAGATCCAGAACAGATGCTGCCACAGGAGCGGATCCCCGCCCCGGCGCGCATCGAAGAAGGGCCAGTCGAGCAGCCTTTCCATTTCGAACAATATGTCGCCGGCGATGAGCGGCGGAAAGGCAAAGAGGATCATCACCGCCACAACCAGTATGTACCAGGCATATAGCGGCATGAGATTGAGCCGCATGCCCGGCGGTCGACATTTGAGCACGCCGACGATCAGTTCGACTGCGGCGGCGACCGACGACACCTCGATGAAGGAAAGACCGAGCATCCAGATATCGGCTCCGAGCCCCGACAGGTCTGTGCGGGTGGTCAGCGGAGGATACATGAACCAGCCGCCGTCAGGGGCGGCATTGAAGAAGATCGATCCCCCGACGAACAGCCCGCCGATCAGGAAGGACCAGTAGCCAAAGGCCGACAGGCGGGGAAATGGCAGGTCGCGCGCGCCCAGCAATTGCGGCAGCAGGATGATCGACACCGCCTCGAACATCGGCACGGCGAAGAGAAACATCATCATCGAGCCGTGCAGGGTGAAGAGCTGGTTGAAGGTACCAGGCCCAACCAGATCATTGTCGGGCACGGCAAGCTGGGTGCGCATGATGAGCGCGAGCACGCCGGCAAAGAGCATGAAGCCAAAGGCAGTCAGCACATACCAGACGCCGACGCGATTATTGTTGCAGTCGGTCCAGCGCAGGAAAATCCCCCTGGGCGGCGCCCACACCGCGCGCAACCTTTCTTCCTGCGCCGCGCGGAGCGCCGGGTCATCCTGATCGTGGAGGCTCATTTCAGCCCCTCGAGATAATGGGCAATGGCAATGGCCTCCTGCTCGGACAGCTGGGGATAGGCGGGCATGCGCGCGCCTGGCTTTGCGATCTGGGGCGCACGGATGAAGGCGGCGATATTGGCGGTGGTCGGTGGCAACATCCCGGCCCCCAGCGTCCGCCTCTGTCCAAAACGGCTAAGGTCAGGCCCGATTGCCGCATCATGCGCGGTTCCCCGGATGGCATGGCAGGCGCCGCAGCCATGCGCATCGAAGAGGGACTGGCCCCTCGATGGGACCAGGCCCTTGCCGGCGCCGCGCGCGCCCGCCAGCCATGCGTCAAAATCAGCCGGGTTCATCGCGATCACGTCGAAGGCCATTAGCGCGTGCGATAGGCCGCAAAATTCCGCGCAAACGCCCCGGAAGCGGCCGGCCTTTTCGGCGCGCACGACCAGCCTGTTGGTCCGTCCGGGGATCATGTCCATCTTCCCGGCAAGACCGGGAATCCAAAAACTGTGGATCACGTCCTGCGCGCCGAGTTCAAGGATCACCGTCCGTCCCACGGGAAGGCGGATCTCATTGGCAGAAACAAGTCCAGGTCCCGCGCGTGATGCCCCATAAGCGACCCGCCACCAGAATTGCTCGCCCTCGACCCGAATGGTGAGGTCGCCAGGCGCTGTCTCGCGCGGGCGCATGGCAGGCAACGCATAGAGAAGCAGCGCGCCAAGGATCAGGGCCGGGCCGATAGCGCCCAGCCACAGGATGATCCGCATGCCGCCATGATGGCTGAGCGCCCCTTCCGGAGCGCGAAGCGCGCGAACATAGATGAGGACCATGACCGTCACGATGATCGCCGCACCGATGGTCAACAGGATCGCCATCTCGCGCACCTGCCGTGCTTCGGCGCCGAAGACATGGAGGGCCGACTGATGCGCATTGCAGGCGCCAAGGCCGAGCAGTGAAATGGTCCAGAGCCATGGATTGCGCATTGCGCCCGCGTCACCCCTTTTGCGCTGCATCCTATGTGCAGCGTCTTTCGTGCCAACACGCGAAGCGGCATCCGGTTCAAACATTTCTGTTTCGTAACAAGTGGATGAATTGCCGGTGTCGGCGAAACCAAAAGCCATCCGGCGCATTGGCGAGGGATCATTCTTCCTTCGACAAGGAGACATGTCTTGCCCAGCGCCCCGCCGCGCACCCGGCGCCTGCTCCATCCGCTTCACGGCCTGCTACTCGCCTGGCCGGTCGCCCTGTTTCCCGCTGCCCTGCTGTCGGACATCACCTATCTCAACAGCGCGGAAATCCAGTGGAGCAATTTTTCGGCCTGGCTGATCACCGGCGCGCTGATCGGCGGCGGCCTGGTACTGCTATGGGCCTTGATCGCGTTGGCGCGCGCCAAAGGGCCTGCACGCCGACAGCATGGCCTATATCTGCTTCTGTTGGCGCTGATGTGGGCCTGCGGGCTCATCAACGCCTTCCAGCATAGCCGCGACGGCTGGAGTTCGGTCGGAACGGCCGGTCTCATCCTTTCCCTCCTCAGCAGCCTGGCTGCCCTTGCCGCCGGTTGGGTGGCCTTTGCGGGTTATAGGGAGGTTCGGCCATGACCGTGCGTGGCTTCATCCTGAGCGCCGGTCTCCTGGCCCTTGCCGCCTGCGGGCGCAGCCAGCCCGGCCTTGACCAGACCGGCGACCGGCCGGACCTGCCCGATCAGCGCCAGACATTGCTGCCGCCGATGAAAATCGCGACGCCGGCAGGCTGGGGGAATGAAAAGCCGTCGGCACCGGCCGGCTTTAGCGTGACGGCCTTTGCCACAGGGCTCGCCATTCCGCGCCAGATGCTGGTGCTGCCCAATGGCGACATTCTGGTGGCGGAAGGATCTGGTGGATCGGCCCACGCCCTGCGGCCCAAGGATGTCATCGCGACCCAGATCAAGGCCATGGGGAAGACATCGGTCAAGGGTGGCAATCGCGTCACCCTGCTGCGCGATGCCGATGGCGATGGCCGCGCCGAATTGCGCAGTGCGCTCATCACCGGATTGAATGCGCCCTATGGCCTCGCCCTGGTGGAGGGCCAGCTCTATGTCGCGACACAGGACGCGCTGCTGCGCTTTCCCTATCGCGAGGGCGAGACCCGCATCACCATACCGGGCGTCGAGGTGACCAGATTGCCCGCGCGCATCAATCATCACTGGACCAAGTCGCTGGCAGCCGGCCCGGACGGATCGAAACTCTATGTCGGTATCGGCTCCAACAGCAATGTCGGCGAACGCGGCATGGCGGTGGAGGAAGATCGCGCCGTCATCTGGGAGGTAGATCGCCAGTCCGGCATGCATCACACCTATGCCTCGGGCATCCGCAATCCGACGGCACTTGCAGTTGAGCCGCAGACGCGCCGGCTCTGGGCCGTGGTGAACGAACGCGATGAGCTCGGACCGCAACTGGCGCCCGATTATATGACTGCGGTTCGCCCCAGGGCCTTTTATGGCTGGCCCTACAGCTATTGGGGACAGAATGTCGATCCGCGGGTGCGTCCGCAGCAGCCCGATATGGTGCGACGCGCGATCCGGCCCGATTATGCCCTGGGATCCCATGTCGCGGCGCTCGGCATCAGCTTCGCAACCGGCGGAGGTCTTGGCCCCGCCTATGCGCAGGGCGCCTTCGTCGGACAGCATGGCAGCTGGAACAGACAGGATCTGGCCGGCTACAAGGTGGTATTCATCCCATTCGCCGATGGTCGGCCCGCCGGCAAGCCCCAGGACTTCCTGACCGGGTTCATCAAGGATGGACATGCGCGCGGACGTCCGGTGGGCGTAAGCTATGATCCGGTCCATGGCGCGCTGCTTGTCGCCGATGACCTGTCCAACAGCGTCTGGCGGATAGCCCCAACCCGTCGCTGACATCAGGCAAAGGGCAAGGAGAGAGGATATGGAGAAACGACAGGAAGATGGCGAAACGGTAACCCATCTCTCGAAAGTCGAGGCACGCAGCGGATCGCGAACGACCGTGACCCGATCCATATTGGTGACAAGCCTCGCGCTCGTCATCGCGGTTCTGCTCATCGTGGTTGCGATCGGCTATTTCAGGGCCGACAAGACCGGCGCGGATGAGGTTAACAGCGATAACCGCGCAGGATCGGCCGCCCCCCAGGACTGAAGCCGTCGAGCAATCGCGTCAATATCACGTTAAATGCGCCAAATGGATGGAAGGAACGCCGTCGTGCGCGGTGACAGGATGGCGAAGTCCGTCTATCCCCAAGTCATGGCCTCCATTTTTTCTCCGGCGCCCACGCACGCGGATTCGCTCAGAGCAGGGATAGCCTCTTTTCCGTGGGAGAAAACGGCACTGGGAGCCAAGGCCGACTGGCCAATTTCGCTGCGGACCACGGTCGAGCTCGCGCTCGCCTCGGATTTTCCGATGTTCATCATGTGGGGGGAGTCGCAGATATTCCTCTATAATGATGCCTATGCGCCCTTTTTGGGAGCTCGTCACCCCGCAGCACTTGGCCAATCGATGTGCGATGTCTGGCCCGAGATCTGGTCCGAGCTCTCGCCCCTGATCGACAGAGCCCTTGGCGGCGAGACGGTTTCGGTCGAAGACATGCACCTCGTCATGACCCGCAATGGTGATGCCGAGGATACATGGTGGACCTTCTGCTACAGTCCGTTGCGCG
Source organism: Sphingobium sp. WTD-1 (assembly GCF_030128825.1). Taxonomy (NCBI): domain Bacteria; kingdom Pseudomonadati; phylum Pseudomonadota; class Alphaproteobacteria; order Sphingomonadales; family Sphingobiaceae; genus Sphingobium; species Sphingobium sp. WTD-1. Next base: position 588,436 of record NZ_CP119127.1, on the reverse strand, counting down.
ACGACGCAGGCGATATCGTCGGCGTGCTCGATATAGCGGTGGATGTGACGCAGAAGTTTACGGACGCCCGCAGGATCGAGGAAAAACGGGCAAGGCTGGAGAAAAGCGAAGCGCGTTTCAGCGCATTGGTAAGCGCGACCTCCGACGCAATCTATCAGATGAGCGCCGACTGGCAGGAAATGCGCCAGCTTGATGGCCGCGGTTTCCTGATCGACACGCAAGCACCATCTGTTCGCTGGCTTGAGCTCTACATCCCACCGGATGACCAGTCCATCGTGATGGCTGCGATCGCCCGCGCCATCGAAGCCAGGGCGCCCTTCATGCTGGAGCATCGCGTACGTCAGGCTGATGGCGCTATTGGCTGGACAGCGTCCCGCGCCGTCCCCATCCTCGACGATGACGGCAATATCCTTGAGTGGTTCGGCACGGCCACCGATGTAACGGCCTCGCATCTTTCGCGCGAAGCTCTGGCCACAAGCCGGGAAAAGCTGGAACTCGCGACACGCGCGGCCCGCCTTGGTCAGTTCGACTATTGGCCGCAGACCGGACAGCTTGAATGGGACGATCGCTGTCGTGCTCTTTTTGGCCTGCATCCCGGTGCCCCCGTCAGCTATGAAACCGCCTTTCTGGCGGGCCTGCATCCCGAGGATCGCGAAGGGGCCGACGCAGCGGTGCGCGCCGCGCTCGATCCGGCCGGCACCGGCATTTTCGACACCGAGTATCGGACCGTCGGGATCGAGGATGGAATCGAGCGGCATATCCATGCCCAGGGCCTGGCAATGTTCGAGGGGCAGGACCCGATCCGTCTTATCGGTACCGTGCAGGACATCACGGCCGATCGCCAGGCGCAGGCCAGTTTGCGCGAGGTGGAGGAGCGGCTGCGTCTTGCTGGACGGGCTACCAATGATGCGGTGTGGGACTGGAATTTCCGCGACGATCACGTGACCTGGAACATCGCCCTCCAGCACGCTTATGGGCACAGGCTCGAAGATGTCGAACCGACCGGCGAGTGGTGGCTGGACCATATCCACCCGGATGACCAGCAAAGGATCAATCACAGCATCCATGCGGTGATCGATGGTGAGGGGACTGACTGGACTGACGAATATCGCTTCGCACGCGGCGATGGCAGCTATGCCGATGTGCTTGATCGCGGCTATGTTCTGCGTACGCCTGCCGGCGAGCCGCTGCGTATGGTCGGGGCGATGCAGGACATGTCAGCTCGCAAGGCTATCGAGCGCCAGCTTGAGGAGGATCGTCGCAGGCTCATCGAAGAGGTCGAGACCAAGACGGCCGAGCGCGACAAGGCTGAGGACGCCCTGCGCCAGTCGCAGAAGATGGAAGCGGTCGGCCAGCTGACTGGTGGCCTTGCCCATGATTTCAACAATCTGCTGACGGGTATTTCCGGCGCCTTGGAGATGATGCAGATACGCATAGCGCAGGGCCGGGTTGGCGAAATCGACAAATATTCCGTCGCCGCCCAGGGAGCCGTGCGCCGCGCCGCAGCGCTCACCCATCGTCTGCTCGCCTTCTCTCGCCGGCAGACGCTCGATCCCAAACCGGTCAATTCCAACCGGCTGATCTTCGATCTGGAAGAGCTGATCCGGCGCACGGTGGGACCACAGATCGAGGTCGAGACCGTCGGCAAGGCCGGTATCTGGACAACCCTGGTCGATCCCAACCAGCTTGAAAATGCGCTGCTCAACCTCTGCATCAATGCACGCGACGCGATGCCGGATGGGGGACGCATCACGATCGAGACCGCAAACAAGTGGCTCGACGACGCAGCAGCGCGCGAGCGCGATCTGGAACCGGGCCAATATGTCTCGATCTGCGTGACCGACACCGGCACGGGCATGACGCCCGAGGTAATTTCCCGTGCCTTCGATCCCTTTTTCACGACCAAGCCGCTGGGTGAAGGCACTGGGCTTTGCCTATCGATGATCTATGGTTTCGCACGTCAGTCCGGCGGCCATGTGCGGATCTATAGCGAGATCGGGACGGGTACGACCATGTGCCTCTATCTGCCGCGCCACTTCATGGAAGACGAGGAAAGCGAGGACGCGTCAGTCATTCCATCGCTGAGTGAGCAGGCGGCCAGCAATGAACCACGACGCGGTACGATCCTGGTGGTCGATGATGAACCCACGGTTCGGCTCCTCGTTGTCGAGATAGCGCAGGAACTGGGCTATGAGGTGCAGGAAGCGATGGACGGCCCAGGCGCCATGCGGCTGTTGCAAAATGGCGTGGCAATCGACCTGCTGATCACGGATGTGGGCTTGCCCGGCGGAATGAACGGTCGACAGGTTGCCGATGCCGCACTCAGCCTCCTGCCGGATCTCAAGGTCCTGTTCATTACCGGCTATGCTGAAAATGCCGTCATCGGCAATGGCCAGCTCGCGCCCAACATGGCGCTCGTCACCAAGCCGTTCGCGATGGACGCATTGGCAAAGCGGATTGGCGATATGCTGCCCTGATCCCGCGAGGCGGCAATCGACCGAGCACTGCCCCGCTTCCAATATCAAGAAATCGTCAATCTTGCGGTACGACTGCCGGTCGGCCTGACGACATTTTGCGGCTGAGTTTCAGGCAAGGATTCAGGCCGCGACGGATCATGTACGGGGGCTTCCGCGTTCATGGGGCAAGCAAAAAGGACAGAGATGATGCTTGCCAACGCCCGCCGTGAAATCCTGACCCGTCCGATCTTCTCCCTCGTCGAGGCAGCCTTGCCCGCCCTTTCCGCTACGGAGAGCGAAGCGATCGAGGCGGGCAACAGCTGGTGGGACGCCGCTCTTTTTACCGGTAATCCGGACTGGGATCAGTTGCTTGCCGTGCCGCCCGCCCGGCTGACCGATGCGGAGCAGGCCTTCATGAATGGCCCCGTCGAACAGCTGTGCGGCATGATCGACGACTGGCGCATGACCTGGGAAACGCACGACCTGTCGCAGGAAGCATGGGACTATCTCAAGCAGGAAAAATTCTTCGGGATCATCATTCCCAAGGAACATGGCGGTCTTGGCTTCTCCAATTTCGCGCATAGCGAGATTGTCCGCAAGATCGCGACCCGATCCGTGTCCGCGGCCGTCACCGCGATGGTCCCCAACAGCCTGGGGCCGGGCGAACTCATCCTGCGTTTTGGAACCAAGGAACAACAGCGCTACTGGCTACCACGGCTGGCGGATGGTCGCGAAATTCCGGCTTTCGGCCTGACCAGCCCGGAAGCCGGCTCCGATGCGGCGGCGATGGTCGACGAAGGCGTCATCTGCAAGGGGCAGTGGGACGGCGAGGAGGTGATCGGCATCCGCCTCAACTGGCGCAAGCGCTATATCACCTTGGGTCCGGTCGCGACATTGCTGGGCCTCGCCTTCAAGCTGCGCGATCCCGACCATCTGCTGGGCGGGCAGGACGAGATCGGCATCACCGTCGCGCTGGTCCCCACCGACCTTCCCGGCGTGTCGATCGGGCGCAGGCATATCCCCTCGATGCAGAGTTTCCAGAACGGCCCCAATGAGGGCCATGACGTGTTCATCCCGCTCGACAACATCATCGGCGGCCCGGATCGCGTCGGCCAGGGCTGGAAAATGCTCATGAGCGCACTGGCGGCCGGCCGGGGCATTTCCCTGCCTTCCCTGTCTGCAGCCGCCGGCGCCTTTGCGGCTCATACGACCGGCGCCTATGCGCGGGTGCGCTCCCAGTTCAACCTGCCGATCGGCAAGTTCGAGGGGATACAGGAGCGGCTGGCGCGGATCGCGGCCAATGCCTATCTGCTCGATGGCGCGCGCCGCCTGACCTGCGCGGGGCTCGATCAGGGGAACCACCCCGCCGTCATTTCCTCGATCCTCAAGCTGCATGCGACCGAACGCATGCGGACCGTCATCAACGATGCGATGGACGTGCATGGCGGCAAGGGCGTGATCGACGGACCCAATAATTATCTCGGCAATCAGTATCGCGCGATCCCGGTCGGCATCACGGTCGAGGGCGCCAATATCCTCACCCGCAGCCTGATGGTGTTTGGCCAGGGCGCGATCCGCTCCCATCCCTATCTGCTCAAGGAAATCCGCGCAGTCGCCGATGCCAATCGCGGCCGGGCGCTGGCGCAGTTCGACGATGTGCTGTGGAAGCATGTCGGCCACGCGCTCAAGACCGCGATCCGCGCCTTCGCGCGTAACTGGACCGGCGGCCTGTTTGCACCGGCGCCCAAAGCCGGGCGCGCGACGCGCTTTTATCGCCAGATGAGCCGCTATTCCGCGGCCTTTGCCTTCATTTCCGACATATCCTTCCTGACCCTGGGCGGCGAGCTCAAGCGGCGGGAACTTCTCTCTGCCCGACTGGGCGATATACTGTCCGAACTCTATCTTCTGTCCGGCGCGCTCAAGCGCTGGGAGGATGAAGGGCGCCAGGATGATGATTTTCCCCTGCTCGCCTGGTGCATGGACAGTGGCTTTGCCACGATCGAGCAAAGGTTCGTCGAGATCATCGAGAATTTTCCCGCGCGGCCAGTGGGTTGGATGTTGCGCCTGTTCATCCTCCCCTTTGGCCGGCGTCGTCATGGCCCGACGGACCGGACCATCCGTCAGTGCGCGCAGATCATCCTGGAACCTTGCCCAGCGCGCGAACGGCTGATCGACAATGTGTTCATCGGCGGTCCGGAAGAACCTGTCGCCCGCCTGACCGAAGCCTTCCGCCTGATGGTCGATACCCAGCCGATCCACGACCGGCTGCGCAAGGCGCGGATCAAGGATTGGGCCAAAGCGCGCGAGCGCGGGCTGCTGTCGAGCGCAGAGCTGGCGCAGCTTGAAGAGGCAGATCGCGCGGTCGCGGACGTCATCGCCGTGGATGATTTCGCACCCGAGGATCTGCGGCGCAATTCTGCTGCATCGGACCTGGCACAGGCCGCCGAATGAGCAGGCCGGTCTTTATTGTCGATGGCGCCCGCACGCCCTTTCTCAAAGCGCGCGGGGGCCCCGGCCCGTTCACGCCTGTTGACCTGGCGGTACAATGTGGGCGCCCCCTCCTGCTAAGGCAGAAATTTGCCGCCACGGACTTCGATCAGGTCATATTGGGGTGCGTCAACGTCATCGCAGATGAAGCCAATCCGGCGCGCGTCGCTGCACTGCGTCTGGGCTGCGGGACGCAGACGACCGCCTTTACCGTTCAGATCAATTGCGGTTCAGGCATGCAGTCGATGGACACTGCCTACCGCTATATCGCCGATGGCGGCAGCGACCTCATCCTGGCCGGCGGTGCTGAGGCGCTCAGTCACGCCCCGCTCGTGTTTCGCCAGGATGCCGTCCAATGGTTCGCCGCGATGCAGGGCGACAAGAACAACCCCCTGGCCTCGCTGAAAGCGGCCAGCGGATTTCGCCCCGACTTCCTCAAGCCCATCATCGGACTGGAACGCGGCCTCACTGATCCCATCACCGATCTTGGCATGGGTCAGACCGCTGAAATACTGGTGCACCTCTTCTCCATATCGAGGGCGGAGGCAGACGCTTATGCGGTCGAAAGCCACAAGCGTCTTGCCAGGGCGCAGGCGGAGGGATGGCTGGAGGGGGAACTTCTTCCTGCTTTTGCCGAGGATGGGACCGTATATTCCCAGGATGATGGCGTGCGGCCCGACAGCAGCACAGAGAAGCTCGCGACCCTCAAGCCGGTATTCGAGCGTCCTTATGGGAAGGTCACTGCGGGCAATAGTTCGCAGATTAGCGACGGCGCCTGCTGGACCATTCTCGCCTCGCAAGAGGCCGTCGAGCGCCATGGCCTTATGCCCCGCGCGCGGATCGTCGACAGCCAGTGGTCGGCGCTTGATCCCGCCATCATGGGCCTGGGCCCGGTGCTCGCCTCTACGGCGCTCCTCAAACGCAATGGCCATGGATTGGCGGACATCGACCTGTGGGAATTGAATGAAGCCTTCGCTGCGCAGGTGCTGGCCTGCCTTGCCGCATGGGAGGACGAAGCATTCTGTCGCACCATATTGGGCCTTGAGGGGGCGGCCGGGCGCATCGATCCCTCGCGCCTCAATGTCGATGGCGGCGCGATTTCCCTGGGGCACCCCGTGGGCACGAGTGGCACGCGGATCGCACTGCATCTGGTTCAGGCGATGGAGCGGCTCGGGCTGAGGCGCGGCATCGCCACCGAATGTATTGGCGGCGGCCAGGGCGGCGCCATGTTGATCGAACGGCTGTGAAGGAGGCCATGATGAACGATCCTGTCTGGTCCTTTCTTGCCGATCGCGATCTGGAGACCGGTCCCGCGCCCCATCGCGCGGAGGCCTTGCATCACTGGAGCTTCACGCGCGACGCCCAAGACATTGGCTGGGCTATCCTCGATCAGCAGGGAACGGACACCAATCTTCTGTCCCATGCCGTGCTTGAAGAGCTTGGCCATATACTCGGCATGATCGCCGACCGCGCGCCCAAGGCGCTGGTCATTCGATCAGGCAAGAAACAGGGCTTTCTTGCCGGCGCGGATATCAGCGAGTTTCGTGACATGCGCGACGAGGCGATGGTGCGGGACCGGATCGCCGCCGCACATGCGATCGTCGACCGGCTCGAAGCCCTAACCTTTCCGACCATTGCGGTCATCCACGGCTATGCCATGGGTGGCGGCCTCGAGGTCGCGCTGGCGTGCCATCAGCGCATTGCTATCGAAGGGACAAGGTTCGGCTTCCCCGAAATACAGCTTGGCCTACATCCGGGCCTCGGCGGCACGGCGCGCTTCACCCATTTATGCGACCCGATCGCGGCGATGGAACTGATGCTGACCGGCAAGTCGATCGATGCTGGCCACGCGAAAGATATGGGGCTGGTCGATGCGGTCGTTCCTGAACGCCATGTCCACGCCGCCATCATGGCAGCGGTTGCAGGAGATATGGACCAGGGCCGTCAGGCATTGCTGGATCGCCTGAAGGACGCCGCGCCAGTCCGCCATCTGGCAGCGCGGCAGATGCGCAGCCAGGCGGAAGCCAAAGCACCCTTGGCCCATTATCCCGCGCCCCATGCGCTCATCGACCTGTGGGAAACTCATGGTGGCGACCGGGAGGCGATGAAACAGGCGGAGATCATCTCCTTCGCGCATCTCATGATGAGCGATAGCGCGCAAAATCTCATCCGTGCCTTTTTCCTGCGCCAGAAGCTCAAGGCACTGGCTGGGCCGGGCAATAAAACGATCGCCCACGTTCATGTCATCGGTGCGGGCGCGATGGGCGGCGACATCGCGGCCTGGTGCGCCTGGCGCGGCCTGCGCACCAGCATCTCCGACGTGAAGCCCGGGCCGATTGGCGCGGCCCATAACCGAGCTGCGAAGCTGTATGAAAAGCTCGCTCACGGAGATCGGCTCAAGGTTCGCGATGCGCTGGATCGGTTGATCCCTGACCCGAATGGTGCGGGCATCGCCAAGGCCGACATTCTGATCGAGGCAGCCCCGGAAAAGGTTGATCTCAAGCGGACCCTCTATGCGAGCGCCGAGCCACGTATGAAGGACGGCGCAATCCTGGCGACCAACACCTCCTCCATTCCGCTTGAGCAATTGCGCGAGGGGTTACGCCATCCCGAGCGGCTGATCGGCATCCATTTCTTCAATCCCGTGTCGCGGCTCGACCTGGTGGAGGTCATCAGCCATGACGGGGTCGATCCGGAAGTCGAGGCGGGCGCAAGAGCCTTTGTCGGCATCATCGGCAAGCTGCCGGCCCCGGCCCGCAGCGCCCCCGGCTTCATCGTCAACCGGATCCTTACCCCCTATCTGGTCGAGGCGATGACGATGATGGACGAGGGCATCGCGCCCGAGACGATCGACAAGGCGGCAATGGATTTCGGCATGCCCATGGGCCCGCTGGAACTTGCAGATCAGGTCGGCCTCGATATCGGCCTTGCAGTTGCCGACATGCTCAAGCGAGAACTGGACTGGCCGATGCCTGCCACGCCGCAATGGTTGGCAGACAAGGTCTCGGCGGGTCAGTTGGGCCGGAAAGCCGGGAAAGGCATATATGCCTGGAAGGACGGCCATGCGGTCAAGAACAGCGCCCCGCAGCCCCCGCCGGAGATGGCGGACCGGCTCATCATGCCGATGCTCAACATGGCCGCCGCGATCCTGCGCGAGAAAGTGACCGACGATCCAGATATCATCGACGCTGCCATGATCTTTGGTACCGGATTTGCGCCCTTCCGCGGCGGACCGCTCCATTATGCCCACGCACGCGGGATTGGCGAAGTCAAAGCCGTGCTGGAAGGGCTGCGCGAAGCCCATGGCGAGCGGTTCCGGCCCGATCCGGGCTGGGACATGCTGCAATGAGGACCGGCGGGACCGGTCCTCTCGAACTTGGTTCGGCAGAGGAGGTCGCCGACCGCATCATCGCTCGCACTGACGGGCATATCGTCCTTGGCCTGCCATTGGGCCTGGGCAAGGCGCCCCATATCGTCAATGCCCTCTTCGCCCGTGCCAGCGCTGATCCGGCCATCAGGCTGCGTATCTTCACGGCGCTCACGCTCGAGCAGCCCTCGCTTGGCACGGACCTCGAGCGTCGTTTTCTCGAGCCCGTGTTCGAGCGGACAATGGGCGGATATCCGCGCTTTGCTTATGCGCAGGCGCAGCGTGCGGGCGAGATGCCGGCCAATATCGAGGTGAATGAATTTTTCTTCCAGGCCGGCAGCCGGCTCGGCAATGGAGATGCACAGCGCCACTATATCGCGGCCAACTATACACATGCGATGCGCTATCTGATCGACCAAGGCGTCAATGTCGTGGCGCAGATCGTGGCGCGACGGGGAACCAGCTATAGCCTCAGCTGCAATAGCGACATGACCCTCGACCTGCTTGCAGAGCGCGATCGGGGCCGGGCTGATTTTGCCCTGATCGGTCAGGTCAATGACGAATTGCCCTTCATGCGCGGTCCGGCGGAAATCCCGTCCGATCGGTTCGCAATCATTCTCGACAGCGCGCAGACACGCTTTCCCCTCTTCGGGCCGCCACGCCAACCCGTAAGCCCTGCCCAGCACGCCATCGGCGCCCATGTGGCCGCGCTGATAGCCGATGGCGGCTCGCTTCAGATCGGCATCGGCGCGATCGGCGACGCGATCGCCCACAGTCTGATCCTCCGGCAGGCACGGCCCGATTCCTATCGCGCAACGCTTGACCGGCTGGGCGCTCCCAAGCCATGGGAAACCGGCCCGTTTGAGGAAGGCCTATACGCGCCGACCGAGATGCTGGTCGACTGTTTCCTCGATCTCATAAGGGCCGGCATCGTCAAGCGTGAAGCGGATGGCGCGATCGTACATGGCGGCTTCTTCGTTGGCCCGCGCAGCTTCTATGCCGCGTTGCGGGACATGGATGAGGATCTGCGTGATCGCATCCATATGCGCGAGATCAGCTATATCAATGCGCTGTTCGGCAACGAAGCGGCCAAGCGCAAGGCCCGGCACAAGGCCCGCTTCGTCAACAGCGCCATGATGGTCACGCTGCTGGGCGCCACGATCTCGGACGGGCTTGAAGATGGCCAGGTCGTCAGCGGCGTGGGCGGCCAGTATAATTTCGTGGCGCAGGCGCTCGAACTCGACGGCGCGCGTTCGATCATCACGCTGCCTGCCACCCGGCGTCACAAGGGCGAGAGCCAGTCCAATATCGTCTGGAGCTATGGTCACGAAACCATCCCGCGCCATTTGCGCGATATGGTCGTGACCGAATATGGCGTGGCGGACCTGCGCGGCCAAAGCGATGAGCAGGTCATCCAGCGCCTGATCGCCATCGCCGACAGCCGCTTTCAAGGCGAACTTGTGGAAAAGGCCCGGTCCGCGGGCAAGATAGCGCCCGACTGGGACATTCCCGAAGCGTACAGGGATAATCTGCCCGAGCGGATCAGCGCGGCCATGCCCAAGGAGACATTTCCGTCCTTCCCGTTCGGCACGGACTTTACGCAGATCGAGCAGCGGCTCCTGCCGGCGATGCAATATCTGGCAGACCATGCGACCAGGCCCGCCCAACTGGCCGCCCTGCTTGCCCGCGGCCTGCGCGGTGGTCAGCCCGACGAAGCGGAATTTGCCGCACTTGAGCGCATGGGGCTGGATGCGCCCCATGGCGTCAGGGAGCATAGCTATCGCGCGCTCATCCTGGGAGCCTTGCGCAGTGCCGGACAGTAAGGACAGGAAAGAGGCGACCGGGCCAGGCGTCGTTTCGACAGACAGGGGAATGGAGCAGATGAAGGACGGCAAGGATAGCCCGCACCCCGATCTTGACGCAGAAGAGGCCGCCCATGTCGAGGAGCGTAGTACGGGGTCGGCAAAGGTCGTCCATGAGGTCGTGCGGCTCCAGGGCGAGGAGGAGCTGGATCGTCCGATCCTTGCGCTCATGCTTTCCGGCCTGGCCGCCGGCCTCGCGATCACCCTGTCGCTCATGTCCGAACTGTTCCTGCGGGCAAGGCTGCCCGACACGGACTGGGCGCCCCTCATCTACCTGCTGGGCTATCCGGTCGGATATCTGATAGTGATCATGGGACGGCTCCAGCTCTTTACCGAAAGCACGGTCACAGCGGTGCTGCCGGTCGCGACCCGTCCGAGCCTTAGCAATCTGGGCCGTCTGGCGCGCCTGTGGGCCTGCGTGCTGGCTGGGAATCTTGTCGGCGTGACGCTCGTAAGCGCGCTGATGGCCGGTGAGATCATCATCACGCATGAACAGCGCATCGTGGCGCTCGATATTCTCGCCAAGCTCGAATGGCAGGACTGGTCGAAAACCCTGATGCTGGGCATTCCGGCTGGCTTCATCATGGCCGCGATTGCGTGGGCCTTGCCAAATGCCAAGGGCAGCGAATTCTGGGTAATCTTCCTCCTGACCTATGTCATCGGTCTTGGCGGCTTTTCGCATGTCGTCACCGGTTCTTCCCAGATCAGCTTCCTCTGGTTGAGCGGCGAGGTCAGTTTCCAGCAGGCCTGGTTCGGTTTCTCTCTGCCTGCGCTCATCGGCAACATCATCGGTGGTAGCGGCCTGTTCGCGGTCCTGGCCCATGGGCAGATGCGAAGCGACCTTACCGAAGGGGGATAGCGTTCGGTTTCAACCGTCGCCGGCAGGCAGAACTGCGCGAAGAGACTTCTCGATTTCCCCGCCGCAATAGGCGTGGCCATAGCGCTCCACGCTTCTTGCCTCGAGCCTCGCCAGGGCAGGATGAGCGCGCAGACGCTGGACCAGACCCATCGTTGCCGGCGCATATTGGGCGAGCATGGCAGCGATCGCGCCGAAGCGGCTGGCCATGGTGCCCCATAATGTCACGGTCACGATATCGGCCAGACCCGGTTTTGCGGTGCTGAGCATGAACCCCTTTCCAGCTTCAAGGCCGTTGCTTGTGCCGACAGCCTCCCAGATGCGCATCCATTTCACCAGCCGAGGAATAAAGCTGGCCCATCGATCCTCCGTCCACATCTGCCGGCCGCCATCCAGCGTAAGTTCGTCAATGATATCATTCGCGTCATTGACGAGCTTGACCGTCAAGGCGCGGCCGCGGGCACCGCCATGCACAAGGGCAAGACGTTCTGCCAGATAGACCATGATTGCTGGCATCTGCGACAGGGCAAATCCGGTGTCATTATCAATCAGGAGGGGTGGTCCCATGAAGGGCACTGGCTGATCCTCCGAAGCCATTTTCATCAGCGCGGCGATCTCACCTTCATCATGTTCGTTCCAGCTCTTGCCCGCAAAGGCAAGCGCGGCCCGGATGAACTGTCCGCGGAATGGCAATGGCCAATAATAGAGCTCGAAATCCCTCTCCACCCTCATCCCTCCTTTACGTCCGTGCCTGTGCCAGAAGGCTTTCCTGGGCATATTGGTTGCCATGAAAATCTTGCTGGCAACATCCGGGCTGTAATGGTGCACAGGAACACAGTGGCGCAGTTCGCGTTCTCCAATATGAGCTATCAGCAGTTTCCAGCAGCAGTTTCGGGGGGCAGCCAGGCGATGAGACCCAAGCTTCGATGGGGGACATAGCCTCAAAGAAGGTCTTCTCCGCCAATGATAGTGCAGTTGCGCATGGAGCTTGGAACGCATGTCGAATGAAATAGGTTCGGTTCGGCAATGGGATGAGGGGGACCTGATGGAAGCCTTTCTTCTCATTCAAAGCGAGCGCCATACCAGTGACGACCAGATAATTTTTGCAGAGATGCGGCGCCGTGCCGGTGGCGGCGCACGTGAGCAGCGCGATGCTTCGAACCGGCCTCGACTGTGGAACTTCGAGCCGGACAAGCCTCTGTTCTAAGATATGGTTGCCAGCCCGGCGCGCGCCAAAGGCGAAGCGTTGCCGGGCCGGGGCACCTCAACCCGCTGCAAGCCTGTCAGGCGAAAAGCGGTCTGTCATTTCGGCGGGCGCCCGCCCACTCACCCAGGCGGATTGCGATCTGATCGCGTCCCCCACGCTTTGCGTCGTAAAGCGCCTCATCTGCCAGCCGGTAGAGGGTGCCAAAGTCAGCGCGGGATGCCGAGGCCGTCACGCCTATGCTCACCGTCACCATGCGATTGCCGATGATGTCGCCATGGCTCAGATCGGCCAAGGTTCCGCGCAGGGTTTGTGCAAATTGCTCGATGTTCCCAACTTCAGTTCCTGTGACCATCATCGCAAATTCCTCCCCGCCCAGACGACATACGGCACAGGAGGAATTCTCATGCTGTGCGATGCAGCGGCCAATTGCTGCCAGAACGTGATCGCCAGCCTCATGACCATAGACATCGTTGATCGACTTGAACCAATCGACGTCGATCAGGAGCAGGGCAACCAGTCCGCCTGATACAGGCAAGCCTTCGAGCATCCTGCCGGTTCTTTCCATGAAACCCCGTCGGTTTGGCAACCCTGTCAGAACGTCACGGCGGGCAAGCTCATGGGCCTTGGCCTCTGCGAGACGGGCGACGTCTCGTTCCATCCGCAACCGAGCATGAGCACGCGAAGCGGCAGCGGAGAGCCACAATGTTTGCCAGGCCGCTGCGAACAGGACCAGAATTTGCGATCCACCGCCCCAGAACATGGCGTCCGCATCGAAGAAGCTGGTCGACGCAAGGACGATCATTGGCAGTGCCCAGGCCCCACCCAGGCTCCGCGCCGCGCTGCTTCCCCGTCGCCATGCCTGGCCGATACAGGATGCGACCGCCGCCAGATTGGCCAGGACCAGGAACCCCAGCAGATTGCCGAGCATGTCGAACGGCCCCGAACGCATCAGCGAAAGCGGGATGCCCAATGCGCACACGCTTGCGGTGAGGCCCAGGGCGGTGCGCCTCAACCCCGCATCGAGATGCTGTTTTTCAAGAGCAGTGACGGCGCTCAAAGTGGCGAGCGTGATGGCGAGACAGGAGAGAGCAGTGCAGATTTGCGCCGATACCGCGCCCGCCATCGAGGGAAAGAAGAACAGATGAAGTTGCGACCAGCACGCCCCCCATATGACCATGCAGCATGCCCATGCAGCCTGCCAGCCGGCATGTTGCTGACGAACGGCAAGAGCCAGTGAGGCGTTATAAATCGCGCCCACAATCAGCAGAACGAGCGCAGCACCGGTCAAGGTAGCCAGGCCAGTTGTCTGGGTGGCTTCTTCACCGCGCTCGACAAGCCTCATCCGCAGGAGATGCGCGCTCGCCACTCTATCAAATCTCAAGGTGAAGGCCACGACAGGAACGTCGCGATAGGGCGCGCGGAACGCGAGTTGGCCGCCAGCTCTCCAATAGGTCCCGAAATTGCCGCTCCGGACATGTTGCTGCTCGACGGCACCGTCACGATAGATGAAGCGCACGACCAGCCGATCAAATCGAGAGCTGTGGATGATCAGCGACAGATCCTCATGATCGCGCGAGCCCTGGGGCAAGGCGGCATGGAGCCACAATGTGCCCTTCTGATAGCCATCAGGATCACCATTGCAGACAAAATGGGAGGGGCGCGTGTCGTCAGGGGCGATCGATCGGCTCACTGCATGACATAGAGGATCGCCAATGCGTAGCAATTCAGCGCGCGCAGGCTGTGCCCCGCCCAGGATCAGTAGTGCGATCGAGAGCATGGCGCAGCAAATCGCCAGCCCATGTCAGGATAGACCCCTGATCAGAATCCGCGCATTCATCGCGGCCCCTCTAGCATGAAAATGCGTAAATATACTGGGCACTTTGCCACTGGCTCACCTGCGGGCAGCAATCCGCCCGGCTCGCGTCAACACTCACCATGAAATGACGAAGGGCTTCATGAAAATCCCGCCGCTAAATCCATGACGATATCGAAATGAATATTTCGAATGCCGCTCCATCTATGCCTTCTGTCTCAATAAACCTTGGCGAGGGCGCTCTGATAGTGTCAAAATTGCCACATTAGCATTATTGTTTTCGCACGCGGCAACCCCGGTGCATGCCCTTTAGTTTGAGCCTCGTGGACATAATCAAACAGGGACGTACATCATGAAGAAGATCATTCTCCCGTTGCTGGGCTGCCTGGCACTACCGACTGCTGCCATGGCCCAGGACGACACCGCACCCGATGGCAGCAAAGCCTTCGGTATTGAACCCTATGTAGGCATTCTGGGCGGTTATCACACTTTCGACCGCGGGACCGAGTTCGGCAGCGTTCCGGGCGAGACGATCATGAACGGTGCCCTGATCAGCGGCATCGCGGGCGTGAATGTGCCGCTCGGGCCGGTGTTCGTCGGGGTGGAAGGGAACGCCTCGAAGGGCTTTAGCGACATCGACTGGGAATATGGCGTGAAGGGCCGTGTAGGCGCCCGCGCAGGCGAGAGCGGTTTGATCTACGCCTCGGCCGGCTATCAGTGGGTCAATGGCAAAGGCGGCTGGCCCGACGAGAAGGACTGGATGTACGGTGCGGGTGTCGAGGTGGGGCCAAAGGAGATCGGCCTTGGCGGGGTCACTGGCAGCAGCGGCGTCCGCCTGCGCGTGCAGGTCGACACCTATGATTGGGACAGTTTCCGTCCCATGGCTGGCGTCATTTTCCACTTCTGAAAATTACCACACAGTTCCAGGGGAAGGAATAAGACATGGCCTTCCCCCAAGGCGCAAAGGCTGATCGTAAAGCCGCTTCTGGGTCGCATGCGCCTTGAGTGGAAGATGGGCGCTGCCATGGGGAGAGCGGGCAACTACAGCGGGCCCGTTCTCCCATTCAGCGAGAATGTGCCGGGCTCATTCACATGATCTGGAGATTTTCTTCCCGCACCGTGAACCCGTTGAACAACAAGGCGTTTTGCGTGGGCTACTGCGCTCTTTGCAGGATTTTGGAGGCTTGTGCATGACGATCGAGGTTCGCTTCCCCGATGGCAGCCGTCGGGATGTGCCGAGCGAGCTTCGTATTCTGCACGCAGACAGCGCGAGCGAAGAGCCTGCATTCTGGCATGTACCGCTCAACTGCGATTGTTATTGGCGTTTTGCGTTTGACGGCGTGCACTGGAATGCGCGCCCCAGAACAGGTAGCCTTGCCATGTTCCGCAGTCCGGGCATCGAGTGGTGGCGGGGCATAGCAACAATGTCGGACGAAGCGGCTTTGGGTCAGGAACAGTGTCTGCTGGTCGCCGTCAACGCCTGATAGCCTATAACTTCTCTTGAACAGCGCGAGGCGATGCGCTCACCATTGTGTCAGCATATTCTATGTGAGCCGCTGCCAGGCCTCTTCCATCGCATCGCAAAGTTGGGCGGCCCAGAAGGATTGCCCCTCGCCTTGGGAAATAATGTCCTGCCTGACCTCGATTTCAGCGTAGCGAAGGTCATTTGAAAGGGCGTGGAAGGGCATGCTGTAATCGGTTTCATCCATGGCATAGGGAGCATTGTCGCCCACCTCGATTGGCAACCGGCGCAGCGCGTCCAGCAGGCAGGTCGCAAAATCGGTTCGGCCGGCGGCGTGCAGGACGCCCACCGACCAGGGGCGCCTGATCTCGTCCAGTATCGGGGTGAAACTATGGAGCGCGAGCAGGATTGTCTCCTGCCCCGCTGCTAGCCGAGCTGAGATCATTTCTGAAATGCTGGCATGATATGGAGCATGGATGGAGGCGACACGCGCCAGCCTGTCGGTTTCGGTCAAACCCTGATTGCCACCGATATCGGTCCCATCGGAAGACGCAGGAATCGCGTCGTCGCGCGAGGGATCGCGATTACAGTCGATCACCAATCGCGAATAATTCTGGAAGATGAAAGAGGCATCGAGGAGACGCGCCAGTTCCAGGCCCATTTCTCTCACGCCTAGGTCAATTGCGATATGCCGAGACCAATCGGCCGGGCCTACGCCGAGATCACCCAGGGCTGAAGGAACTGCCAGCCCTGCATGATCTCCGGTCAGGAGGAACGGGGAGCAGCCCTTCGCGTTGATGACGGTGGAGGGCGCGGGATCGGCTGGCAGCAGTAGATTCATGGTTTCTCCCTGCCCATTGGGAACGTCCTTCCATGCCGTTGCTCACAATCGAACATGTGACGACTTATCGCTATCAGCAATCGGTGTCGCTGGGCGAACATCGCATCATGATGCGGCCGCGTGAGGCCTTCGACCAGCGACTGCTCCACGCGCGGCTCGACATCGATCCCCAACCTTGTGAATTGCGCTGGCTGCATGATGTATTCGGAAATTCCGTGGCCATTGCTTTGTTCGACAAACGCACGTCGCAGCTGAAAGTCGCGAGCGAGGTTACGCTCGAGCATGCGCCCTTGACGCAGCAGCAGGTCGACGTCGAACCCTATGCCCGGCTTTTCCCCTTCACCTATTCGTCGGAAGACATGCCCGATCTGTTGCGGTCGATCGAACGACACCATCTCGATCCCGAGCGGATCGTCGACAATTGGGCCAGAGGTTTCGTCAGCAATCATGGTGATACAGCGACCATCGATCTCCTGACGCGGATCGCGACAGGCATCCAGCGTGACTTCACCTATGTGCCACGACATGAAAAGGGCACCCAATCTCCTATGGAGACATTGCGCAAGCGGCAGGGGACCTGCCGTGACTTCGCCGTGCTGATGATTGAGGCTGTCCGGGCGCTGGGCTTCGCCGCCCGCTTCGTGTCGGGCTATGTCTATAATCCGTCGCGCACCGAGGGGCTGGTCGGTGGCGGCAACACCCATGCCTGGGTCCGTATCTTCCTGCCCGGATCTGGCTGGGTGGAATTCGATCCGACAAATGGGATCATCGGCAATCGCGGCTTGATCCGCGTGGCGATCGCGCGCGACCCGTATCAGGCGCTTCCGTTGTCGGGCACCTGGTTCGGCCTGCCTGCAAGCTTTCTGGGGATGGACGTGAGCGTCAACGTCAGTCGTGCCGATCCAAAACCATTCTCCCTCTCCGGCCATGGCGCCATCAACAGCCGGCTTGCCGGCAATCAGGAAACGAACCCGACATGCTGATCCGGTGCGGCTATGATATTGAGTTCTCGACCGAGAACCGGACGGCGATGATGGCCATGCTCAGCCTGCATCCGTCGCGCCATCAGGATCTGCGGACGCCGCAGCGGCTGATAGCGACGCCGGACATTCCGCTTTATCAATTCGAGGACGGGTTCGGCAATGTCGCCACCCGGCTCACCATCCCACCGGGCAATGTGCGCTTGTCATGCGACTTTGTGATCGAGGATAGCGGAGATCCCGACCAGCGCTCGCCCAGTGGTCCTCAGATGCCGGTGGAAGAGCTTCCAGATGCCGTCATGCCCTTTCTGCTTGGCAGCCGCTATTGCGAAACCGACCGTCTGATGGACGTGGCATGGGCTCAATTTGGTTATCTGGCCAGCGCGCGGGAAAGGGTGGAGGCGATCGTGGGCTTCGTGCATCATCATATTGAATTTGGCTATCAGCATGCGCGCGCCGACAAGACCGCCTGGAATGGCTATCAGGAGCGAAAGGGCGTGTGCCGTGACTTCGCCCATCTCGCCATAACCTTGTGCCGCTGCATGAATATTCCCGCTCGCTATTGCACCGGTTACCTCGGCGACATCGGCGTGCCTCCGGTAGATGCTCCGATGGATTTCAGTGCATGGTTCGATGTCTATATCGACGGCGCCTGGTATACCCATGATGCGCGCCATAACCGCCCGCGCATCGGCCGGATCCTGATGGCACGCGGGCGCGATGCCACCGACGTAGCCTTGACGACGGCTTTTGGCCCGGCAAATCTGGTGCGATTTCAGGTGCACACCCAGGAAGTAACCGCCCTTGACTGAGCAAAGCGACCCGCTTCTCCAACCCTGGACTGGCCCGCTTGGCGCGCCACCTTTTGCGCGGATAGGTGATGACCAGTTCCTTCGCGCGGTCACGACCAGCATCGCCTGGCACAAGGCTGAACTTGATGCGATTTGCGAGCAGGTCGCGCCCGCGACCTTCGAGAATACGATTGCCGCACTGGAACGGTCGGGCGAGCCGCTCGCGCGCGTCCGGCGGTTGTTCTGGGCCCTGTCCTCGGCGAAGGGCACGCTGGCCATCCGCGAGGCGGAAGCTGAGATTTCGGCGCGACTTAGCGCGCACGCCGTCGCCATAAGCCATAATGACCAATTGGCAGCGCGCGTCTTCGCAGTCCATGCTTCACGGCACGAGAGCGGCCTCACCCCGGAACAGGTCCGCCTCGTGGAGGATAGCCATGCAAGCTTCCTTAGAGGCGGCGCAGCATTGACGAGGGCTGGCAAGGACCGCTTTGCCGCCATCGAGGCTCGCCTGTCTGCCCTAGCAGTTCAATTCGGGCAGAATGTGCTTGCCGCAACAAATGCCTGGGTGCTCGATCTGGAGAAGAATGAGCTCGAGGGACTGCCCAGCGCAATATGCGAGGCGGCTGCGGCGCGAGCAGCAGCAAAGGGGTTGCAGGACCGTTATCACATAACGCTCGATCGCACCGACCTGGAGGCATTTCTGACCTTTTCGAAGAGGCGCGACTTGCGCGAGGCCCTCTGGCGGGCCTTCACCGCCCGTTGCGACGGCGGCCAACATGATAATTGGCCCATCATCGCCGAAATGCTCGCGTTGCGCAGGGAAAGGGCGGTCCTGCTGGGCTATGCCGACCATGCGCATTATGCGCTGGCCGACAGCATGGCGCATGATCCGGCAGCAGCGAGCGCGCTGATGCGCCAGCTGTGGGCGCCGGGCAAACGGCGCGCAGCGCAGGAAGCTGCTGAACTGCAGGCATTGATCGATGCGGAGGGCGGCGATTTCCGCCTCGCGCCCTGGGACTGGCGCTTTTACGCGGAACAGGTACGACGCACCCGTTACGCACTCGATACTGCGGCAGCTGCGGAGCATTTGCGGCTCGATGCGGTGCGGCAGGCAGCATTCGACACAGCCGGCCGACTTTATGGCCTGAGCTTCTACAGGCGTGCGGACATAGAAGGCTATCATCCGGACGTCTGGGCCTGGGAAGTGAAGGAGAGCAACGGGAGCACTGTGGGTCTGCTCTTCACCGACTATCTGGCCCGCCCGGAAAAACATGGTGGCGCTTGGATGGGAAGCCTGCGGGTGCAAGAAGCGATGGATGGCGACGTGCGCCCGATCGTCTATCTGGTCGCCAATTTTGCCGCTGCTCCGCCACCCGACCGGGGTGCGACCCGCCTTTCGATTGATGAGGCGCGCACCTTGTTTCATGAATTTGGCCATGCATTGCATGGGCTTCTTTCACGGGTCACCTACCCCAGCCAGTCCGGAACTGCGGTTGCCCGCGACTTCGTGGAATTTCCGAGCAAGTTCATGGAGAACTGGATTGTCAGCCCGCAGGTGCTCGCCGATCTTGGGATGCCTGAAGATCTGATCAGCGCCATTCGCGAGGCGGAGGCTTATGGTCAGGGCTTTGCCACCGTGGAATTGATCGGTTGCGCATTGGTGGACCTTGCTATCCACCAGAATCCGGACGCTCAGATCGATCCTCGCGCATTTGTCGAGGCGCAGCTTGATGCGCTCGGAATGCCCCGCGCGGTCGGGTTGCGCCATCGCTTTCCCTATTTCACGCATATCTTTGATGGCGGCTATTCGGCTGCCTATTATAGCTATGCCTGGTCCGAAGCACTGGATGCCGACGCATTTGAGGCTTTTGTCGCGACAGGTGATATTTTCGACCCCGGTCTCGCATCGCGGTTCCGCGAAGAGATACTCGCCGCAGGAAATAGCCGCGATCCCATGGCGTCCTTTCAGGCCTTCCTGGGACGCGCGCCCGACGGAACGGCCTTGATGCGAGCAAGGCATCTTCTCGACGCTTGAACGCCCCTGGCGCGCGATCCGTTTTGCCGAGAATGAACCACGGGTTGCGGCCAATCACGCCTCGAGCCATCCGCCGCGCTGCACATGGCCTTGATGGTGATCGCATAGCGGAGAGAAGCGGGCTGCATGTCCTCATGCAAGGGTAGCAGACCCATCGAGGGGCCTTGTCAGGCGGCGATGGTCAGCGGGGTGTCGACATGCTGTCCGGTCTGGATCACCTCATCAGTATGAACCTTGAACGAGGCCAGTCGCATCGGACCGAACGCCGTGGTCAAAGCGGTATCGGCTGCGTCGCGTCCGCACGCCATCAGGATGCGCCCTATGCGAGGGACATGATGCCGCGCATCGAAACTGTGCCACTCACCACCCAGATACACTTCGAACCAGGCGTGGAAATCCATTGGGACATCAACCGGATCGACGCCGATATCGCCAAGATATCCGCTGCAATATCGTGCCGGAATGTTCATGCACCGGCATAGGGCCACTGCAAGATGGGCAAAGTCCCGGCATACGCCAACCCGCTCATTATATGCCTCCCAAGCGGTCCTGGTGCATCGCGCATATTGATATCCGTAGGTCAGATGCTGGTGCACGAAATCGACAATGGACTGCACACGCTGCCACCCGGGCGCGATATGGCCGAAATGATACCAGGCTTTCTGGCAGAGGAGATCGGTCTCGCAATAGCGGCTGCCCATGAGATAGATGAGGACGTCCGAGGGCAAATCCCGAACTTCATGCTGGACTGCCGATGGACTTTGGCGATCGTGCAGGCCGCTATCGGCAATCGTGAAGTCACATGACAGGGTGGTGCGACCTGCCGGCAGGGTCATGCGTGTGCAGATATTGCCAAAGCTGTCACGGTAATCATGGGTCGGGATCGGCGCGCCTGTCCTGATCCTGTGGGGGGTGCGAAGATCGGGAAACCTGGACGGTCGGATCGTGAGGAGGGAAATTAACGGCGTAGGAGCACCGGTTTCCAAGACCAGTTCATAGCCAGCACGAATGAGCATAACTGCCTTTCCAATTCGAGGCGCGATCTAGGCATGAAAATTAATAATTCATTCGATGGTTTATTCGTCCAGACATCATCAGACGAATGTTGAACCTTCATTATTTGATCAACAGATATTCTCTTCAATTATCTTTGCAATAATTGGTGTCAGGGTAAGGAATTGACGACTGACGCTTTCGTTCTTCGCCGATGCATATCTCTCCCAACAGTCGGGACAGTTCATTCACCGAATAGGGTTTGTGCAAAAGTGGAAAGCCATGGCGGCTATCATCAGCCAGGACATGGCTATAGCCACTGGTGAGCACCACGGGAATTTCCGGCCAGCGCGCCCGGATCTGGCGCCCAAGCTCCAGACCATCGATCCCGGGCATGACGACATCTGAAAAAACGATATCGATATTGGCGTGCGACCGCTCAAGCACCGCGATCGCCTCAGGAGCATTGGCCGCACGCCATGTCTTGTAACCAAGATCTTCGAGGAGCTGCGAAGCGAAGTCTCCGACCGGCTCATTATCCTCGACGATCAGAATATTCGCATGCTGGATGGCGCAACGTCCTGACGGCGTGACATCCTCCAGGTAATGTGGCGCGGCAGCCCGCGGCAGATAGAGGCTGAACGTCGTCCCGATACCCAGCCGACTTGCAACGTCGATCTCGCCACCGGACTGTTTGATAAAGCCATAGACCTGGCTCAGTCCCAAACCCGTACCCTTGCCCACTTCCTTGGTCGTGAAGAATGGCTCGAATATATGTTCTATCTGCCCTTCGCTCATGCCCGTGCCCTCATCCGTCACGGAAATCCTGACGAAATCGCCCCTGGCAGCCGCGAGGCCGCCGCGGGCCGGGATTGATCCTGCCGCTTCAACCGAAAGGGTAATCCGTCCCTCTCCGTTCATCGCGTCCCGTGCGTTCACCGCCACGTTGATCAACGCGGTTTCGAACTGGCTCGCATCGACTTCGACAAAACAGGAGGTGCAGATCGGGTCGACAACAAGGGCAATGCGCGAACCCACGACCGTTCGAAGCATATCCGCAACGGCTTCAACCTTGCGCGCGGCATTGAACGTCTCTGGTCGAAGGGCCTGGCGGCGCGCAAAAGCGAGAAGCTGGCTCGTCAGTTTCGCAGCACGGTCCGCGGTCTCCGAGATGGCATCTATATATTTCTTCTGCTTTTCGCGCGGCAGCTCGCGGCTCGCGAGAAGGTCGGCCGACCCACGGATGATGGTGAGAAGATTGTTGAAATCGTGCGCAACACCGCCTGTCAGTTGCCCGATCGCTTCCATCTTCTGAAGTTGCCGAAGCTGATCCTGAGCCGAGGACAGTTCGCGCGAACGCTCCTCGACACGCGCCTCCAGCGTGTCATTGAGCAGGCGCAGCTGTTCTTCCGCGATGGTCCGCTCCAGAAGGTCTGCGGCCTGCCGGGCGAGGATATCGAGCAGACGCAGGTCCCGCTCGGAAGGATGATGCGGACGATCCCAATGGGTGGAGATCATGCCGAGCAAGCGGCCGGTGCGCGAAAGCAGCGGCGTGGTCTGAGCCGAGCGGATGCCCGCGGCGCGAAACGCATCGAGGTCGGCAGTCCCGGCGATATCGGCCCATTTCTCGAAATCAGGAACAATGGCGCGCTGACCCATTTTCAGGGCTAGCGTGCAACTGCTGTAGGCTGCTGGACTGACCCCCTGCCAGAACCCGACCGCTTCGGCCGGCAGACCTCTGTGCGCCAGCAACTGGAGTTGTCCCCCATGTCCCGAAGGGTCATCGGCGGGGCAAAGGAGTTGCATCGTCCCGAACTGGGAGCCGGTGATGGCAACAGCGGCCTCCACGATCTTGCCATAGAGTTCGAACCGATCATTCTCGGCGATGAGCGTAACGCTGATCGCGTGAAGCAACTCGATATCGGATGGCTCCCTGGCCGGGCCCTGAACTTGCGACCCACGCGGCAATATCTGCGGCCCTCGATAAGTGACAGTCATTATGGCTCCCATGCCGCCATCATCGGCCGCGCTTCACGCCAAAAGAGGCATATGCACGAAAAGTTCCGGCGAGTTCTGGCCGCAGATATCACGCGCGCCAGTGCCGCGCGGTCATTGTGGAAGATTCATATTGATCCAGATTGGTCCTGGGCATCTTCTCGCCTCCCGCCGGAACCCAGCCTCCTGCTTCCGGTTAGAGTTCTGTCTGCTGCGACAATCGCAGCCTATCATGCGCGTCAGGGAGAGTTGATATGGCCGCTTCGGGTCCCAAGAGTGATGCTGCTCTGGAAAATGGTCTTGCCGATCACCAGCCCGGAGCTGGAAGTCCCGATTATGAGACGATGGTCGGAGAAGGCGGAGAGACGCAGCAGAGGTTGCAGGATGAGCGCTCCGGTGATGCCCTGACAGACAATTTCGGGCATCGGATCGCAGACAATCAGAATAGTCTGAAGGCGGGCGCTCGCGGTCCCACGCTGCTGGAAGATTTCGTCCTGCGCGAGAAAATCTTCCATTTTGACCATGAACGCATCCCTGAACGGATCGTCCATGCGCGCGGCTCTGGCGCCCATGGGATTTTCGAGTGCACCAAGGCCATTCCCGATGTGACCAAAGCGAGCATTTTCCAGAAGAAGGGTGCGAGCTGCCCTGTGTTCGTTCGTTTCTCCACTGTGGCCGGTGGCGCGGGTTCCGTTGATACACCGCGCGATGTGCGCGGCTTTGCTGTGAAATTCTACACGGAAGCCGGCAACTGGGATCTGGTCGGCAACAACATCCCGGTATTCTTCATTCAGGATGCGATGAAATTTCCTGATCTGATCCATTCGGTGAAAATGGAAGCGGATCGGGGCTATCCCCAGGCTGCGAGCGCCCATGACACGTTCTGGGATTTTGTATCGCTCATGCCCGAGAGCATGCACATGATCATGTGGGCCATGTCCGATCGGGCCATTCCTCGATCGTTGCGGATGATGGAAGGATTTGGCGTCCACAGCTTCCGCTTCATCAATCAAGATGGCGACGGCAAGTTCGTCAAGTTCCACTGGAAGCCGGTTCTGGGTGTTGCGTCCCAGGTCTGGGACGAGGCTGTGAAGACGGCAGGCGCCGACCCCGATTTCCATCGCCGCGATCTGTACGAAGCCGTTGCCAGCGGCGATTATCCCGCCTGGGATCTGGGCGTGCAGATTTTCGATGAGGCTTGGGCGGCAGAGCAGCCCTATGATGTGCTGGACGCAACCAAGCTGATCCCGGAAGAGGATATTCCTGTCGAGATCATCGGGCGCCTCACGCTCAATCGCAATGTCGACAATTTCTTTGCCGAGACAGAGCAGGTTGCCTTCCTGCCCAGCAACGTCATTCCAGGCATCGACTTCTCGAATGACCCCCTGCTCCAGGGGCGGCTTTTCTCTTATCTCGATACGCAAAAGTCGCGTTTGGGAACGACCAACTTCCATCAGATCCCGATCAATGCGCCCAAATGCCCCTTCCACAATATGCAGCGCGATGGGTTGATGCAGACGCTGGTCCCCAAGGGACGCGCCAATTATGAGCCGAACAGCCTGAACGAGGCGGGCGAGGATAGTGGTCCGCGCGTTGCGCTCGAAACCGGGTTCACATCCTTTAGCGATAATGGCGAACGCAACGACCCCGCTGACAAGATACGGATACGTGCCGAAACATTTGCCGATCATTATAGTCAGGCGCGGATGTTCTATCTGTCGCAGACCCAGAATGAGCAGGCGCACATCGCATCGGCCATTGTCTTCGAGTTGTCGAAGGTGGCGATGCCCCATGTGCGGCTTCGGGTTCTCTCGCGTCTGCGCAACATTGACGAGGATCTGGCGCAACGAGTCGCCGACGGGCTGTCGATCGCTCTGCCTGAAAAGGCGCCAGCAGCCCAAGACCTTGTGGAGATGCCCGTCTCCGACGCTCTTTCCATCCAGAAGAATGCCAAGGATGGCTTTGCCGGCCGCAAGGTCGGAATTCTGTTTGCCGAAGGCTCCGACAAGGCGATGGTGGAGAAGCTCAAGACGGGCGTGGAGAAAGCAGGCGGCAGCGTCTTTCTGGTTGCGCCCAAAATTGGTCCCCTCAAGGTCAAGGGCGGAACGCTCGAAGCGGACGGCAAGCTCGATGGCTCGCCCTCCGTGCTGTTCGATGCGATTGCCTCCGTGCTGATGCCGCAAAGCGCGGAAATATTGTCGAAGCAAGGCGCTGCGGTCCAATGGTTCATGGACGCCTATGGCCACTGCAAGACCATCGCCCATTGCCCCGGCACGCAGATCATCCTCGACAAGGCGGGGGTGGAAAAGGACGACGGCGTCATTCCAAACGAGATGCTGCTCGACAAGGGCCCCAAGCGGCACTGGGCGCGAGAGCCGAAAATCCGCGATCTCGCCTGAGATCAGCTACTAAGTCCGTATGCGCGCCATTAGTGCGCATGCGGACAATTCTGTGCTGAGCTGTCCGGGACGACAGATTCATTTCGTTGGCACATCCAAAGAAGCTGGCGCCGACATGAGGTCGTTGCGCGGCGCCAACATCTTAGCAGTCCTGACGAACGCGTCAGGACGAGGAGGACCAGATGATTCAGCCCGAAGACGAAGCATGGATGCGCGAGGCTATCGCGATTGCGCGTTCAAAAGGGTCTGATCCTTCGACCTCCCCTTTGGGCTGCGTGATCGTGCTGGATGGGAGGATGATCGCCGGCGAACGCAATCAGACTCAGGAGTTACCCGACGCGACAGCCCATGCAGAAATGATGGCGATCAGGCGCGGTTGCGAGAATAGCGGTGACATGGAGCTGCGCGGCGCGACGCTTTATTCGACGCTTCAGCCATGTGGAATGTGCACGATGGCATCGATCTGGGCAAAGGTCGGAAGGGTCGTGTATGGCGCCGGAAGGCATGATGTTCATCAGATGTATTTCGAGGCAAGACATGTCGACACGCTGGATTTCGTAGCAGAAGCCTATCGCGATGATATCTCGATAGAGGGGGGATGCCTGCGCGCGGAATGCGCTGAACTTTACTACCCGCCTGACGCAGATCTTTCGGAGGAGGAACAGGCCAACCTGTAACATCATCATTTTCTGCCCAGATGGCGGCATGGCTCAATCGTGTCGGCTTGTTTCGCCGATAAGCCAAGGGTATCGCGGAGCCGATGAAAGGGCCGGGCGTTGTGCGTGCGGATCAACTTATGGAGTTCTGATGCGCGCAATCCTCCCAGAGCAGCTGGCAACCTATTTTGACAGCTCGCCTGTGGCTTTGTCGCTCGGCCGCGCAGAGGGCGATCATGAGCTGCTGCTGACGAATGAGGGCTTCAGGAACCTGACCGGCTATGCGACGAGCGAGATCGTCTGCCGCAATTGCAGGTTCTTGCAGGGACGCAGCCGTAATGAAGAGGCCCGCGCGCAAATACGGTCTTTCCTCCAGGACGATGGGCAGGCGAACGTGCGGACGTCCATCGTCAATTTCCGGAAGGACGGGCGCCCCTTCGTCAATCTTCTCTACATGACGAAACTTCGCGCTCAGTCGGGCCAGGTGCGTTATATTTTTGCGTCTCAATTCGATGTCAGTCGCACCCAGCCGGATCGACTGGCGGACTATGATCTCAACCTTGAGCGTACGCTTGACCGATTGAGTCCGGTCCTCGAAGAAAGCGGGATCGTGGTTGAAGGTTCGCTGATGACAATCGCGAATACGGTGGCCACCATAGCGCAGGCCAAGCTCATATTGTCCGATCTGGACAATGGCGATTTCCTTTGAGCGGTGAGACAGCTAGCCTCAGCCGGTTACCGATCGTGGGCATCGGCGCTTCGGCGGGTGGACTTGAGGCCCTGCGAGAAATGCTGGCCTCAGCCCGTGGCCAGACCGGCATGTCCTTCGTCATCGTTCAGCATCTTGATCCCAATCATGAGAGCATGCTGGCGCAATTGCTGGACCGCCACACGCCCCTGGAAGTT
The DNA here is from genome assembly GCF_030128825.1 of Sphingobium sp. WTD-1. Taxonomy (NCBI): domain Bacteria; kingdom Pseudomonadati; phylum Pseudomonadota; class Alphaproteobacteria; order Sphingomonadales; family Sphingobiaceae; genus Sphingobium; species Sphingobium sp. WTD-1. The sequence continues at coordinate 561,330 of NZ_CP119127.1, read as the reverse complement.
CTCCAGTGCGAGGGTGGTGAGCAGATAGAGGCGGACAAGGTTTACATCATCCCTCCCGGTCGCGGACTGGTCATACGCGAGGGCATGTTGGAACTGACCGACTTCGCGCAGCCCCGCGGTCTTCGCAGACCCATAGATGATTTCTTCATCTCCCTCGCGTCGGACAAGCAGGCGGACGCCGCCTGCGTCATACTTTCAGGCACCGGGGCTGACGGGACCATGGGCTTGCGTGCCGTGAAGGAAAATGGCGGGCTGTGTGTCGTGCAGGATCCTGAAACGGCCAAATATGATGGCATGCCGCTGTCCGCTGTGGGAACCGGACTGGTCGATTTCGTCAAACGTCCCAGCGAGATTATCCAGTGCCTGGAAGGATTTTTCCAGCACCGCGCCACGGCCGAAACACCCGAGCGGGAAGCTGCTCTGGTCGCCGATCATGTCGATGATCTGTGCAAGACCCTGCGGACTGCCGTGGGCCATGATTTTTCGGGTTACAAGCGCACGACCTTTATCAGGAGGGTCGAACGGCGCATGCATGTGCTGGGGATCACGTCAGGCCACAGCTATCTTTCGCGGATAAAAAGCGACAGGGACGAATGCGAGGCGCTGTTCCGTGATCTCCTGATCAACGTCACCCGATTCTTCCGGGACGCAGATCTGTTCGAGCGTCTGAGGATCACGGTCATCGAGCCGCTGGTCGATCAGGCCGATGGCGAGGAAATCAGGGTATGGGTGCCAGGCTGCTCCTCTGGCGAGGAAGCCTACAGCATTGCGATGCTCTTCGCCGAAGCTGCGCGGAAGCGAAATATTCTGCCGGCATCCGTGCAGATTTTCGCTACGGATATTGATGAGCAGATGCTGCAGATTGCGCGCGAAGGAGTATATCCTGCGTCTGCGCTTGCAGATATTCCGCTGACGCTGCGCGAGCAATATGCGATCCCTCACGCAGAAAGATTCACGATCGTTCCCCAATTGCGGGACATGATCCGCTTCTCTAGTCATAGCCTGGTCAAGGATCCGCCCTTCTCGCGCATCGATCTGGTCTCCTGTCGCAATCTTCTCATCTATTTCGATGATCGGCTGCAGCAGACGGTCATGCCGATCCTGCATTATGCTGTTCGGCCAAATGGATATCTGTTTCTTGGACCGTCCGAAAGTGTCGGGAGATTCGAGCATCTCTTCCCCGCGATCGATCAACAGGCGCGCCTTTTCCAACGCGCGCCTGGGCCACCCAATTATCCGATCGATCTGCCGGGTGGCGGCAGGCTTCGCGATCAACCCGCAACAGGTTCCGGCAACAGGCCGTCGGGTCGGTCGGCAAGCGATGAGACCATGGCGGTCCGTCGCCTCGTCGAGCGTTATACGCCCGCTAGTCTCGTGCTAGATCAGGATGGCGCCATAATCTCTGCCTATGGTCGGCTCGGCCGCTATTTTGATTTTCCGGTCACACGGACGGGAGGCTCGAGCGCGATTGGTCTCGCCCGCGCTGGGCTTCGCAACGTTCTTGGGCCGCTACTGCGCGAGGCGCGCGACAGTCGAAAGCGGGTCGTTGCGCGTGATGTGCAGGTCATGTCCGAATATGGCCTGCAGCAGATCGATGTCATCTGCGATCCACTGACTGATGGCACGCTGCTTTTCGTTTTCCGCGACACGGCGCCTTTCCGCCCAGCGCTTGATCAGGATGTCGGCGAACTGGACGCAAGCGATGATCATCTCGACGCATTGGAGGACGAGCTTCGTGTCACGCGGCACCGCCTGCGTACCGCTGTCGAAGAATTGGAGACGGCGAATGAGGAACTGAAAAGCTCCAACGAAGAAATGATGTCGATGAATGAGGAGCTTCAGTCCACCAACGAGGAGCTCACGACCGTAAATGATGAGCTGAAATCAAAAGTTGACCAGCTGACTGTTGCAAATTCCGACCTTCGAAATTTTTTCGAGTCGACCGATCTGGCAGTGATTGTGCTCGATGGAAAACTTCAGATCAGGAGCTACACCGAAGCTGCGACGGCCCTTTTTCCGCTTCAGCCCAGCGACCGCGGACGACCATTGGAGGATGTCACGTCACGCCTTGCAGGGACGCTCTATCTTGATGATGCACGGTCCGTGTCAGAGGGGCATCCTGTGATCCAGCGGCGTGTCACGACCCGCGATGGCGCGAGAACCCTTTCGCTTCGAACATTGCCTTACAGAACCCAGAGCGGATCGACGGACGGCGCGACGCTCGTCCTTACGGACATTACTGACGCATTGTCTCTCGAGCGCGATCTTGCGGCCGAACGTGAGCGCCTTGGTATGGCCATTCGGGCCGGCGGCGTTGCAACATGGGAATATAATGTCGACACGGGCGAGGCGATCATCGACGACCATGGGCGTTCCATCCTGGGAATATCGCCCGACATCGCTTCAACCGATGGTGACCGGCGCCTGGCGCGACTGCATCCCGACGACCGTGAAGCTTTCGATGCAGCGTTGGCGGAAGTTATCGCGCAAGGGGGCGATTTCGAAGCGAGCTATCGCGTCGTCGAGAACGGCCAAACGCGTCGCATCAAGAGTTTCGGCAGGATCGTGAGCGATGGCTCAGTCCGCCATCTGGTCGGCGTCTCTATCGATGTAACGTCGGAATATATGCTCGCTGAGACGCGTGAACTGATGCTGCGCGAAATGAATCATCGCGTGAAGAATCTTTTCGCGATCGTGGGGGGAATGGTTTCCGCTGGCGCGCGGATTCATGATGATGTGCGCGCTTACGCCGCCGATCTGAGGGAGCGTATTGCAGCCCTGGGACGTGCGCATTCCCTTGCTTCGCCAACTGGCGAAGTCCAGGCCATCAATCTGGAAGAGTTGGTTCGGACAACCATCGAACCCTATCGGGATCATGCAGCAATCTCGATCAGTGGACCTGAAATCCTCATCGCGCGTTCCTGCCTCTCGTCCCTGGCGTTGATGCTGCATGAATGGGCGACCAATTCGGTCAAATATGGGGCTCTGGGCGCCTCCGATGGGAGATTGAACATCGTTTGGAAACTTGACCATGACCTCCAGTTGACGTGGGGCGAAACACGCAGGGACGGACTGAGCGAGGATGGCGATGTTGGGAGCGGATTTGGCACTCTGCTGGTCCAGACATCATCCCGACAATTGGGCGGCCATGTGGAAAGAGAAATTCGCGACGACATGTTCACGATAAGCCTTACCCTGCCGGACAAGGTTCTGGCCGATGCCTAAGACAATCATGCTGGTTGAAGACGAGCTCCTGGTTGCCTTCGATGTACAGGACATCATTGAAGCTCAGGGCTTTTCGGTCGACGGCCCCTACATCTCTGTCAAGGACGCTGTCGCGGCTGTGACTGCCCAACTGCCGTCCTGCGCTGTGCTCGACGTGCGTTTGCAGGATGGGGAGGTTTTGCCTGCGGCTGATTTGCTCGAAAAGGCGGGCGTTCCGATCATATTCCATTCCGGGCATGCCGACGCATCGGATCTCAAACGGCGCTATTCCAAGGCTGCGGTGTGCGAGAAGCCCTGTTCGCCTGCAGCCCTGAGAGATACGATACTCGAGCTGCTCGCCGAATGAGCCCAATCTTTGCGTAGCGCTCCGACACTATTTCCGCGCAGCACCTGACCGCGCGCCTCAGGCCTTCGCAAGATGTCCATGAAGGCGGAGATTTTCAGGCGTCGTCGGGGATGGTCGGATTATTCGTTCCTGGTGCGCCGGGCATCAAGGCTCCGTCAGCATTCCGATCCTCCTGAGGTCCCGTGCGCTCGACCTGGGCGCGGTCGGCGGGCTGCCCCTCCTGCTCTTTCTGGCCGTGGATCGGATGGTCTTTGGGCTGCTGCTCCTGCGTGCGCCGCTCATCATTCGCGTGGTGACCATTGCCTTGCATAGTCGTGGCCTGCGGCTGCGCGGATGCCGCGATAGCCAGGACGAATATCCACATGATGCTTCCTCTCACTTCTCCATAGTCGCTCTAATCTCCGGTGGAGCGCTGTGGTTCCGGATTTTCTAGTCTTGCAGCCCCCAAACGGGGATCATGAGGAAGCGGCGCGCGCTTTCTATGGCTCGAATTTGTGCAGCCGTCGCGAAGCGCCCCGCGCGAAATCGGCAAGCAAATCGGCCTCTGCAACCACTGCCCCATGCGCTCGTTTAGCGGCAGCAATTCATGTTGGAACGGGAGCTTTCATGGCCGGACGCACGCTGCTTCAGTTTTTCCACTGGTACTATCCGGATGGAGGCCAGCTCTGGGGCGAGGTCGCTCAAAAAGCGGAGGATCTCAAGGAGTTGGGTGTGACGGACGTCTGGCTACCCCCGGCCTATAAAGGGGCTGCAGGCGGCTATTCCGTAGGCTATGACAGCTATGATCTTTTTGATCTGGGCGAATTCGATCAAAAAGGATCCATCGCCACCAAATATGGTGATCGAACTGCGCTGGAACGGGCGACGCATGCACTGCACGACGCTGGCCTTGGCGTCATTCATGACGTTGTCTTCAATCATAAAATGGGCGCGGACGAGATGGAAACGGTCCATGTTCGCAGGGCCAATCCCGATAATCGGGACGAAGTGGAAGACGAAGCATTCCAGGCTCGCGCCTGGACCCGCTACGTCTTTCCTGGACGCCAGGGACGCTATTCAGAGTTTGTCTGGGACGCCAGATGCTTCACCGGCGTCGACCATATCGAAGAACCGGACGAAGATGGCGTGTTCCGGCTCGTCAATGAATATGGTGATGGGGAATGGAATATCGAGGTCGATGACGAAAAGGGCAATTTTGACTATCTGATGGGATCAGACGTCGAGTTTCGGAACCGGGCGGTCTATGAAGAGCTCAAATATTGGGGCAGATGGCTGTCTGAGCAACTGCCTTGCGACGGATTCCGTCTCGATGCAGCCAAGCATATCCCTGCATGGTTTTTCCGCGACTGGGTAGGGCACATGCGCGAAAGCGTCGGCGACGCGCTGTTTGTTGTCGCCGAATATTGGCATCCCGACATGACGGTCCTGCAAGCATATCTGGACATGGTCGATCGCCAACTCATGCTTTTCGATGTCGGCCTTCTCCATCGTTTTCACGATGCGGCCCGAGCCGGCGGCGATTTTGACCTGCGAACGATCTTCGATGGTTCGCTGCTGCATGCCGCCCCGGATCATGCGGTAACGATCGTCGGCAATCACGACACCCAACCGCTCCAGGCTCTTGAAGCACCCGTGGAGGATTGGTTCAAACCCCTGGCCTATGCCTTGATCCTGATCCGCGAACAGGGCACCCCGTGCATCTTCTATCCCGATCTCTTGGGCGCACGATATGCCGATCAAGGCGGCGATGGTCAGGCGCATGAGATCGTCATCGAGCCGGTGGCATGTCTGCCCCAGTTGCTCAGAGCACGGCAACTCTATGCCCATGGTCCGCAAAGTGATCTGTTTGATGATCCACATTGTGTCGGTGTCATACGCCATGGCACCCAGGATCAGCCAGGATGTGTCCTGCTTGTGTCAAATGCCGAAGAGGCGAGCAAATCGGTCCAGCTCGGACCGGAGCATGCAGGCGCATCTTTCCATGATTTTCTGGGCCATCATGATGAAGAGATAATCGCTGATGAAAACGGAAGCATCATCCTTAACCCGTCTTATTCACCGACGGGGGCCTGAAGGGTTGGCGGGAGTGGCATAAGCCTCTGATCTGAATTAGGAACTGGGTGTCTACGCCGGCCCTGCTGCAGGGCAGAAAATGCCACAGGCCACACCCGCCATGAAAGACGATATCGCAACTTCATTCCGATTCCCAGCGGTCGGCGGGAAGAAGATCACAGCCGCGTTTGACGGTGGCCGACTGACCTCGGACGGCGGCGTTCTGCTGCTTGCGCAGGCCGAGCGCGCGATGGGGCTCTGCCGGCGGCTTGCGGGTTGCATTGCCGATCCGCGTGACCCGACGCGGGTGATCCATCGCCTCGATGACATCCTACGTGCCCGGGTGTTCGCGATCGCGTGCGGCTATGAAGATGCCGATGATCTCGACGCCCTGCGCGACGATCCGGGCTTCCGCCTGGCGCTGGGCAAGTTGCCGGGATCGGGCGCGGGGCTTGCCAGCCAACCGACGATGAGCCGCTGGGAGAATGCTCCGACCACGCGTGAGCTGGCCAGGATGATGGCCGAGATGATCGGCGTCTACTGCGCCAGCTATCCGGCTCCACCAGTGGCGGTGACGCTGGACATCGATGACACCTGCGATGTCGTGCACGGCTATCAGCAGTTGTCCTTCTGGAACGGGCATCACGGTGAGCGCTGCTTCCTGCCGATCCATGTGTACGACACCGCGACCGGTCGTCCGGTCGCGATGCTGCTGCGCACCGGTAAGACGCCGTCAGGCGCCGAAGCTGCCGGCCACATCCGGCGCCTGGTGCGTCATATCCGCCGGTACTGGCCAGAAACGCACATCACCTTCCGCGGCGACGGGCATTATGGCCGCCCCGAAGTCATGGCCTTCTGCGAGGCCCACCGCGTCGATTACGTGTTCGGCTTGCCGACCAATGCCGCGCTACGTGCTGATCCGGTCATCGTTGCCATCGCAGACGCCTGCGCGGTCAAGCGGGCCACGGCCCAGTATCCGGTCCTGCGCAACTATGCCGAGACGCACTACGGCGCAAAGAGCTGGAACTGCCAGCGCCGCGTCGTCGCCCGGATCGAGGCCAGCACGCTGGGCATGGATATCCGCTACGTCGTCACCTCGCTGACCGAAGGCTCGGCCGAGCATATCTACGACACGCTTTACTGCGCGCGCGGCCAAGCCGAAAACCTGATCAAGCGCCACAAGGCTCAACTCGCCAGCGATCGCACCTCGTGCCGCTCAGCCAATGCCAATCAAATGCGCCTCATCCTACACACCGCCGCCTACTGGCTGTTGTGGCGCGTCCAGCAGGCGATCCCCAAGACCACCGCGCTGGCCACGGCCGAGTTCGCAACGCTACGCTTGCGGCTGCTCAAGGTGGCTGCCCGCGTCATCGAAACCTCCTCGCGTATCCGTCTCGCCTTCGCGTCAGCCTGCCCGGAGGCCGACGTGTTCAAAGCAATCGCCACCAGTCTCCGGCCAGCACCGACATAGCCAGTGCGGCAGTGCCGCCGAAAGCCCGAGCCCTCGTCCATCAACCTCGAAAAGCCCTTTGCTCCTGCTGCGGTGAAAAACGCCGGCGCTGGCGCTCGCCCAGATCACGCGGCAACCGACCCACCAAACCCGAAATACCCCAGTGCAGCGGGCTCATGAATAAGCCGGGTTAAGGTGCCCGGCGGCTCGATCAGTCTTTGGGTTCGCACATAACGCAATTTGCGGAATTTGCCTCCACGGCCTTCGGCTCTTGTGGCAGCCTATTTCTCTCAATTCAGGACAAGGTGCATCTTGAACGAACCGAGAGGCTGGCGGCGCCGGTTCAGGATTGGCGCGACGGCGGTCAGCTTAACTCTGGCGAGTCGTCGTAGACGAAAAAGCGCGTTCTGCATCGCCCGGCCAAGTGAATGCAGCCCTTCAGGCAACGAGACGGGTCATAGCCTCAAGCGGCTCTCCAGCCGACTGTCGATCTTCAATGGCATCGATGACAGAAAACAGGTTTATCACATTCTCATCGGCTTCGAATTCCGATCGGGACTGGGCCAATTGGCCATCGTTGATCAAAGCTTCGAGCGCCGTGCGAGCACGAGCAACGCGGCTTTTGACAGTACCGATCGCAGTGCCCATGATGGTCGCGGCTTCCTCGTAGGAAAAGCCACCCGCCCCGACCAATATGAGTGCCTCACGTTGAGGAACGGGAATCTGCGCAAGAGCGCGCACGACATCGGATAGCTCGACAATCTTCAACTGTTCCGCGGGCGCGGCAAGTAGTCTGTCTGCGACAAGATCGTCCCACGCCCCGACAAATTTGCTGCGCCGGCTGAGGCTGAAATAGTGATTGCGCAGGATAGTGGTAAGCGCTGTTCTGCCCCCACCTTGCGCGTTTGAAGCGTAGCGCCGAGTTTCCGCGCCCTGATTGGGCTGGAGTGCGCTGCTACTATGATAATCTCGGGTGATGATCCTGTGAGCAAGGGCGCGCAGCGGTTCGAGGTGTTTACGGGCGCGGGCAAGCGGCGAGAGTGGCCGCCCGAAGTGAAGGCCTCGATTGTTGCAGAGTGCTATTCGGGCCGGGACGGGGTCAGTGCCGTGGCTCGCCGGCATGGGCTCGATCCCTCTCAGGTTTACGCGTGGCGGCGGGATTTGCGCAAGCAGCTCGAGGCCAAGGGGGGGATCCTGCCTTCGGAAGAGCCGGAAGCGGTCGCGTTCGTGCCTGCCGTAATCGAGCCCAGCGCGGTGTCCGGTCCTGCTCCCACGCGTCCCCGCCGTCGACGTTGCGCAGCAGCTGCAGCTGTCGAGCTGGAGATCGACGGTGTGGCAGTGAAGATCGGCCGCAGTGCCGACGTCGGTGTGATTGCCGCGGTGATCGAAGCGCTCAAGGCGACGCGATGATAGGACCTGGGGCTGGCGCGCGCGTGATGGTCGCGACGCGCCCGGTGGATTTTCGCAAGGGACCTGACGCCCTGGCCGCGCTGGTCGGAGCCGAGTACGGCGGCGATCCCTATTCGGGCGTGATCTACGTGTTCCGGGCGAAGCGTTCGGACCGGATCAAGCTGGTCTGGTGGGACGGCACGGGCCTGTGTCTGATGGCCAAGAAGCTCGAGACCGGTGGCTTCAAGTGGCCGGGCATCCAGGACGGCGTGATGCGCCTGACCTCGGCGCAACTCGGTGCCCTTCTGGAGGGTCTGGACTGGCGCAGAGTGCACGGTGGACGCCGTCCCATTGTCCCGCAGATTGCCGGTTGACGGGGCCTTCGCCTACTGATTCACTGCCTGCCATGCTCATGGAAGCGGACCTCCCCGACGACGTTGAAGCGCTGCGTGCGCTCGTCCTCGAACAGGCCCGCGAGCTCGACACGCTCAAGGTTTTCCAGGCTGATGTGGAACGCCTGAAGGCGATCATCGAGGCTCTGCAGCGCCACCGTTTTGGACGCCGGTCAGAGCAGTTCGATCCTGATCAGTTCGAGCTTGCGCTGGAAGAAGTCGAGACGGCGTTGGCTGAAGCCGAGCATGCCAGGGACAAGGCAAGCCGGACTCCCGCCGAGCGCCCCCGCAAGAGCAACCGCGGTTCGCTCCCTGCCCATCTCGAACGGATCGAGCAGGTCGTCGATGTCGAGGACAAGGCCTGTCCGTGCTGCGGCGGCGCGCTCCACCAGATCGGCGAGGATGTAGCCGAACGCCTCGACGTCGTGCCCACGACCTTCCGTGTCCTCGTCACCCGCCGCCCGCGCTACGGTTGCCGCTCGTGCGAGAGCGCCATTGTGCAGGCCCCGGCACCGGCGCGGATCGTCGAGGGCGGCATTCCCACCGAAGCGCTGATCGCCCAGGTGCTGGTCGCCAAGTACGCCGATCATCTACCGCTGTACCGCCAGGCGCAGATCTACGCCCGGCAAGGCATCCAGCTTGATCGATCCACCCTGGCAGACTGGGTCGGACGGGCAGCTTGGTATCTGCGCCCCTTGCGCGATCACATCCTTGAGCGATTGCGACGATCAGAACGACTATTTGCGGACGAGACTACGGCGCCGGTGCTCGATCCGGGGCGTGGGCGAACCAAGACCGGCCAGCTATGGGCCTATGCCCGCGATGACCGACCTTGGGGCGGCGATGATCCGCCGATGGTCGCCTATGTCTATGCAGCCGATCGCAAGGGCGAACGGGCAGAAGCGCATCTCGGTGATTTTGCAGGTATCCTGCAGGTCGATGGCTATGGCGGCTATGCCGCGCTCGCCAGGCGCCGCCAGCAGATCAGCCTCGCTTTTTGCTGGGCACACGTCCGGCGCAAGTTCTACGAGCTGGCCGACAACTCGCCGGTGGCAACGGAAGTGCTGCGTCGCGTCGCCTTGCTCTATGCCATCGAAGATGAGGCGCGAGGATTATCGGCGGAGCAACGCCGGGCTGTTCGCCATGACCGCAGCCGCATCATCGTCGATGATCTTCGCCAGTATCTCGAGGCCCGCATCCGCCAGGTCAGCGCCAAGAGCAAGCTCGGCGAAGCGATCCGCTACGCGCTCACCCGCTGGGATGGGCTGTCACGCTTCCTCGAGGATGGCCGCATCGACCTCGACAGCAACACCGTCGAACGCTCTATCCGGCCCCTCGCGCTGAACCGCAAGAATGCCCTGTTCGCCGGTTCCGACGAAGGCGGCGACAACTGGGCGGTGATCGCCACGCTCATCGAAAACTGCAAGCTCTCCGGCATCAACCCGCACATCTGGCTGACCGATACGCTGAACAGCCTGGCCAACGGTCATCCTGCGAACGGCGTCGCCGAACTCATGCCTTGGACCACCGTGGGCTGAGAACACCGCTTACGGATAGTGAACGTCCAGGCACGAAAATTGGTGCCGGGTATGAACCGCCCCCGAGCGCTCCAGGATTTCAGCATCGTTTCCTGAACCAGGTCGTCGGCAAGATCGCGATCGCCACACAGACTGCGGGCAAAAGCTCTGAGTTGCGGCAGGACCAGCGTGAGTTCCCGCTTGAAAGCTGCGTCAGTCAGCTTGTGCGGAGTCTCGGCGATTTGCGTTGCCGTCATAAGGGCCCTTCGTGACGATGATGTAGCGCTGTGTCTGATAACGGGGTGGTTGACGATCTGTTCCACTTGGGTCGGCAGGGCGAAGACCTGTCCGCCTCTGCGCCAGCCGCCTGTCGGCCATGGCAAAGCCGGTGCGAGGCGCATGCTTGCGGGGCGATCGGATCCTGCAGGGCCTCTGGCCGTTACCCCTTCATCTGACCCAGTCAGAAAAACTATTTCCAAAGGAGTCGCCATGTCGCTCAGCGACCGCACGATCGCCCTTCTCATCGCTCCGCGCGGTACGGAAGAAGTCGAATTTCTGGAGCCGATGAACGCCTTGAAGAGGGCGGGCGCGCGCGTTCAAGTGATCGGCCTTCAATCTGGCCAGGCACGCACCAATGTTCATGATCTTGATCCCGGTGGCGAATATGCCGTCGACATGACCTTCTCTGACGCTGATCCTGCATCATTTGATGGCCTGGTCATTCCCGGTGGCAGTGTGGGTGCTGACAAATTGCGTGCCAGCCCCGAAGCGATATCCTTTGTCGAGGCAATCTTCGATGCGGGTAAGCCGATCGGAGCTATTTGTCATGCGCCCTGGCTTCTGATCGAAGCCAAGATAGCCCCCGGTCATTCGCTTACTTCTTATCCTTCCATCAGGACGGACATCGAAAATGCCGGCGGTCATTGGGTGGATGAGGAAGTCGTGATCGACGGTCAGTGTATCACCAGTCGCAGTCCTGATGATCTGCCGGCATTTTGTGCTGCGCTCGTCGACGCATTTGCAAACGCGTCATCGCTTTGAACGTTTTCTGGAACGGGCGGCGAACAGTGGCCGCCAATTTTCAATAGGGTGAGGATCGATGATTTTTCGTAAAAAGGCCGTACAGGGGCGGGCATTTGGCCAGTCTCGTGATGAGGCGATGCAGGACGCGGTGAAGATCGGAATTGCAGAAACCGCAGCGCGTGCCGCTGTCACTGCGACAGTCACCTTCGCGGTGGGTTGGCTGCTCAAGCGGACCTTCGAAAAAACGGTGGCGCAAAATGCGCAATCTGCCTGCAGGACAAAACCATCCATGGCAACGAATAGCCCTGCGGTGAGCTACAAACATACGCGAAAGCTGGCTGATATCGTTAGTCCCGACGCCTCCTGAAGAGAGACACGCTGGAGCTTGCGAATGACCAAGGCAGAGCGATCTTTAGGCAAGGATGCGACTGCCTGCGTGCGGCTTGACCAGAAAATTTCGAGTGAGCGCAATTCTTCGGATACAAAGCGGACATTGAGAAGTTATCGTCGGGTAAGTCATTGACTTGCGGCCCCCCTAGCCCTGCATCGAAAGATGCAGGGTTTTTAGTGTTTGGCTTTCGTTGCGGCTCCCGCGTGATGCACCGGTGACCTTCTGACCGTGGCGACCGCGATCCGGTTCGCGCGAATCTCGGCAGGATCGCTTGTGCGTAGCGTGAGTGATCCTTTGCACTCGACCCTTGTCGGGTGATGTGCGAATGCGTTGATCATCCATTTTGCAATGCTGGACATGATGATGGTGTTTGCCGACTTTCTGCGAGGTCGAAGGCGTGACCTCCTGAGTGCCCAGGATCTCGAAGCGCTTGAAGCTGCGGTAGCTGACGTGCGAAATCTGCCTCCGCGCAAGACCTTCATCTCTCGCGATCAAAATATCACCACAAGCACCTATCTCATCGAAGGCGTGATGTGCCGATACATGGATGATCGGCAGGGGGAACGACAGCTTGTTGCGGTGCATGTGGCCGGCGATTTCGTCGACCTTCATGGCTACCCGCTTGGTCATCTTGATCATGACCTCGCGACTTTGACCGCCTGTCGGGTAGCGTTGGTGCCCCATGTTGCGCTCGATCATCTTGTTGCGACGCGTCCGGCGCTCACGAAATTGCTTTGGTTCAGCACGCTCCTTGATGCTGCGATGCATCGCGAATGGATATTTCGCCTCGGCCGTCTCGATGCGATCGCGAGGGTCAGCCATTTCTTCTGCGAGACGGAAGCGAGATTGCGCGCGATCGGTCGAAGCGATGGATCGCATTTCATCCTTCCGATGACACAAGCCGATCTGGGAGAGGCGTGCGGAATTACGTCCGTTCATATGAACCGGATGCTGCGGGATCTCAAAGACCGCAACCTTCTGGCGATGCATCGCCATGATGTTCAAATTCGTGATCGAAAAGGCCTGGCGCGGTTGGGCGAATTTGATCCCGCTTACCTTTTCCTCGAAGCGCAGAATTGACGGAACCGCCCTTGCCAGCCTGTCGTTGTCGGGGCGTGGAGAAGGAGCGAAGAAGATATGCCAACCCCGGGTATCCATGAAGAAGCTGGCATTGCCTCAGCCCATGCCGGATTGATCATGCTGGATGGTCCCAACGGCATCGCAATAACACTGACAGCCAGTGCAGCGGAGGGGACGGGTCTTTCTCTGTTGCGTGCCGCAGAACTGGCGCGCGAACAGCTGGAAAAAGGACAAACCGAAGATTTTGCGGAAGAATGACGATAAGATCGTATTGATTTATATCAATCATTTAGATCATTTCGGGTTTGCTCTTTATTTTTATTGTTTCCGCAATGCAACTTTAGCCATTCATGCGGCTTTACTTTGCGGCTCGTGCGCTGGGGGAGGAACGAGGCCTATCTCCGTTAGAGGATAGCCGCATGAAGATCGCTCAAATCGCTCCCCTGGCTGAAAGTGTACCGCCCAAGCTTTACGGGGGTACCGAACGGATCGTCTCCTATCTCACCGAAGCTTTGGTGGATCAGGGGCACGAGGTGACCCTGTTCGCCAGCGGCGATTCGCAGACTTCGGCCGAGCTTGTTCCGATCACGCCGGCGGCGCTGCGACTGACCCCGGGCATCGTCGACACGATCCCCTATCATATGATGATGCTTGATGCGGTGCGGAAACGGGCGGACGAGTTTGACGCGCTCCATTTCCATATAGATCTTCTGCATCTGCCGATGATCCAGGATTTTATCGGACGCACCGTGACGACATTACATGGTCGGCTGGACCTGCCTGATCTGCCGCCATTCTATCGCTGCTTTGGCGATCACTGCCTGGTTTCGATCTCTGATCATCAACGGCAACCCATGCCCCCGGTCAATTGGGGCGCGACCATCTACCACGGTCTCCCGGCCGACCTTCTGGCCCCCAGCCTTGGCGAAAATGAAGGTTATCTCGCCTTTCTCGGGCGTATCTCGCCCGAGAAGAGACCGGACCGCGCTATTCGCATCGCAGCCCGAGCCGGCATGGAACTGCGAATTGCCGCAAAAATCGATGCGGTCGACCGCGCCTATTGGGAGGAAGAAATCGCGCCTCTTGTCAAACTATATCCCAATATTCGCTTCATCGGCGAGATCAACGAGCGACAGAAAGCCGATTTCCTCGGTGGTGCGAGCGCCTTGCTGTTTCCGATCGACTGGCCTGAGCCTTTCGGACTGGTTATGATCGAAGCAATGGCTTGCGCAACTCCGGTCATCGCCTTCCGCTGCGGATCGGTTCCGGAGGTCATTGAAGATGGGCGCTCCGGTTTCATCGTCGACAGCGAAGACGAAGCTGTCGAAGCGGTGAAACAAATTCGTCACCTCGAGCGCAAAATGGTGCGCGGCGTATTCGACGCACGGTTCACGGCTGACAGGATGGCTGCCGATTATGCCGCATTATATCATCGACTGCCCGGTGCGCGCACCGACGCAGCCTGGCTGCGTCGCCGGCGCGGCGAAGAATCGGAATTGCAGATCGTCGCATAGGAGTCGCCATGTCGCAGACCCAATCGCAGCCAGGGGTGTCGGGCATTGCAGGGGGACAGGCGCTGTCGCAGACGCAAACCCAGTTCTTCATTCCTGCGACCGCCTCGTTGCATGAACGTCGCCCACGCACACTCAAGCATGGAGACAGCTTTGCTGTCTTTGATCACAGCGGCGACGCCATATCCGGGCCTGGTAGTCACGAGGGTTTCTACCATCGCGATACGCGCCATCTTTCGCACCTGTACCTCACGGTCAATGGCATGCGCCCGATCCTGCTGAGTTCGGCGCTGCGGGACGACAATGCGATGTTGACCTGTGATCTGGCCAACCCGGACTTCCTTGGTGAGGACGGGCGCGTAGAGGTTGAGCATGATCTGATCCACCTGCGTCGCAGCCGTTTTCTATGGGACGGCGCGATCTATGAACGCATCATTGTGCGCAATTTCGACACTGCAGAGCGTTGGGTGTCGGTAGGCCTGTCCTTCGCTTCCGATTTCGCGGATCTGTTCGAGATACGTGGCATGACCAGATTGCGCCGCGGCACCATGCACGAGCCACAGGTCGGAGACGCCGATGTCCTGCTGGGCTATCGAGGACGCGATGACCTTGAACGCTCGACACATCTCCATTTTGATCCCGCACCCGCGCAACTGACGGCGGAGCAGGCGCTTTTTGAAGTCACTGTTGGCCCCGGCAGTCGATCCACATTGTTCGCACGTATCTCCTGCGAACATAGGAATGAGGTCGATCAACCCCTGCCCAAGCTATTTCTAAAATCCCTGCGCGAGGCCATGCGTGCGCTTCAGCATGCGCGACGCCGCGGTGCTTCGATGCAATCGTCCAATGACTTGTTCAATGCCGTTTCGCGGCGTTCGGTTTCCGACATCTCGATGCTCTCCACCGATACAGAATTTGGGCCTTATCCCTATGCGGGCATCCCTTGGTTCAGCACCGTTTTCGGCAGGGATGCCCTGATCACCGCCCTTCAGACGATCTGGATGGACCCAGACATTAGCCGAGGCGTGCTGGGATATCTCGCTGCGCATCAGGCGACGGATTTCGACCCGACAGCTGATGCCGAGCCAGGTAAAATTCTGCACGAAGTACGGCACGGCGAAATGGCCGAGTTGGGGGAGGTTCCTTTCCGTCATTACTATGGCAGCATCGATTCCACGCCGCTTTTCGTCATGCTGGCCGGCGCCTATCTGGAGCGCACCGGGGACCTTGAATATCTCGCTGGCTTGTTACCCAATATCGAGGCTGGATTGCGATGGATCGACACCCATGGCGATCGCGATGGCGACGGCTTCGTTGAATATGGACGCCTGACGGATCAGGGCCTGCAGAACCAAGGCTGGAAGGACAGCCATGATTCCATCTTCCATGCCGATGGCAGTATCGCCCGAGGCCCGATCGCTTTGGCTGAAGTTCAAGCCTATGTTTATGGCGCGTGGCAGGCGGCAAGAATCATCTATCGTGCGATGGGCGATCTGGATCGCTCGGAAACCTATCTCGCCCGGGCTGTCGATCTGCAGCAGCGTTTCGACGCGTCTTTCTTCGACGCGGACCTAGGGACATATGTGCTCGCGCTCGATGGGCAAAAGCAGCCCTGCCGGGTTCGTTCCTCCAACGCAGGCCATGTCCTTTACACGGGCCTGGCTCGACCAGAGCGCGCGCCCATGGTGGTGGCAACCTTGATGGCGCCCGCCTCATTTTCCGGCTGGGGCGTTAGGACGATCGCGTCGACCGAAAAACGCTACAATCCCATGAGCTATCATAATGGCTCAATCTGGCCGCACGACAATGCGCTAATTGCCGCAGGCTTTTCGCGATATGGCTTTCAGCGTCAAGCGGCGCAGATATTCGAGGGACTCTTTGCCGCTGCAACCTATGTTGATCTCATGCGGCTGCCTGAACTGTTCTGCGGTTTCCCGCGACGACGCTCCCAGGGCCCGACCTTTTATCCGGTCGCTTGCAGCCCCCAGGCATGGTCGGCGGCGGCCCCGCTGTCGCTGATCCAGGCCAGTCTTGGACTGTCGTTCGACGTCTCGTCCAGCGAAATCATTTTCCGCCAACCCACCTTGCCGACATTTCTCGACCGCCTTTTCATAAAGGCGTTGCCATTGGGCCTGGCTGAGGCGGATATCATGCTTGAGCGGCTGGGAGATACGGTGGTCGTCAAACCGCAGCATCGGGACAGTCAGGTGAGGATCGTCAGTATAGCGTGATGAGCCAGTCCTGGGAGCGCGTACAGCTGAGCCGGATAGCAGCGGCCGACTATTGCACCCACGCACAGGGCGCTGGTCCCGTTCAGCACATCAGCAATGAACGATCGGAATTTGGATGATTCCGCGCGAGCGTATCGACAATGGAGGATTGATCCTCTTCATCGCCATCTCGACGCTCGGGCTGGGTCTGATTGTTTCCGGTTTCATCTCGGCATTATTGTGGGCTGCTCTGGCGGCCTTGCTCTTTCAGCCGCTTTACAGACGTATCCTGTTCGACTGTCGCGGGCGACGCAACATGGCGGCGGCTTTGACGCTGCTCATCATTATCATAGCTGTCATCATGCCGGCCCTGATAATCGGGAGCCTCGTGATCGAGCAGGCAAGCGGCGTCTACGCAAAGATCAGAAGTGGCCAGATCGACTTTGCGACCTATTTCGGTCAGGTGCATGCTGCTTTGCCCATGCGCTTACAGCATTGGGTCGAGAATGCCGGTTTTGGCACGTTTGAGCGGGCACAAGCCAAGATCTCTCAGGCATTGAGCAACAGCGCGAGCATATTGACGCAGCGCGCATTGACCATAGGCGCGGACGCAGCAGCTTTCGTGCTTTCCTTTGGGGTGGGTCTCTATGTGAGTTTCTTTCTCCTGCGCGATGGGGAGGCGTTAGCGTCGCAGATCATCACAAGACTGCCGCTTGAACCGACCATAGCCGATCGGATTGCAACCCGCTTCGTGATCGTCGTGCGAGCGACCATAAAGGGATCGGGAATTGTCGCCCTGGCGCAAGGCATGCTGGGCGCAGCAACTTTCTGGATAGTAGGCATGCCTGCCGCCCTTCTATGGGGGGTGCTGATGGCGATTGCCGCCCTGCTACCAGCGATCGGACCTGCGATAATATGGCTGCCGGTAGCGACCTATCTGCTTGCTACGGGCGATTTTTGGCAGGCCGTCATCGTGGTAGCTTCCGGCGTTTTTGTGATCGGTCTTGTCGACAATCTCCTGCGGCCCATGCTCGTAGGTCGAGATACCGGTCTGCCGGACTGGCTCATATTGGTGACAACCCTCGGCGGTATCGAAACGCTTGGGCTCAGCGGCATCGTGGTGGGGCCGATTGCTGCGGCCTTCTTCCTGACGGGATGGGATATATTGGCAGAGCAGAAAGCCGCTTCCACGCGAGACTGAGCAGGGAATTGTTGGATTCCGTACAGCCCCCATGAACACAAGATCGACCCGCGGGAACGAACCGGCGATTGCCGCATTGTCGTCGAACCAGTGGCGCGTCTTGCAGGATCTTCGATGATGTTCAGATATGTTGCGATCAGGCAGGAAAAGGGCCGCTGGCATATCAGCGCCGAGAGCGGCCGACCGGGCGACCCAGTCCTCAATCTCGACAACAGAGGCTATACCTCGCGCATGGACGCCCTGCAGGCTGCGATGATCTACGCGCAGGACAATCGCCTGGATATTGTCGAGATGGCCCTTTGAGGCGACTGGAAGCCTGCCACGATCTCGCTCTCCCGCATGCACCGGTCGTTCGCGATGCTGTCCCCGCAGACGCGAGTCGCGGAAAAACTCGAACCGAAATCTGCGGCCATATCGATCGCCCATGAGATGAATATCACGGCTTACAATGCCATTGGATGCAGTCCCCTCGCAGCGCGACTGTGCGACCCGTCGCCGCAGCTAGGGAGGGGGCTGCGATATGAGCCAGTGTCGATCAAACTCGTTCATCACAGCTTGAAAACGTCAAGGAAAAGGCATGATCTTTAAGTCGATCCTTTTCTCGCGGGATGGTTGGGTGCCCAATAATTCCGCCATCCCGGTCGGGCTGTACCTCGGCGTGGAGCCAAGTGAGAGGATGGATCTGGCCAAGGCCTTCGAGGCACGATTTGCGAGCCATGGCTGGCTGCCTGAGTGGCGTGACAAGATCTATGATTATGATCATTATCACTCCACTGCGCATGAAGTGCTGGGAATGGCCTCGGGTCATGCCACTCTCGCACTTGGGGGATCAGCCGGATTTGAAATTGCGGTGGCAGCTGGCGATGCGCTGATGCTGCCGGCTGGCACCGGCCACCGCGCAGTCAAGCAGAGTCGGGATTTTCTGGCAGTAGGCGCTTATCCTGTCGGGCAGATCTGGGATATTTGTTGCGTTGCGCCGAGCCAGAGCATGCTGGATCGAATCAGCAACCTGCCGCTGCCCGAATATGATCCGGTCACCGGCAGCAAAACTTTTCCGCCGTAAGAGGCGGCTCCTCACGGCAGCATGCAGGCAATGCAACGAGACCAGCGCAAATCGGCACATAATCTGTACGTAGCCTGACATCCTTCACCGTCACGAAGTTCGCGAACGGAATGGACCATTTCAAATCTTTAAGCGTTCACTGCGTCATGGAGACCGGCCTGATGCAATCTTACCCCTTAATGCACTTCGTTGAGGCGCCACCCTCTCCATTGCCACACCTGGCCATTTTTGCGGACGCCGAAGAACTGCAGCGGTCCGACGACAATATTTCGTCCCGATCTTTAACCGGCCAACATGTCGCCATGGGTGGCGCCATTCTGTTAACGGCTCTCCTGTTCGCGCGTGGGCTGAGATGATTTATATTTGGACAGCTTCTACTCGATGAAAAAGGAACGCCTCTATGTTGTGGACAATTCTCCTAGGTTTCGTGGACAAAGGTTGACAGCAGGATCGGGCGTTGATTCAAGGCTGCCTTTTGGAGGTGGCGTTGGGCGAGCGTATTGGGCTGACGGAGGACGAGTGGGGGATCATCGGCACATTACTGCCATCTGAGCGTGGTCGTGGCTGTCGTCCAGCACAGGACAACCGGCTGTATTTCGAAGGCATGATGTGGATCGCCCGCACAGGTTCGCAATGGCGCCACTTGCCGGATGAATATGGCAAGTGGAACAGCGTTTTCCGCCGCTACCGGCGCTGGGTTACGACCGGGGTGTTCGAGGCGATGCTCGAGACACTGGGCGAAATGGTGGCTCGTGATGCCACTGCGGACATGATCGACAGCACCGTGGTCCGAGCACATCATTGTGCCGTCGGCATAAAAAAGGGACTCAGGAAACCGAGGCGCTTGGCCGATCGCGAGGCGGATTCAGCACAAAGCTCCACGCCCGCTGCGATGCCAAAGGCCGACCGCTCGGCTTTGTCCTGACGCCGGGCCAGAGCCACGATATCCAAGGCTTTGGCCCGCTGTTCCGTTTGATTGCTCATAAGATCGAGGCATTGTTGGCGGACAAGGGCTACGATGCAGATGCCATCCGCGAGGAATTGGCCAATGCTGACGTTGAGGCTGTCATTCCCGCCAAAAGCAATCGGCGCGATCCAATCCCACACGATCGCGAAAAATACCGTTGGCGCAATCTTGTCGAACGCCTCTTCAACAAACTCAAGAACTGGCGGCGTATCGCAACTCGATACGACAAAACCAAAGAGTCCTACCTCGGCTTCGTCAATCTCGTCTCAGCCCTGCAATGGATACCCTTTGTCCACGAAACCTAGTCCTTCTCATTCTCTGGGTTCTGGGCGCGTTCGTCATTCCGGTCGGCGGTGGCCTGATCCATCTACTCCTGGTTCTGGCCGTAATCGTTCTGGTCTATCAGTTCGTGACCGGAAGACGAGCCTGATAGGAAAAACCGGGCGCCCAAAATTAGCGATGTGAACCAGCGGAATGTTGGGGGGCTAGGCGCGAGCAACCCATGCCCCTCAATGTTCATCAAAGGCGGGATTTCTGATCACCAATATTCTCTAGTCGCTCGGAAAGTTTAAGCCATAGTTACGCCGAGCTACCATTTCTCTGCATCGTCAGTTTTACAGAAATGCCTATCACCTCGAGAGATAGTAGCTGTCCCGTCAGAGTGCTGCCGGCATTTCGATGGCCGGATCATGCCAGATCATGTCTGCGTGCAGCACTTGGACAGGCCGCTCCGTTGCTAATTCGTCGCGAACGGAAGTGTCAGAATTCGACGCGCGGGCTTGGAAGTAGTGCATGATTTCTCAGTGGCACGATCAAGGTCTCGCGCAAGATCGGATTTCGCAATATTCGCCAATCCGTTATCAGCTTTCCTCACTTGAACATCCTTGTGTGGCATGCCTACCTTCTTTTTCCAGATATTTTATTCATAACAATCCAGTGTTCATGCGGTTGCAAGACAAAGAATCTACTCCGATTTTCAATGGAACCCTCAGCAAGCCATGAGTCGATTACTCAGTTTGAAAAAGATGGCGATCGATAGGCTGCTAGGTCCTCTTCCGCGCTCTCTAAACCGACATATGTGCGCCGACGTCTCGCTCAGTCCACCCAGCTTTTGGAAAGCCCTCCCGGTTGGATAGGCTGGCTTTTGCCAGACTTCACTTCTTTCTCGGCGTTCGCGGATATCTTAATCCGTCGGCGATCAGCACGAGACACCGGAAATAGTGGCTCGTACAGCCGCGGGCGAATGCTTTCGGGTGAGCGCGATCCAAGGTCAGACCGAGCCGGGCTTGCTTACCGTCGATCAGGCTATTTGCCTCTTGAACGAGGTTGCATCAGCCTGTGCCCACCAGCGCGCAAGACGCGGATCGCGAGCGCCATCGAGCAGTTCCCCAGGCTCAACGAAGGGATAGAGTTCATCGAAGGAACGCATCTCAACTGCACTGATCCGCTGGCGCAATCCGTCCGGCGTAAACTCGTCAGGGGAATTGAGGCCGCATGCAACGACGATGTCATGCAGGGCCGACAGGGTGGATTGCTGGAACCGGGCGACACGCTGCGCCTTCTCGGGAATCACCAGGCCTCTCTGACGGGCCGGTGACTGCGTCGCCACGCCGGTCGGACAGGTGTCGGTATGGCAGCGCATGGACTGAACGCAGCCGAGCGAGAACATGAAGGCTCGCGCCGCATTGCACCAGTCTGCGCCCAAAGCCGCATTCATCGCGATCCCCGCACCCGAACTGACCTTGCCCGACGCCGCCAGTCTGATCTTCCCCTTGAGATTTGTGCCGACAAGTGCGTTGCGCGCAAGCATCAGCCCCTCCCGCAGCGGCATGCCGACCCGGTCAGACAATTCGGTGGGAGCAGCTCCGGTACCGCCCTCGGCGCCGTCAATCACGATGAAGTCGATCAGGATGCCGGTCTCGATCATCGCCTTCACGACGGCGAAAAGTTCATGGGGGTAGCCCACGCACAGTTTGATCCCGACCGGTTTGCCGCCCGAAAGTTCGCGCATCCTTCCAGCAAATTCGACAAGCTGGATCGGCGTGGAAAAGGCGCTGTGCCCAGCGGGCGACAGGCAGTCCTCGCCCATGGGCACGTCGCGGGTTTCGGCGATTTCGCGCGTTACCTTGGCCGCTGGCAATAGTCCGCCATGACCGGGCTTGGCGCCCTGGCTCAGCTTGATCTCCGTCATCTTCACCGCGTCATGGGCGGCCCGATCAGCAAAATGGCCCGGATCAAACTGGCCTTGACGGTTGCGGCAGCCGAAATAGCCCGACCCTATTTCCCACACGATGTCGCCGCCATGTTTGAGATGATAGGGCGACAGGCCGCCTTCTCCGGTGTCGTGATAGAAGGCACCGATCTTTGCGCCGAGGTTGAGCGCCTCGATAGCATTGCTGCCGAGTGCGCCGAAACTCATGGCCGAAATATTGAGGCGCGACGCCTGATAAGGCCGACTGCATTGATCCGTGCCGACATGGACCCGCGTCTCTCTGGGGGCGTCACGCGACGGTGCGATCGAATGAGCGAGCCATTCATATTCGTCGGAATAGACGTCGAGTTCTGTACCGAATGGATGGGCATCCACCTCGCCTTTGGCGCGAGCGTAGACGAGCGCCCGTTCATCATGGCTATAGGGTCGCCCATCCAGATCGCTTTCGACGAAATAGGACCTGGCAAAGGGGCGCAACCATTCAAAGAACCAGCGGAAGCGTGCGGAGGCGGGATAGTTTCGACGCAGGCTATGGTGCGACTGGAACAGATCGGTCAACGCCAGAACCATGATCGGCGCAAACAGAAGCGACAGCCATAGGTCATGGGGATGATACCAGCCAGTGGCCAGCGCTCCAATCGTGCCGACGAGCCCGATCAGCAGCAGCAGGTTTCGGGACAGCGGACGGTCGCGGGTCAATGCCGCAACCAGATTGGGTCTTTCGCTCACGACAGAAGATTTCGGATCAGTCCGACCACATCGCGGCCGCGTCCGTTCAGCACCGCCTTGGCCGAATAGAGCGCCATGCCCGCAACTTGCCCCACTTCGACCTTGGGCGGCATGACCAGTTCGAACCGATCCGTGACCACATCAAGCAGAGCCGGTCCGGGCGCGGCGAGCCAGTCCTTTACGGCCCCTTCAAGCTGGTCGGCTTGTTCAACGCGCCGGCCCCATAGACCCATCGCCTCGGCCACGCGCGCGAAATCAGGATTGACGAGGTCGGTATAGGCCTCCAGCAGGCCTTCCACCTTCTGCTCGATTTCGACGAAATCGAGTGCGCCATTATTGAACACCGCGACCTTGATCGGCAGCTTCTCCTGCACTGCGGTCAGCAGGTCGCCCAACAGCATGGCGATGCCGCCATCGCCCGACAAGGATATCACGGTCCGGTCGGGGAACGCCGCCTTGGCGCCCAGGGCCTGAGGCATCGCATTGGCCATGGTGCCATGGCTCAGGCTGATGACGGTGCGATTGTGCCCGGTGGCCGCGACATGGCGCAGGCACCATACCATCGGCGATCCACCATCGGCGGTGTAGATGCTATCGGCGGGCGCATGCCGTGAAATCATCTCGGTGAGATATTGGGGATGAATTGCCCCACCTTTGCCGATGGTCGCATGCTTGGCCTCATCCTCAACCGTTCGGGCACGATGAGCTAGCCCGTCTTATTCACCGACGGGGGCCTGAAGGGTTGGCGGGAGTGGCATAAGCCTCTGATCTGAATTAGGAACTGGGTGTCTACGCCGGCCCTGCTGCAGGGCAGAAAATGCCACAGGCCACACCCGCCATGAAAGACGATATCGCAACTTCATTCCGATTCCCAGCGGTCGGCGGGAAGAAGATCACAGCCGCGTTTGACGGTGGCCGACTGACCTCGGACGGCGGCGTTCTGCTGCTTGCGCAGGCCGAGCGCGCGATGGGGCTCTGCCGGCGGCTTGCGGGTTGCATTGCCGATCCGCGTGACCCGACGCGGGTGATCCATCGCCTCGATGACATCCTACGTGCCCGGGTGTTCGCGATCGCGTGCGGCTATGAAGATGCCGATGATCTCGACGCCCTGCGCGACGATCCGGGCTTCCGCCTGGCGCTGGGCAAGTTGCCGGGATCGGGCGCGGGGCTTGCCAGCCAACCGACGATGAGCCGCTGGGAGAATGCTCCGACCACGCGTGAGCTGGCCAGGATGATGGCCGAGATGATCGGCGTCTACTGCGCCAGCTATCCGGCTCCACCAGTGGCGGTGACGCTGGACATCGATGACACCTGCGATGTCGTGCACGGCTATCAGCAGTTGTCCTTCTGGAACGGGCATCACGGTGAGCGCTGCTTCCTGCCGATCCATGTGTACGACACCGCGACCGGTCGTCCGGTCGCGATGCTGCTGCGCACCGGTAAGACGCCGTCAGGCGCCGAAGCTGCCGGCCACATCCGGCGCCTGGTGCGTCATATCCGCCGGTACTGGCCAGAAACGCACATCACCTTCCGCGGCGACGGGCATTATGGCCGCCCCGAAGTCATGGCCTTCTGCGAGGCCCACCGCGTCGATTACGTGTTCGGCTTGCCGACCAATGCCGCGCTACGTGCTGATCCGGTCATCGTTGCCATCGCAGACGCCTGCGCGGTCAAGCGGGCCACGGCCCAGTATCCGGTCCTGCGCAACTATGCCGAGACGCACTACGGCGCAAAGAGCTGGAACTGCCAGCGCCGCGTCGTCGCCCGGATCGAGGCCAGCACGCTGGGCATGGATATCCGCTACGTCGTCACCTCGCTGACCGAAGGCTCGGCCGAGCATATCTACGACACGCTTTACTGCGCGCGCGGCCAAGCCGAAAACCTGATCAAGCGCCACAAGGCTCAACTCGCCAGCGATCGCACCTCGTGCCGCTCAGCCAATGCCAATCAAATGCGCCTCATCCTACACACCGCCGCCTACTGGCTGTTGTGGCGCGTCCAGCAGGCGATCCCCAAGACCACCGCGCTGGCCACGGCCGAGTTCGCAACGCTACGCTTGCGGCTGCTCAAGGTGGCTGCCCGCGTCATCGAAACCTCCTCGCGTATCCGTCTCGCCTTCGCGTCAGCCTGCCCGGAGGCCGACGTGTTCAAAGCAATCGCCACCAGTCTCCGGCCAGCACCGACATAGCCAGTGCGGCAGTGCCGCCGAAAGCCCGAGCCCTCGTCCATCAACCTCGAAAAGCCCTTTGCTCCTGCTGCGGTGAAAAACGCCGGCGCTGGCGCTCGCCCAGATCACGCGGCAACCGACCCACCAAACCCGAAATACCCCAGTGCAGCGGGCTCATGAATAAGCCGGGCTAGGCATTCGTTGAGAAACGCGCGTTCGCTACGCGATGCTATGCGTGGCAGCAGCGCTTCGATCGTTGCAGCAACATCGCCCACGACGCCAAGGTCGACAGGATGGCGTCGTCCCAGATGGCTACCATCTATGTCGACCTGGATGATAGTTGCCTTTTCGGGATAAAATTGCCGCCAGGCAAAATCGCAGCCCAGCAGCAGCAGCGTGTCGCAGGCCATCAGCGCATGATAGCCCGCCTCACCGCCGAATATGCCGGTCATCCCGACATTGAATGCATTGTCATGCTCCAGGAAATCCTTGGCGCGCGAGGTATGGGCGACCGGTGCCTGGAGCGCGTGCGCCAAGGCAATGATCTGATCATGGGCGCCCTCGCAACCCGATCCACCGTAGATGGCGATCTTCTTGCCCTTGGCGATCTCAGCGGCGATGCGGTCGATATCCGCATCGGTCGGGCGTATGAGCGGACGGGCGGGATGAACCGCAAAGGGTGGCTCGTCGGGGGCCTTGGCGCTCGAGACATCCGCAGGCACGATCAGTACCGCCACCCCTTTCTTCGCCAGAGCGGCCTGGGCTGCCATCGCGGTCTTGCGCCGTGCCTGTGCGGGCGTCCTGATCTCTTCACAGAATACGCTGCAGCTCTGGTAGATTGACCGGAAGTCGACCTCCTGTGGGAAGTCGAATCCCAGCTCATCGCGAACGATCTGGCTGGCAATCAGGACCACGGGCGCGCGATTGCGGTGGGATTCGAACAGGCCATTGATGAAGTGGAGACTGCCGGGGCCGCAGGAGCCCGCACACAGGGCCAATTCGCCGGTCAGCATCGAGTCTGCCCCCGCTGCAAATCCGCCCGCCTCCTCGTGGCGCACATGAACCCAGCGAATGTCGCTTTTGCGGATGGCGTCAGTCACATGGTTGAGGGTGTCGCCCGGGACGCCGTAGCAGCGCCTAGCCCCGGCTGCCGCGAGCGTTTCCACGATTACCTGCGCCACTGTGGTCATGAACTGTTCCCCGATAGCATCTTGAGATGCAGGGGTAAGCGGCGAGCGGCACCCATGTTCCGTTACAAATGAGTTATGTTGGACGGCGCTCGGTCGTCTGGTGGCTGCCTGGCACCTCTTTCCGTTACAACGGGCTGCCCCTCGTCAGCTGCGAGCCGATAGAAGCGCCACACGCCATCAGGCAAGCGCGACGCTCAACGGGCCATCCGTGGGCATATCATCGATAGCGCCGCACTTGGGGGCGGTAGCCAGGGCATTGGCACTGGAGAATTTCGGCAGCGCCAGCAGGCTTAGCGCATAGCCGATGATGGCGCTACCGCCATAGCCCACAACCGGCGTCGGATAATTGCCCAGGGCAGCCGCCAGGATCGCGGCGGACCAGACGGCGCCGAAAGCGACATAGATTGCGCGGCTCTGGGCAGCCCGGCGCCAACCAATGACTGAAGGGACGACGAGCAGCATCAAGCCGCCCAATACCGCCAGTCCCGCAACGGCATGAAGGTCGAACGATGAATAGAGAATCTGATCGACATAGGGTACTGCGGGCAGTCTGTCGGCACGGATCAGCGTTGCCGCAAAGCTCGCGGCGCTGGCAGCAAGTGCGGTGCACACATGTCGATCGGGGCGCGTGACCGCAAGCGCGGTTAGGCAGATCACGAGCATCGCCGCCATCGCGCGATCGGGCTGAAGCGCCATTGCGACCGCAGCCGCGACGATGCTGACAGTCGCGGGGACGTTTCGAAAACGCGAAAATGCGACGAGCATTGTCGGCAAGAGGATCAGACTTGGCTGCATCGCCAATCCGCCCCAATAAACCCAGCGCGCTATTCCATCGGCTTGGGAGCCGAAAAGAGCTGTTGCCAACAATGCGCCTGCCATCATGAGGTTTGCCCCGTCCGTCCAACCTTGCCCCGATCGGGCCGCGCGTTCCAGCAGCAGCAGCAGAGTCAAGCCGATGATCAAGGCGCCCAGGTTCACCCCAAGATAGCGCATCGGCGCGCCGGCGATCGCCATATAGGCAGTGCCGAGCAGGACAGCGCTGGTCAGACAGACGATGCCCAGCGCACGGGGACGACGTGTAGCGGCGTTGACGATATGCATGATGGTCGATCCTTCCGGACGGGAAACATGGTCACCAACAGGCGAGGCGAAGATGGTCAGCAGGCGGGATGCGACCGCACGCGGCATGAGCCCACATAGGCTGCCGAGCGTGAATAAGAGAGCCTTGCTGTCATCCGGGATGGCAGCGGCTTCGCAACGGATCGCCCATCCCCATCGCTGCAAAGGCGTGGGCAGCGTAGCTTGCAGCGCACGACAGGCCAGATCGATCAAGCGGCGACGAAGCCCTATGCTCATATGGTTGCCTGCCGGCTGCGCACGGCAGTTGTGACCGGATGACCGGGAGGATTGGCGCGGGCAAGCTGCACACCGCTCGCCGTCAACCGATAAGCGTGCCGTGGCGGGCGGCCAGCTTCAACTGGCTGCTGCCATTCTGCTTCCAGATGTCCCTGAGCTTCCAGGCGGATGAGGAGCGGATAGAGTGTGCCGGATTTCACATCAGCGCGGCGCGCCAATTCATATCCGTGCGACCATTGGCCATCGGCATCGAGCAGGATGGCAAGCACCATCCGGGCGCGAGAGGACAAGGAACGTGTTCGAGACATGATCGATAAATCTACCTATATCGATTTATTGTCAAGCTTCAGTCGGAATGAGCATGGAAGCGCGCCAAAATGTTGCTCGAGATTGACCGATTGCCGATCGTCCCACTAAGTTCCGCACACGGATTTGATGACAGGCTTTTCACACAACCTGAGCAGGAAAAGGCATGACGGAAGAAGAAGCTTACGCGCTCAGACTGCAATCCGTCGCCACCACCAAGCTGGCCCAGACCACGCTTGAATTCGCTATCAACATCGCGCGACTGCAGGGATTGTCCCTCGATCTGGAAGGCGCTGCCCAAGCGCACCTCAATTGTGAACTGGATCACAGCCTCGACCCGAAAAGCCTGGCAATAGAAGGTGACGCGCGCATGATTGTCGCAGAGACGCTCCTCGCCTTCGCGCGCAAGTCGGGCTGCTGATCGCAGGCCTCGCAAAAGATCTGCCGCTGCTGCTGACCACGCTTTCGGAGAGCGTGGCCAAAGCTCCATCCGATCCATCATTTTGTGCAGCACGGCATGTTAAAGCCTTGCATGCCGCAGCCCCTAGGCCAGTTACTGGCCCAGCTTGAAAAGCCCATGGCGAAAGCTAACGGAACGGCACAAATTGTTGCTCGTTCATGTCTCCATGAAGCCATTCGCGCCTGCAGAACGTGTTCCCTATCTCCATGCCCGTCGCGACCTCAAAATGGCACGGTCGGCCCATGCTTATGTGCGGGGCAACACGGCACGTTTCTACGAATGGCTGGAAGACAGCAGGCTTGCCCGGATCGTCCCGGAAGGGCCCGCGATCTGGATCTGCGGGGACTGCCATCTTGGCAATCTTGGTCCGTTAGCGGATAGCGACGGCAATGTCGCAATCCAGATACGCGATCTAGATCAGGCGGTCATTGGCAATCCCGCACGCGATCTTATCCGCCTTGGCCTGTCACTTGCGACCGCGGCGCGCGGTTCCGATCTTCCAGGCGT
The DNA here is from genome assembly GCF_030128825.1 of Sphingobium sp. WTD-1. NCBI lineage: Bacteria > Pseudomonadati > Pseudomonadota > Alphaproteobacteria > Sphingomonadales > Sphingobiaceae > Sphingobium > Sphingobium sp. WTD-1. Next base: position 532,586 of record NZ_CP119127.1, on the reverse strand, counting down.
CATCACCGCTCGCATGCTGGAAGAGATGATTGCGGGCTACGCCGAAGCCTTTTCCGACCCGGACCAGGACGAGCGGCAGGCCCAGCAGGAACCTGAAGCGGTGCGCACGGTTCGCCGCCGTGCTCTCAACCGCAAATGGCGTCATCTGGCCAAAGAGCGGCTGGAGGCGATTGAACCCTGTATTCCTCTTGGCAAGCGATTTTGGCCGCTCGATGAAAAGGAATATGCGGCCCTGCGCGATGTCGTGATCCATCCACCTGTCAGCGCGATGATCCTGTCTCTCGATCATCGCGGGAAAGAACGCACACCTGTCATGGCGGACGCTGCCTATTGGATGAAGGGTTGCAGTTCGCTTGGCCTTCTGCGGTTCGCCGCGGTCGTCACCTTGAAAGGAAAGAAGCGCACCGATCATGCGCTGGTCGACCTCAAGGAAGCTGTTCAACCTGTCGCGCCGATCGCGTCCGGAGCCTGCATGCCGGATGATCCTGCTGAACGCGTGCTGGCAGCAGCACGCGCCCTATCTCCGCATTTGGGCGAGCGCATGGCCGCAGCAAGGATGCTTGGACATTCGATCTTCGTTCGCGAACTGATGCCGCAAGACCTCAAGATCGAGGCAGAACAATTTTCTCGGGGCGAGGCCCTAAAAGCCGCGCGATATCTCGCCTTCGTTGTGGGAAAAGCCCATGCTCGACAAATGGACAAAGCGACACGCCGCGCATGGCTCACGACCTTGCGCAACGGCCGATCGAACGGCATGGATGCCCCATCCTGGCTATGGCGGGCCGTAGTCGCCTTGGCGGCGCGACATGAAGCAGGCTATCTCGACCATTGTCGCATTTATGCGCTGGCGCGCTGAGACATCGTTCGCCTGGGAAGGATGCTCAGCCGTGCGGACGTGCCGACTGCGCTCGGTAAAATCACACTGATCGAGATTAAAGCGACAGCGGCGACCGGGAACGCCCCTCTTGGCTAGGGATTGTCCTTCTGGCGGGACAATAATTGTCTCGAGCAGATTGGAGAGTATCATGAGCATTGAAGGCAAGGCCAAGGAAGCCGCCGGTTACATTAAGGAAGAAGCTTTCGAGCATGGCAAATCGCTTGAAAGCCAGAAGAAGGCCCAGGAAGGCCGCGACCTTCGCAACGAAGGCCGGGTGGAAGATGGCAAGCTACCCAAGACCGACAAGCCCGGCACCGGCGACTGACGGTCCTCCGCGCGAAAATCGCCGCCCCGTGCCGGGGCGGCGATTTTCATTGGAGCGCCTCTATTTTAGCGGTTTGTAGCTGCATCTGAATTTCAGCGGTCGGGCTGGCAGGCTTGGCGTCAAATGGATGTGGAGCTGTTCCCCGACCATCGTGTCGAGCGCGAAAGCCTGCTCCGCCTCATATATGTCGTCGCGATGAGCGTCCTTCCAGCCAGCTACGGCCTCGATCGCCTTTGCCTTCGCCCGCGACAGGCTGGTTGCCACGACGAACATGTTGCGATGCTGCTCCGCGAAATCCGTCGGATCATATCCTCCCAGATTGACATAATATAGCCTCTCGGCGCCCATCCATCGCTCGGGGCGCAAAGTGACATTGTAGCCATCGGCATGATCTATCACGGCCCAGCAGTCTATGTGCAGGGTGCCTGGGGTGCCCCACCATTGTTCGCGCAATGCTGCATGGGTGTCCGTGATCGTATCAGCGACGACGAACCGCATATCGTGGATTTCGATATGGGCTCTGGGATGTTCGCCACCCACATATATTGCAAAAAGCTTCACAATGACACTCCGGGCTGTTGCTCGGGTCGTACAGGCGATCGCGATGGGCGTTTCGCGATAGCGCAAGCCAGTTCGGCGCCGACTACCAGGCCCATTTCATGGGAGCTGGTGATGCCCTGGACGAAGGGATGGCGACCAAGAATGAAAGGCAGGCTCAGACAGAATATGCGTCGCGCCGCCGGATCGCCAGAGACAGGATGATAGCGCTCGTCAATTGCGACACCTTTGACGCTGCAGCCTTGCGTGTCTGCGGCATCTTGGACGATTTCCTGTTCGATCAGTGTTGGGAAGGGGAATGCGTCAACATCGAGTGGACGCTGTCCGGTTGCTTCGATGAACACAGGATAATGGTGATCTTCGCCATCGATCAACACATGCGCACCGGGGTCGGCTCCATGACTATCGATCCTGTAAGTCTCACCCAATGCCTTCACATCCAATTTTTTTGCCTGGTGCAGCGCTATCAGGCGTTCGATGGAAAGGTGCGGCACTGTTGCATAGTCGTCGATGAAGATCGGCTTTAGAAAGCGATCAAACCGCTCGAGTTCATCTTCATCAAGATGCGGAACGATCAGTGCGATCACCTCATGCATCCGCAAGATGGCATAGCGCCATGGAACGGTGACTTCCTTGGCGAAGTTGCGCTTGGCTTCTGCCAGGTTGGTCGCTGCCCACTCAAATGGATCGACGTCGGCGCGCTCTCCAAAATAGCGATTCGAAAACTGTTCGGGCGCGAGGTCTCCAAGCATTATGCGTTTCGCATAATCCGGGTCAGCCTCCTGCAGCTCCTGCCGGAAAAGCGCGTAGGCTCGACCGAGAATATCGCCTTCTCCATCCTCGATCAGGCTTGTGATCGCTGCTTCCGTGCAGATCGAAAGCGGTATGTAGGGGATGGTATGGTAGAAATCAGCTTCCGGAAGCAGGCCCTTGCGCGACATCATCGTTATCTGAAGCTTTTCATGGCCGGGCTTTGATCGATATGTCAGAGCTCCGCCGTTCCGGCATTCGAACTGACCGTGGGCGACAGCCAGAGCCACCACAGCATCAATGGCCGTCAGTGAGCTTCCGCGCAGCCCAACCTTTGTGGCGGGAATCCGCTGAAGCGCGCTTGCCGGCCATGGGCTCAGATAATAGCCGGGTCGCACTTCGGGCTCTTCGGGCCACTGATGCCCGGTCGCCAGGACGACATAATCAAACCACTCGATTGACTGGGGTAGGCGGGCAGGGGCGACCATCAGCTTCAGGCTGTCTCCTTCAACTTCAATGTCGACCACCTTAGTTCGCGCGCGGACTTGAACGTCGATCCCCTTCAGCCGGGCGCGCTCGACCAGTTGGGTGAACTGGTCGAGAAAGAACCGGCCGAGCGCTACCCGCGGGTAGAAAGTCCGTTCGTCGACGCCTGATGGATCAATGCCGAGTGCGCGAAGCCGATCCCCATCCTGCCGGCTGAGCCAATCGATCAACGTTTCGGCCAGAGGCGGAATTTCGACGCTCGCAATGTTGGACAGCATCGCAGGATCATTCCAGCCTGGCCGATATGGGGTGCCCAGACCTGGCTGAGACTGCAGCTCAAATATGGTGATATTAGCGTCAGGCCGGCCTGGTAAATTGCCTAGGGCTTCAATCAGCGCGTTCAACGTATAGATGGTGGTCGGACCTGCGCCGACGAAAGCGATTGCGGTAGCCATGTCAGTGCAATTCCCGTGGCGCCATTGAGTGCCATGGTAACTGCCATAGTTGATGCGAATTAAGCTCTTTTCCTATTGGCGCCACGCGGTATCGGCACCGTATCAGCTTGCAGAACAGGACCTCAAAGCCCGGCCTCCCGCCCTCGGCCACGACAGATCGCCCCAGCTGAACGCCGTTTTCACCACGGATGATGCAGCTAGCATGCGCGTCTTGGGCCGATATGAACTGTACCATCGTTTAAGGGCGCGCGCCGCCGTCGCAACTGCTCCCGCCGATTGGTCTGCGCAGCTTATTCACTGGAACCAGATCCCTAGGCGGCTCGTAAATTGCCCTGTCGCCTCAGGAGGCAATCCGGACAATGTCCATCATTTCATTCAGCAAGGAGCGAACATGGCAGAGCGTCTCACCATGCAGGACCCGCGCGCGCAATATCCCAGGCCGCCATTTCCAGAGCAGCCGCAACCGGCGCCCGGCATCGCAGCAAGCATGGATCCAAAGCCGGATCATGGCGAGGACAGCTATGTCGGTTCAGGAAAGCTCAAGGGCCGCAGGGCGCTCGTTACCGGAGGCGATAGCGGCATCGGCCGGGCTGCGGCCATTGCCTTTGCGCGAGAAGGCGCCGATGTCGCCATCTCCTATCTTCCAAGTGAAGAAGCTGACGCAAAGGCAGTGGTCGCCCTGATCGAGGCCGAAGGGCGCACGGCCGTGGCGCTACCGGGCGACATCACCGATGAGAGCTGGTGCCGCAAACTTGTCGATGAAACGCTCTCTGGCCTCGGCGGCCTCGACATCCTCGTCATCAATGCTGGTCATCAGCAATATCGCGATGATGTGACAGCCGTGAGCTCGGAAGATTTCGACCGTACGCTCAAGACCAATCTCTATGCCATGCATTGGATCACGCAGGCGGCGGTTCCTCATCTACCTGCCGGCGCATCCGTGATCACCACCGCCTCGGTGCAGGCCTATGAGCCGTCGGCCATTCTTCTGGACTATGCCACGACCAAAGCCGGCATCGTCGCCTATACCAAGGCGCTCGCAAAGCAGCTGATCGAGAAGGGCATCCGCGCCAATGTGGTGGCGCCCGGTCCATTCTGGACCGTGCTGCAGCCCAGCGGGGGGCAGCCGCAGGAAAAGGTCAGAAAGTTCGGCGAGCAGAGCCAGTTCGGTCGTCCTGGCCAGCCAGTCGAGATTGCGCCCGTTTATGTGCTGCTTGCCTCGCAGGAGGGCAGTTATATCACCGGCGAAGTCTATGGTGTGACGGGAGGCGCCGGTATCGCGTGATGCAAATAACGGCCCCGCGGCACTGTGGGGCCGTTGTCACTGTCGATGTCGGGGGTGGTCCGAGGGACCGAATTGCCCTGAGTGCTGGCCAAACCGGGGCGGTCGGCAACCGACCAGAAGCAGTCATGTCCCCGCTTCCGCGAGCGGGAGGAAAATGGGAGCCACCCCTCGCTGCAATCACGCTCGGGTTTAGCTGCGAGACTTTTTGGGCAACTTATCTGGGAATTCGCCCGCTGTCGCGGCACCGCTCGGACCTCTGTCCGGACGATCACTGGTCGGATCCGGGGCGTCGGGTTCTTCGATGTCTGTGGTCCGTATGGCAGGGCTTCCCAGCCCTTCCCCAGCGATCGTTGCGCTACCATCTCCCGGCGAGACCTTCTGGGCGGCCTTCCGGTTGGTGCGCTCGCCAGCGCCGGTGTCCTCTGGGCCGTCGGTAGTTTTAGGTGTCGTGGGCATCATCGATATCCTTTTTCGCGTCATCGTCGAAGCAAACAAAGCGCGCGCGCAATTGGTTTCACGATCGAGGCGACACTGATCTCCGACCGTCCGCTCCCGACCCTCGATCGCTGTTTGCCGGGGCGCCCGGCGGCGGCCCCGGACAGCGGTCGGTCCACATCTAGGCGGGAACGCTGCCCGGCGCGAACCAATCGGACCGTTCGATGCCGCCGCTTTTTACCCTGCCAGGATGAAGGCCGGGCCTCATCCCAGACCAGCGCCTTTCCTAGCGGCAGCTGCGAGTGCCGGGGCCCTGGCCTCAAATATGGCCGTCTGCACCTGGCCGGTCCGCTCACTGATCGCAGCCACGAGCCTGTCGCGATCATTAGTGTAGATGGTGGCGGACAGCTTTGCTCGGGAGATCCCTACATAGAAGGACTTCTGATCGACCAGGTTGGTCGCTCTGCTGTCGGCATGGATGATGACATGGTCGGCGGTCCTGCCCTGCGCCGCAAAGGCGGTATCGACATAGGCATGGGCAATATGCCGGTCGCGGGCGGAATCGAGATGGAGCGTTTCGATCTTCCCTCGTCCGGTCTGGACCGTGGCGGTGCGCGTCTCTTGATCAACCGCAAGGACTTGCGCACGGGCGCCATTCACCCGACCCGTCTCGCGGTCATTGCGGGTGAACCGGATCGTATCGCCGGCCTTGAGGTCGATCGGTTGGGCCAAGAAAGCCTGAGCATGACCTGCCCCCCATTGCCGCAGGCGCCAGTCCACTGCGCGCCCATCCTCGGCCCTGAGTGTGATAGCAGCCTTGAGCGGATCGATGCTTTCGACGCGATAGGCTTCTCCACGCGCCACCCCCTTATCGGCATAGTCACGAGTGAAGCTGACGACGTCGCCCTTGTCGTAACTCAGCGGAGCGCGTGCATCGGCTCGGGTGAGCCCCTTGTTGGCGAGGCTTTCCACGGCAACTGCGGGACCGGTCAATATCTCCGATCGAGCGAGGGCGGCGCGAATGTCTGCGGTCAGCGCATCGCGCCCTTCGCGCGACGGCTCGATGATGAGGGTGCGGGCACGTCCTGTCTTGTCGAGCGCGGCATATCGCTGGGCGATGGCAGCAAAGCGCTCATTCCGATCCGCGTTTTCTATGACCTGCCCGCCACCTCGATCCAGCGCTGCCATGGCTTTTCTGGCATCCCCATCGATCGACGCCAGCACCGCTTCCTTGGTGGCACCATTGGTCTGTCGCACAATCTCGGCCAGCCTGGCGGTCTCCATGCCAGCGTCCTGCAATTGGGCAAAGGCCGCGCCCGCCTCGACTGAACCCAACTGCTTTACATCCCCGACAAGCAGGATGCGGGCATCATGCTTGGCTGCAAGCTCGAACAGTCGCGCCATGTCGTGAGCCGACAACAGGGATGCCTCGTCAACGATCCACGCGGCAGGTCGACCAATATCGCTACGCTGCGGTGATAACAGGTGTCGGGCCACGGTATCGCCATTTGTGCCCAGCGCCTGCCCAAGCACCATCGCCGCTGATGCGGTGGGCGCAAGTGCGGTGATCGACACGCCTCGCGCCGCAGCCGCACAGGCAAAGGTCGCCAGTACAGTCGTGGTCTTGGCCGTGCCGGCATAGCCCTGCAGAGCCGTGATCCGGTTGCAACTGTTCAGGAGCTGCTGGGTGGCAGAGCGCTGATCGGGGTTCCAGCCGAAACCTGCGCGCTCGGCCTGCGCTGCAGCGTTGGCAACCGCCTTTGCGGCCGCAAGTGGGGATGCGATCGGGGCAAGTCCCCCACGCCCGTCCGCCTCGATCCGCAGCATCCTGGCTTCGGTCTCGACATTCTGCCGGGTGGTGAACCCGGAAAATTCGGCGCCGCGCCGGTCGATATAGACACGCTCCAGCAAATCCCCCGTCTTCGTGGCCAAATCGATTGCGGCCCCGATCTGCTCGTAGCCGATCCGGCCCAGCCCGATCCGTCCAGCCTCCTGCCTCAAGGCGGCCTCGGAAAATAGCGACTGCCGCTCTCCCAGACTGGCGGCAGCATGGACGACAGCGCGGGCTGCGCCATTCTCGCCCTCAAACGCCATCCTCGCGCGATGAGAAGGATCGGCCATTCTGGCCTGAGCCTCTCTCACCATCATAGACCTCACTTCTGCCCCAAAGCCGGTCTTGGCGGCCCTCTCCCGCCATTGCGCAACAAGTCCCGCCTGGTCAGCGACGACCTTGGCCTCGCGCGTGTCGAGCGCGGCAATCTGCTTCTCCAGAGCGCTGGCGGCATCACGCGATGTTCCCCTTTCGACAAGCGCTGCCTCGATCTCGGCACTTCGGGTGCTGAACGCGTCAATGACACCGGCTGGCACATCCCTGATCTCGAACATGGACTCCTTGCCGGCATCGATCTCATAGCCGAGCTCTCGCGCCTTCAAGGCCAGTTCCTGTCGATAGATGGCTCCAATCTGCTTTTGCAGCTGGTAGAGCGCGCGCGGTTCAAGGCTGCGCCAGCCACCATCTTCACCCTGCGTGGCGTTCATGATGACATTGTGGGTATGAAGCTGCGGGTCGTGGGCACGGCTGGTGCCATGCTGGAAGCTGGCAATGACCAGATTGCCGGTCGCCTCGCGCGCAACGGTCCCGCCATCGCGTACACGGGTCGCGGCCATATGCCGTTCGACATGCGCCATCGCGATTTTCACGGCATAACCATGAGCGTCAATCAAGCGCCGGTCGCCTGCCACCTGGGCCATGATCGACACCGACTTGGGGGCGCTCAAGGTCACGTCCCAGCCGGGACGGTGGTGAAGCGCGCCATCCCGAAAGGCGCCGAGCTGCAGATCGCCGATCCTGCCGTCCAGCAAGGCACGGAACTGGTCGCGGTCCACCTCCCCGCACAGACCCAGCGCTTCGGCGCCCTGGCCCTGCCAATGGGAGGGCGACAAACCGCCCTCGGCATAATAGTCATCGGCCTCATAATAGCTGCTCGCCTGCGCCGAGCTGGTCAATGCCGATACCGATGCCACCATCACACTGGCCCTTCGCTCTCGGGCTGGGTGGAAAGCGGTGACGACGCTGCTGGAGACGGCGGTGCCGGAGATATCGGGGACGCTGGCGCAGCCTTGCCCCAGAGCATGGTCGCCGGATCGGCTTCAATAAGCCGCGGCTGGCGTGGGGGGCCGCGCCGCGCGACATGATCGGCGGTCAGCCGGATTTTGGCTACTGGCAATCCGTCGGGCAGCAGCAAATAGCCATCATGCCGCGCAAGGCGCAGTTCGCTCTCGAAGACGGCCGGACGGACTTCTCGCCGCTTGCCCAGGCTGATTTGGTGGCCCTCATCACCGTCTCCCAGAATGTCGGCCTTGGTCCGCATTTCCATCTCGCATTCGCCGATGGTCTGGCTGGCCCATTTCCTCGTTTCGCTGTCGATGCTTTGCAGGAACAGCTTGCTGTTACAGCAGCCCAGCATGGCCTCGGCGATGTGCGGGCCGTAGCGGTTCTGCATCTGCCCCAGCGCCTGGAAGGTCAATATCACCGCCGCACCAAATTTGCGGCCCTCGGGCAGCAGCCGCGCCAGATTGTCGACGCGGGGCAGGTCGGCCAGTTCATCCAGCACGAACCAGATGCGCCGCGTATCGGAAGGGGGCAGGCCCAGCACGGCGCTTGCCGCACATTCCAGCCAACAGGCGAGCAAGGGTTTGGACGCTTCGAAATAGTCCTCCTTTCTCGGCACGAATATCCAGGGCCGCGCGCCGGAATGCCGATCGAGCCCATTGAAGAAGGTGCGAAAGGCAAAGGGGCTGTCCTTGGCGTCCTCGGCGCGCAGGAACTGGACAAGGTCCGCCGCCTTGGCGAGCATGAACAGGACGCTGCCCGTTGCCCGGTCGGCATCGTCGGCAAAGGTACGGGCCGATGAACTGGTGGCGAGCCATTGCTTGAGATCATCCTTGGTCCGGTTTTTCAGGGCATGAAGCAGGTCGGTCAGAGTGCCATTCTTCTCTCGCCACAAAGCCCTGATCATGTTGGCGACAAGGATGCGGCTGGTGTCGAGCCACACGTCGCTCTCATGTTTCCCGGTTTCGGTGATCAACTGGTGGGCGATACGGTCGGCATCGGCGGGATGGGCGATCTCGGCGAACGGCGACCAGAAGGCGCAGCGCGCATCGAACGGATTGAGGATGATATCGCCGCGCGCCGGGTCGTAATAATGTGCGATGAACTCGCCGCTTGTGTCATAGACCAGCGCAGCTTCGCCACGCGCCTCAATACCGTCGAGCAATTGCCGCAAGGCCGTGGTCTTGCCGCTCCCGGTTGTGCCGATCATGGCCATGTGACGGGTTTCGAGGCGGGTGGGAATCGGTACCTTTCCGATCGAGAGGGTGCGGGCATCGGCCTGCCTGCCGGTCATCCTGGCGAGTTTCTTCTCGTCCGCCACCTTCGTTCCGCCGGTCCAGCGATCGGCCAGCAGGCGCTCGCGTCGCCGCGCCATCGCATGACGCAAGGCGATCAGCGCAACGAGCCAGCCAGCAAAGCCCAGCATGCTGCCGCCTTTGATGCAGGACCAGAGAAGATCCACTTGGTGACGGAAATAGGGGTGGGCGATGATCTGGCGGGCTGATCGTCCTTCCTCGATATGGTCGGCATAATGGACATCGATTCCCGTGTCCGCCTCCCAGGCCGACACGGCCAAGAGTTTGGTCCTGGCCCAATAATAGGTGCCCGTGGCCAGCATGCTGTCCTTGTTCAGCAAGATGCTGGGCAAGGACAGTCCGCCGATGGCTATAGAGGCCAGCATCACCAAGGCCTGCCGCTTGAGGCGCGCGCCCTCGATACCGAGATGATGCTTGCGCAGGGCATCTGCATGGTCGCGGCGATCGTCTCGCCGGGTCATGAACGATGTTCCTGCGCGAGCCGCCGCTGCCGATCATAGGCGGCATGGATCTCCTGGGTGAGGACTTCGTCGCTCTTGCCTGCGCCGCTCGCCGCGCTGCGGGCGTAGCAATAGGCTGCGCAGGCGGTGAACAGCGTGCGGTTCAGCATATGCTCGACGTCGACGATATGCGTGCCGACCGCTGCAAGTTCGGTCACGATCTCGCGGGTGTCGATCGCGCTGCCTGTTCCCTGGACGAGGGCGGTCAGCCCCTGGTCCACGACCCGGGCGAGCATGGCATATTCGCTCAAGCCGCGCTGCCGGGCGAACCCGGCAAGGATGCGATGCTGGGCTGGAGAGAGCCGAACGGTTTGGGCCCGAGCGCTCATCGCACTACCTGTGACGAGATGCTATTCGCCATCGCAAGGAAAGGCGCAATTGCGCCATGTCCGCGCCGTTGCCTTTGGCGAGATGCTATCGGCATCCCGTCAACCCCGCAGAAATGCGCGATGCACCCGTGCGTGAGGTGTGTATCAAAATTACTGGCTCGATGCGGAGCATCGCAGCCCTGCAACCTTGCCCGATGGGCGCCCCAATCAACGCTCGCCAGTATGACCGGCTTCGACCATGCGGCGCTCCGACCGGCAAGTGCGACATGGGCGGTAGGACGATGGTTCATCGCGCCGAGCCAGTAGAGTGCCGTACGAAGATCGTCGGCAGCGCATCCACAAAGCCACCCTCACCAGGCGAATGAGCGGTGAGCGCGGAACCAGCAGCAGCGCCATTGCCCGGCGGCTTCATCGCGGCGATCCTGCCACAGAAGAGGCGGGATGCGCGCCAGTCGGTCGGCATAGGGACAACCATATTGCGGGCATCAGCCTCGCGCCTTCCGGTGACACGAGCGACATAGGTGATGGTCTCGGCGGGCAGGGCACGGGCATATTTGCGGTAGGCGTCGACGCGCCCCGGCCCGGCATTATAGGCCGCCAGAGCAAGGCGAAGATCCCCATAGCGGTCGATCATTTCGCGCAGATAGGCAGCCCCTGCCAATATGTTGGCCCTGGGCTCATAGGGAGAGCTACCCAGATGGTGGCGTCTGCTCAGATAAGACCAGGTTGCAGGCATGATCTGCATCAATCCCATGGCGCCGGCATGCGATATCGCGCGCAGATCGCCTGCACTCTCTGCCGCCATGACGCTGCGGATCAGGTCCTCGGGAAGCGCGAAGCGATACGCGGCTTCGGCGATGATCAGGCCATGCTCCTGGGCGCGTGACGGCGCTGCGATGACACAGCCTAGGAGGCCGGCCAGCAGAAAACAGGGCAGGCGACGGCGCATGATTGCGGATCTGGCAGTCATGGCTACGCCTCCCTTGGGCGCGGCAGACTGCGCGACCAGAGCAAGGCATGGTCAGCGGGATTGCGATCCGATCGCATCAGATTTGCCCGCAACGGACGCGCAAAGGACGGGCAATCGAGCAGAAGGGCGATGAAAGGCCCGGCCTTGTCGCTGGTGCGCGTCCAGCCGCAGCCTACGTCGATCCGCGCATCCCCGCGCGCAAGGACGACATGCCAGTCCGGTGCTGTCGCGCGTATCTTCTGCTCGGCGGGCAGGATCCGGATATCGAGATCGAGCCCCAATGTCTGGAGCCGGCCGGCATATCCGCCGATCACCTTGCGAAATTTACCGATATGCATGGATCGCCTCCTTGTCGGCATGGACTGTCGCATTGTCGTGCCAGCGCCAGGGCGCATCCGGCGCAACGCGCGTGAGGATGGGCGTCACGGTCCCGATCATCGTCTGATCGGAAAGCGGCCCGAAATAGCGGCTGTCGAAACTGTCGGCTGGCGCATTGAGGAGGAACAGTTCGCCCCGCTCGAGCGTGCGGCAGCCGCTCCAGCCCGGCAGCGCGCGCCCTTCCCGATCCTGCGCAAGAGCGACCGCGCGCGCGACCCCATTGATACTGATGATGGCGCCTGCGCGGCAGACACGGGCGCCGGTCGTGGCGGCGACCCGTTTGATCAGCGGCGTGTTTTCGCCTAGATAGCGACGCCGGACCATGAAGGCGCAGAGCCCTGGCGGCGGCATGACGGCGACGAAGATACCGCGCCGCGGGCGTGCGCCGACATGGACACGATAAAGCCCGACGGGCGCGCTCGCACTGCTGTTCCAGAGCAGGCGCGCACGCGGATTGATGGCAGCAATCGCGGCAAAGGCGATGGCGAACCCCGCAGCCGCGCTCAGCGTCGCGCGCCGATAGAAAGCGCGGTTCATAGCCCGAGCGCCTGTCGCTTGCGCCAGGCGGCATGGCGCTCGACCGTGTATGCGCGTGGCGGCTCGCCCGCGGCAATCCGGTTGGCGACATGGCTCCAATGTTCGGGCGCGACCGTACAGGGATCGATGCCGGCCGCTTCGATGGCGTCGATCGTCTCGAGCACCCAACGGACCTTGGGCCACCCTTCGATGCTGAGCCAGATTTGCGCGCCCGGTCGCACGAACGGTAGCGTCGAACAGGCCTCGCCCGGCATCATGGTGCGCATGATGTCGATGCGCGATCGGATCGTGCCATAGTCGCTCGCAGACCAGCGAACGAAGGCGACTGGGCTGCCGGGAGGGAAGCGCAAGATGCGCGTGCGGCGCGACAGGATCGTCTCGTCCACTGCCTTGCCGAAGCGGATCCAGTGTTCGAGGCGCTTCTCGATCCAGATAAGTTCAATGTCGGTGTCGTGCGTCCTGGCAGCCATGGCTGTGCCTGACCCGGCGCGGTCCCGTGCTGGTGTCATCTTGCGCCTCCCTTACGGCCGGGGGATGCGATCGGCGCGCACGCGGCGCGCGGCGTTAGCAGGAATCTGAAAGATTCCTTTCTATTAGCATGGTTAGAGGAAGCGGGATTTCGGCCGCGATGACAGGGGTTTACCGCCGGTCTCGGTTCCCGATAGGACGAGGATCGGGTTCCTGATAGGACGAGCCTGCCGGTTCCCGATAGGACGAGCCGGACCGCGCTCATCGCAACGGCCTCGGGCGGCTCCGGCGCAGCGCACGTTCATAGCTGCTGAGCGCGACCGGCGCGAAACTCAGCCTGTCCCGATCGATGAGAAGGCTATAGCCGGGCAGTGGCTGACGGCGGACGATGTCCCGCAATTCAAAGGCGAAGCGCTTGTAGGGCGAGAGGACGCCCGACTTTCTGTGCAGATGGGCGAGGTCGAAACTCCAGCCACCTGCCTGCCGCCCGCCATGTTTGCGCACGATCCGGTAGAGCCAGCGTTCCAGGCCGCCGGTCAGGCGGAAATAGGCCGGATCGATGGTGAGGATGAGCGCGCGATCGAGCACGCCGGCATAGAACCAGTCGGGCAGGATCAGTTCGATGCCGAGTGGCCGGCCCTTGCCATCGAGCCGCTCCTGCCACTCGTTGATCCAGGAGAAGCGATGTCGGCGGCGTTCATGCTGCTGCCGGATCGAGGTGGCGACGCTGGTCGCCTGCAATCGATCGAGCGCGGCTTTCAACCGATCATAATTGTCGCGGCCGGTCCCGCGTCCGATATAGGTCAGTATCTCGAACGGCGTGGTCGCCATGAGCCGGGAGGTCGGGCGGCCGGCGTCGCGGGCCTCGACCAGCTGGCTCGCGGCCCAGATCAGTATGTCGGCGTCCCAGATGGTCGCCATGCCATGTTCATGGACGGCCTCTACCGATATCCAGGTCTGGCCCATTTCAAAGGCGATCGGCACGGTACGCGGCGACTTGGCGAGGCTGAAAAAGGGCCAGGCCATCAGATCCTGGGCGTCGCGCGGCGCGATGTTGCCGGGGATGGACCGGAACAGTTCGAGCTGGGCCCGATCGGGCTCGTCCCGGAGCGTGAGGGAGCGGTTGCGGGCCATCGGCTCAGCGCCGGACCGGACCGTCGAACCTGCGGGCGGGCAGGCAGACACCCGAACCAGGGTCGGAGGTCGAGCGCCGCAGGCCGAGCGCGGCCCAGCTGTCGAGCGCGTCAATCGTATAGACGACGCGCCCGCCCAGCTTGTGAAAAGCCGGGCCGGTGCCATAGCAGCGATGCTTTTCGAGGGTTCGCGGGCTGAGACCCAGATGCAGGGCAGCGTCGGGTGTCCTGAGATATTGCAGCGAGGACAAGGCGCGATTGGCGCTCATGATCATTCTCCATCGAAGGGTGGGACAGGGATCGAAGATCAGCGGTCCGTCCGGCGGAGAGTGGCGAAGTGCATCCGGCATGGTGGAGCGGCTATTTGGGGCGCTGGACTTTTGTCGCACCGCGCAGCCCCGGCGTTCAGGGACGCAGGAGCCTGCGATAGCCGCCTTCCATCAATGCCCGGGCCTCGTCGATGAGGCGCTGGGTGCGGCGACGCTGGGAGGAGGATTTCCATTCGCTGCCCTGCCCCACCTGCAGGCGCGCATAGACATGGCGGCGCGCGATTTCATATGTGGTCAGCGCGGCGCCGTTGCGGGTGCCGGCAGCGTCCAGGATATCGAGCAGCATGGAGAGGCGCTGGCGCTGAAATGGCGTCGGGCAAAGGCCAGGCGGCGCTCGGCCGGCGCGAGCACCCGTCATGCGCTGTTCGAAGCGGCGCACCATGGCCTGACGAAGCACGAGCGCGTCGTCCCGGATGACCAGATAGGCGAGCGATCTGTCGGCCGGGCCGGGGCGCAGCCACAGGCGATGCAGACCGCTGCCGTCCGCCAGGACCATGTGGCGCCCGTCTTCGAGCACTCGATCGACGAGAATGCCCGGCCAATCCGCGAAATCGGGCAGAGCAAGACCCGTGCCGACGAACGGGGCGGTGTCGAGGATGAGGACGGCAGGCACCTCCTCGGGATGCCAGAGCGCGGGCTGCGTGCCGGCGAAGATGTCGGGGTCACAGGGGAAAGCTCAGGCCCCACCGCCGGGCCATCACCTCCCGCGCCGGCGGCGCGTGCCCAGCTGGCAGGATGGCCAGCGCTCGATGTTCGGCGCGGTAACGCGGATTGCGGCGGAGAAATTCCTGCGCGAAGCCGGGCAGATCGAGCAGCTGGCGCGCTGCCGCCTGTGTGCCATCGATGCCTGCTGCCTCTGCCATGGCAGAAGACTGGCGTGGCGGCGAACGGCCAGCCATTCCAACAACAGGGGGCCGCTATCCCCGCAAATGGGGACGGTTCGCCCCCTTTTTGGGGAGCGAACCGGCCTCCATTCAATCCTTGCCGCGGCGGGTCGGGCGGTTCCAGACCAGGTCATGGTCGCCATTCTCGCCCTCGAAGAGCTGCGCGAAGATCGGAGCGGTGAAGCTGGGATCATCGAGCTTGATGGAGATATAGGGGCGATCCTCGTTGCGGGTCTTGACCCAGCCAGCGCCGACCTCGGCCTCGCCGGCATAGACGCGGTGGGTGGGCGCATGCTCGCTGGTTGCCGCCTGCTCGACGATGCGGACCGACCTGGCCTGCAGCGCGAGGGTGATGATCTGGCCCCGATATTCGCCCGCCACCTTCTTGAAGCTGCCGATCTTCGACATGATGCATTCCTTCCTGTTACTCGTGCCGCGCCATTGCGGCCTCGATGCGCATGAGGGGCAGCAACAGGCAGGCGCTGCAGCCGCAGGCCCGCAGCGCAAGCGGAGGAGGGTGTCGCAGCCGTTTCTTGGCGCGCGAGGAGCGGCGCGCAGCGCCGCGGGGAAGAAACTGCGAGCGGCACCGTTGCGGTAAGCCCGCCAGCCGCAGGCGATGTTGCTGCAGATGCGCCAGGAAAGAGGCCCATGGTGCGGCATGACCAGGGCACGGACATGCGCGACGATCGGCAATAACCGAGGGGCGCGGATCGGGGACGCAAGGCCCGAAGCTATGGACGATGCGCGCCGTCGCTCGATCAGGCGAACGCCGGTCCTGATGTCGCTTTGCCGCCGGTGCCGGCCCTCAACCCAAGTGCCGGGCCGCAGATATCCCGATGAGGGTCCCGGCAAACATGCTCGCCATGACGGCGGCGCCCTCGGGCATCAATAACAGGCAGATGGCCATGGTCCCCTGATAGCCTGCGATCCCGGCTGGAAGGACGAAGAGGAAGATGACGGTCCGCCGGACGGCGGGCGCGTGGCAGTGCGCGCATAGCCAGGGCGCGGTGCGCGCGAGCGCGATGCCGACCGATAGTGCGAGCAGGGTCGAGAAGAGGAGGCCGTGGCCAAAGTCGTTCAGCCAAAAGGCGGTGACGACCGCGATGCCGACCGGCAAGGCGTTGATCGAGAGGGCCAGAAGCAGGCGACAGGCCTGGAGGCAGGCGACGAAAGCGAGGACAAGCAGCAAAATGGTCATCAGCGTCCATCCTTGACGGAATGAGGGACGCGCTTTCCACCACCACCACAGCGCAAATCTGCCGGGCAAATATAGGCCATCGGGCAGGTCAGGTGAATCACAATCCGCCGCCGATCGCCGGTCAGTGATCCCGGTCCGCTTGGGGCGGACCGGGATCGGCCGGTCAGGCCGGTGCATTCCAGATGATGACCTTGCGCATCGGATCGTCGCCCGGCGCATTGGCGATATTGCCATAGATGGTCCCGAATTCCGGAGCCGAGAGCACGACCGAGACATATTCGGCGCCGGTCGACTGAGCGAACTTCTTCCAGCCAGCACCGAGCTCGAAGCCGTTCTTGCGGCTGATGATGCGGTAATCGGGCTCCGTCTCCTTCGATTTGCGGAGATTGGGTACGACGAGGATGGGGGCGCTGATGGTCAGGGTGGCGAGCGTGCCTTCGAGGTTGTCGCCCTTGACGATGAGGTTCGCGACGATGGTAGCCATGATGAAATCTCCTTGTCTGTCCGGGATCATTCCCGACGTCCCAGCCCAGGGAGTGGCTGATTGCCGACGTCACGGATGGCGATGGCATCCGGGAACCCCCTTGCGGGGTTGACGGCATGAGGCAGTCACGCCGCTCCAAGGCGAGGATGAGGAAGAATGAGGCCGGGCAGACAGATGGCTTCAGGCCTGACGTCGTCATGCGCCGGGTCAGGATCGACGCCCCTCCGGCACAATCCTCATAGCCCATCGGAACAGCTGAGAGCGCCTGGTTCGCCGATCGGGACAGAAGGATCGGCTTATCGGCACCAATGGCGGCAAGATGCGTTTGCGGGCTATCTGATGTTGGGAGACGAGGATATGCCTGCAACCTCCAAGGCGCAGCAAAAGGCTGCCGGTGCCGCTCTTGCCGCCAAGCGCGGCGACCAACCCAAATCGAAGTTGCGCGGCGCTTCGAAGCAAATGGAAGATTCGATGACCGAGAAGCAGCTCGAGGAATTTGCGAGCACCAAACGCAAGAAATTGCCCGCGAGGAAAAGCTGACATTGGCCGGTACCGACAGCCAGGCGCTGATCATAGCCTGTCCGATGTGCGCGGTTCTCAACCGCGTGCCATCGTCAAAATTGGGTGCGGGAGGAAAATGCGGCAAGTGCGGTAGCGATCTGTTTGCGGCCGCACCGGTGGAACTCGACGCCAGGAATTTCGATGCGCACGCCTTGCGGGCCGACATTCCGATGCTGGTGGATTTCTGGGCGGACTGGTGCGGACCCTGCAGGCAGATGGCGCCTGCCTTTGCTGCGGCCGCCCCGCAACTCGAGCCCTGGCTGCGGCTGGGCAAGCTCGATACGCAGGCCGATCAGGCGATCGCGGCGCGCTATGCTATCCGGACGATCCCGACGATGTTGATCTTGAAGAAGGGCAAGGAGATTGCCCGACAATCCGGTGCGATGCCGGTGCAGGCAATTGTCCAATGGGCACGGCAGGCGCTGCGATCAGGCTGACAAGCGCGGTCGGTCGGGAAGCAGGAGCTAAGGGCCGCTCCGGCCATGAAAAAGCCCCCGCCAGACATGCTGGCGGGGGCCCCTGGTAGCCTACGCAATGAAGGCGATGTCGCTATGTCATGGCCTCATTCGTAGACAGGATATACGCCCCGTGCGAAGGCAGCGTTCCATCAGTCCTTGTCGAGCGCCTTGGCGCTTGAAAGATGCTTCTCGACGACCGGCGCTATCTCGCCCGCTGCCTGCTTGAGGGAGGCGACGGTCCCGTCCGCTGCATATTTGCGCATCAGGTCGAGGGCATCTTCATGGGCATCGACCTGGCCGTCGATATATTCCTTGTCGAACGCAGCGCCCTTGAGCGCCTTCAGCTCCGCCAGATCTTCCGCCTGGTCCTTGGTCAGTGTCGCATTTGGCGTAATCGCGGGACTGGCCGCCTTGGCCGCGGCCTTGATCTTCGCGGTCGATTCCGTGTGGGCTGCGACCATCATCCCGGCAAATTCCTTCACCTGGGGAGACTGGGCATTCGTCGTCGCCAGTTTGCCGGCTTCTATCTCGAAGGCATCGCTTTTGGCGGCCGCGTCCGCAAATTCCTGGCCGGTTGGCGTCGTCGTGAGAGCCTGCTGCGCATTGTCGATTGCGTTGCCGGTGGAATTGAGAGCGTTCGAAACGGCCGCACCGGTATCGTTCAAGGCGTTATCGGCCTTTTGTTCGGCTTTCGGACTGCAAGCGCCAAGCGCAAGGGCCGCTATCGGCGCGACACTCATCCACAGATGATTTCTCATGACATCCTCCTCTTTGGGTGTTGCCCGAACGCCCGACGAGCGACCGCCGTTCCTCTGAGCGCGGCAATGAAAAAGCCGTGCTTGAAAATGCCGGAAAATGGATCGGGTCATCGCTCCAGCGAAGAGGACAGAAGCGGAAGTGGAAAGGCGACCATGCCACTCATCAGGGCGTCATGAGATGAAAGCCCGCCCGGCATGCGCCGGGCGGGCAGTAGCAGGCTGGAAGCCTCGGGTCGCTGATCAGCAGATACAGGCTTGCATGTGAGTCGCCTTGTATGGATCGGACAAGGTCGTCCGATTGCCGTCAGGGAATTATGATCTTTCATGCTCACCTGTGGTGAGGCCGCTTTGGATCGGCGACCCATCAGGAACTCGCCTGTCCGGGATCGATTGATGCGCTGATAGAGGCAATGGCGAAGGCGTCCCGCTCATGAAGATTTTCACCATCGGCTATGAGGGGGCAACCCAGGGACAGCTGATCGAGGCGCTCAGCGCAGCGGGCGTTGAAGTCCTGGCCGATGTGCGGGCGGTTCCACTCTCGCGCCGCCCGGGATTTTCGAAGAATATCCTTGCAGCCGGACTGCGCGAGGCGGGGATCGACTATGTCGGCTTCAAGGCGCTTGGCACCCCGCCGACAGGTCGCGAAGCGGCGCGCAAGGGGCAGCATGCGCGCCTGGCGGAAATCTATGCGGGTCAGCTCGACCTGCCCGAGGCGATTGTTCAGTCAGCGCAACTGGTCGAACTGGCTGCGGCGCGCCCCACCGCGCTGCTCTGCTTCGAGCGCAATCCTGCGGGCTGCCATCGATCCCTGCTGCTTGATGCCGTCCTGCCAGACGCTGATCGGGTTGATCTCTATCCAGGCTGATGGCGGCATTTGGCAACGAATCGGTGCGGGAGCCGGATTCTCGTCGGTGGGAGAGTTCAGACCTGTCGGCGGCAAGGGAGGATGGCGGGCGGGCTGCTTTCCCCTTCACCATGATCTTGTCCGATGTCGGGAACCCAAGCGGCCGGGCGGCCTTATAGCGGCATGCGCACCCCATCATCCCTGTCCCTGACATTCGATTGCTGGAGCCTCGGGCTTGAGGCTTGCTCCGTCATTGGCATGCGGCTCCCTCGGCTCATGGCCGGCAATGCGGCGGCCATGGCTGAAGCGCAATTGATGGTCAGGGAGAAAGTGGAGGCAGCAGCGCTGCTGCAATGGAAGTTCATGACCGGAAGCCTTGGCAGCTCGCCGCCTGCCATGATGACCGCGTCAGTCACCCATTATCGCAAGGCAGTCCGCAGGAATCGGCGGCGATTGGCGCGGCCCGGCAAATAGGGAGAGAGGCGCAGGATTGTTTCGCAATCAGCATATTCCTCGCTCGACCGCCGCCGGCATGTTTGGCAAACAGCGTGCTTCCAAAGCAGATGAGGGTGCCATGACCGGAAATGAACTGATCGAAGCCGTCGCTACCCAGCAAGCGGCCACCAAGTCGGATGTGAAGAAGATCATCGACGCGGCACTGGCCGCTATCGCCGACGCTGCAGCCCGGGGCGAAGAGGTTTCGATCGCGGGCTTCGGCAAATTCAAGGTGAAGCAGAGCGCTGCCCGAGAGGGCAAGAATCCCCGGACGGGCGAGCCGATGACGATTCCGGCGTCGCGCAAGGTCGGGTTCCAGCCAGCCAAGGCGCTCAAGGACAAGGTCAACAGCTGATCGCAGCGCGCGGGCCTATCCGCAGAGGCTTATGGCAATGGGCCGGCATTGGCTGCGAGGCTGCGCCTGGCGCGCCGCGGCAAGGGTGAACCTCGCGAGGAGCAGATCAGGTTCCCGCCCGGCTGGAGAAGACAGGTCTTGCCCCGCCTGCCCTCAGGCGGGTCGCTGTCACTCTGAAAAGGCAGGCGGGGCATCCAGCAGATTGGCGCAGTCCTTGCCGCCCCGTTGGATGAGTTTGGCTGTTACCAGCGAAATGTGAATCCACTCGGCGATGGCTTGGACGCCATCGAGTCGACCTCAGCCGGCCACCCACTGCAGGCAGGCCAAGGTCAACCGAGAGGGTCGAAAAACCCTGCACCGGATGATGCAGGGCCAGTCGGGTCGCGCAAGCCATGGAGACTTGCAGGGGGGATAACCGATTGATCGATCATTATTTCCGCGAAATAATGACGCAATCGAAATTTTTTCGCATTTTGCGTTACGACCTTTGCTTGCCAGCGTCGTGGAAGGGCGGGATGCGCCGCAAAATCGTCATCACGCCAGAGCAGTTTGGCTGAGACCCCGAATATCGGCTTGTCCTTTCCACACGAATGGCCGCCGCGTGCGGCGGCCGCGATTTTTACGGGTGGCCAACAATCCATGGGCAGCGATCCTGCTGCCCATGGCCATCCGATCAGGCGGCGAGCCGTCCCGGCTCTGCCGCTGCCGGCGTCGCATTTTCCAGCATCTGCTTTGCCGCTTCCACCCTGCGCCAGGCCTCGAGCGAACCGACACCGCCCCTCTCGCCATAGGCCGATGGCGGGAAGGCCATCCAGCGCGGCACCCAGCGATCCTTTTTCTCCCGGCCGTTCGTGCCATTGAGGCCATCGCGGATGATTTCCTTGAGGATTTTCCCCTTGGCACCGGCATTGGCGGCGGCGGTCTGCGGGTCGACCACCTCGGCGACCAGCGCGCTCAGTATCTCCCGGTCGCGCAACTGCTCAAAAAAGGCATCATCGGCTTCCCAATAATCGGCCATATCGACCCCGATATGGTTGCCGACCGCCTCGATCGCGGCGCTGCCGCTTGCAAGCGTCTCGCCCATGACGATGGCGACGATATCGAACATGGCTTCGTCGGGAAGATGGAGGAGCCGCAGGAAGAGGCCGGCCACGCCATGATCCGACGCATTGCCCCCGGTCACATGCGGTTCCTCGGACGAGAAGCCCAGAAGGTCCAGCACCCGGCGCCGTGCGTGATCGAAATCCGCCTCCCCGATGGCATTTTCGACGCTCTCGGCGACAAGCTCGTCGCGCGACGTGCGGGGATCGGGGGTGACGCGCCAAAGCGCCGAGCCGCAAATGGCATGGGCGACCATCAGCCGCAGGGCGATCTGCGGGTGACCGACCAGCGCCGCGCGCACCGCGGCATGGCGATGAAGATCGACATAGGCCTGCATCTTGGCGGTGATTTCGGGCCGGGCGGGTTTCGTGCCCGTTGCCTCCGCCCGATCGATCCGCGCGGCTTCCTTGCGGCTCATATAGCCTTCGTGGAAACAGACCTCGCCGCTCGCGCGCAACTCGATATAGACGCGCCCGCCCTTGCGCTTGGCGACCTTCTCATGCTCCCAGGCATGGAAATATTGGGAGACGGGCACTATCACCACCTCCTGCCAGCCAGCCTCCAGATAGGCGGCCTTGCGGGCATCGACCTCGGCCTGCTGCGCCGCCCAGAATATTTCGGGTGCGGCAAAATAGCTGTCCTCGCCGAACAGGTCGGAGACGATGGCGCCTTCGAAGCCGGCAAGGTCGAACAGGGCATGGCGGGTGGCGATAGACTGGCCGCCAAGAAGCCAGGCCTTCAACTGATGGCCGGTCGGTGCGCGGGCGTCGGGATCATCATATAGGGCCAGCCAGTCGCGCTGCTGGCTCATGCTCGCAAGGGTGAGGTGGCGCACCGTCACCCGATCAATCTCCTGCGCACCATAGAGATTGCGGATGCGCGGCATCAGATTGCCGAGCGCCAGCACGCGCTGCACGGTAAGTTCGGGGAGGCCGAAGGTTGCCGCAATATCGACAACGCCCCGGCCTTCCTTCACCAGCCGCACGAAATTGACCCATTGGTTCACCTCGTCGGGATCGAGCCGGGCGAGATTTTCGATGAGCGAGGCCTCGACCGCTGCGGCATCATCGCCCGCGTCGAGAATGGCGCAGGGCAGCAGCATGGTGTCCCCTGTCTCTTCCCCGACGCCTTCCGCGCCGCTTGAGGCCTCGGCGGATACGATCAGCGCGGCATGATAGCGCCGCGCACCGGCGAGGATTTCATAATGGTCGGGCTGGGCGGCCGGGCGGACAACCAGCGACTGGATGACCCCGCGCGCGCGGACGGTCGGCAGGATATCGGACACGTCGGGGGCCTTTTTCGCATAGCGCATATTGGCCTTGCTCACGGCAAGCTTGTCGAGGGGGATGAATTCGAGTTTCATGGCATTGCTCCTTTGCTGGAGTGCCGGGCCGTCGATCTTTGACGAGAGGCAGGCGGCCCGGCTTTCAGATGCGGCGAAACGCGCCGCGCGTGATCCCGCCCGGCCACCGGCAGGGCGGGAATGAGGGGACGCCCGGCCTAGTGTGCCGCGCGCAAAAGCTGCTCGGCTTGAATGATGGAGCCGCATTGCCGCGCGGCCTGTGCCCAGCGGGAAAGCGGGTGCCGGGTCACGAAACAAAGGTCGCGCTCGATCCGCAGCCCGAAGGGCAGATGGATCGCGCCGATCTCGCGAAGCGAGAAGCAGCCGACCTCGGGACAGCCAAAGCCCAGATCAGCAAGGCCGAACAGGGTGTCGCCATCGGGATAGAGCTCGCTCGCGATCCATGTCGCCGCGCCCATCGGATTGAAGAATTTGACGAGCGGAAGATGGTCGATCACCCGCGCCTCCTGCTCGGCCGCATGAGCGGTTATGGCATTGGCGCGCAGGGCCTCGCGCAGCGGGTCGGGCAGCAGGCTCATGCCGCGATCCTCCCCTGCGCCATGACATCGACCGCGTCGGCGCCCGCTTCCTGATGCCGGGCGAGAAGCCAGTCGGCCGCCTTGCTCGCGGCGCTGGCGGCGCGGAAGATGGCCCGATTATCCTCGCGCAATACCTCGAGCCATGAGCCGATATAGTCGGCATGGCGGACGGTCGGCACGATGCCCAGCGCGGCGCAGAGGAAGGCTGACCCCATTTCGGCGATCAGTTCCTCCCGCGCATAGTCCTTGCTGCCGAACTGGGTGACCAGATTGCGCCCCAGCCGTGAGGGGTGGCCGGTCGCATGCCCCTTATGCCGATATCGGCATAATGGGCATAATGCCGTGATCCGGATTATGCCGCATGGCTTCCGCTGGAAGCCGGTTTTCCGGGCATCGGCCATGCGGCTATTCGGCATAATCAGAGCCCTTCCAAGAACGCGAGGAGTTGATCGTCGGGCCGGAACCGGCCTGACGGAGTGGGCGGAGCCGCGACGCGAGCGAGCGCTTTCTCCTTCATCCGCATGTCGGCGTGGATGTAGATCTGGGTGGTCTCGACGTTCTCGTGACCAAGCCAGAGCGCGATCACCGCTGGATCGACGCCGTGGTGAAGCAGGTCCATCGCCGTGCTGTGGCGCAGCGTATGCGGCGTGACCCGCTTCGTGCCGATGCTCGGACACGCGCGCGATGCCGTGAGGCAGTGCTTACGCACCAGATGTTCGAGCGCATCGCGGCTCAGCCGTTCGCCCCGGATCGACGGGAACAGCGGTCTGCTCTCATCCTTGTCGTTGCCGATCCACGCCGCCAGCATCTTGCCCGTCTCGCGGCGAAGAGGGGTGGCGCGCTCCTTCCGCCCCTTGCCCATGCAGCGGATGTGCGCGCCGTTTCCGAGCACGACATCGCCGCGCGTGAGGCCGACCAGTTCGGATGCCCGGAGGCCGGTCTGAACCGCGAGCAGCAGCAGCGCATGATCGCGCCGCCCCGCCCATGTCGTGCGGTCCGGCGCTGCCAGCAATGCCGCCATTTCGTCGGCGTCGAGGAACGTCACCGTGCGCTTCACATAGCGCTTGTTCGGCATGGCGAGGATGCGCTGGCAGTGCAGCAGCCAGGTCGGATCGCTCATCGCCACGTAGCGGAAGAACGAGCGGATCGCGGCGAGCCGGGTGTTGCGGCTGCGCGCGCTGTTGCCACGCGTCGTCTCGGTATGGACGAGGAAGTCGGCGACCAGATCGGCGTCGATATCCTCGACCGTGAGCCTGACCGGCGGCTTGCCGTGGCGAGCGCTCGCATATCGGAGCAACAGCCGGAACGTGTCGCGATAGCCTGCGACCGTATGACGGCTCGCCTCCATCTGGACGCGCAGCCGGTCGGTGAAGAAGCGCTGGATCAGCGCGGGCAAGGCAACCGCGCTCATTGGACTGCCTCCCGGCCATCGGCTGTTGCTCGCGCCATCGCCAGATCGAGCAGTTCCGGGACCGCTTCCAGATACCAGTATGTGTTGGAGGGATCGCTATGGCCCAGATAGGTCGTCAGCCGGATCATCTCGCGAGCCGGGTCTTTGCCCGTGCGATACCAACCGATCATCGTCTTCACCGCGAAGGTGTGGCGAAGGTCGTGGATGCGCGGCCCGCGACCATGCTTGCAGTATGGCTGATGAGCCCGAAGCCCGATCTGCTGGCAAGCCCGCGCGAAGTTGTAGCGGGCCGCGCAGTCGGTGAGCCTCGTCCCCTTGTCTGTGACGAACAGCGGCTTGGCCAGATGGCCGAGCAGCCGGTCGCGTTCGGCAAGATAGTCGATCAACGTCGCGACGACGCTCGGATCGAGCGGCAACAACCGCTCTTTGCCGAGCTTGCCCTGCCGGACGCGCAGCACGCCATGATCGGTATCGAGGTCATCACGATCGAGCCCGAGCGCCTCGTTGATCCTCAGGCCCGTGACCGCTATCAGCCCGAACAACGTCGAGCAGGTCAGCCCGCGCAGGCCGTAGATCGATGGCAGCGTTTCGGCCGCTGCGATGATCGACCCGATCTCGGCATCAGTGTAGATATGCGGGCGCGACCGCTGGAAGCCTCCCGGCAAGAGGCCGCGCGGCGGCGGTTCATGCCCCGGATCGAAGCTGCTCAGCCACTGCGCGAACAGCCGCACGACGCTGAGCCTCGCCGCTCGCGTCGATGGGCAGGCTTCGGCCAGTGTGGCGTGCCAGCGCAGGAACAGCGCCGTATCGATATGAACGGCACCTTCGCGGTCGGCGAACCGGGTGAAGCGACGCAAGATGCGCTCGCTGGTGCCAAGGTCGTAACCGAGGCTGCGGCGAACGCTCAGATAGCGGTCGAGCTGGGAGGCGAGGCTCATTGCGCGCCTCCCGCCACCGGCCAGGGCTGCGCGACCGACCGCAGTCCGTCGATGTCGAGCCGGGCATATATCATTGTCGATGATCGGGAGCGGTGCCGCAGCACGTCGCCCACTTCGTCGAGCGACGCGCCCGTATTCACGAGCTGGGTGGCAAGGCTATGACGCAGAAGGTGCGATCCCACATAGGGCGTCGCCGGCTTCTGGCCGGTCGCCTTGAGGGCATCCTTGAGGATGGCGTTGACGATCTGCCCATCCTTGAACGGGCGATGCGGCGCGCGATGGGCGACGAACATCGTGCGGCAAGCCGCCGGTCCTCGCTCCTCGCGAAGATAGCGGCTCAGCGCGTCGCCGACCTCCACCGTGATCGGCAGGCGGTCGTGCAGCTTGCCCTTGCCGCGCACCGTAAGCTCGCCCGAGCGCCAGTCGATGTCGTCGAGCTGGATCGCAATGACCTCGGCCGCGCGCAGGCCAAGCCGGGCCATGAGCAACAGCATCGCATAGTCCCGCGCGCCGTGACGGGGATTGTCGCGCACGCAAGCCAGCACTGCCTCGACGCCTTCCGGCGACAGGTGGCGCGGCAATCGCGCTCCCCAGACCTTCGCCGTCTTCGGCACGCTCAGCGCCAGATTGGTCGCCGTGGCCCCGCAGCCGAACAGATATTGAAGGAAGATACGGACATGGGTGGCAACCGTCTTGTCGCGACGGGCGGTGGTCAGCACATGTTCCATGAAGCCGATCACGTCGGCGGGACGCAGGCTGCCCGGATCGATTATCGTCTCGCCGAAGCGATAGTCGAGGAAGCGGCGCGCGAAGCCTATCGTATGGGGGATGCTCCGCGGACTGAGGCCGCGCTGTTTGACGAGATAGGTCTCGAAGTCCGCCAGCAGTGTCGCGCGCGCCTGCTGCACCTCGGTCAATGGCACCGGCTGCGTCACGCCGATATCGAGCAGATGCTGCGCGAAGCGACGGGCCAACTTATACGGCCATGCCGTGCCCGCATGCTTGCGCGGCACTTTGCGGCCCACCTGCTCGGCCATGTCGAGGGTCAACGCCGGAGGGTCGATCCCCTCAGCATCCATCACGTGGCCCACTTTCCGCAGGATCAATCGATAGGCATTGATCGTGGCGGGTGTGTAGTTCTCCGCCGCAAAACTCTCGGCGAACGAGTCCAGATAAGGCTCGATGCTGGTCTGCAAATATTGAGGCATGATCGTCGTGCTCCATGTCGTTGGAGCGACGAAGATTATGCCGAATGGGATTGGCGCGATCATACTGCCAACCGCGCGCTGCCGATCAGATGCGGCATAATCCGGATCACGGCATTATGGGTCAGTTCATGCAGACAGGTCCGGTAATAGTTGATCTGCTCGAAGAAGGCCTGTTGCGGCGGCACCGCGACAAAATCCTGTGACGGAACATAATAGGCCTGATCGCCGCCGACCCGGAAATCGACGCCACTGGCGGCAATGACTGCCTCGGCAAGGGGGATGGCCTCGCGTTCGGGCACAGGCAGGTCATCGGGGAGAAGCCCCGGCGCCAAGCCTTCGCATTGCGCGACATTGAAAACGGTAAAGCGCTTGAGGAAGGGAATAGCCTTCGCCTCCTCGCCGCCCCGTGCCTTGTCCCGCTCGGCCTGCGGGATGAAGCGATCGGCATAGACCACGGTCGTGCCCTTCTCGCCCTTCCTCACCTGACCGCCAGCGCTGAGCGCCTGCCTGAAGGTCAGCCAGCCCTGCGAGGGATATTCGCGCTCGATCACGGTGGACCAGAGAATGAGGATATTGACGCCCGAATAGGCGCGGCCGGTGAGCGCATTGCGCGGCAGGCCGGGGGCAAGGTCCGCCCCGCTCCCCCAAGGCTGGACCCATGGCAAACGCCCCTCTTCCAGTTCCCCGATGATCCGGCTGGTCACCTCATCATAGAGGCTGGTCCGATCCGACATGTCGCTTGCGCTGCGCGCCCGAGCGCTGGTCTTGCCACGCATGATATCCTCCTGCTCTTGAACCTCACACCAGCCGCTTCCGCGCAAAAGCGGGGGTGGGCGGCAGCGTGCGAGCGGAGAGGCGCGCTCGAGCGGTCGGGGGCACCGGCAGGGCGCAATGCAATGGAGCAGCTGCGCAGCAGCTTGCCGCCGGCCGTGACGCGCCTAGCAGAGAGCGCCGGCCACTCCCGATTTTGAGAGGAAGCGGCCAGACCGACGCCGCCGCGCCCGCGCGGCGACCGCAGACACTCTTATCCTGTGGCAGGGATCGTGACCGACAGGCCCAGACCAAGGCGGCTCTATCCCGATCGGAAGATCGGGATAGAGCCCGGCCGGGCATGTCCGGGCCGCGCCCCATTCCCACAATCCGCCACTGTCACAAAAGTGTCTTGAAACCCCAGGTCATTCGGGCAGATTGGGTCGCGGACCAGAAGAGTCCGCAAGCAAAAGCCGGGACAGGGTTGCAGCCAAAGGCAGACATGAACGCTCGCGGCGCGGCGTGAGGGACGTCGCCAAAGGCCCGAGCCAGGGAAAGGGCGCCTTCATGGCCGAACGGGTTGGGCCTGTCGCCATGGACGCAGATCCAGAGGAATGCACCAGGAACAGATAGAGTCGCTCAGTCAGACCATCATTCGTGCCCTGTCCGCAGATGCCCTTCACGAGGCGATGGACAGGGTCGCCACAGCATTGGGGTTCGATCGCTTCGCCCTCAGCGTCGAGGTCGGCCTTGGCGGACATTCGGGCACATCGATGCTCCTCCACAGCTATCCGTCCAGCTGGGCGGATATCTATATCGGCTTCAATCTTGCTCAGACCGATCCGGTCCGAAGGGCCGGTGAAAGCAGCCTCTCGGGCTTTCGATGGCGCGATATCGAGGATCTCATCCCGATGACGCCGATCGAGCGCGTCACCTTCGAGACCGGCCGCAAACATGGCATGCTCGACGGGTTCACGGTCCCGCGCCATCTGCCCGGCACGATCACGGGCAGCTGCACCTTCGTGACCGGCACCGACCGGCCACTTCCCGAGCGCATGCTCATCATCGCCGACATATTGGGCGCGATCGCGATCGCCCAAGCGAGCCGGCTATCGGGATGGCGCCGCCCGGCAAAGAAACCGCGCCTCACCGACCGGCAACGCGACTGCGTGCTCTGGGCAGCGCGCGGCAAGACCAATTGGGAGATCGCCAGGATCCTTGGCATCAGCAAGGAAACGGTGATCCAGCATCTCAAAGAAGCGCGCGACCGCTACGACACGAGCAACCGTGCCTCGCTCATCCTCTTCGCGCTGTTCGATGGCCTGATCAGCTTCTCCGACATTTTCCGCTGGCGCGAGCGGGCCTGAACAAATGCGCCGCCGCACAAGCGCGCGGCGGCGCTATCCCCCTTTCTGGGTATAGGCGGGGTAGCGCTGCGATGATGTCATGCGTGCATGTTTAATCATGACAGGAACAGCGCATGCCAGCCCCGATCATTCAGAGCCCGGACATCGACGAGGACGCGGTGCTGCGCGCCATGTTCGAAGCGCGCAAGCGGGTCTTCATCGACCTGCTCAAATGGGATCTTCCGGTCCTCGCCGATCGCTACGAGATCGATCATTTCGATAATCCAGACGCCCAGTATCTGGTGCTGACGGACACGGAAGTTCGTCATCGCGCCTCGACACGGCTGCTGCCGACCGATCGCCCTCATATTCTCGCCGATCTGTTCCCGCATCTGTGTGCTGGACCGGTGCCGACGGGCGACCATGTCCGGGAGATCACCCGCTTCTGTCTCGATCGCGACCTCAAGGCAGACGAACGGCGCGCAGCGCGCAACCAGTTGGTGACCGCGCTCGTCGATCATGCCCTGGCGAACGACATCCGCTCCTATACCGGCGTTGCCGAACGCCAATGGTTCGAGAAGATCCGGACCTTCGGCTGGCAATGCGAGGCGCTGGGGCAACCGCTCCGGTACGGCAGTCAGGAGCTTGTCGCCCTCCACATCCACATAGACGCGAAGACGCCAATTGGGCTCCAACGCGCTGGCATCCACATGCCGCTGCAATTTCGGCTGAGCGCCCCGCGCCATGGGAGGCGCGCATGACTGCCGACCAGCCCAGCAACAAGAGCGCGACCGAGACTCTGCTGCGGGATGGCTACTGCATCATCGAAAATGCGCTCCCGCTGGAGATCATCCAGGCGCTCAACAAAGATCTTGAACCGAGCTTTGCCGCCACGCCGCTCTGCCAGGGGCGCTTCTATGGCGAGAAGACCAGGCGCTTTGGCGGACTGCTCAAGCGCTCGCGCCATGCGCAAGCCCTCGTCTTCAATGCCCTCATAATGGACCTGGTCGAAACGGTGCTGAGGCCGGCCTGCGACCGGATCCAGCTCAATGTCATGCAGGCGGTCGAGATATTGCCGGGCGAGGCGCAACAGCTGCCGCATCGTGACCATGACATGTGGCAGGGCGCCAAGGGCGCCCATGAATATTTGGTCAATGTGATATGGCCGCTCGATCCCTTCACCCGCGAAAATGGTGCGACGCTGATCTACCCGGGCAGCCATGGCGAGACCGGCATGGCCAGGTCGGATCCGGGCGCACCCATTGTGGCGCAGTGCCCGCCGGGCGGTGCTATCGTCTTTCTGGGCTCCACGGCCCATGGCGCAGGCGCCAATAGCAGCCATGACAGCCGGCGCGGGATCGTGGTCGGCTACTGCCTGGGCTGGCTCAAACCCTATGAGAATCAATGGCTCGCCTATCCACCCGATATTGCCAGGAATTTCAGTCCCGAACTTGCCGCCCTGGTCGGCTATGCCCAGCATCGCCCCAATCTGGGCAATTATGAAGGCCAGTGCCCGTCGATCCTGCTCCGCGACGGCATTCCGGACCATGTCGGCGCGATCGATGCGCTGCGGCCCGACCAGGAGGCGATGCTCGCCGATTATCTCGAGCGCGCCGGAGAAGGGCGATGAGCCCGGCCCATGTGCTCGAGCCCACCTATGACGCGCTCCGCCGGCGGCTGATTGCCGGAACCTGGCCATCGGGCTTCCGCCTCGAGGCCACCAAGCTGGCGCTGGACCTCGGGGTCAGCATCACGCCGGTGCGCGACAGCCTCAATCGGCTCAGTGGTGAGCGCCTGGTCCAGGCCACGGCAGGGATCGGCTTCCATGTGCCCCGGCTCGATGCAGCAGATATCAGCCAGCTGCTCGACTGGCACGAGATGTTGCTCAGTGTCGGGCTGCGGCGGCTCGAAACCGGGGAAGCGCAACTCGACATTCCCCAAGGCCATAATGGCATCGCCGATCAGTGTGCGATCCTGTTCGGTTCGATCGGCATGGCGGCGGGCAATGGCGAACTTGATCGGGCGATTGCCAATGCAGCGGCGCGCCTGGGTCCTTATCGTCGTATGGAGGCCGACTTGCTGGCCGGCGCCGCCGCCGAAATCGACGAGATCGACCAGACCGCACGCGCCGGGAGCTGGGAAGCGCTTACCCGTCTGCTGCAGCAATATCATGCACGACGCCGCGCTATCGCCCCGCAACTGGCCCATGCGGTCCGCGAGAACTGAAGGCGCAGACACGCTTCCGGCGTGCGCTGACGGCGCGCAGCGCAAGGCCGGGGCTCGCAGGCTGAAGATCGCACTGTCATCGGCGGTCATAATGCGTTGAGATTTGCAACCCAATATTGCCTAAAAGAACATTGTTCGCAAAAGGCCAAGAGGTTCCAGACCCGCGCATGACCGAGACGCCATTTGACCGCCTGACGCCTCGAGAGTGCGAATGCCTGCTGATGGTACGCGACCTCAAAAGTTCGGAGGATATCGCCCGCGCACTCGATATCCGACCGGGCACCGTCAATACCTATATTCGCGACGCGGTCACCAAGATCGGCGCGCGCGATCGCCGCCATGCGGCCCTTCTCTATGCCGATCATCTGGCCCAGGTCGTGCCGCAAGCCCCAGGTCATGTCATTGCCGACACCCCCGAGAAAATAGGGGGCGATTTGCTAGGTCTAGCCGAAACCATCGACCCTGCCGCACCTCTGCCCCACGCCCTGAACGCCATCGAGCCGTCCGAACCGGACGATGGACATCAGGGTGAGAGGCGGTCCGTCACCCCGCCTCGCGGGCAGGTCAGCCTTGGCCTGCTCGTGCAGGAAATTTTCGATGGAACGAGACCGGATGGAATGACGCTGGCCACGCGGTCGCTGCTGACGCTGGCGGTCGCAATCGCGATCGGCTTCTGCTTCTTCGCGATCAGCGCTGGCCTGGGCATGCTCTTCAGCATTGCCGATTTTCTCCGTAGCCTCTCCCACTGAAATCTCCCGCGCCGGCATCACAGCAGTTGCGCCATCAGGTGTGGCGCAGGGAGAATGCGCATGTCCAAGCCGACCGACCATCCGCTCCATGGCGGCATCATGACCGTCGCCGCCGCAGTCCAGCTCGCCGAGAAGTCTGCCGATAGCGGCATCGTCTCGACGGCAGAGCTCATCATCGCGACGATCAGGGTGCAGGAAGATCATGGCCTGCCGCCGGGCATTGCCGAGCCGGCGCTCGCAAAGCTGCGGCGGGCGATCGACGCGCATATGGAAAGCCGCACCGCGATCGTCGAAGCTCATGCAGAATATGGCCGGATCGCACGGCGCTTCGGGGCGACGCCCGAAAGCTTCGGTCCCACCTGGCCCTGTCAGCAGGCGAAGACGCAGCCGGCACCCGTCGCCACGCTCGTGGCGGCGGCCTGAGCCCGATTGCAAAAAGGGGGAAGGCCAGCTCTAATGTGGACAAGCAACCATGATCCTTCTGGCCTTCCTGATCCTTTCGGCGATCTGCTGCTTCTATGCCCTGGTGCGGGGCGGCAGCCCCGAACGGCTCACCGCCACGATTTTCCTGGCCGGCATCTTCGCCTCGATCATGATTTCCATCCATGCGCCGCCCCCGCCAGACGGCTTCCAGTCGGCGATCTTCGCGGTCGATCTCGCCATGCTGCTCGCGCTGGGCGCGATCATGCTGTTCGCGCGCCGCTACTGGCCGATGGCGATCACGGCATGCCAGCTGCTGGCGGTCATGGGCCATGTCATCCGGCTGCTCGATCCGCAGATCGTACCGGTCCTCTACTGGATCAGCAATGTGTTCTGGGCGGTGCCGCAGATGCTGTTTCTGGCTGTCGCCACCATCCGCCATCGCAATCGGGTCAGGCGCCATGGCTCGGATCCGGCCTGGTCGCCGCCAGCCCGTGGCTATGGTGGTTGAACGCGCGCAGGCCGAAAGACCGCGCCACACATTTTCATCCAGGAGCAGGGGAAGAGCAGCAAGGCGCCGCGCAGGCCGGATTTATCCACAGACTTATCCACAGGCTTTTCTACACCCACTGCGGGAGCAGGGCGCCATGACCGAGCAACCGCGCAGGCGACTCAGGCCTGCCATGATCCTGCCGGCAAGCAGCCCGCGGCCCGACAGCGCGGAACCCCAGAACATTTACGAGGATCATGCCCAAGGCTCGCAGGTCGATAATGACGCGGCGTTCATCCGCTCCATCATCCGGATGCGCCGCCGCCGCGCCGATCTTCCCGAGCTGGTCCAGTCCGTTGAGCCGGCATGGGATGTGATGCTCGATATCTATGCCTGCATGGTCGAGGAGGTCGATCTCCCGATCACGGCGGTCGGCATTGCCGCCGGCCTGGCGCCGGCAACGACACAGCGATGGATCAAGAAGCTGGCGGCGCTGGACGTGGTCAGACGCGTGGCCGATCCCCGCGATCGTCGCCGCATATTGGTCAGGCTCACGCCTGCCGCGCTGACGGCCATGCGCCTGTGGCATGCCGAAGCGCGCGCCGCGATGCAGCATGCGGCACAGAATGAAGACAGGCACTGATGATCGGCCGGCCCATCATTGCGGCCGCCATGCGGTCTAAGCTAGGATAGGGTGATGCGGACCGATCTGGATCATTTGCCCGGCGACAAGCAGCGCGAACTCGAGCGGGTCGTGCGGATCATCTTCGAGGAATTCGAGGATGCGCTGGCGCTCGCCAATCATGGCTGGAAGAAGCGCGGCCGGATCGAAAAGATCATCCTTTATGGCAGCTATGCCAGGGGCGGCTGGGTCGATGAACCGCACACGGCCAAGGGCTATCAGTCCGACTATGACATCCTCATCATCGTCAACGACAAGCGCCTGACCGAACGCGTCGATTATTGGCTGAAGCTCGAGGACCGGTTCAATCGCGAGCTTGCGATCACCCATGCCATTCGCACGCCGGTCAATTTCATCGTCCACACTCTTCAGGAGGTGAATGATGGCCTCGCCCATGGCCGCTACTTCTTCATGGACGTGCGCGAAGACGGCATTGCCCTCTACCAGGTCGAGGACACAGAGCTCCACGTCCCCAAGCCCAAGACGCCGGATCAGGCGCTCGCCATGGCGCAGGAATATTTAGAAGAGTGGTTGCCTGCAGCGGAAGGCCGAATGAAGCTCGCGAGATTTGCGATCGGCGAAAGTCTCAACAAGCACGCTGCTTTCGAGTTACATCAGGCGACTGAGAGCCTCTACCACTGCGTCCTTCTGGTCACGACCTTCTACACGCCCCATGTCCATAATATCGGCTTTCTCCGTACCCAGGCCGAGCGCCTCGATCGCCGCCTGGTCGACGTCTGGCCGCGTGAGCGCCGCATCGACCAGGCGCGTTGGGAGAAGCTCAAGGAGGCCTATGTGAAGGCCCGCTATTCGAAGCATTACAAGATAAGCGAGGCGGAACTCGGCTGGCTTGGCAAGCAGATCGAGGAGTTGGGCCGCGTCGTGCATGAAGTCTGTGCCGAGCGGATCGCTGAACTCAGGCGCACCGCTGGCGTTGCCGCCTGATCAATCGGCTTGCGCGGATTGCCTTTGGACGGCGTCGGCGATGATCATCGCCAGCGACTCCTCCGCGCGCGTGCGGGCCGCCGGATCCTTCGATGTCAGATCCTGCCTGATCCAGATCGGCGCGCGTTCTATCACGGCGAGGATGGCGGCTTGCATCGGTTCACGCATGCGATCGCCTATGCGGGGTCATCGCTGTCGATGCAATGTTTGGTCGCGAACATCTGCTCAGCATCGAAAATCAGTTATCTTGAAGTGTTACAACATTGCTGGAGATTGGCTCAGGGAATGAATCGGCCAGGCGCTGGCGGAAACCGGTGGGTCTGGAAAGCGACCAAAGGCGGACATCTGAGCTACACACTTGAAATGACTGCTTTGCGCCCACTCAAGCCGTTCGACCGCAATATTACGATGCTTGAAAGCGGACCGCCCGATTATGACTGGGCCTGGGACAGTGCTGCCGTTCCAAATTGATAGATCGGATGGCAGCTCCTGTCTGGAGCCGACATACATCGTTTGCCTGACTGGCATCACAGATCGGCAGAAAGTGGGCCGATTGTTGACCGTCCTCTTTTGGGGAGAAATCGGCTAAAGCTGCCGTCAAGCAGCTGACTCTTAATCAGCGGGTCCTAGGTTCGAGCCCTAGTGCGTCCACCACATTTCCCTTTTTCGTAAATCAGATACTGAGCTTGCGAGATCGGGCTATTGAGAGCATTTTTTTTGCTAAGCAGCTCTCTAGGTAGCAGAGCGCTAATTCGGCGCTGCAGTGCAGTGAACGGTTCATGGCCTGCGCTCTGTCGAACTGAGCTTGAGCGAGTAATCGGCTCACCTTCCCGCCAGCGGCGCACGCTGGGATGGCAGCTCGGAAACTCAGGCAGCGCGGTGTCGTGCTGACAGCTAGGCCGCCCGAGCGCCCGATGGACAAGAATTACGCCCTTGGCTGGATGCCCTGCCAGCTCGGATACGCCCCATAGACGGTAAGAACGGTCAGACGGTTATTCGTGGAGGCTAAGAGCAGATTGGGGCCAGGGGCGCGATAGGCCTGGTGCTCGAACCGTCAGTCGCGCAGCACCCGCTCGATAGCGGTGTCGACACTGGTCCGATCACCGCACCGCTGAGCGCCTACCGCCGATCCGGTTTGCGTTCTGTTCCTTCGAGCGATAATATCGTCATCTGACGCTAAAGCATCTCGAGTGGACGGCGGTCGCGTGGTCTGGGAAATTCCGCATCGAGTGTCGCAATGTCGGCGTCGGAGAGCACGATATCTGCGGCCGCGCGGTTCTCCCGCACATGTGCAATCGAACTCGCTTTCGGGATGGCGATAAGGCCATCGTGGCGCAACGTCCAGGCAAGTGCGACCTGCGCAGGGGTTGCGCCAACCTGGGCCGCTACTTTGTCGAGGGCGGGATGGCTTGAGAGGCGTCCCTGCTCGACGGGACTATACGCCATCACTGGCACTTTGTGCTGGGCGAGCCACGGCAACAGGTCCAACTCAGGGCCTCGACGGACGAGATTGTAGAGGATCTGATCGGTCACGCAGCCATCCCCGCCGGCAGCGATAAGCTCGTCCATATCGTCGGTATCGAGATTGCTGACACCCCAATGCCTGATTTTCCCCGCTGATTTGAGCGCCTCCAATGCCTCCACAGTCTCAGCGAGCGGCACCGATCCCCGCCAATGGAGCAGGTAGAGGTCCAGCCGGTCGGTGCCGAGCCGCTTCAGGCTCGCCTCGCATGCATCGGCAAGGCGGGAGCGCGATGCGTTCTGCGGATATGCCTTGCTGACGAGGAACAACTGGTCGCGAACGCTGCCCAGCGCCTCGGATATCAGCGTTTCCGCCGCACCATCGCCGTACATTTCGGCGGTATCGATGAGCGTCATGCCCAGTTCGACACCGGCGCGTAGCGTGGCGATCTCATCGGATCGGCGCTCGGCACGTTCGCCCATCTTCCAGGTGCCTTGACCCAGTGAAGGAACCACTTCCCCGCCGGGCAATGTCACGTGTTTCATGTGCTTTCGTCCTATGAGATGAGTTCGACTGTTCGGTCGGGGGGCAGATTGGCAGATGACCACCATGAAACGATCATATCGCGGCCGGCCATCGATCGAGCGCCATTTTGGCGATGGAGAGCAGTTCGTTGATCGTAGCGCCGTCGCGCGCTTGAACGGACATGCCTTCCATGACCGTATTGATGAATTTGCCTAGCACGGCCGGATCGGTGTTGGCCGCAAGCTCGCCCTGCGCGGCGCCGCGTTGCAGACGCTCGATTAGGAGGGCCTCCGCCGCGATACGCTTGTCGCGCAGCAGGCATTCGATGGCGGCGGACGCCGGCGAAACGGCTGCCGCTGCCGAATACATGAAGCAGCCGGCCGGCGTTCCAGGTTCCGAGAATGATGACGCCGCTCGTTCCAGCAGGCCTTTGACGGCTTCGTAGGTGGACAACGCCGGATCGTTGATGGGTGCATAGAGGTGGACGCTGAACGTCGCGGCGTAACGTTCGATCACCGCCGCAAACAGCCCCGCCTTGTTGTCAAACGCTGCATAGAGACTGGCGGCGGCGACGCCAGTCTCCGCCACCAGATCGGCCATCGATGTCGCCTCGTAGCCGCGCTGCCAGAACAGCCGCACCGCCTTGTCGAGCGCAGCGTCAGTGTCGAACACACGAGGGCGACCTGCGCGGCGACGGGCTTTCGTCTCTGTCATCTCTGATGCACGATATGGAACGATCGATAAATAATATCTTGAAACGGGTGGTCCGCTCCCTTACAGAACGATCATTAAATAATCAAGGAGTCTCCAATGAGCCGCATCGTCCGTATCCACGAATATGGCGACGCCAGCGTCCTCAGGATTGAAGATGTGGCAGTCCCCGCGCCTGCGGCCGACGAAGTGCAGATCGCGGTGAAGGCGATAGGCATAAACCGCGCCGAGGTGATGTTCCGCAACCATGCCTACCTTCAGGAAGCCGAGTTCCCGAGCCGCCTTGGCTATGAGGCTGCCGGCACTGTCGTTACGGTCGGCGCCGACGTTACCGGGTTTGCGGAAGGCGAAGCCGTCAGCGTCATCCCCCCGCTCGATATCGCGCGTTGGGGCACCTATGGCGAGGTCGCCAACGTGCCCGCCCGCCTCGTCGTCAAGCATCCGGCGGCGCTGTCGTTCGAGGAAGCGGCGGCCGTGTGGATGCAGTATGTCACCGCCTGGGGTGCACTGGTGGAGCAGGCGAAACTCGGCGAGGGCGATTTCGTCATCGTCACAGCTGCCTCCAGCAGCGTCGGCCTTGCGGCCTTCCAGATTGCGCGGATGGTCGGCGCGACGGTAATCGCGACGACGCGTACCGGCGCCAAGCGCCAGGCCCTGATCGATGCCGGTGCGCATCATGTCGTCGCGACCGGGGAAGAGGACCTGGTAGCGAGGGTGATGGAGATAACCGATGGTCAGGGTGCGCGCGTGGTGCTCGATCCGGTCGGAGGCCCGTCGTTCGAGCCGCTGACCGAGAGCATGGCACGCGGCGGCATCCTGCTCGAATATGGCGCGCTCAGCGGCGAACCGACGCCGTTCCCGTTGTTCTCCGTGCTGGGCAAGAGCCTCACGCTCAAGGGGTATCTCTACAGCGAGATCGTCTCGGACGATGCCGCCCTCGATCGCGCCAAGGCGTTCATCGTGGCGGGTCTGGAATCGGGCGCGCTCAAGCCGCGGATCGCGCGCACTTTCCCGCTCGACGCCATCCAGGACGCTCACCGCTTCCTCGAATCGAACGACCAGATCGGCAAGGTCGTCGTTACGGTCTGACCGGCATACCGGGGGAGTGAGCGATCGCTCCCCCACGAATTTGCGCTGACGCAACGGCCTCGCACCAGCAATCAGTTTAACTCAACGAGGGTATCCCAACATGAAATCTCGCGCCGCTGTAGCCTTCGAGGCGGGCAAGCCACTCGAAATCGTCGAGATCGATGTCGCCCCACCCCGGAAAGGCGAAGTCCTCATACGGGTGACGCACACCGGTGTGTGCCACACCGACGCGTACACTCTGGCGGGGAGTGATCCGGAGGGTGTTTTCCCGGTGGTTCTGGGCCACGAGGGCGCGGGCATCGTTGTCGAGGTCGGTGAAGGCGTCACCAGCGTCGTGCCGGGCGATCACGTGATTCCGCTCTACACCGCCGAATGCGGCAAGTGCGACTTCTGCCTGTCGGGCAAAACCAACCTGTGCGTCGCTGTCCGCGAAACGCAGGGCAAGGGCTTGATGCCCGATGGGACCACCCGCTTTTCGTACAATGGTCAGCCCCTCTATCATTACATGGGCTGTTCAACCTTTAGTGAATATACTGTCGTCGCCGAAGTCTCGCTCGCCAAGATCAATCCCGAGGCAAACCCCGAACATGTCTGCCTGCTCGGCTGCGGCGTCACGACCGGCATCGGCGCAGTCCACAATACCGCCAAGGTCCAGCCCGGAGACTCGGTCGCCGTGTTCGGCCTCGGCGGCATCGGCCTCGCGGCGATTCAGGGTGCGCGCCAGGCGAAGGCGGGTCGCATCATTGCCATCGACACCAATCCGTCCAAGTTCGAGCTGGCACGCCAGTTCGGTGCGACCGAGTGCATCAACCCCAAGGACCATGACAAGCCCATCCAGCAAGTGCTGATCGAGATGACGGGCTGGGGCATCGATCATACCTTCGAGTGCATCGGCAACGTCCAAGTCATGCGCGCCGCGCTTGAATCAGCGCACCGTGGCTGGGGTCAGTCGATCGTGATTGGCGTTGCCGGCGCGGGCGAGGAAATCTCCACCCGCCCATTCCAGCTCGTCACGGGCCGCGTATGGAAGGGGTCCGCTTTCGGTGGCGTCAAGGGACGGACACAGCTCCCCGGCATGGTCGAGGACGCGATGAGAGGCGATATCGATCTGGCCCCATTCGTAACCCATACGATGGGTTTGGAGGAGATCAACGAGGCCTTCGAACTGATGCACGAGGGCAAGTCGATCCGCACGGTCATTCACTACTGACCCGCCGATCCGAAGCGGCGCGAGGCGCTCGGATCGACAACTCGGCCGTCATCATGGCCCGACCCCGGCATGATGAAGCGCGCTCTGGCAAATGGGCAACGCGTCGCGATGCGGTAACAAGCGCCGAAGTGCGGTCGTTACATGCCGATAGCGGCACGGACCAGGGCCGCCTGGCCCAGGCGCTTACCAGCGGAGTGTGTGTGGCCTCGTCGCGCGATCCAACGGGGAAAATGGTTTTGTCGTAACCTTTGTCCAATGCTGGAAAATATTTCAAAGGTGCCGAATATCGGGCCAGCCTGACCTTTGGATGTATTGAGCCGGAAAAGCATTCATCTGTTACCCGACTGTAATGAACCACGGGCTGCACGGGCGGATAGGGCAGGAAGACTGAATTGAAGAGCAAGGATATTCACGCGACGACGCCGGCCACCGATCATGGGCATACGGGGCCGCCCG
Source organism: Sphingobium sp. WTD-1 (assembly GCF_030128825.1). NCBI lineage: Bacteria > Pseudomonadati > Pseudomonadota > Alphaproteobacteria > Sphingomonadales > Sphingobiaceae > Sphingobium > Sphingobium sp. WTD-1. The sequence goes on along the minus strand of NZ_CP119127.1, from coordinate 492,706 downwards.
CTTGCGTGCAGGTTCGCGGCGCGCGCCAGAATAACCTCAAAAATGTCGACGTCGATGTACCGCGCGACGCCTTCGTGGTGTTCACCGGCATATCGGGCTCGGGCAAGTCATCGCTCGCGTTCGGCACCCTTTATGCCGAAGCGCAGCGGCGTTATCTGGAATCGGTTGCGCCCTATGCCCGTCGCCTGATCGACCAGGCCGGCGTGCCGGAGGTCGACGCGATCGACGGTTTGCCGCCTGCGGTCGCGCTGCAGCAGCAGCGCGGCTCGGCCAACGCGCGATCCTCGGTCGGCAGCGTGACGACGCTCTCCAGCCTGGTGCGGATGCTCTATTCGCGCGTCGGCGAATATCCGCGCCATCAACCCATGCTCTATGCGGAGGATTTCTCGCCCAACACGGTCGCGGGAGCCTGCGCGACCTGCCACGGCATCGGCCGCGTATATGACGCGACCGAAGAGACGATGGTTCCTGACGACAGCCTCACCATTCGCGATCGAGCGATCGCCGCCTGGCCGGCCGCCTGGCATGGCCAGAACCTGCGCGATATCCTCGTTTCGCTCGGCTATGACGTCGATACGCCGTGGCGCGACCTGCCGAAAAAAGATCGCGACTGGATCCTCTTCACTGAAGAGGCGCCGACGGTGCCGGTCTATGCGGGCCTGACGCCCGAACAGACCCGGACGGCGCTCAAGCGCCGCATGGAGCCGAGCTACCAGGGCACCTTCACCGGCGCGCGCCGCTATGTGCTGGAAACCTTCGCCAACACTAAAAGCGCGCTGATGAAGAAGCGCGTCTCGCAATATATCATCGGCCGCGAGTGCCCGACCTGCGACGGCAAGCGCCTGAAGCGCGAAGCCCTGTCGGTCAAATTCGCCGGCCTCGACATTGCCGAGTTCGGCGACCTGACGGTGCTCAAGCTGAAGGACTTGCTGATGCCCGTCGCGCATGGCGCGTATGGGGCGGTCTCCGCCCCCTCAAAGGGCCATGTTCTGGAAAAAGCGGCCCGCGATGCAGCGGTCGAACAACGGGTTGCGGCGGGCGGCTCTGCGCACAAGAGCGCGCCCGACGTACGCCGCACGCCCAATCTCTCCGACGAGAAGCGGATCGCCGCCCAACGCCTTGCCTGCGAATTGATCGAGCGGCTAGAGCCGCTGATCGATCTTGGCCTTGGCTACATTTCGCTCGACCGCAGCACGCCGACGCTCTCCTCCGGAGAGCTGCAGCGCTTGCGGCTTGCCACGCAATTGTCGTCACAGCTTTTCGGCGTGGTCTATGTGCTTGACGAGCCTTCGGCAGGGTTGCACCCGGCAGATGGCGAAGCCTTGCTCACCATCCTCGAGCGTCTCAAGGCGGCGGGCAACTCCCTGTTCGTCGTCGAACATGATCTCGACGTGATCCGCCGCGCGGAATGGCTCGTCGATGTCGGGCCAGGAGCCGGGGAAAAGGGCGGTGAAGTCCTCTACAGCGGGCCGATAGAGGGACTTGCCGACGTCGAGACTTCGATCACCCGCCGCTACCTGTTCGCAGAGCCGCTCCGCAGTGAGCGCACACCGCGCGATCCCAAGGCATGGCTACGCCTGGAAGGGATCAGGCGGAACAATCTCCATGGTCTCGACGTCGAGTTTCCCATCGGCTGCTTCACCGCTGTCACCGGCGTTTCGGGATCGGGCAAATCCAGTCTTGTCAGTCAGGCGCTGCCCGAGCTCGTCACGGAACACCTCGGCGGCTCCCCCGCGGCCGAGGAGGAGGATATCGATCCGCTGCTCGATGTTGCGCAGAACGACACTGAAGGACGCATTGTCGCAGGCATGGAGCATGTTCGCAGGCTGGTGCGGGTCGATCAGAAACCGATCGGCCGCACGCCGCGCTCGAACCTATCCACCTACAGCGGCATGTTCGACCATGTGCGACGGATCTTCGCTGATACGCCGCTCGCCCGCCGGCGGCATTACAGCCCGGGAAGGTTCTCGTTCAACGTCGCGCAAGGCCGGTGTCCTGTGTGCGAGGGCGAGGGATACGTCATGGTGGAGCTGCTGTTCCTGCCGAGCGTTTTTGCCCCGTGCTCGACCTGTCATGGCTCTCGCTACAACCCGCAAACGCTCGAAGTCGAATGGAACGGGCGCAATATCGCCCAGGTGCTCGAATTGACTGTCGACGATGCGTGCGATTTCTTCGCTGGCGAGGCATCTGTGATGCGCTCCCTCGACGTGTTGCGGGAGATCGGTCTTGGCTATCTGAGGCTCGGTCAGCCGGCGACCGAGTTGTCTGGCGGGGAGGCGCAGCGCATCAAGCTGGCGACTGAACTGCAACGCGCTCAACGCGGCAACACGATCTACATCCTCGACGAGCCAACTTCGGGGCTTCACCCCTCCGATGGCGATCGGCTGATGCAACACCTGCAGGGCCTCGTAGACGCCGGCAATACCGTCGTAGTCGTCGAACATGACATGCGCGCCATCACACAGGTCGACTGGATCATCGACCTGGGACCGGGGGCCGGGGAAGATGGAGGCCGTATCGTTGCCAGCGGCGTCCCTGGCGTCGTTGCGGAAGCGGAAGGCAGTCTCACCGCCCGCTATCTCAAGGCGGCGCTGTAGGTCGTAAATCTGGCCGAACGCACGTTCGATCATGTGCAACTCAACCACAAGTTGGAATGGGTCGAATCTGGAAGCGGGAACCGGCGATGTGTGACCGCGGTTGACGCGGCTTAGGGTTTGTGTGCCCGCCAGGTGCGCCGCGTTCGTGTGATACGCGGCGTGGCGGACGGCCAATCGCTGGCCATCCGCCACATTTGCTTTGTGCGGACCTTTTCAAGTGAGAGGCCCTTACATGGTTCGTCGAAACGCCCCGCCTTAATTCCCTGCTGCGAGCGCTGCGTCCACGCCTTCTGCGATTTCCTCAACGAGTTTGGCACAGAAAGCGGGCAAATCATTGGGATCGCGGCTGGTAACAAGACCGTTGTCGACCACGACTTCCTCATTGGTCCATGCACCGCCGGCGTTCTCGATATCGACCTTCAGCGTCGGGTAGGACGTCAAGGTGCGACCCTCAAGCACGCCCGCCTCAATCAATGTCCAGGGTGCATGGCATATAGCGGCAACAGGTTTTTTCTGATCGAAGAAAGCCCGGATGAAAGCAATTGCCTCGACGCTGCCGCGCAGCTTGTCGGCACCGACAGTCCCTCCGGGCACAACAAGTCCGTCGAAATCGTCGGCTTTCACCTCGGAAAACGTCTTGTCGATAGTATAGCTGGCGCCCTCGTCAAGATCGCTATTGACTGTGCGAGCCTTGCCCGGTTCAAAACTGATCACGGTCACTTTGCCACCAGCGTCCTCGACAGCTTGCTTGGGCTTCGAGAATTCTGGTTCTTCCGTCCCTCGGGGTGCGATCAGAATGGCAACCGATTTGCCTTCCAAAGTCATAATTTATTTCCTATTCCGTCGAAGACTAAGGTCAGGTGCCCGGCTTGAGCACGACCTTCGTCCAGCCTGCATCGCGCTCGTCGAAATGCTTGTAGGCGTCTGGTGCCTGATCGAGCGGCAGTCGGTGCGAGATGATTTGGGCAGGATTGGCCCGGCCTTGCTCGATAAGCTTCATCAGTCGCCGGTTGTAGTGCTTTACATTGCACTGGCCGGTGCCGATCTTCTGGCCCTTGAACCAGAAGTTGCCGAAGTCGAACGCCATCTTGCCTTCCTTCTGGAGATCGTCGGGCGCGTTCGGGTCTTCCGGAATGAACACGCCGACGACGCCGATTCCGCCGGTGGCCTTCGTGCTATTGACGAGGCAGTTCATCGTGTAATTGCTGCGCTCCTTGCCGTGGCGATCGCAACACTGATACCCGACCGCCTCGACCCCCCGGTCGGTCCCGAGGCCGCCAGTCGCGTCAAGGATCTGCTGGGCGGGATCGCCCTTGCGCATATCGATCGGAATAGCGCCCATCGCCTCGGCCAGTTTCAGACGGTCATCGTGAGAATCGACGACAAAGATCTGAGAGGCGCCGCGGATTTCGGCCGAGTGCGCGGCCATTAAACCGACCGGACCGGCGCCGTAGATCGCAATGCTTTCGCCAGGCAGGAAACCCGACAGTTCGACGCCATGCCAACCGGTGGGGAAGATGTCGGAGAGCATGACATAGCCATCCTCCTTCTCCTCAGCGTCCTCAGGCAGCTTCAGACAATTGAAGTCCGCATAAGGAACGCGCATCAACTCGGCTTGACCACCTTGCCACGGACCCATCTCGGCAAAGCCGTACGCTGCGCCGGCGGTTCCAGGGTTGGTCGTGAGGCAGAATCCCGTCAAACCGCGTTCGCAATTTTCGCAGAAACCGCAACCGACGTTGAACGGCATGCACACGCGATCGCCCTTCTTGATACGATCTACGGCAGCGCCAACTTCGATGACCTCGCCAAGGTTTTCGTGACCGAAGACCCGGCCCTTTTCGAAGCTGGTACGGCCCTCATACATGTGAAGGTCCGACCCGCAGATATTGGTCGTGGTCAGCCGGATGATAACATCGGTCTGCTTTTCAATCTTGGGATCATCGATGGTACTGACAGAAACATCTTTGGGCCCGTTGTACACGACAGCTTTCACGGATCCTTTCCTTTCGCAGCTCTTCTCAACGCGTCATCAAATCGAGACCTTGCTGATGATCCGGTCCATCGCAGCGGCGGAGGACATCGCACCCTTCCAAGTGATCTCAGTTTCCTGAACCTTGTGCTACCTGAGAGGTTCCTTCCCGTGGGCTATCCTGGGATCGATTCACGGCGGTTTTCTGAATAACTGGGCCAGAATGGCCGAATAACGCTCTAAACGGAGGCGACCCGCGCCGCGCGGGAGGCGCGCCCGCCGCCGTCGACTGAACCGCCTTCGACTAAGCGGGCACCGCCGCGCCCGGCACCGCGCTCCAAGGCTCAGCCGCGCGCGAACGCCTGCGCCGCCGCCTCGGCCACGCCCTGGTCTTGCTTGCCGGTGCCGCCCGACACGCGTACCGCGCCGATCACCGTCTCGCCCTCCTTTATCGGCACGCCCCCGGCGAAGATCATCACCTTGCCGTCGTTGGAGGCATGGATGCCGTAGAAGTCGGCGCCCGGCTGGTCGAGGTTCGCCAGCGCCTTGGTCTCGACGTCGAACGCGCGCGCCGTCCACGCCTTGCCGATCGCGATGTCGACGCTGCCGCGCCACGCATCGTCCATCCGCGCGAACGCTAGGAGGCAGCCGCCCGCGTCCACCACCGCGATGTTCATCGGGTTGCCTATCCGCTCGGCCTCCGCGATCCCCAAATCGATGATCGTCCGCGCGTCGTTCAGGTCGAGCGTCTGGGTGGTGCGCATGGAGTATCTCCGTGGCCGGTTCGGGGAAAGCCGCTCAACGCACGCCGCCGCGCCCGGGCCCCCCACGCGGGCGATGAGAGCGACGCGCTAGGGTGCCGACCGCTCGGCTATTTCGCGGCCAGCAGGGTGAACTTGTGAATCTGCGGCGGTTCAGAAAACAGTTCTTCTGCCTTGTCCATCAGTGCGGCGGCAACCTTGCCGTCAAGATGGGCCTGCCGATCCTCCTCCGTGTCGAACGTATCGAAGATCGCGTACGCACCGGGACCTTCCTCGATCGCATACCAGGTCAGAGTGCCCGGCTCAGCTTGAACGAGCGGCAATGCCGAGGTCAGGAAATCGGCGACATCGCGCTCTTTTCCGGGCTTGGCCTTCAGTGGTACATACAGGGCAAGTTTGGGCATAAATCACTCCTCAAGTTGAACGCTCAGCTATTCTTCGGCAAAGTAACGGACGAGCGGGCCGGTACGTTCCCCACGAGGCGGAGCACACGCGGCCCCGCCTCCTCGTCGAAATCAGAACTCCTGTGCAGTCGGCCTGATGACGATCGCGTTGACATCGACGTCATCAGGTTGTTCGACAGCGAACGCGATAGCACGCGCCACCGATGCCGCCGGGATGGCCTGCTTGTAGAAGTCCAGCACCGTCTCGGCGGCCGCGCCAGAGGTCGTGAACTTCAAATCGCTTTCGACAGCTCCAGGCTCGATTGACGTGACCCGGACCTTTTCCCCCACCTCGTGGCGCAAGCCCTCGCTGATCGCGCTGACGGCGAACTTGGTGCCGGAGTAGACCGTGCCTCCCGGTGCAAAGACCTTGATGCCCGCAACCGAGCTTAAGTTGATGATGTGACCGCTGCCCTGCTCGAGAAAACCGGGAAGGGCCGCCGCGATGCCGTAGAGCGTACCCTTCAGATTGACGTCGATCATCTGGTCCCACTCGTCGGTGTTGACCTCGGCCATCGGACGGATCGGCATCAGCCCGGCGTTGTTGATCAGCACGTCAAGGCGGCCGAAGTCGGCAATGATTGCTGCGACGACGGACTGGACCGCCGATTTGTCGGTCACGTCCAGCGCGTAGCTACGTGCCGTGCCGCCAGTTGCGGCGATGTCCGCGACGACCTCGTCGAGCCTGTCCTTGCGCCGCGCGGCGATGGCCACCTTGGCGCCCCGTTCCGCGAGAAGACGCGCGGTTTCCGCGCCGATGCCGGTGCTGCCGCCGGTAATGAGAACGATCTTGCCTTCGATTCCGTTTGTCATGATTGTATTCCTTCAAGTCAATTGTTGATTTTTCGCCGGATCGCGGTCCCGCGCGAGCCCGCCCGGCCTGATGGGTTCACCGCGAGCGCAACAGGACGGGAGCGGCGCCGACCTTGATGCGGAGCAGCTCGTAGGGCTTGCGGCGCAGGTCCCGCCCGCCGTGGAAGCCGGGCTGGCGGTGGAGCTGGTTGGCGGTAAAGTAGAGGTAGCCGTCGGTGCCGATCGATAGCGTGTCGGGCCAGCTGATGCGCGGGTCGCTGACCACCGTCGTCCAGCGGCCCTGGTCGAGCACGCGGATCGCGTTGTTCTCGTAATCGCCGGCGAACACGCGGTCCTTGTCGTCCTCGGCTATCCCGTCCGAGGCGCCTTTGCGCCCCAGGCTGCGGACCGCGCGGCCTAACGCCTCCTCGGACACCGCGGGATCGCGCAGCATCGCCGTGGGCACCGCGTGCAGCGTGCGGCCCGACAGTGGCCCGTAATACAGCAGGCTGCCGTCGGCGCTGAGCGCAATCGCGTCGCTTGCGATCGTGACCGGCGTCGCGGGGCCGTCGGCCGGGAGGTTCATGAGCACCGCGCCGTCGACGACCGGGGTGAAGTCGGGCTCGGGGTTGGTCGTCGCATGGTTCGACAGGCGCCGGATCGCACGCCCGCTGGCGATATCGACGACGATGATGCCGCCGACGCCGTCGTTGCTGCTGTCGGTGATGTAGGCGACGCCCTCGGCGCCCTGACGCAGATCGAAGCGCACATCGTTGAGGTAGGTCGTGGGCAGCACCACGCTGGGCGGCAGGACGATCGTCTTCACCACCCGGTTGGTCGCAAGATCGATCGCCACCAGCTTTGCACCGCCGGCCCGTGGTTGAGAGAATTTGGGCGCCGCCGTGTCGAGCACCCACAGGCGATCGGCGCCGTCTGCCACCACGCTCTGCACCGAGATGAAATGCCCCGCCGGGTCGGCCGGATCGGGCCGGTTGGTCGCGGCGTCGGGATAAGGCACCGCCTTGCCGTCGACCAGCTCGGCAACCGTGAACGGCGCGTTGTCGCCCCATTGCGGGAAGTTGACGAAGATGCGCCCGTTGGGGGCGACGGTCACGCCAGTCGGCATCGCGCCATCGAAGGTCGCGACCTGTTCGATCCGGGGCGCGGATGCACCCTCCCGGGTCGTCGCGCAGGCGGCAAGCGAGAGGGCAGCGCCAGCGGCCAGAAGCAGTTTGACGGAGATTTTCATGGCGTCATTTCCTTGAGAATGCGGCCCACTTCGTGAGGCTCGGACCGGAAATATTGCGGGGGCGCCTTGACCGATGCACCAAGCGCGGCGGCGGCGTGCCAGGGCCAACGCGGATCCCACAGCGCAGCGCGGGCAATCGCTATGGCGTCGGCATGCCCGTCTTCTAGGATGCGCTCCGCCTGGTGCGGATCGGTGATCAAGCCGACAGCGATTACAGGCATAGCGACCGCGTCCTTGACCGTGCGGGCCAGCGGTACCTGATAGCCGGGGCCGACCGGGATCTGCTGGCGCGGGTCGAGCCCGCCGCCGGAGACGTGGATCGCCGCGCAACCGCGCCGCTTCAGTTCCTGCGCAAACCTTGCGGTTTCTTCCGCTGTCCAGCCGCCTTCAACCCAGTCAGTCCCGGAAACGCGAACGGTCACCGGGCGGTCGGCCGGAAACGATTCGCGCACGGCATCGAACACTTCCAGCGGGAACCGCATCCGGTTGTCGAGGCTGCCGCCGTATTCGTCGCCGCGCCGGTTGGAGATCGGCGAAAGAAACTCGTGAAGCAGATAGCCATGCGCGGCGTGGATCTGGACGGCTTCGATGCCGAGCCTGCCGGCGCGCCGGGCGGCATCCGCGAACGCCTCCCGGATGCGGGCAAGCCCTGACTTGTCCAGTTCGACAGGGGGATGGTCGTCCGGAGCGAAGGGAATGGCGCTGGGTGCCACGGTCTGCCAGCCATTCTCCGTATCGGGGGGAAGCTGCGCTCCGCCGTGCCACGGCTTGGCGCTGCTCGCCTTGCGGCCGGCATGGGCCAGCTGGATGACGAGCGGCATGTCCGACCACTGACGGACGCTTTCTAGCACGCTTCGCATCGCCGCTTCGGTACGGTCATCGTACAGGCCGACGTCACCGTAGGTGATGCGACCTTCGGGGCTGACAGCGGTCGCCTCTATCGTCAGCGCGCCCGCGCCCGACAGCGCCAACTGGCCGAGATGCATCCGGTGCCAATCGGTCATCGCGCCGTCCTCGGCAGAATACTGGCACATCGGCGCGATAACGATGCGGTTGGCAAGCCGCAGCCCCGCGACCTCGAGCGGTTCGAACAGGCGCGCCATCACCATGCGCCCGTGTTGGGCATGGAGGCCCAGGGTTCGGCCGGGGCCATGTGTTCGCCTTTTTGGAGCAGTTCGATCGAGATCCCGTCCGGCGAGCGGACGAACGCCATGTATCCGTCGCGCGGGGGGCGATTGATCGTCACGCCGCCCGCTTGCAGCCGCGCGCACGTCTCGTAGATGTCGTCGACCCCGTAGGCGAGATGGCCGAAGTTTCTGCCCCCCGTGTAAGTCTCGGCAGCGCTGCCGTCCTCGGGCGGCCAGTTGTACGTCAGTTCGACCTCGGCATCGCCCTGCTCGCCGTCGCCGCGGAAATCCTCGTCGGCGGCAAGGTAGATCAGCGTGTAACGCCCGGCCTGGTTCTCCATGCGCCGGGTCTCCTTGAGACCCAGCAGCGTGAAGAACCGGATCGCTGCCTCGGGATCGGCGACGCGCAGCATGGTGTGGAGATAGCGCATGATCAGGCGACCTTGTCCTTGAGGGCTTCCATCACGAGCTCTGCGGTGAGGGTAGCGCTGGCGGGGTTCTGGCCGGTCACCAGATTGCCGTCGCGCAGGGCGAAGGGGGCAAAATCGGGGCCGCCCTCGTGCTTGCCGCCGAGTTCCTTGAGACGCGTTTCGAGGAGGAACGGCACCGCCTGATCGAGACCGACCGCGCGTTCCTCGCTGTCCGTGAAGCCCGCGACACGGCGGCCGGCGACGAAGGGCGTGCCATCGGCCTTCTTCGCCGAGACCAGCCCTGCCGGTCCATGGCAGACGGCGGCGACGATCTTGCCTTCGCGGTCGAAGCGTTCGACCAGGCGGGCCAGTTCGTCACTGACGGGGTAATCGAACATGGTGCCGTGGCCGCCCGGCAGGAACAGCGCGTCGTAGCCGGCGGGATCGATGCTTGTGAATACAAGGGTGCTGGCAACCTCGCCCTTCAGGGCCTCGTCCTTCAGATAGCGCTCGACCGAAGCGTCGTTCTCGCCGTCGGCGTTGACGCTACGCTGGTCGACGGGGATGGCGCCACCCTTGATCGAGGCCAGCGTAACCTCGGCGCCCGCATCGCGGAACGCGTAGTACGGGGTGGTAAGTTCCTCGAGCCAGACGCCCGTCGGTTCGGTGCCGGGAGTCATGCGGTCGGCGGAGGTGGCCACCATGAGAATGCGGGTCATCGTCAGTTGTCCTTTTCTAGTGATGTCGGAAACACGAGCAAACGCACCCGCCGGCGCCGCGCCCGCCACCAGGACAGCGGTAAGGGCTTGGAGCAATTGGCGGCGATTTTGCTTCGATCGTTCCTTTCGGCGGCTTAGATACGCAGGGAACGGCATCATGAAATCCAGCGGGAATGGCGGACGGCCATAAATCCGGTTATGGAACCGGAATGTCCCTCCTGCAGTTGCGCACCTTCGTCGAAGTCTACCGCCGTCGTTCACTGAGCGAGGCGGCCCGGGCAATCGGCATCACCCAACCGGCTGCGTCGCAGCACATCGCATCGCTCGAGGCGCAATTGGGCCGTCCCTTGTTCGATCGCCATTCGCGGGGTGTTCGACCAACAGCGATTGCCGACGATCTCGCGGCTTCGATCGGAAGCAGCCTCGACACGGCGGAATCGGCACTGGCCAGCGCGCGGGCCCGATCGTCGCGCATCTCGGGCACGGTCCACATCGCCGCGCCGTCGGACCTACTGGGAGAGATGATCGCGCCCCGACTGGCGCCGCTGCTGGATGCGGGGCTAGACCTGCGCCTGCATATCGGCGGGCGCGAGGCGCTCTATGCCTTGCTGCTCGAAGACAAGGTGCACCTAGCCGTCACCGCCTCGCAGCCCGAAGATCCGCGGTTGGCCTTTCATCCGCTGGGCGAAGAGCACCTGCGCGCCGTAGCCTCGCCCGCCGTTGCCATGCGGATTGCCGAATTGCCGCTTGCCGACGGGCTCAACCGGACGGCCCACCTCGCGTACGACCTCGACCGACCGCTGCTGCGTACCTGGCTCCATGCAAACCAGATCGAGCTGACGAGCCAGCCCGCGTTGACCGCGCCCGATCTGAGGGTGCTACGGTCGGGATTGTGCGCGGGTCTCGGCTGGACGGTGATGCCTGGCTATCTCACCCGCAGCGAACGCGCTGCCTGCACGCTGATCGAGATACCTGCCCCGGTCACGGTGCCGCGCAACGCTTACTACCTCGTCTGGGCACGCTCATCGCTGCGACACCCGCGCGTGGCCATGGCTCGGGACGCCCTGATTGCTGCACTCCGAAAATAATGGTGGCCACGCCTGTTGGGCCGTGAGCGCAATGTCGGGTCTGAACCAGTTGAGCGCTGGCGAAACGAATGGCGGCTTTCGGGATCGTCGGCTACAAGGCCGAACGTCCGAATTTAGGGCGCATTGCTGCTAGACGGTTTCACGGCGACCGAGCGGCAGGTTTTGGCAGAAGCTGTCGTTGAAAGCGCGACCGGCGAACGACGCATCTTGGTCGCAAACTGCCGCGCTGTGAACGTCAGCTATCCCTCCATTCCACATTCGAAGCGGTCATTCGCCTACCGGCCAATGGCCGACATCGCATAGAACTCAAATGAATGACCGCTAGCCACCCTTTTCCGCCGTTTGCGCGGGTCGCGGCCGAGTGACGCTAACGGCCAATGAGCTGATGTGAGCGGTTAGCAGCAGATTATGATAGCTGCCCGCGATGATACCCCGTTCGGGTGATTTCGCCCGTTGATCAAGCTGCTATCTCCCTCGAGCGACCCGACGATTGTCTTCGCGATCGATCGTTCACTGACCCTGCCAGAAACGGCAGGGTCTTTTCTTTGCGCGCCGGTGCCGTGTCGCGCCGGTGCCGTTCCCACGCCTCTCCATTTGCACGCGACCGCCAACTCGATCAGTGCTAGGTTGCTTGCTGAAAGGAGTCATCATGGATGATCACCTCAAAGCCGCGGCTGCCGCCGCTGCAATGACCGACATGGAATTGATCACGGTCTGGAACAAAATCGAGGATCGGGACGAGTTGACCACCCAGGAAACGGCAATCCAGGACGAGATGGAGCGCCGCGAGATCGATATCTGATGCGCAGCGGTCCCGACATGATCCTGACCATCGAGGCCATTTTGCTGGCTGCGATGATGATCGTCGGCGCCGCTGCCGGGATCGTCAGCCTGATCGACTGACCCGCGCAACTATCGACGATAATGGTCGTTTCATTCCAAAACGCCCATTGGAGAGACGAACGTTGCGCCGCCCAGAAACCGACCCCACCGCCCGCGCGACATCCTTTTTCGAGGTAGATGGTGTCTTGGCGCTGGGCATCTTGTGCGGGGCGCTGTTCGCCGCCCTCGTGGGCTTGATGCGATAAGGTCCGGAACAAATGCGTGGAGGGACTCGTTCTTCTCGTTCCTCTGATATTCAGGACGACACTACCCCGCCGGCGTCGGTGGGGTATTTTTTAAGGCAGATATTTGAAACCTGACGCACAAAATGACCGTGATGGATCGAACCTTATCCTCAAGATTGAAGCCGTGCTTCTGGCAGCCATGATGATCGGATCGTCGGCCGCTGGCCTTTACAGCCTTCTGTAACGCTGTTGCGCCGATCGGCGCACAAATCTGTCTTGGGGCACCAAGGCAATTGCGTGACGATCCGCCCGCATTCATCGAGATTTTCCCCACGAAGCGCAGGCTAAAGCGTTCGTCCCTGATGCAGATTATTGAGATGGATCAGGTTAAATAGCTGCCGGAACCGATCGTCTGTTTGCGGCTTCCTTAGCGGATAAAACCACTGAGGAGACCTGTCATGGCCAAGGCCGAATATAGTGATGCCATTGCCCTTCTGAAGGCCGATCATCGCACGGTCGAAGAGCTTTTCGAACAATATGAGAAAGCGGCTTCAGCAAAGAAGAAGGGCGATATCGCTCACCAGATTTGCACCGAGCTCAAGATCCATACACTGATCGAGGAAGAGATTTTCTATCCCGCGTTTGAAGGCAAGATCGAGGCAGACACGCTTGAAGAGGCCTATGTCGAGCATGATGGTGCCAAGGTGCTGATCAATGACATCGAGGCTGGCTCGACGCAGGACAGATTCTTCGACGCCAAGGTCAAGGTGCTGTCCGAAGAGATCAAGCACCACGTCCATGAGGAAGAAATGCGCGGCGAAGGCATGTTTGCGCAGTGTCGCGAGACCGATGTCGACCTGGTGGCGCTTCGGGATCTGATGCTTGCACGCAAAGAAGCATTGACCGCCCAGGCGAAAGCCGAAGGCCTGCCCGCCGCCAAGCCAACCGCCGTCAACCTGATCCCTGCCTGAGCAGGGTTCGGGTTGACGAGCAGCCGACGTCGAGCAACGGCGCCGACCGGTACCGGGGCTCGCACAAGGTCGGCGGCAACATCTCGAGCGCCATGAGGAACAGCCCATGCCTAAGTTCGGATATAAGCTGATGACGGAGGAGCACGGGCCAAAAGTGCTCGTGGAAAATGCCATCCGCGCAGAGAAAGCGGGGTTCGATTTCGTCTCCATTTCGGACCATTTCCATCCCTGGCTCGAGTCACAGGGCCATGCTCCCTTTGCCTGGAGCGTCCTTGGCGCCATCGCCCATGCTACGGATCGCATTGGCATCGCGACTGGCCTTACCTGCCCGATCCTGCGCTATCATCCTGTCATCGTCGCGCAGGCGGCGGCCACTATCGCGGTCATGAGTGACAATCGTTTCACCCTGGCGGTCGGCGCGGGTGAACGCCTGAATGAACATGTTACAGGCGCCCGGTGGCCGTCGGTGCCCGAGCGGCACGAAATGCTGGGTGAGGCGATCGACATTTTTCGCCTTCTCTGGAAGGGCGGCGTTCACAGCTGGAATGGGACGCATTTTGTTGTCGACCACGCCCAGCTTTATGATCTTCCGACCGAGCCTATCCCGGTCGTCCTGGGCGTGAGTGGTCCATCCTCCGTCACACTCGCCGCGGAAAAGGGCGATGGCATCATGACGACCGCACCAGATGGCGATCTCGTGAAGAGTTATGAAGCGAAGGCCGGCAACCCAGGCCCCCGATATGCCGAGGCAGTCATCGCCTATGCCCCGAGCGCCGAGCATGGGCTGGACATCGCTCATGACAGGTTTCGCTTTTCTGCCTTCGACTGGTCGGTCAACAGCGAGGTTCCTTCAGTCCAGGGCTTCGAAGCCGCAAGCCAATATGTCCGGCCTGAGGACCTGGCCTCGAAGGTTTCGGCTGGCCCGGACGTCGAGGCCCACGTCCAGTTGATCTCGCAATATGTTGATGCTGGCTTCGACCATATTGTGTTGACCTGTCCGGGCGACGACCAGGCAGGATTCATCGATTTCTTCGAACAGGAGCTGAAGCCGGCCCTGTCGCGCCTGGAAAAGGGACCGTCCAGATGACGTCGCCCCAGGATCGGGAGATCGAAGGGGCGCTCGATGTTGGAAGGCAATGAGAAGGTGATGCCTGTCTCGATAGAATGTGCGCCCACCATCCTCCGTTCTCGCCACCGGTCGACGCCGTCTGTCGCGAGGCAAAGGGCCTTTGCCGGCGGTGGAGCGACACTAGGCCCACGGCGCGCATTCGGTGCGTAAGGCACGTGGATATAAACCTGCGACGCAGGGTTGATGAAATATCTGCCTGACGGCAGCTGCTCCAGGATCTGAGAGGTTCAATGGCCAGTTCGCAACAGACCCGCCTTGTGAAGATCTATCCCACCCGGTCCGGGGCCATGAACAACGAACATGACAGGGTCGCAAGAGCCGAGCTTGCGCGAAGGATAGCCCGGCTTGGTCAGGCGACATTCGTCGATAACGACCCTGCGCCAGTCTCCGAGCCGGATAATGATGCGCGGGACACGCTCTTCATCCCGACCGGCACGATTGACCTGGAAATGGCGCGCCAACTGGGCATCCGCAACGAAAGCCAGATTTACGGCGGCGTGGTTCCGCATGGCTTCGTCGGAAGCAAGGTCATCACGCATCCGGTTTTTCCAGGCAGCAACGAAGTCCCTGAGGGATGGCGGCCCGAACTGGGCGCCGCTCTTGCGGCTTATGTTCTTACTGGCTGGTCCGCGTTCAGCGTTGATGCTGTGCGCGAAGCGAGCCTCGACATGCTTCGCAATGGTTCGATCCGTCTGAAGGAGGTCGAGGCGACGGCGGGACTCGGACAATTTGTCGTCACTTCGCCACGGGAGCTGGAAGAAGCGATCGCGCAGCTCGATGCGGAGGCTATCGCGCGTGACGGCGTCGTGATCGAAGAGAATCTCGACAATGTCATCACTTACAGCGTGGGCGTGACATGTCTTTTTGGAGAGATCATCTCTTACTGGGGCACCCAGCGCCTTGCCACCAACAACGAAGGCGCCACCGTCTATGGAGGCTCGACCCTGCATGTGGTGCGGGGCGGCTTTGAGAAGCTGGCGGGCCTGAGCCTGGCCGACGATCTGCAGCAAGGGATCGAAAAGGCGATCGCATATGATGCGACCGTCTCGAAATTCTACCCGGATCTGATGGCCTCTCGTCGCAATTATGACGTCGCCGCAGGCATGAATTCTTCCGGGGAAACGCGCATCGGTGTTCTTGAGCAAAGTTGGCGGGCGGGCGGTGCAAGCGGCGCCGAGATAGCGGCCTTGGAAGCCTTTGCACGCGATCGCGAGTTGTCAGCGGTGACATGCGCCACGATGGAAATTTATGGTCATCTTGACGCCGCGCCGGAGGGAAGCATCCTCTATTATAGCGGTATCGATGCAGTCGCGGGACCGATCACAAAATATGCAATGGAGCTGGAATGACGGGCAGCCAGATATGTTTTGAAGTCGAGGGGGAAAGTCTGGACGCGACCATCCTGTCACCGGACAAGCTCGTTCCTGGCATTCTCTTCATCCACGGGTGGGGCGGTTCGCGCGATCAGGACATGGTTCGGGCCGAAGAGATCGCGCAGCTGGGCTGTATCTGCTTCACCTTCGATCTGCGCGGCCATGCCCGGCACGCCGAAGAGCGCTATCGGGTGACGCGATCCCATGGTCTTGCCGATGTCGTGGCTGCCTATGATTATCTTGTCGGTCAGGACCAGGTCGATCCATCTGCCATTGCGGTCGTCGGCACAAGCTATGGCGGCTATCTCGCAGCGCTTCTTACTGCCGTCCGCTCGGTCAACTGGCTCGCCTTGCGCGTGCCTGCTCTTTATCCTGACGAGCATTGGGATGTCCCCAAGGCAATGCTCGACCGCGAACTTATCAATGCCTATCGGGCGCGCTTCCGCACGGGCCGCGAGGACAAGGCTCTGGCGGCTTGCGAGCAATTTGCCGGCGATGTGCTGATCGTCGAGTCAGAGCAAGACGACTATGTGCCGCACGCGACAATCAGTTCCTACATGTCCGCGTTCCACAACAGTAATTCCTTGAGCTACCGCATCCTCAAAGGCGCTGATCACTCTTTGCGGGACGAAGGGTGTCGGCGCGCATACAACCAGTTGCTGCTGACGTGGATCGAGGAAATGGTCCGTGGCGGTCGCCGGCCCTCGACAAGCAGTCAGCAGGACGCCGGAGAGCTTCCTGCCCAGGCCTATAAGCTGGCGGACCGATAACATCTTCAGACGCCTTGGTCCGATGTGCCCTGTCATGCGTTGAGGGTGCAAAGGAGAGAGCCATGTCATTGTCGCTTGAAGATCTGTCGCGAAAGATGAAGGAAATCGATTTCGCGATGCTTGCTACCCACGCCGCAGACGGCGCGATCGGATCGCGTCCGATGAGCAACAACCGCGAAGTCGATTATGATGGCACTGCGTGGTTCTTCACTGACGAAACTGCACTGATGGTTTCGGAAATCGAGACCAATCCCGCTGTCAATCTGAGCTATCAGGGCAAGTCTGGCTTGCTCGGCCATCGGCCTTTCTTCGTTGCGGTCGAGGGGCGGGGCGTCTTGATCAGAGACCAGGCTCAATTCGACGCGCATTGGACGAAGGGGCTGGAACGCTGGTGGCCGCAGGGTACCCAGACCCCCGGACTTGTCCTCATCCAGGTCATCGGCAAGCGCGCCCATTATTGGGATGGTGAGGAGGAAGGCGAAATCCTGCTTGAGGGCACCCGTTGATGGCCCTTGACGAAAAGCCGTCCGCGCGCCGGCTGGGTAAAGCCGGCGCCTTCGTCGTCGGCATCATCATCGCCACTTTCATCGTCATATTTGTCGGCAGAAACCTGTGGCATGGCGACGAGCTGGAGCAGGATCAGGCGGTCGGCAATAATGTCGCCACCGAGCATACCGGTCCATCCTATAATCAGCGGCCCTGAGGCGAGCCGGGCAGCCGAGCACCGCGCCGGCCGCTCACTGCGCCATGGGCTGATTGGGCTCCGATGCCCAGCACAGGTGGCAGGGTGGTATATTGCGCCATTCATATCCGGCCCGCACCGACCCAAATCGGTCTTCGAGCAGCGGGCGCACGGCAGTCCGCATCTGATAAGCCATGAAGAGTCCATCTGGGCACAGGAGTTGAGCGCTGCGATCAATGATCTGCGTTGCGGCTTCTGGCTCGAGGGTCGAAAAGGACAGCCCGGAAATGATGCAATCGGCCTGAGAAAGGCCGTGACTGGCCATGATATGCTGCACATCTGCCGCCGATCCCGTGACGACATGCAATCGTTGATCCGGGATGACGGGCAGCGAAAAGAGCCCGGCTCCGATCAGGATGCAGACGATCGGCAGGGAGAGTGGCAACTGGCGAAGCGCCAGCGGGAGCCATGCGACAAGCGCGACAAGCAGCCCGGCTCCGCTCAAGACAAGGATATAGGGTTCCGGCACTACGATGGGAGGTCCATCCCGAACCAACGACCTTATAGCCAAGTCGTTTCCCGCTATGCGGTTCAGCGCACAATTAGAATCGCCGACAAGCTCTAGCGTCGGCTCCGTAAGGAGCGCGGTTGACCGTTCATGACACTGGCAGCCCGCCAAGGCGTTGCTGTCATTCTTCGATCTTTCTAATCTCCGTGCGACGTCTGCTGCGGCGACTCTGCTCACCGACCGTCACCACCTGTCTTTCACATGGCTGCCGGGCATTCCGGTAACGAGGGAAAATGAGCCGTTCGACAATGTACGATGCCGAGTTCGACGCCGGTGTGTGGTTGTCATCGGTGGTCGATAATTCCGGCGATGCCATCCTCAGCAAGACTCTCGACGGCGTTATCACCAGCTGGAACGCCGGGGCGGAGAAGCTGTTCGGTTTTACCGCAGCCGAGGCGATCGGCCAGCCCATCACGCTCATCATCCCTGAGGACCGTCTCCACGAGGAAGCCGATATCATAGGTAAGCTTCGTGCCGGCGAACGCATCGATCGGTTCGAGACGGTGCGCCGGCGCAGCAATGGCGAACCCGTCCATATCGAAGTCACCATCTCGCCGGTGCGCAACGCCGCGGGCGAGATCATCGGTGCGTCGAAGATCGCGCGCGATATAGGCGAGCGGCTGCGGCATGCCGGGGACCAGCGGCTGCTGGTCCGCGAGATGCATCACCGCATTAAGAACCTGCTGTCGATCGTGCAGGGCCTCGTCAGCGTCGGCCGGCGACGGGCCGACGATGTCGATGACTTCGCCGACGACCTGAGCAGCCGGATCACGGCGCTTGGCGCCGCGCAGCAACTCGTCCTCGCGCTTCCGGGCGAAGAGCAGCGCGGTGCGATGCTGAGCGAGGTTATCGGCGCGGTGCTGGAGCCCTATCGCGACGACGGTCAGGTCAACATTGCGCAATGCGACGCACCGGTGGGCGCGCGCGCTTCGACGTCACTCGCGCTGCTTCTGCACGAGCTCGCCACGAACGCCGTAAAATATGGCGCGCTCTCCAATCCTGACGGCCGACTCATGGTCGATATCGCCGCAGCGGACGCGGCGATCACCATCGCATGGCGCGAACGAGGTGGAAGCGAGGACAATGGCGATCACGGGTTCGGAACAGAACTGATGCGCGCGGCCCTGCGTGGGCTCGGCGGTACGATCGAACAGGCGTGGCGCTCCGGGGAACGGGTCGTGACGATCTGCCTCGCGCGCGAGCAGCTCGCTCACTGACTAACGAACGGTGGGCGGCCCTTGTGAGACATTCATGACCTGATTTCTCGTTCCCGATTCCACTCAATCCACTTCGTCACTTGTACGAGTTGAAAGTGCTGCCTCGCTACATTCTTCACGGCGTCGGTAATGGCGTGAAGGGGTGGTGCATAAACCCCCGGACGAGACTGGAACAAACGAGATCGAGATATTTCTGGCTGTCGCCTCGATTGCAAAATAGGCATGGCCTGGAAAATGGCGATGCCTGCTGTGGAAGTGAGATTGAAAAATCACTGCGCAGAGTTGCTGTGAACCAAAGGTGGCAAGAAAATGCTCGCAGGCCTCCCCTTCTAACAGGCCGGGCCCGGAAGGGCCGTGCTTTCAAGCTCACCTCTTGAATGGAAATTGCATTCGATCCATCTGACCGTCGCACCATCTGAGATGTGAGAGAGCGAAGACCCATGACGACCGACACCATGAGCGCCCCTGAAACGCATGCCTTCGAGGCGGATGTTTCCAAGTTGCTGCACATGATGGTGCACTCGGTCTATTCCGACAAGGACGTATTCCTGCGCGAGTTGATCTCCAACGCCGCCGACGCGTGCGAGAAGCTGCGCTATGAGGCAATTTCCGATCCCGCCCTGTTCGGCGATGATCCGCAGCCGCGCATCACGCTGGCGCTCGATAAGGAAGCCGGGACAATCGTAGTCGAGGACAACGGTATCGGCATGAGCGCCGCTGACATGGGGGAGACTTTGGGCACGATCGCGCGCTCGGGGACCAAGGCCTTTATGGACAAGCTGACCGCTGACAAGAATGGTGAAGGCCAGCAGTTGATCGGCCAGTTCGGCGTCGGCTTCTATTCCGCTTTCATGGTGGCGGGGAATGTTGATGTCGTGTCGCGGCGTGCAGGAACGGATGAGGCCGCCAGTTGGTCGTCGGACGGCCTCGGAACATACACGATTGCGCCAGTCGACAAGGCGGAGGCGCCAGCGCGCGGTACGCGGGTGACACTG
The DNA here is from genome assembly GCF_030128825.1 of Sphingobium sp. WTD-1. NCBI lineage: Bacteria > Pseudomonadati > Pseudomonadota > Alphaproteobacteria > Sphingomonadales > Sphingobiaceae > Sphingobium > Sphingobium sp. WTD-1. Next base: position 472,776 of record NZ_CP119127.1, on the reverse strand, counting down.
CATCTGCTGGATGATGCCAAGACCTTTGCCGAGCGTTACACGGTCGAGCGGATCGTAAAGGCGCAGTCGGGCCATGTCCCCGTGCCCATCTTCATCAAGGAGCTGGGAAGCGAGGAGGAAGAGCGACAGGTCGCTGACGGGGCGGCACTTTGGACCAAGGCGAAGTCGGATATCAGCGAAGAGGATTATGCCGACTTCTACCGCAGCGTCGCGGGCCAGTTCGATAACCCCGCGCTTACGCTCCACTATCGCGCGGAGGGGCGGCACGAATATTCTGTGCTGACTTTCATTCCCGAAACCAAGCCATTCGACCTGTTCGATCCCGACCGCAAGGGTCGGATCAAGCTCTATGTCCGCCGCGTCTTCATCACGGATGAGGCGGAAATCCTGCCTCGCTACCTGCGCTTCGTGCGGGGCCTTGTGGACTCCGCCGACCTGCCGCTCAACATGTCGCGCGAAATGATCCAGGACAGCCCGGTGTTGTCCGCGATTCAAAAGGGGGTGAGCAACCGCATCCTGTCGGAACTGGACAAGATCGCAAGCAGCGATGCCGACCGCTATGGTGCGATCTGGGAGAATTTCGGGGCTGTGCTCAAGGAGGGCCTTTATGAGGATTTCGAGCGGCGAGCGCAGTTGCTGGACCTGGCCCGGTTCAAGACCAGCACCTCGAACGGCGAGTGGCGCTCGCTCAAGGAATATGCGGCCTCCCTCAAGGAAAACCAGACCGCGATCTATTATGCGACCGGGACCGATCTCGATCGCATCGCCCAATCTCCCCAGCTCGAAGGCTTCAAGGCGCGCGGGATCGAGGTTCTGTTACTCCCCGACCAGGTCGACAGCTTCTGGACGACCGTTGGCGCGGATTATGACGGCAAGCCTTTCAAGTCGGTGACCCAGGGCGCGACCGACCTCAGCCTGATCCCGCTGGCTGAAGGCAGCGCTGCGACGGACGCGCCGAGCGAGGAGGTGGGCAGCTTCATCAGCTTTGCTAAGGACGCCCTGGCCGAACATGTGTCCGATGTCCGCGTTTCCGACCGGTTGACGACCAGCGCGGTCTGCATCGTCGCGTCGGAAAGCGCGATGGACCTGCAGCTCGAACGGATGCTGGCCGCAGCCGGGCAGGCGCCCGAGCGGCCGAAGCCGGTGCTGGAAGTCAATGCCGGCCATAGGCTGATCGCGAAGCTCGGCCAGACCGGGGCCAGCGACGAAGAGCGGAGCGACCTCGCTTTCCTGCTCCTCGACAAAGCCCGCATAGCCGAAGGTCAGCCACCCGCCGATCCTCGCGCTTTTGCGGAACGGCTGGAGCGGTTGATGGCGAAATCGCTGAACTGACCCATCATGCCCCGACAGCGAAGTTCGCACTTGTCCAAGGCCAGGCCCTGAAAAGCTAGGCCGCCAGCGGGAATAAGGGTGCCGATCGTTTGGCCCGTGAAAGGAACGGTCGGCGCTGTCAGTCATGGTCGCGTCAAATGCCAGGCCCGGCCCTTGAAGATGCCTTCCTGTGACGACCCATATCAGTCGCTCAGCATCCAATTTCACGCTCCCAGGTGCGGACCGGCAGCTTTCCCATTCTAGATGCCGAGACTGACCGAAACCTGCCGCTTGTTTAATTCCAATCGACTTAGTGTTTGCGCTTACGACACGGGGTACACTGGCTTATGGTCGGGCAAGCTCTACTGAATTGGTGCAATCCGATGACTGACCCGCCTTTGCCGACCGGCTATCGATTGTTCGAAGCGTTTTGGAAGCTTCTCCGCGGGAATCCCAAGCTTCGTTTCGCATCACTGTTAGTTCGCAGCGGCACGACTCTCGCAGCGGGTCCACCGCTCGTGCTGGCCTTGGCGACGCTGTTTACGGATGTGGCATTTCCTCGGCCGCCAGAAGCAATAGCGACTGCGCTAGCCATCGCCGCCCCCTTGTTGGGCGTAGTTCTGATCGGGCTCGGCATTTGGCTATTCGTGAAGCAAGACGACCCGCCGATCTTGGAGGACCATTTCGGTATCTGGATTGCCGACGGACAGACGTTCGAGATGGCCATGCGGACCGTGTTGGCCCATGAAAAGAAAGTGGTATCCTTCCCGGACTTCTCGCCTGAAGAATTAGCGCGGTTGGTGCGCAAGCAAGAACTTGAGGCACGCAGCAGCCTGATTGCTGCCGGCGCGCTTGGGGGACTCGTCGTCGGGCAGGTTCCGTTTCCGGACTATCATGTGATTGAGCACGAGACGACGATCGAAATCAGGAGGGCGCCGTGACCGTCGAAAAGAATTTCCCGAAGCCACCCGGTGGAAAGCTCGTATGTGAGGACGGTCAGTCCGCCGTCATCCGTATCAAGGGCGGAGAGATTACTGCATCCTGTCACAGCCCCGACCCGGGGGTGACCCTCTGGCGAAACGGACAGCTCACGCTCGAGGCCAAGAACTGGCTGCTTGGCGTCGTCAAGGATGAGTGGCGATCATTAAGCGCGCCTTTATCGTTCGACGATCAAGAGATCCTAGAGAGCCGCGTCTACGAGTTTCGTGGCCGTGATGGTCTAAATGTGCGGGTCGAGTTCAGTCCGCCCGAGGTTTCTAAGGGCCGGGGCGGCGGCGGAATGACTTTGGCGGGGTAGCGCCCCAAACCCCGGCATTCGACGTAACAACGTAAGCCTCGACGGAACCTGGCCTTGACGGTAATCGCTGAGTCGACGCAGCAGCGCTTGTACTTCCGGCCTGATCCGCATGGGGCCCTTCCTCCGTTGTCGACCCTTTGTGGACGCTCTGCTTCTAATTTGTCATTCCGAACTGCTGACGGTCTCCTATTAGAGCGGCAGTAGTTGACTGAGCGATCACTAATCGGAGTGGGGGCGGTGCTACCTGCGGCAAAGGTAGACCTTCGACAAGATCGATCAGTTGGTGGGTTGCGATCTCGGCCATTTCGCCAAATGGTCGCGCTACGGTGGTCAGCGCGGGGGTTAGCAATTCGGCAACCAGACTGCCGTCAAACCCGACGACGGAAAGCGGGCTTGGTACGGCGATGCGAAGTTCCGAAGCGACCTTCAGCACGCCCGCTGCCATGATGTCGTTGGCGGCAAAAATGGCTGTGGGCAGCGGCGAAAGGGATAGAAGCTGCTCGGCGGCTGCGACGCCGGAGGCGAGGCTGTAATTCCCCTCGATTTCATGAAGCAAGGCAACTCTGTTCCGGTCGAGCGCTTCGATAAAACCACGACGTCGTTCGATGGCGGATATCATCGACTGGGGGCCGGTGACCATCGCGATTCGCTGGTGGCCGAGTGCAACCAGATAATCCGCGACCGCACCGGCCGCATCGGCTTCGCGGGACAATATGACGCTGCCATAGCCATCGATCGGCACGGCCGAGAGCGCCACGGCGGCAACCTGTTCGGCTTGCAGGGCCTGAGGCAAGCCGATGATCCCGGACACGGGGGGCAGCACGATCAGGCCATCGATGCGAGACCTGCGGGCAAAGGCAAGCACATCCTCGATCGCGCCTTCTTCTTCCAGTGGCGTCGAATGGCAGATGACCTCATAGCCGCGCCGTGTCGCTTCTCGTCCAACGCCCCGTTGCACGGTGTCGAGAACCAGAGCGTTGCGATCATTATGGACGATGCCGATCAGGAAGGATCGACCCTTGGCCAACGCCCTTGCGCGCAGGCTTGGCCTGAAATTCAAGGCGGAAATAGCCTGCTCGATGCGCTCGCGGGTGTCGTCGCTGACGCGCGGCGAATTGTTGAGGACGCGCGAAACCGTGCGGATCGAAACGCCGGCGCGATCCGCCACGTCAGAAATGGTCGGCTCATGGCCATTGTTGAACGAAGCATTGCTATTCATGGTCGGACGCTATGCTGCCAGATCGCTTCTGTCACGCGCTACCATCATGCCTATCTATTTGACTTGACGCGCGGGTTGGAGAAGCATAATTCACGGCCATCAATGATAGCGCTAACTAAGGCGTGTCGAGCAATTTACGGCGGAGCAGGTCAAGGCTCCAACTGGTCATTGCAAGAAAGAAGGGGAGGATCGAATGAAGCAGATGCAATCGTTGCGCGTGCATTTCCTGACGGGAGCCGCGCTTATTTTTTGTCCGGTCGTGCCAGCGCTGGCACAGGCCCAAACTTCCACCGAAACGCCAGCTGTCACTGCTGCCGAGCAGGCGCAGGGCGGCTCGGATAGCGCAACCGCAGACATCGTCGTCACCGGATCGCGCATCGCGCGCAATGGCTTCGACGCCTCGACCCCGGTCAGCGTGGTCGGCTCCGAGGACATCAAGCTCTCGGGCAATGTGAACGTCGAAAAGACGCTGGCGCAGCTGCCGCAGGTGGTCGGTTCACAATTGGGTAGCGCGACCTCGAATACTGTTCCCGGCGGCTTTGCCGACGTCAACCTGCGCGGCTTTGGTTCGACCCGCAACCTGGTGCTGGTCAATGGGCGGCGCTATGCCATTTATGGTCCGGAGCAGGTTACCGATCTCAACACGATTCCGTCGAGCCTGATTGCGCGCACGGAAATCGTGACGGGTGGTTCGTCGGCCGTCTACGGGTCCGATGCCATCACCGGCGTCGTCAACTTCATCATGCGCGACGATTTCGAAGGCGTGGAAGCGCGCGCCCAGCTCAATATGGATCGTCCCACCGGGACGCCCGTCTATACCGTCGACCTGACGATGGGCGGTAATTTTGCCGACGGTCGTGGCAATCTGGTCGTGTCGGGCAATTATCTCAAGCGCAACTCGATCACGCGCGGGCAGCGCGGCAGCTTTGCCTATGACTCGCTCAACGACGGATGCATCGTGCCGGGCAGCGGCGGCCATGACCGGGCCGGCACGCCCTTCACGCCGGCCTCTGGCCTGGGCTGCGTCGCGGGTGGCGGTGAGCTTGGCTTCGTTGCCGGTGGCAGCGGTGACATTCCCAATGGACGCTTTTCCGGTATTCCGGCGGCGGGCGGCTCCAACGCGGCGCTCAATGCCGCCTATGCCAATGCCGGCCTGTCGGCGATGACGTCGCGCGGCTTCACCTTCAACGATGAAGGCACGGTTGCCCGGCCACAGATCACGCCGCAGGATGATTTTAATCTGGGCCCCGACAATTATCTGATCCAGCCGCAGAAGCGCTGGATGATCAACAGCTTTGGCCATTATGATTTCACCGATGACATCACCGGCTATATGGAGCTTCACTATAGCAGCAATGTGGTGAATGCCCGACTGGCGCCGACCAATGTCGGGTCGCCCACCTTGTTCGATGTCAATAATCCCTATCTGACGCCGCAGTTGCAGGAAGTGCTCCGCCAGCTTGATCTGGCCGAAACCGGGACGACCACCGTCACCAGCGGTACCGCGACGCGGACGACGACCGCAGGGGACGGGCTGGCGGTTCTGACCGCGGGACGCCGCTATCGGGAAGTGGGGCCGCGATTGGCCAGCGAACGGCGTAATGTCTTCCGTGGCGCCTGGGGCTTCAAAGGCAATCTGGGCAGCGTGTCGGACAATGTCCTGACCGATCTCAAGTTCGACGCCTATTACACCTATGCCCGCAGTGAAGACACGTTGCTGCTGCAGAACGCGATTTCGCGTAGCCGGCTGCAGGCGGCCTTGTTGTCGGTCAATGGCGCGGCACCGGTCTGCAACATCTTTGGCCAGAATATCTCCGAAGCCTGCGCCAGCGCGATCCGCATCAACGCCACCAACTCGACCATCGCCACCCAGCAGGTCGCACAGGCGAGCGTCACCGGCACCCTGTTCCAGCTGCCTGCCGGTCCGGTGGGTTTCTCCAGCGGCTATGAGTGGCGCAAGACCAGCGCAACCTTCACGCCGGACTCCTTCCTGGCCTCGGGCGACGTCGCCGGTTTCAATCCCGGCCTGCCGACCAAGGGCGACGTTTCGGTCAACGAGATTTTCGGCGAATTGCGCGTGCCGTTGATCCACGACACACCGTTCATGGAGAGCCTGGTTGCCAATGGCGGCTTCCGCTATTCCGACTATAGCCTGTCCGGCATTGGCGGCCAGTGGACCTATCTGGGCGGGCTCGACTGGCGGGTGAACCGCGATCTTGCCTTCCGTGGACAGTATCAGCGGGCGATTCGCGCACCCAATGTGAACGAGCTTTACGGCGGTGTGACCCGTGTCGTCGGTGTCGCGACCGATCCTTGCTCCTCGCGCGCTTCGGCGGCGCAGCGGACCGATGCCGTCCGCGCGGTCTGCATCGCGACGGGCGTTCCAGCCGGCGCGGTCTTCACCGATGCGGTCCAGCCCAACAACATCATGCCGGCGGACTTTGGCGGCAACGTCAATCTGGGTGCGGAAAAGTCCGACACGTTCACCGTCGGCGCCGTGTTCACGCCCAGCTTCGCGCCCAAGCTCTATTTCAGCGTCGATTATTTCAACATCTCGCTGGACGGCGCGATCTCGTCGCTGGGCGGTGGCCTGCAGAACACGCTCAATCTCTGCTATACCGTCATTCAGGACGCCAATAGCGAGTTCTGCCGGGCGATCGTGCGCAATCCCAATACGGGTGAGATCAACGATCCCTATGTGGCGCAGATCCGCAACGCCAATACCGGCAAGCTCAAGACCTCGGGCATCGACTTTGCGATGCGCTATTCCTTCGACGTCGGTTTCGGCTTCCCAGGGCTGGGCAGCACCAGCTCGTTCGATATCAGCAGCAACCTGACCTATCTGGACGAATTCACGTCCACGCCGGTCGCGGCGTTGCCCGACATCAAGAATGAATGTGCCGGAGCCTATGGCCCGACCTGCGGCCAGCCGCTGCCGCGCTGGCGGGCGACGTCGCGCATCACCTGGAATGTCGAGGATCTGAGCCTCAGCCTGCGTCATCGCTATATCGGCAAGGTCACGACCGACCGCTATGTCGTGCCGCATCGTCAGGGGGCGGCGAACGCGCCCAGCCTCGACAGCTTCGCCTATCCGGTGCTGAACGATCAGAATTATTTCGACCTGTCGTTCAACTACAAGCTGCGCGAGGGGATGGAGATTTTCGGCGGTGCGAACAACATGTTCAACAACAAGCCACCGGTCACCACCCAGGGGCCGAATGCCAACACCTTCTCGGCGACCTATGACGTGCTGGGGACCGAGTTCTTCATCGGCGCATCGCTGAAATTCTGAGGACGAGACAGGAGGGCGGGGGCAGCTAGGCTGTTCCCGCCTTCATCATGACAAGGGGATGGATGATGGGTTTTGACCGGCGAAGCTTCCTGCAAGGCGGTGCATGGGCAGGCATGGCCGGGATCGCGCAACCGGCTTTTGCGGCCTCCGGTGCGAGCCTGGGATCGGCTGCCGGGGCCGTTGGCGGGATCGTCGATGTCCGCCGGTTCGGCGCCAAGGGCGACGGCACGGCGATCGATAGCGGCGCGATCAACAAGGCGATCGATCATGTCGCCGGGCTGGGCGGCGGCACCGTCTATTTCCCGGCCGGTTCCTATGCCAGCTACACGATCCGGATGAAGAGCCGGGTCACGCTGTTCCTGGCGGATGGCGCTGTCCTGCTGGCCGCCGCGCCAACCGGCGCGCATGGCTATGACCATGCCGAACCGATCGGGGAGTGGGGTGCTTATCAAGATTTCGGGCATAGCCATTGGCGCAACAGCCTGATCTGGGGCGAGGGGCTGAACGACATCGCCATCCTTGGTCCGGGGCTGATCTGGGGCAAGGGGCTGGGCCGGGGCGACGGCAAGGATAATTGGCTCAAGGATCCGACCGGTCCCGGCACCGGCAACAAGGCGATCGCGCTCAAAAATTGCCGCAACGTCCTGTTGCGCGACATCAGGATATTGGAGGGCGGCTGGTTCGCACTGCTCGCCACCGGGGTCGATAATCTTACCATCGACAATGTGCTGGTGGACACCAACCGCGACGGCTTCGACATTGACTGCTGCCGCAATGTGCGGATCAGCAATTGCACCGTCAATTCGCCCTGGGACGACGGCATCTGCCCCAAGAGCAGCTATGCGCTGGGCCATCCTCGCATCACCGAAAATCTCACTATTTCCGACTGTTTCGTCACCGGCAATTATGAAGTCGGGTCGGTGCTGGATGGTAGCTGGCGCAAGATGCCGCCGTCCTTTGCGCCCAAGATCCACGGACGCATCAAGTTCGGCACCGAATCCAATGGTGGCTTCCGCAACATCACCATCAGCAACTGCATCTTCGAGGATAGCCGGGGGCTGGCGTTCGAGACGGTCGATGGCGCAGTGGTCGAGGATGTGACGGTCAGCAATATCACCATGCGGGGCATTATCGACGCGCCGCTGTTCCTGCGGCTGGGCAAGCGGATGCGCGGGCCTGCGGGCGTACCGATCGGCACGATGAAGCGCATCCTGATCCAGAATGTGGTGAGTTCGGGCGCCAATATGCTGCCATCGGTGATTGCGGGGCTGGTCGATCATCCGATCGAGGATGTCTCCATTGCCGACTGTCATTTCCAGCATGTCGGTGGTGCGCCGACGGCGATGGCCAAGGTGCGTCCGCCCGAGGCCGAACTGGCTTATCCCGAGGCGACGATGTTTGGCGATCTGCCCGCCACCGGTTTCTTCGTCCGCCACGCGCGCAATATCCGCTTCAGCAATGTCGAGGTGGCGGTGGCCGCGCCCGATCCGCGTGCAGCCTTCCGGCTGGAGGATGTGCAGGACGCCGACTTTGTCGGCCTGCGCGCGCCACGCGGCACGACCTGGTCGCTTGACCGGGTCACCGGCTTTCGCAGCAGTGGGGCGCGCTGGATCGCGGACCGCCGGAGCGACGGCCCGCTGTCCGGTGACTTTTAGCCCCTGCGGTCTGGTGCGGCGGCGAAGGCCGCCGCGATCGCATCGCGAAAGGGTTTGGGGCGAAAATCGGCATCGAAGGGGCAGGGCCGCTTGGCCATGCCGTCAGGCCGCAGCCGCATGCCGCTGAGCCAGCTATAGCGGTCGGACAGGCCCCAGCACATCACCGTCTTCGTTTGGGGATAGGATAGCATCAGGTCGAGATAGGCCTTGGCATGGGCGGCGACCTGCGCGTCGCGCGGACCGATGGCGCCGGGTAGCGGATTGTCATGCACGTCCATTTCCGTGACCAGCAGGTCAAGGCCCATGCCGGTGACCTGATCCAGGAAGCGGCGGAAGGCGGGTTCATCCAACGATCCCAGCCCTGTCGGCGTATCGCTGAACTTGCTGCCGAGGTGACTCTGTATGCCAAGGGCATCGATGGGCGTGCCACGCTTGCGCATCTGTTCCAGCAGGCGCAGCACCGCATCCCGATGCACGCCCTCGTCGGCGCGCCAGCCCATATAGTCATTATAGACCAACTGGGCCTTTGGCGCTGCCGCGCGCGCGGTGCGAAAGGCGATGTCGATTGTCTCGAACGCCCCGATATGCCGGGACAAAGCGGTGTCGCGCAGCGCCCCGGTTTCGGAATCGATCGCTTCGTTGACGACATCGAAACTGTCGATCCGGTCGGCATAGCGGCCGGCGACCGTGGCGACATGATCGGTCAGCAGCCGTTCCGCCTCCGCCCTGGGATTGGGCCCATAATCATGCTCCGCCACCCATTGCGGCATCCATCGCTCGCTGTGCCACAACAAGGTGTGACCGCGCACGCCAAGGCCGTTGGCTCCTGCCCAATCCACGATCCGGTCGGCCGCGCGAAAGTCGAAGTGCTGCGGATCGGGACGCGTGATCGACCATTTCATTTCATTTTCCGGCACGACCAGTGCGCATTGTGCGGCATTGAGCGCGCGATAGCGGGGATCGGCGAAATTATCCTTGCCGACCGTGCTGCCGAAGCGGATGCCCTTGGCGGAGCCCAGCGTGGCGAGGGAGTTTACTGATCTTGCCCAGGCAGGAACCGGCAGGGCCAGGGTCGCGGCGCCCGCGATCAGGCTGCGGCGGTCGATCACCCGGTTCACAGCGTCACCCGTTCATTGGCGTGCAGGGTCAGTTGGCGGACGGGCTGTCCCGTCAGGCGCAGGCGGACCGTCTGGGCCTGCGGCTCGATACCGATCAGATGGCGTGGCTTGCCCTGCTTGTCGGTGACGAGGCGCGCGGCCCCACCCTCGATCCGGCCGATTGGTGCGCCCGCAAGGCTGAGGTCGGCGCCCCCGGCGAGATAGACCATGGTGGCGCTGCGTCCCGCATCGGTCGGCATCGACAGATGGGTGGCCTGCGCAGCCTCATGGCCAGGGCGGACATTCCAGTGCAGGTCATCAGCTTCCTCGCAGACGCCGACGAGCCGCCAGCTATAATCGACCATCACCAGCGCGGCGGGGGAATAGCCGGCGGCCTCGGCATGGGTGAAGGCACCGGTGCGCGGGTCCATCTGCTGGCGGAAGGTCATGTCGCGGATCAGCGCTGCGCACCAGGGTGTCATCATCTGGCTGAACTCGGCGGTGCGGCCATAATGGTCGAACCAGCGGCCTGCGCGCAGCGCCGTCAGCGCCTGGGTGGCGCCGCCCCAGCTATTGGCCGGTATCGATCCGACAAAGGCAGGGTCATCCATCGCCACCGACGTCAGCGGATAGGGCGCCCAGAAGGCGGCCGGATTATGCAGTTGCCGGGTCCAGAGCGTGTCGAACAGCGCCTGATCGGGCACATGTTCGCCGCAGACGCGCGAAAGAATATCGGAACGAACGCGCACGAAATCGCCCTTCGCGTCGAGATCGTAGAAGGCCGCATCTTCCGGCACATAGAGTTTGGAGAGGATCAGGCCGCGAATATGATCGGCCTGCGCGGCCCAGCGGTCGGCCTCGCTGGTCTTGCCAAGAGCCGATGCCATTTCGACCAAGGCCCTGCGCCCGCCATAAACGGTTGCGGACAGGTCCGGGCACAGGCGGGGCAGGGTAGCGATGGGGTGATGGGTGCGGGCGTCCTTGTTCGGACACTGGTTGGGCATGCCGGCCCAGCGCGGGCTGTTGTCATGGCCGGTATCATAGGTGCAAAATCCTTCGACCAGTCCGGTGCCGCGCGTATTGCGATAGCGCATCAGCCAGCCATCCCAGGCCGTACAGGCGCGGTAGCTGGCCTCCAGCAGCGCGCTGTCGCCGGTCGCTCGCGCCAGTTCCCAGGCGGTGGCAGCGATCGGCACCACCATCTGGATCTGGCCAAAGCCGGTTTCGACGATCTTGTTGTTGGCGGGCAACTGGCCGTCCGCCCGCTGCAATTCGAAAAAGGTCATATGGCTGTTACGGGCCACGTCCGGCCGGAATTTGCGATAGACCAACGCCTCGTGCGGCCCGCATTCCTGCCAGATGCCCTGATAGACGGCGCCTTCGATCAGCACCGGCTTGCTGACATAGGGCATGACCTGAACATTGGCGGCCAATACCGCCAGCGCCTTGTCATAGGCCGCCTGCCAAAGCCGGTTGGCGGTGTTGAAGCGCGGCGCATCGGCAGCCGGTTCGGCATAGGCCATTCGACTTGCGCCAGCGCTGGCAAGGCCGCTCGCGGCGGTGAGCAGGAAGGAACGTCGATCCATTTATATCCCCTGAGAGCTGGCTTTAAGGCGCGACCGGCGCGGGATGATCGACCCGGACCCAGTCCACGTCGATCGATCCATCCGCGCCGCTGCGGTTGAAGGTGAACAGGCCCGGTCGTGAGCCTTTCCACCAGGAGAAACGGGCAAGGCCAATGGCATCGCCGAACGGCAGGAAGGCGCGGCCGTCGAGACTGTAACTGTAGCGGACCGTCTGGTCTGCGCCGACCTCCGCCCGCAATTCGACGGAGGAGCCGGTGAGGGCAGGGCCGGTGGTTTCCTCCCCGGCCGACGCCAGGGTCAGGTGCATCCTTCCACTCTGCCGGACGATGCCGATCCAGCTAGGCTTCACGCCGAACAGAGTAAGCCCCGCCCGCTGGCCATCGGTCATCCGGCCGATCTCGATCCGGGTCGTGATCCGGCTGCTCGGCCCCTGCAATATCTGGGTCAGCGTGTTGCGGGCGGTTACCAGATGGTCGGCGGGCAGGGCGTGGAGACGGAGGAAACCGGGGCGTGCCGTGAGGCTCCAGGCACGGTCGTCCGGGTTATGGTTCCATTCCCATTGTGGCCCCAGTTGCGCGCTGCCGAATGCGTCCGTGTCCTGGAGCCGATCCGTGCGTGCGGGCGATCCCGTGTCCGGCATGGCATGGTGCTCGACCGGCTGGCCGACATCACTGCCAGGGCGCAGGTCGCCGATCACCGGCCAGTCATCGACCCATTTGAGCGGTTCCAGATAGGTGATGCGGCCAAAGGCGCCGCTGCTGTTGAAGTGGATGAACCAGCCCTGGCCCGACGGCGTTTCGACCCAGCCGCCCTGATGCGGCCCCTGCAGCGCGCTGCTGCCCTGCGCCAGCACGGTTTTCGCTTCATAGGGGCCACGAATATCGCGCGCGCGCAGGGCGACCTGCGCGCCCTTCTCCACGCCGCCATAGGGCGCGAAGATATAATAATAGCCGTTGCGTTTGTAGAATTTGGGGCCTTCGAGGATCGGCAGCTTCTGCTTGTCCTCGACGATCACCGTTCCCCCATCGAGCACGCTCTTGCCGTCCGCGCTCATACGATGGAGGATCAATGGCCCGGCGCCATGGCGGGAATGGACCAGCCAGGCCTGGCCATCATCGTCCCAGAAGGGGCAGGGGTCTTCCAGCATCGGCTGGTCGATCACCTTGACCGGCGCGCTCCAGGGGCCTTCCGCCTTGCTGGCGGTGGCCATGAAGATGCCCTCGTCCGGCGTCGCCCAATAGACGTAGAACAGGCCGGCATGATGGCGGATCGAAGGCGCCCAGACGCCGCCGGCATAGCGGGTGCCGCCGATCGGCTTGGAAATCGCGTCGGTCAGGCTGTGGGGGCCGGGCATGTCATATTCGGGCGCGAACGGCAGGCGCGGCAAGACATGGCGAAGGATCGACCAGTGGACCAGGTCGCGGGAATGGAGGATCGGGATGCCGGGCGAGAAATGAAAGCTCGACGCCACCATATAATAATCTTGTCCGACGCGGATGACGTCGGGGTCGGAATAATCGGCGTAGAGAATGGGGTTGGCGTAAGTCGATGCGGACGAAATCGTCTTCGCCGCGGCGCCAGACCCGCAGATCAGAGAGGCAGCACACAACAGGCTTGTCAGCATTCCGCTTTGAAGCGGCATCACATATCCCTCCTATCGGCAAAGCTTTATAAAGGCGCGCTTTGCTCGTTGATCGACTGATTGTGCGTGGAAGAGTGCTGTAATGCAACAAATTTTAGATAGCGCTACCATTGTCTAGGTGCGTTTTCACAACGACCATTTGTTCGATCTAGATATGCTGCCAGTTTCGACCCAAATCGGCCATTTAGTAGCCAAATTTTCATCCCCGGCAGCAGACCTTCCGCTTTTGCGATTTTCATGATTGGTGCGTGACCACCACAGCCCCGGTCCTGGCTCCTCGCAGTGGCAAGGAGCCAGGCGAGCTTAGATTTCTGTGCCCTCTGCGAGAGTTAAAGCGTCCTCCACATCAACTCCGAGGTATCGGACCGTGCTTTCGATTTTCGTGTGCCCAAGTAAAATCTGGACCGCACGGAGATTCCCGGTCGCCTTATAGATGATCGATGCCTTGGTCCGACGCAGAGAGTGGGTCCCATAATCCTCGCTGGGCAAGCCAATTCCAGTGACCCATTCATCGACCAGACGCGCATATTGCCTTGTGCTGATGTGGGTTGCGTGATCGGTGCGGCTGGGGAATGCAAAGTCCTCCAAGGACCCACAGCGCAACTCGAGCCATTTCAGCAGGCTTGCGCGAGCATCGTCCATCAGCTCAAACTGGACTGGCCTTCCGGTCTTTTGCTGAACGACTGTCGCACGCGTTCGAATTTTCCGATCGCAAACGATATCGCTGATCCTGATTTTCACCAGATCGCAGCCGCGCAATTTGCTGTCGATGGCTAGATCGAAGAGGGCTCGATCGCGAATGCGTCCATGCTGGTCGAGAAAGAAGCGGATTGCCCAAATCTGGCGGGGTTTCAGCGCCCGCTTTGCGCCAACCTTGCGTCCGGCGTTCCAAGATACCCGCTCCCGGGCGGCGGGATCAAATTCTGATAATCCCATGACACGTCTCCTAGGGCCATGATGGCCGCAGGGATAACGCTTCAAAATCGGCCAACCCTTCGTACCCTGTATGGGGTCAACGTTTTCCCTCGAAATCTGATTTTAGAATCGGAAGAAGACTGATGTCGCTCCTGCGACACCAGCCTCTCCGATCGCCTATGATGTGCGTTTGAAGATGAAGTGCGGACCAGAATAGATCCGCACGGGATTACCGCGCTCCAATTGTTTGTGAACAGCCCATTCTGCCTGTCGCCCTTTGGCTTGCACATGGGCCCGCTGATCCTCGATCAACATCGCCAGCTTCAGCTTCGCCAGTTTCCGGTTGGCGTGCTGGGATCGTTGTTCCTGGGCGGTGGCGACGAGGCCCGAGGGGCGATGTGTTGCACGCACAGCGCTGTCGGTCTTGTTCACATGCTGACCGCCCGGGCCACTGGCCCGCATTGCTTGATAGTCGATATCCTCTTCTCGCAAATCGGTAATCGCATCGGCTTCTGGTGCGATGCTTACGCCGACGAACCAGTTGCGACGCTTGTGATGAGGCCGGAATCGGCTTTCGCCCTTCCACAAGATCGTGCCCACACGCCCGGATACAAAGGTCGCCGCGCCCTCACCCGATATTTGAAGCAGGAGCGAAGACGGCAGGCCTTCATGGCTTTCGACCAGTTCGCAGGCAACGCCAGCCTCTTTCGCTTCCCGCGCGAAAGCCATGGCCAACTGGGCAACGACCCAGCGGCACTCCTCCGGCCCACTGCCGGAAGTCAGATGCAGGATGATTTCGCTCAAGCGCTGCGCTATCCCATAGGCATGTGTCATCCATCCCAGATCGCCCCGATCAGAGGTGGCATGGCCTTCCTGAGCCAAAAATCGCATGTCAACGTCGGTAAGCGTATCGCTCTGCAAGCGTTCAAGAAATGCTGGCGGCGCCGAAAAGAAATGCCCCCCGTCTCCGACGAACGTCAGACATTGCGACGACCGTGCGCGAGCGCGGAGTGGGAAGCGGATCATTGGAGCAGCAGATCCCATATCGCCTGCCGGTGAGCCGCCATTCTTGCATGCTCGACGCCGTTATAAGTGGCGACGGAGGCCAGGAGAGTATTGAACGCTTCGACGCTCGTCACTTGATCGCATTGTGCCCCATTGTCGCTCGGGATTCGATTGCCGGCGGTGGTTCGTGACCGCTCTTCAGTCCTTCCAGTCGCATCGGGTTCCATACCTTCGGTCACAACGCTGCGCTGTCTGTGAGGGCATGGAAATCATCCAGCGTTGCTTCGAAATAATGCAGCCGAGGTGCATCGAAGGTTGCCATGTAAAGTTGCCCCTTGATCAAGGCAGCCCGTGCCTCTCCCTTCCTTGGAAGATTGTCCGCATCGACATATTCATATGTAAAGCGGATGCCATCCTGTCCCAAAAACCGGTCCGGTTTCGAGTTTGTAACGGAAAATGATCCGATCCCCTTTTCCGTCCGGTAGGTGCCTTCAAGCAGTTCAGGGATCTCAACCAGCAACGTTTCGCTGCTGAATTTGGGCAAGGGCTTATGCTTCTTGCTCGTTTCGCGGATCAACGGTTCGCCCGGCGCTATACCACCGTAAAAGGTGACGTCGTTGAGCTGTTCTCCGTCCAGCGTCCAGGTCTCGGCCTTTTTGCCCGGACGGATCGACAGACTGTTCCAATCACGAACGGGCGTGACCTTCATGGCCGATTTCGCGACTTCGACCTGCATATTCTTCTCGCGATAGCCGTTGGCGCAGGCCATAGACACTGACAGCATGCCGGCGACGCCAACGATAGCCGCACGTGTCCACATAGTTTTTTTCATCATTGCCCCCCGGCGGCGGGTGCCAGCATGTTGATCATGGCGGCATCCGATGCATTTGGTTTGAGTTCGAGATAGCGGCGTAAGGCGGTCTGCCCTTCCGTGCGACGGCCAGTCTTGAAGAGAGATAAGCCTAGTCCGCGCTGCGCTTCGGGCAATCCGGCATCCATCTCGACCGCTTTGCCGTAAAATTCTGCAGCTTGCGCCAGATCACGCGGGTTGCCGCGCGCCCGGTAAAGATCGCCGCGAGCCACCAGGAGCGGTGCGGTCCAACCATTTTGCGCAAGCGACGATATGATATAGTCGCTTGCGCCAAAATCATTCAGCTTGATCTGATCGTCCAGAAAGGTGGGTAGCCAGGGCGCCAAAGCTGCTGCGTAGCGTGCAATTCCATCGTCCCGTTCAGCGCCCGCCGGATCGGCAAACGCTGCCAGGGTAGCGGCGCGTTCGCCACTAGGAGGATGGGATGCAAAGAAGGCAACTTTATTGAAGTCAGGCTTCCTGACGCCCCGTACCAGCGCCGAGGCTTCCTGTTCTGCCATCAGATTTTGCCAGACCACAGATGCAGACTGAGGACGCAAGGCGCTGTGATTGAGATAACCCAGCCCCAAAGCATCAGCCTCACGCTCCTGATCGCGGTTGAAATGAGAAAGGCGGCCATAAACCGACAGCTGCAAACTATCGAAATTGGAATATGACTGATATGTGTTGCCCAGCAGCGCCAGGACGGCCGCCCAGCTCAGCAAATCGCTGCTGGATCTTCTTGCTTTCCAATCGGCCAATGTGTGCCGTTGTTCGAAGTGACCAAACTCATGGCCTAACACAGTGGCGAGCTCGGCCTCGTTGCGGACGCGAAGCAGTAGGCCGCTATACACCCGCATCGTGCCATTCGGCGCCATCGACGCGTTGAACAGCGGAACCCGCAATATATAGAGACGGACGGATCGGCATCGATCGTCCCCAACGGTCGCGCATAGGACGCCCTTGACATAGGCGTTGAGCGCTTCGTCCCGAAGCACGATCGGAGAATTTGCGAGGATGCGTTCGTCCTCATCTCCTTCGCGCCAGAGCCCGATCTCATCTACCCCCTGCGGCTGATAGGCGCCAGTATAAGGGGGAGGGGGTGGCGCAATCTTGCTCTGCCCGATCGCCGCAGGCGCCATGAACGCCACAGCCATCGCAACCAACCCGGACGCCCTTTGCATCATTGTTGCGCAGTCGCCAGCTTAGGCTGTGCGCTTCCTGGAAACTCCTCCAACAACTGACCAACCCGCTTTTCGGCGCCGTCTACTTCCCGGACATCCCCGCCCATCGCACCGTCGGCATTAAGCCATAAAAGATTGCCGGTCTTGAGATCAACAAGGCCTGCATAGCCGGCATGTTCACCCGATTTAACGCCTACGCCCCCTAGCGCTGCTGCAAATTGCAACATCTTCCGGCCGGTAGAGCCATAGGCATCTTTGTTATAGATGAACAAGGCATAGTCGGCGTCCTTGGCGCCGGGCAGCGCGCCTACGCCACTGCCGAGCGACCATTCGAATATGTCAGCCTTATTGTCGCGCTTTTTCGTGGGAAGGCGATTGCCCACGAAAAACTGATACTGGATCACCGATTGTGAAACCG
This sequence comes from Sphingobium sp. WTD-1, assembly GCF_030128825.1. Taxonomy (NCBI): domain Bacteria; kingdom Pseudomonadati; phylum Pseudomonadota; class Alphaproteobacteria; order Sphingomonadales; family Sphingobiaceae; genus Sphingobium; species Sphingobium sp. WTD-1. The sequence goes on along the minus strand of NZ_CP119127.1, from coordinate 455,305 downwards.
CCGCAAACAAGGCCGAATATTCCTCGACCAGTTGGGCATCCCCACCATAGGAAACCGGTGCAGCAATCACCTTGTTGCCCAAGGTCTGCTGACGTTTTGCCAAAGCGTCATCGATATTTTTACGTGCCTGGTCCGTCCAGTCAGCGTTGGGCTCGAACATGCCGCCTGTGGATTGGGCGCCCACGCGCACCGTTGGACGAAACACCAGGATGGTCTTGCCGCTTTGTGGTGCGAGACTGAAACCGCCTTTGATCGCGGTACGTTCCTGGCCTGATGCAGGCGCAACTATACACGCTGCGACCAGCAAAGCCGCGGCTGCGCGACTTAAAAAATTCATATAGCCCCCCCTGCTGATTCCCCGAAGCAGAGGGGTAGTGCTAATGTTGACAACAAGCTCTGGCAAGATACCGAATTAGCCGCATTTTAGTTCATTACGGTTGTTTTTTTAAGCTCGGGATTAGCTGTCTCTATTCGTTTCACGACCCTTAGCGGACGCTCAGAGCCGATTTCTCGCTTCCCGAAAGCGGACGTACTTTGTTGCAGGCGCTCGGATCACCTACAGTCAGGAAAGTTGGACGTTCCCAACTGTCCGCTCTGGGCAAGCAAAATAGATAAATTGCCGTTCGTTCAGCGGTCGCTACCGCCCCGCCTGGAAAAGCGATCAAACACGTCTTCCAGGTCGCTCTCCTCCGCATCTTCGGAGCTATCGTGGCTCGCCTCCTCGAGTACCAGAAGCGAGTAAGTCCAACCTCCGCTCGCGCGATGAACCTGCTCTCTAAGGCCTATCGCAGCACCGAGCTGTCTTCCAAGCCAGACGCCGCCATCGAGTTCACCCCAACCCGATTTCGAGGGGTTGAACCGTGCCGCACAGGATGGTGTCGGCAAGGGTCTGTTGATCGGCGCGTCTATGAACGGGAAGCGCGACGGCCGGTAGATTCGACGAACAATGCCATCTTTAGACAGTACAATCGCGCATGCCTCGTCGTGATGACTGGTGTAGTGAATGGAGGTCGCTTCCCGGCTCATGTCGTAGCGGATCGCAAGGGCGAAGATGCTGTCGAGGTCTGGCGAGCCCAACGCTTCCATATCGGGACGAAAGCGCGCCAGCGGCATGAGCATATTGGCACTGAACCGGTTTGCTTCGGCCTCCATGCGAGCAGCTCTGTTATCCCGATCAGCTTTTCGAACCGTCATGTCAGAACTCGAGCACATAAACGCGCCGCCCGCAGTGGCGGGTTGATGCGACACCATGAGGTAATGTCCGAGCTCGTGCCCGATCGTATATCTCTGCCGCTGGGCCGAGCCGGTCGAATTGACGAGGATCATACCATCACGACGCTCAGGTTGCGTTATGAGACCTCCCTCGAAGTTCGGAGTTTCCAATCGACGAATGTCGGTAATGTCCACGGCGGCGGCCAATTCCTCGATTGGGACGGGGACCGGCAGGTCGGGTACTTGACGGAGAATTTCAGCAACGATCGTTGCTGGCGTCCTGCATGCGTCGAGGTCCATCCGATCAATCTGCATACTCAGCTCTCGCTATGCCGCCTTTTCATACCTTTGATGATGTCGTCGAGGACAGCACGGTCGGCATCCGACAGTGATTGCAGGTCGCGAAACATAACGAGCAACTGTTCATCGTGCTCATCGCTCGGGTTCTCGCCGATCAAAGTGGCGATCGTCACACCGAAATGTTCGGCCAGCTTGCGCAGCAAATCTACCGAAGGGTTTTTGGCGGTGCCCTTTTCCAGCTCCCACACATGGCCTTTCGAAGCGCCGATTGCATCGGCCACGTCCTGAAGCGACTCGCGCTTGGCCGTCCGCAGCTTCTGCAATCTCATCGCGATCGACAAAGCTTGGTCTCCTCAGTCTCAATCTAACATGTCGACGGCCGCTTATAAATCCGTTCCGTAAAGGTCAATCGAACATTTTCGTCTGACCAGTTGCATCAAACGTCCGTCTGATATATCCTTACAGTCATGTTCGCCAGTCCCGCTGCCGGGGCAATGGAGAAATCGAGATGACCTACGAACAACGCCCCGGTCGATGGTTGCACCGGCTTCCGTTGCCTGCACCGGCGGACGCGCTGCTGATGGATGTCGCGCGGCGCGTACAGCTCTCCCCCACCAAGCATGGGGAGGCAGAAAAGCACTATCATGCGCTTTGCAATTGGGTCGACCGGTCGGGCAGCCCGCTCGAGGGCAAGGTGGTCACCTGCTACCCTGGCGGTAGCTTTGCGACAGGCACTGCGATCGCTTCGCGGGTGAAAAAGGATCAGCACGATGTTGATGTGACGATCGAGCTGGATATCTCGCCATCCAGCGATCCCGCGACAATTCTCGACCAGCTCTTCAAGGCCATTAATGGTGAAGAGGGAACGCGCTACCGTGGGATGGTGACGCGCAACAGCCGCTGCGTGACGGTCACCTATGACGATGGCGTTCGCGTTGATCTCATGCCGATCGCCCGGTTGACTGGTCACCCTGAACGCGCCGGCCACTTGTTCCACTGGCGTGAGGAGAATGCCGAATCCTATCATAAGCCGGTTAATCCCTGGGGCTTTGCAGATTTGTTCAATCGCGAGACGGCATTTGATCCCGTCTTCGCGGCCATGTTCGACGCGCGTGGCCTCACGATGGATGGGGCTTTTGCTAAAGCCGATACGGAGCCCTTGCCCGAGCAAGTTCCGCTCTCGGAGAAGTCCGCGCGGGTCGTCGCGCTCCAACTCATCAAGCGGAACCGCGACGTGCGGTATCGGCATCGGCAGGGGCGTAAACCTCCGTCCGTCGTCCTCGCGGCGCTGGCGCTCGAAGTGGCTCCGACCGGGGGCGGGCTTGCGGACGAGGTGATCTCAATCGCGTCTTACATCTCGACTCGGTTGCGCGATGAGGGCCGATCGGGCCGCCTGCTCACGGTGACCAACCCATCTTATGTCCCGGATGTCTTTACCGACCGTTGGCCGGCTAAGATCGACGAGCAGAGTCTTTACGTTCAGGATCTGGCCCATCTCTCACGCCAGCTTCGTCGCTTGCAGGAGGCGGACATCTCCCTCACGGAAATGAAGCTGATCCTAGACGACCTGTTCGGAGAGACCGCCGCAAGCTTCGCGCTCGATGAGTTGCTCACGCGGAGCCAGGCCGAAGCCGAAAAGGGTGCTCTCCGGTTCGGATCAACCGGGCGGATCGTTACCGCGGCCGCGCCCACGGTGGTTTCGGCGATCAGCACGCCTGCTCGTGCCAGTACGCAGATGGGGGGCGGATGCATCCCGGATTGATCGATATCGACACCCAGATCGCGACCATGGCGATGCGTTGGCCGGACTTTCGGGTTCAGGAACGGTCCGATCGCGGCGCAGTCTGGGTTGGTTCCCTTCAGCCTCAAAAGACCTGGTATACGGTACGTATAATCTACCGCGTGCCGCGCGCACCTGAAGCGTTCCGCGTTATCTCCGTGCAGCCCCGCGTGCAGATCTTGGACCCTGTTCTCGAGAGACACCCAAGTTATGAGGAGGGGCCGATACCGCATGTCTACGTGAACAAAGACGACCCTCATCTCCCAAATCTCTGTCTCTTCGACCCCTACAACAAGGAATGGACGCCAGAGGATTTGCTCGCCGACACAACCGTGCCCTGGACAGCTCGCTACCTCTACTTCTACGAGGGCTGGCTCCTCACCAAGAAATGGAAAGGCGGCGGACGACACGCAACCCGGGAGGAACGTCTGCTTGACGGCAGCAGCAAATCCATCGCGGCGGTCTGAAGGGACACTCCAGCGCAGGCGGGAGCGTCTCCCGTGGCCGGCGGCGCAACGCTTTCGCATTCTATCGATCGATGGTGGCGGGATACGAGGCATATTGCCAGCTGCGATCCTTGCTGAGTTCGAGCAGCGTCATCTCGGCGGTCAAAGCATCGGCGCACATTTTGACTTGATTGCTGGGACCTCTACCGGCGGCATCATTGCCCTGGCTCTTGCGAACGGCATGCGCGCGTCCGAAGTGCTCGAGATCTACATGCGCCATGGAGCGGCGATTTTTCCGCAACGACATAAACTGCTCGGTCTGGGTAAAGCTTGGGATTTCGTTCGATCTCTCCACCTCTACCGCTATGATCGCGCTCCGCTTGAAGCGCAGCTCCACAAAATTTTCGATGGGCGACTGTTCGGGCAGGCGAACGTAAGGCTGTGCATCCCCGCATTTGACGGTTTCAACGAAGTCACGATTTTCAAGACCCCTCACCACCCGGATTTCCGGCTCGACTGGAAAGAAGAAATCAAGACGGTCGCCCTGGCCACATCTGCCGCTCCGACCTTCTTTTCTGTCTATCGGAACGGGAACCGGCAATTCGCGGATGGCGGCGTGTGGGCGAATAATCCTATCATGCTGGGTCTGGTAGATGCGCTCACCTGCAACGACGTAGACGCGGCGTTCGTCGATATTCTCTCGCTTGGCTGTGGCGAGCAGGAGATGAGGATTTCCAACGCGCAGATCCGTTTCGGAGGCATGCTTCACTGGCGTGCGATCATCTCTTCGGCGATGCATCTGGCCAGTCAGAATGCTTTGGGTCAGGCCGGCCTGCTTATCGGACGCGAGAATTTGGTCAGGATCGATGCGCCGACACTCGATAAGCCCATCCAACTGGATGATGTGAGCCGGTCGATCGCCGAATTGCCGCCCTTGGCGCGAACGCTCGCAGACCGTTATGACGCTCAGGTCGCCCAACTGTTTCTCGGCCGGCTTGCTGATCCTTACCGCGCCTATCATGGCCCGCGCGCGTGGCTGTGATGGATGATCGATAATCCGCTTGTTTGAGGAGGACAACGCAACGATGGCATCTCAAAATCTCGAGCAACTCAAGGCGCATATTCTTCCTCTTTCAGTCGCATCAAGCTTTGAAGAAGCGCGTCAGGAGTGGGATCTCGTCGCGGTAGAAATTAGCGACGAATGGGATAATTGCCCTTGTGGTCAGGACATTAAGGAGCATTGCTACATACGCAATCGCCATAATGGCATAAGCACTTATGTTGGTAATATCTGCATCAACCGCTTCATACAGATCAGCACTGGGAATCTGTTCGACGGCCTGAAGCGCATTGCCCAAGATGATACGGCCAATGCCAATCATGATCTGATCGAGCATGCCTATCGCATGGGCTATCTTTATAGCGAAAAAGAGTATCGCTTCTTGTTGCAGACTGCCCGGAAGCGCGTCCTCTCGCAGGCGCAACTAGATTGGAAGCGCAAGATCAATCGCCGTATCCTCGCGCAGACCATCGTGCAGCGCCGAACGAAACGTTGATGGAGTGTTCGTTCGGTGCTGAGAAACTGGCGCTTCGATCACCAGCATTGTGGCTGCATAGCGGTAAGGGGGCGCCCGCCGATAAGATCAGTGCGATGCTGCCGTATGGCGCTGTGCTAGAGTATCGGAATTGAAGCGGTGGAGTTGATTCATGAAGGGCCTTCTCGATCGGCTGTTCGGCACGAACAAGGCTGAAGTTGCCTTATCGGCCGTGGAGCCGTCAGCGCAACTTCAAGTTCGCGAATTCTCCGAACGGCTGATCACGATCGATGCGCTCGACTTCGTCGGGCAGTTCGCCAAGTCACCGAACGGCCAGTTTCGGCTGATCTGGTCGGATTGCAATCCGGAAGGAACTATCGGTGGCAATCGCGCGGAGGGCCATGGACGCTGGGCTCTGCTCGAACAGGACCGCCTCATCTGCGAAGGCCGGCTTGAGCGTCCGCAGGGCGGAAAGGTCGCCAACGACGGCACCCTCATCCTCAACGACTGGATGTTTGGCGAAGGGCTCAAGGGGCGGTTCGTCGCCTTCCGCCGCGACGGTACCGCGATCATGGCGCTCAACATCGCCGCCAACCTGATCAGCAACGGCCTATCGAACGACGGCACGTTCGCCATCTGCCAAACTGCGAACGCACCCGGCAGCCCGGATAGCTGCCTCTACATGCTGTTCGACCTAACGACCGCGGCCGAAATCGCCCGGTGGGAGCCGGAGACCGGCTGGGCCGATGGCTATGAGTTCGACACGGCCGCGCGGCAGCTGTTTCTGATCCGACGCTATGCCGAGCGAATCGGTTATCGCTTCGACGGTACCATGATTGATCGGGACGGCTGGCAGACGCACCGTGTTGCCGCCGGCGACCTTACGGCCATCCGATCGCTGCTCGGAGATGCAGGCCAAGTGCGCGATGCCGATTTCGTGGCGCGGATCATCGCTGGGCTCGAACGTGCCGCTCAGGATAACGATGTCTACGTCCGCGCCCGCGCCTTGCGCATTCGCGGCGAATTGCTCGAGGAAACCGGTGACGGGGCGGCAGCGCTCGTCGCCTACGACGAGGCGCTTGCGCTCGACCCACAAGTTGGCGTCACGCGGCGGGCGGACAAGTTGCGCAAGGCACTGTCGCCAGGATCTACTCCGGTTCGCAAGCTCAGCAAGTTCGAGCGGCAGGCCGAGCGCGTTGGGATCGTGCATGAAGTGATCGCGCTCCATTGCGGCGAGCCGAAGCTATGGCGGTATCATCCCAAGGACGCTTGGGCGAGCGTCGAGGAAGCCGCGCTCGCCCACTATGTGGCACAAGGCTGGTCGGGTGCGGCCGCCGAAGGCGGGCTGATGCTCACCCTGATCAAGGCTGCGTCCTTCGCGCGGCTCCAACCGCGCAACGCCGACACCTATATCGAAGCGCTCTATGCGCAGAACGTTGCCTTCGATGAGGATCGCTTCTCGCGCGGTGCGCTGATCGATGCCTGCGGGCGCGCGACGACGGCGCAGCTCAGCCGCAACTGGGCGATGATTGCCGCCACCGCCGGCGAGACGCCCGCCTTCTATCCGCGAGTCCGCTGGGATCATGTCAGCGGCCTGTTCGACGCCCTCGGCACCGAGCGGCTGGCCGCGATCGCGCGGCTCTTCGCCGACGCGCCCTATGATCTGCGCGCCGGCTGGCCTGATCTGACGCTCTGGCGAGACAGGGAGGTTCGGTTTGCCGAGATCAAAGCGCCGTCAGACTCGATGCATGCCAGCCAGACGCGGCTGATCACAACCATTCTCAAACCGCTCGGCTATCAGGTCACGCTCGCCGAGGTGCGGCCCGCCTGACGGCGGGGCTTTTCGAGTGCCGTCGTTGATGTTGTGTCGGCGCGGCGTTCTGCGTGCCGCGTCAGTAGTAGCGGCTGTAGTCCGCGCCGAGGCCGGTCTGCTGCGCAATATCGTCGAGCGCGGCTTTGGCGATCGGGATCAGAGCGCGCATCCGGTCGGGATCGTCCCAATAGGAGCTGCCATGCTTGCCCCCATGGAACAGATTGTTCCGCACGGTTTTAGCGAGCCGGATCACTTTGACGAGATCGCTGGGTTTGTCGTCGAAGCGAACTTCGGCGAAGTCGAGACCGCTCTGGCCGACCACCTGCCGCTGCGGTTTCGCGTCGATCAGCTTTTGACCTGCGGGCGTCAGCGTATATCGGTCCTTCCAATCGGCGAAGAACTTCTCCCAGCCGGGCATGGCGCGCGCACCGACCGTGTCGTCCTCGAGATAAGGCGCTTCCTTCAGCGCGAACTCAAAGCGCGAAAACCAGTAGAAGTAGTCGAACGCGAGATCGCGCAGTTCCTCGGATATCTCGTCGTGACGCATCCTAGGCGGTGTTGACAAAAGCTTTCAGCCATAGTCGCGCGGCAGCGAGGTTGATGAAGCTCTCGAACGACAGGACGGTCTTGTCGTAGCGGGTGGCGATGCGGCGCTGCTGCTTGAGTTTGGCGAACATGCGCTCGACACGATTGCGATCCTTGTAGCGCCGGTAGTCGGGATGGGCCGGCACCTTGCGGTTGGAGCGCGGCGGGATGACGGGCAGGATGCCTCGCATGAGCAGGTTCTCCCGGAACCTGTCGCCATCATAGCCTTTGTCGGCGAGCAGCGCCCTGGGCTTGGGCAGCGGCAGGTTCATCAGATCGTCGGCCGCCGTATAGTCCGATGCCTCGCCGCCGGTAAGGATGAAGCCGACAGGGAGGCCCTGATTGTCACAGCGGGCGTGGATCTTGCTCGTAAAGCCGCCGCGTGATCGACCAAAAGCCTGCGCACAAGCCCCCCTTTTCCGCCCGCTGCCGAGACGTGGCCGCGAACCGTGGTGCTGTCGATCATGTGCTGCCAGTCGTCGGTGAGGCCCAGATCGACCAACGTTTGCAGCATGGCGTCCCAGACGCCTTGCTCCGCCCAGCGCCGGAACCGGACATAGACCGAGTTCCACTTGCCATAGCGCTCGTGCATGTCGCGCCACGGGCAACCGACCCGCAGCACATGCAGCATGCCATTGAGAAAGCGCCGGTTATCGCCGGCCGGTCGGGCATGCCTCCCACGCTCGGACGGGAGTAGCGGCCCGATCAACTCCCACTCCGCGTCCGACAAATCCCCTCGATCCATGACCGCTCCCCAAAGAGCAGCCTTGAATCAGAACACGCACCGATTGGGAATCCCTTTTGTCAACGCCGCCTAGCCTGTCCTTGGTTCGCATTGGCACTTAGCCGATCAAGTCGCTGACGATCCCGGCATGAGGTTTGCGCATCGCCTGGATCCAGTCCTGTACCTGTTTTCGGTTCGCCGTGGTGATCGGATAGGCACGTGCGCGGACATCCTTGGCGGCGCCTGGGCTGATGTCGCTCGTCGTGACGACCAGCCCGGCACCGGCGCGCTCTTCGAGCATGTCGGCATAGAGCGCCTTCACCACTACGCGCTCGACCTTCTGCTTCTGCCGCTTGCACTGGACGATGACCGCGGGCGGTGCACCCGGCTGCGCGCCGCGATGCCACAGCCGCAGGTCGACGCTGCCATCATTGCGGCCTGGCCCCAGCTCGACGTCATAGCCGCTGCGCTGGAACCACTCGGCTGTCAGACCCTCGAACTGCCGCCAATGGATATCGCCCAATTTGTCGGGCTGGCTGCCCAGATAGTTGATGAACCGCTGGTCGAAATACTGCGCGCCGTCGGCCGGCAGTTGCTCGCTGGCAAACAGCGCGCTGAGCGCGACCATATCGGCGTTGGCAACGTCGCGCGTGAAATGGGGATTAAAGGCCAAATCGTGGGTCATCGCCTCGATCAGTGCATCGAACACGCCCGCCTTGCCGTCGACCATGGCCTTCAGCTCGGCGAAGATCGCCGCCTGCTCATCGTCATTCTGGTTCCGCAAGCGCAGATAATGGTTCGCGACCGCCTCGATGGTCAGCAACTCGTCAAGTGCGAACTGCGACCGCCAATCACCTCCAAGCAGCGCCATCAGGCGCATACCGAGCGTCGGCATACCGGGTTTCGGTGTCGCCCCAAGCGCGAACAGGAGGTCGCCGACCGCCTCGGCATAGTCGTCCGATCCGAGGCGCAGCACCTCATCGCTGATCAGGCGTTCGCGCAGATGATGGTTGGCGGGCAGATGCGCGAGCATGTCCGCCTCGCTCAGCGCGAACCCCGATCGTACACCACTATCCTCGCTGAGCGCACTGCGAAAGGCGAAGGCCGGCATGATGATATGGCCCATCGGATCAACCCTCGTTCGCAACGGCGCTGTTGGGCGTCGTGGCGATCCTTACCTTGGGGGACTTGCCACTTGCTGGCGTGCGCGCGCGATTGGCGACTGTCGTCGCCGGTGTGAGACCCGCGACCTGCGGCTGGAGCAGCACTATCCGCACGATCGCAAAGCCGAGCCCGAGCGTTTGGATCAGGATCGCGCCTCCCGCCGTGCCGAGCGGCAGCGGCCCATAGGTCGTTGGGTGGAACAGCACCCATGCCGCAGTGCCCGTGATCGCGAGCATTATGCCGAGGCCCAGATAGCCGAGCGCGAGCCGCAGCCGGAACCACGCTTCGCTATGCCGGCATGCCCGATTGAACGCTTCGCGCTCCTGGCGCAGCTGCTCGCGGGCGCGGGCGTCAGCCATGTTCGCTCTTCAACTCGATCGCTTTAGCGCGTTTGCCGAGCTCAATTTCGATCATCGCATCCATCACGCCGGGCAGCGGCCCCTGATCAAGCGCATCGATTTGGACCAGCGCGCCATTGACGATCTCGCCGAACGGGAAGATCAGCGCCGGCTCGGCGTGAACGCCGGCACGCGCCAACGCGTCGCGCTTGTCGGGATCGATCGGCCGTTCCTCGACGAGTAACTCCTTCGTTCGGCGGCTGAACATCGGCTCGAACGGTTCGGTAAAATTGGACACGCGCATGTCGCGAGAGTCGCCGACCGTGGCGCCATAGTGGAGCGAGAGCGTTGAATATCCAGCCGAGATGATCTCGACCTTGATCTCCTCATGCGTCGCTTCGCGCTTTTTGATCGAGAGGTGCACCCCCCACTCGACGCCGCGATCGCTGAGCAGGCGCCGCTCGGCCTCGCTTGCAAGATCGCGCCCGATCGACAGGTCGAGCCCGAAATCTGCAATCCGCCGCATCAGCGCGAGCTTGACGATATCGATCTTGGAATAGAGCCGCCGACGCCCGCTGCCAGGATGCTGTTCGCCGAGCGCCACAACCTTCCGGTTGATCCACGTCTGCAGCAGATCCTTACGTAGCCGCGTGACCGCAAGGACGTCCCCTTGCGTGTATTTCTGCTCGGTTAGGTCGCGGGCCATAGTCTAAAATAGCATTGCTATTTTGAGTAACACAAGGGGAAAGTGGCATTGCTACTTTGTATTGGGTATTGGAGTGATTTGGGCGCCTCGCGCAGGTGCACGACCTCCACTCTAGGGCCACGATCCGCATGCGGCGGATCGCTCAGCCTCGCGTCGCCTGTGGCGTCGCGGCCATCCTGTAATGATCGACTGGCGGGATGCCGGGCTCCGCCCGGTCGCAGAAGCCCCTGCCTTGGCGCAGGCCAATTTTTATGCGGCCTCCCTCCAGCGCATCGCATTAATACGGAGACGATCGAATCGCTGCTTCCGGAATGCTCGTGCGTCAGCTTAAACGGCAAATATGAAGGGCGGCTGCGCTCATCACGTAGATGTGATCCGAATGTCCGGTCTCCCGTTTTGGCGCTCCAAAGCGGACCGGGCAAAATGTCCCATTTGCCGTCATCACAGCCGGCGTTGCCATCAAGCGATATCCTAAATTAATTTGTCGAGCGTGATCGGCAAATCACGCACGCGTTTCCCAGTCGCATTGTAGATCGCGTTGGCGACCGCAGCCCCCGTCCCGGTGATGCCAATTTCGCCGACGCCCCGCGCGCCCATGGGTGTGTGAGGGTCGGGTATGTCGGTCCAGATGACATCGATTTCCGGAACGTCCATATGCACCGGCATATGATATTCAGCGAGGCTGGGGTTCATGATCCGTCCGCTCCGCTCGTCGAACTGTGCTTCCTCCATCAGCGCGAGGCCCAGACCCATGATGATGCCCCCCCTAAACTGGCTCGCCGCCGTCTTGGGATTGAGGATGCGGCCGCAGTCGAACGACCCCAGGAAGCGAGATATGCACGGTTCACCCGTTATCATGTTGACCCGCACTTCGCAGAACATGGCGCCATGGCTGTGCATCGACCAGTGCATGGTCTCGAGCGGCATGGGCGGCTCGGCTTCGATGACGACGGCGTCGCGCTGGGCGCGCGAGAGAATCGACGCGTAGCTCTCGTACCGAGATGGATCTTCCAGGCTGGCTAGGCCGCCATCCCGACTTCCCACCTCTGCCTGTTTCAGCCCCGCCAGAGGCGAGTCATTCCCTGCCAGTGCCAGCAGTTGCGCGACCAGCTTGTTGTAGGCTGCAATCACCGACGCGCCAATCGATGCCGTCTGCTGCGATCCGCCTGCAAGGACCAGCCCAGGCAAGGTTGAGTCGCCATAGTTGAATTGGATTTGTGACATCTGCAGGCCCAGCCGCTCGGCTATCACCTGCGTCTGCGCCGTGGCCGTACCCATGCCCATTTCGTGCGCGGCAATGTCGATCGTCGCATGGCCGGCGCGAGACACGGTGATGCGGGCTGCGCCGCCGGGCATGCGGTAATAGGGATAGGTGGCGGTAGCGCATCCCATGCCGATCAGCCATTCGTCTTCCTGGTGCATGCCTGGCAGAGGGTTGCGTGCGCTCCACCCGAAGCGCTCGGCCCCGTCGCGCCATGCCTGGTCAATATGCCGCGCTGAAAAGGGCAGACCGGATATCGGGTCCTTCTCCGGCTCGTTGCGCAAGCGGAGCTCGATGGGGTCGAGACCGAGCTTCTCGGCCAGTTCGTCCATCGCGCATTCAAGCGCGAAGGTGCCCACCGCCTCGCCTGGCGCGCGCATGAATGTGTTACTGGTCATGTCGATCTCGACATGCTGGACGTCCAGCAGGATATTCTCCGCGGCGTAGGCGCTGCGCGTCGGGAGGATGAATGGTTCGGGCATGACATTGTGCGATGTCTTGGCCGTCACACCGCGATGGATGAGTGCGGTGAGCTTGCCCTCGGCGGTCGCGCCCAGAGCGACCTGCTGCTCGGTCGGCGAACGACCGCCAACGGTGCGGTAGACACCTTCTCGGGTCAGCATCAATCGGACAGGTCGCTCGGCGAGTTTCGCTGCTGCAGCCGCGATGATCTGATGCTGCCACAGCGTTTTACTGCCGAAACCGCCCCCGACATAAGGCGATGTGATGACGACCTTGTCGGCTGGCAAATCGAACACCTGCCCCAGCGTCCAGGCCGAATGCGCGACCGCCTGTTGTGCATCATGGATGCGTAACGTGTCACCCTGCCACGATAGCGTGACGGCATGAAGCTCGATGGGATTATGATTGTGGCGCGGTGTCGAATAGGCCGCGTCGATCTTGACGGCGGCCTTTTCGAATGCTGCCTGCGCATCGCCCACCTGGTCATGCAGCGGCTGTCCCATGAACTGCGATTGGGTCGTCCCCTTGGCGATCGCCGCGTGAAAGTCGGTTTCCGCCGGCTCGGCCGCATATATCACATCGACCAGCGTGGCGGCATGGTCTGCCTGCTCCTGTGTGTCAGCAAGCACAATGGCAATCGGCTGACCATTCCAGTAGATCTTCTCATCCTGCAGGACGGGAATGCTGTCGCCCGCAGCGGCCTTGGGATCACTCATGAACAGGGGGGCAGGCTTGAGTCTTGGCGCGTTACGATGGGTCATCACGAGCAGGACGCCGGGTGCGCTCTCAGCCGTTTCGACATTGAGCGAGGTGATGCGACCTTTCGCGATCCTGCTGTAGACGATGGCGGCGTAGACCATGTTTTCCAGAGGAAACTCCGCCGCAAAAGGAGCAGCCCCCGTCACCTTGAGTGGCCCGTCGATGCGCGAGACGGGCTTGCCGACATGACCATGCTGGTGACGGATGAGCGGATCGGGTTCGCCTCCCGGCATCCAGCTATCTGGCGCGAGCGCCACTACCTTCGCCATCGCGCCCTGCATCAGGCCTTGCGCCAACGCCTTGCCGCTATCGATCAGGCTCATGCCATGTCCTCCATCAACTGCGTGAGTACAGCGACCATCGTCCGCTGCGCGAGCGCGACCTTGAAGCCATTGTCCCGGAGCGGCCGGGCATGGGACAGTTCTTCCGAGGCTGCCTTGATGAAGGCATCCACCGTTGCAGGTGATCCACGCAAAAGCGCTTCCGCTCTGGCTGCACGCCAAGGCTTATGGGCAACGCCGCCGAGCGCCAGCCGGACGTCCCGCACATGCCCCTGTTCCACATCGAGGACGGCCGCGACGGACACCAGCGCGAACGCATAGCTCGCCCGATCACGGACCTTTCGGTAGGTTGAGCGCGCAGTGGATGGCACGGCTGGCAGTTCGATTGCGGTGATGAGTTCGCCCTGCTGCAGATTGGTGTCGATATCGGGTCGCTCGCCGGGCAAGCGATGAATGTCAGCGAACGCAATCCTTCTTTCGCCGTCGGGTCCTCGCACATGCACAGCGGCGTCTAGCGCAGCCAAGGCCACGCACATGTCCGATGGATGGGTGGCGATACAATGATCGGACGCGCCAAGAATCGCATGATTTCTGGTGAAGCCGCCAATCGCATCGCAGCCGCTTCCCGGGATGCGCTTGTTACATTGCGTGCCATCCTGGTCGTAGAAATAGAGGCACCGGGTGCGCTGCAGGATGTTGCCGGCGACGGTAGCCATATTGCGGATCTGCGCGCTGGCTCCGGCGACGATCGCGCGGGAAAGAAGGGGATATCGTTCGCGGATGGCGCGATGTTCGGCCACCGCAGTGTTGCGCGCCGCAGCCCCGATCAGCATGCCGCCATCGGATTGCTCGACTATGCCCGTGTCGAGACCTGTCACATCGATCAAGGTCGATGGACGCTCGATATTTTCCCGCATGAGATCGACGAGGTTTGTTCCTCCGCCAAGATAGCGGACGCCGTTACCGGCCTGTCGCAGCGCCTCGTCGGCGTTGGCGGCGCGATGATAGGTAAAGGGGATCATTCGGTGACCTCCGCAAACGTCTCGAGGATCGCATCGACGATGCCATTATGCGCGCCGCAGCGGCACAGGTTGCCGCTCATCCGCTCACGAACCTCGTCGCGCGTCATCCCTATGCTGTCGGTGTCGAGCGCGTGCGTTACGTGACTGGGAACGCCGCGTTGCAGTTCGGCGGCCATCCCGACTGCAGAGCATATCTGTCCCGGCGTGCAATAGCCGCATTGGAAACCGTCATGCTCGACAAAGGCCTGCTGAAGCGGGTGCAGATTGTCGGCCGTTCCCAAGCCTTCGATCGTGATGATCTCCTGCCCCTCATATTGAACGGCGAGCGCGAGACAGGAGAGGATCCGCTCCCCATTTGCCAGCACGGTGCAGGCGCCACATGCTCCTTGATTGCAGCCTTTCTTCGATCCGGTGAGGCCCTGATGCTCCCGCAGAAAGTCGAGGAGGGAAACACGAGGGTCTTCAGGACACTCGGCCAAGGCGCCATTTACAAGGATGCTCATCCATCACTCCCCATAGTCGGGTGCGTAAACGATGTAGAAATGCGCGGATCGAGGTTTCGGGCCCATCGACAGCATTTTCCAGATGCGATTGCCGATCGGGCTCTCATCAATCAGGCTGGAAACTACCGCCCGCATAAGCGATGATCGACATGGTGGTGCCACCTTTCTGGAAGCAGATGTGCGCGATGGCACGCCAGGAATTCAGGGCGATAGTTGACAGGCCGACCAGTGGGATAGGTTCAGAACCCTGTGTCCGACTTGCCTAAGCTCGCGAGCCGTAGCCTTCCAAATGGATCCAGAATCGAATTGCTGGATCATGCGTGGAGACGCGCTAATGGTGCGTCCATGCGCAAACTCATTCTACCTCTAATCCTTCTCTCGATCACCTCGCCGGCCTTTGCATGGGGGCCCATCGGCCATCGGGTGACCGGCGCGATCGCCGATCGCAACCTGAGCGGCGTGGCCCGCGCCAATGTCCAGCTTCTCCTGGGCGAGGAGGATCTGGCACAGGCGGCGACCTGGCCCGACGACATGAAATCCGCCCCTGCCGATTTCTGGCAGAAGCAGGCCAGCCCATGGCATTATGTCACCGTGCGCGAGGGCGACGCCTATACGAGCGCCGACGCGCCGCCCGAAGGCGACGCGATGAGCGCGCTTGGCCGCTTCACGGCAACGCTGCGCAATCCCGCCGCCTCGCTCGACGACAAGCGCCTGGCCCTGCGCTTTGTCGTCCATATCATCGGTGACCTCCACCAGCCGCTTCATGCCGGCGGCGGCAATGACCGGGGTGGCAATGACATGAAGGTGAGCCGGTTCGGTCGCTCGACCAATCTCCATTCGGTCTGGGACAGCGCGATGATCGAACAGCGATCGCTCTCCTATTCGGAACTCGCCGACTGGCTGTCGCGCGCGATCACGCCGCAACAGATCATTGCCTGGAATGATCGCGATCCCGGTACGTGGATCCGCGAGAGCATCGCGCTGCGCAAGACCATCTATCCCACCGATACCAGCCTGTCCTGGGACTATGCCTATCAGCACCGGGTCGAGCTTGATGATCGGCTCAAGCGCGGTGGTATCCGCATCGCCGCCTATCTCAACTGGGTGTTCGAGAATCCGCAGGACCAGAACCCGTCCCAGGCTCAAACTCCCCGCAAGCCTCCAAGGCACAAATGACATGCCACGCGGCACGCGGCACGAACTGTTCGGCATCCTGCTTGGCGGCGATCCCTATACCGTGCTGCGTGTCGCCGATGGTGGGGAATGGCGGCTCGATTGCCCCAGATCCTGCCGGCATCTTCTTGGCCAGAAGGTCCGGGTCGTGGGAACGAGATCCGATTTCGACATGCTCGATGTCGAGCAGATCGAGCCGGCCTGAGCCGCACCGCCGGCTTGCCGCCTTTCAGCGAAAATCCCGTGTCTTGACCTTGATGCCCTCTGTCGGCTGGCCCGGAATGATGCCCGAGCCCAGGCGCAGATCAGGATCGTAAAGATCGCGGGGTCCGCGCCCGAGCGGCCTGTTCGCCGCATCGCGCGGATCGGGGGCCATGGCGCTCTTCACGATATCGGCGCGGCTGACCTGATAGATGCTCGCCACATCCGCCCGCTGCCCGACGCTAGCGAGGAGAGGGGAGAGGTCGTCGAGCCGCTGGGCGATGAGATGGATGACCTCGCCTTCCTTCTGGACCTGGCCGCGCACGCCCATCATCGAGGCGCCGAGCACCACGCGCCGATGCTTCTCGAAAAGATTGGGCCAGACGACGAGATTGGCGACATCGGTCTCATCCTCGAGCGTGATGAACATGGTGCCCTTGGCGGAACCCGGCTTCTGCCGCAGGAGAACGAGACCGGCGAGATTGACCCATCGCCCGTCGCGAATATCCTTGAGCGCGGCGCAGGTCACCATCTTCCGGCGCGCCAATTCGTCGCGCAGGAAGGCGAGCGGATGGGCGCGCAGCGAGAGCCCGATCGCGCGATAATCCTCGACCACTTCCTCGCCTTCGCCCATCTGCGGGAGAATGACGTTCGGCTCAATCGCTTCGGGGCGGAGCTTGCCTGCCCGCGCGTCCGCTGCGGCAAAGAGCGGCAGGGGCTCTTCGCCAAGACCCTTCACCTCCCAGAGGCCGGCGCGGCGCGAGAGCGCCAGCGAACCAAAGCCACCGGCATGGCCGATCCGGTCGAGCGCGCGGCCGCTGACGCCGGCGCGGCGCTGAATTTCCTCGACGCTGGCATAGGGTTCCGTCCCCCGTGCCAGGACAATAGCGGCACCATCGGCATTTTTGAGCTCGCGCGCATAGCGCAGGCCGATCCTCAACGCATGATAGCGGCCCTGGGTCGGCTCGAGCGTGCAGTCCCAGCGGCTGTGATTGACGTCGATCGGGCGGACCTCGACCCCATGCTGGCGCGCGTCCCGCACGATCTGGGCGGGAGCATAAAAGCCCATGGGCTGGGCGTTGAGAAGCGCTGCGCAAAAGACGTCGGGATGATGGCATTTCATCCAGGAAGAAGCATAGGCGATGAGGGCGAAGGAGGCGGCATGGCTTTCGGGAAAGCCGTAGGAGCCAAAGCCCTCAATCTGCTTGAAGGTCTGTTCGGCAAAATCGCGCTGATAGCCGCGCGCGATCATGCCGTTGATGAGCTTGTCGCGGAAATGGGACACCCCGCCGGTCAGCTTGAAGGTCGCCATCGCCCGGCGCAGCAGATCGGCCTCCGACGGCGTGAAACCCGCGCATTCGATCGCGACGCGCATCGCCTGTTCCTGGAAGAGGGGGACGCCCAGGGTCTTTTCGAGCACTCGGCGCAGTTCCTGCGTCGGATAGCTGATCGCTTCCTTGCCCTCGCGGCGGCGCAGGTATGGATGGACCATGTCGCCCTGGATCGGGCCCGGGCGTACGATCGCCACCTCGACCACCAGGTCATAGAATTTGGTCGGCTTGATCCGGGGCAGCATCGCCATCTGCGCCCGGCTCTCGATCTGGAAGACGCCCAGCGTATCGGCCTTGCGGATCATCGCAAAGGTTTCCGGATCATCATGGGGAATGGAGGCCAGGTCCATTGCGATGCCCTTGTCATCCTCCAGCAGAGCGAAGGCGCGGCGCATGCAGCCCAGCATGCCAAGGCCCAGCACATCGACCTTCATGAAGCCGAGCGCATCGATATCATCCTTGTCCCATTCGATGATCTGGCGATCGGCCATGGCAGCGGGCTCGATCGGCACCAGTTCGTCGAGCCGTCCCAGGGTCAGCACGAAGCCGCCGGGATGCTGGGACATGTGCCGCGGCGTATTGATGAGGGTGCGGGCGAGCTCGAGCGTCAGCGCCAGGCGCTTGTCGCTCGTGTCGAGATTGAGCTCCTGTGCATGCTTCGCCTCGACACCATCGCGCGCCCAGCCCCACACCTGGCTTGAAAGGCCCGACAGCATGTCTTCGCTAAGCCCAGCGCCTTGCCCACCTCGCGCACGGCGCCGCGCGCGCGAAAGCGGGAGATGACGGCGGTCAGCGCCGAACGTTCGCGGCCATAGGTTTCATAGATCCACTGGATCACTTCCTCACGCCGCTCATGCTCGAAATCGACGTCGATATCAGGAGGCTCGCGCCGCTCGGCCGACACGAAGCGCTCGAAGAGCAGTTCGGATTTGACCGGGTCGATCGAGGTGATGCCGAGCACGAAGCAGACCGCCGAATTGGCGGCGCTGCCGCGCCCCTGGCAGAGAATATCCCTCGATCGGGCAAACTGGACGATCGAATGGACGGTGAGGAAATAGGGCGCATAGGCAAGATCGCCGATCAGCCGAAGCTCATGGGCGAGCTGTTCGCGGACATTGTCGGGAACCCCATGAGGATAGCGGCTCGGCGCCTTTGTCCAGGTCAGGCGCTCGAGTTCCTGCTGCGGGGTAAGGCCGCTTTCCCCGATCTCGTCGGGATAGGTATAAGTGAGCTGACCAAGGTCGAAGCGGCAGGCCCGCGCGATCTCGACGCTGCGGCGGAGCGGCGTCAGGTCGCCAAGATAGCGGGTGAAGAGCCGCTCCATTTCCGCGACGGACTTGAGATGCCGGTCGGCAAAACGCTCGCGGCGCTGGCCCAGCGTGTCGACCGTGCATTTTTCGCGAATGCAGCTCACCACATCCTGCAGCAGCCGTCGCTCGGGCGCATGGTAGAGAATGTCGCCGGTGGCGACGGTCTGCACCCCGGCGCGCGCGGCGAGGCGGGCAAGATCGCGCAGCCGGATCGCATCGCGGGGCCGGCGCCGGATCGAAAGGGCGAGATAGGCGCGGGAGCCGAAGATGGCAGCAAGCCGGTCGAGCGCCTCCTCGCACGCCGCATCGGCGCGGTCGGGCACCAATATGCCGATCATTCCTTCCCCCCAGTCCGCCACGTCCGACCAGTCGAGATGGCAGCTGCCCTTGCCGCCACGGGCCTTGCCGATGCTCAAAAGCCGGCAGAGCCGCGAATAGGCCTCGCGGTCCGTGGGATAGACGAGCAGAGAGGCGCCGCAGACAAGGTCCAGCCGGCAGCCGATGATCGCCCGGCAGCCTATGACCTTCTGCGCGTCCCAGGCTCGCACGGCACCAGCCAGACTGTTGCGATCGGTGATGCCAAGGGCTGGCAGGCCCAGCAGCGCGGCGGCCGAGAACAGCTCTTCAGGGCTGGAGGCGCCGCGCAGGAAGGAGAAATGGCTGGTGACCTGCAGCTCGACATAGCGGGCGCCCTCAAGATCGTCCTCGAGATCATGGTCGTGATCATTCTCGGACATCATGCAAAGGCACCATGGATGAACCAGCGCATCGGGCCGGTCGACGCCTGCTCACCATCCCCCATGCGGAACAGCCAGTATCGCGCGCCGCTCACCGTCTCGACCTGGAAATAATCCCGCACGGCATAGGGTGTGTCTGCCTCATGGCCGCCCTCACGCCACCATTCGCCATGCAGGCGCTCTGGCCCATCGGCCTGGGCGATCCGATGGCGCCGCCCCCGCCAGACGAACATGGCAGGCGGATGATCGGGCAGCATCGCCATCACGTCGACAGGCTCTGGCGGGACCAGCATGCGGGCAGGCCGGGGAAGATCATCGGCCCAGCCAGCGCCGCCGGCCGATGACAGCGGCGCGACATGCCCGACTTCGCGTTCGGGCATGCTGCTTGCGCGCGGCGCCGAGCGATAGAGGCTGCGCGCGCCAAAGCGATTGGCGAGCGCATCGACGATCGCGGCGAGATCCGGGCCGCGCTCTTCACCGGCAAGGACGCTCCCGACCTGGGCGGCCGCCATGGGCTGGGTGAGCGACGCGACCAGTGCCATGGCCTCGATCCCCATGCCCGGATCAATCGTCTCGATCTTCTGGGAGAGCAGCTTTGCCAAATGACGCACATCGCGCGAGGGGGAAGCAGTCCCGACCCGCACGGCCTGCCTGGCGCCATCGACCCGCTCGAAATGAAGATCGAGCCGGCGCGCGCCTGTCCCCGCGCGCAGCAGGAGGCGGGCAAGATCGGTGCACAGGTCCGCGATGACCTGGCCAATGGCATCGGCGGTACCGATCGGTTCGAGCAGGCTGCGCCGCACGCGCGGCAAGCTGGCGCGGTAGATCGGATCGATGGGTTCGGGCACCTGGCCCAGGGCCTGGTCGAGCCGTTTGTAGAGCTGCCGGCCGAACCGCTTGGCGAGGGGCGCACGCGGCGCGGCGATCAGCTGCTCGATGCGCTCGAACCCCATGCGGCGCAGTTCGCTCACGACGCCCGGCTCGATGCGCAGCGCCGACACCGGCATGATCGAGAGCGCGGCGCGCGTGGCCCCGGGCTCGATGATGTTCGGCCGTCCTGATGGCACAAACCGTGCCACCGCATGGGCGCAACCGGGCGTGTCGGCGACCGCGACCTGGCAGGCGAGGCCCGAGCCACTGACCCGGCGCATCATGTCCTTGAGGAGTGGCACTTCACCCTCGAAAAGATGGGCGCAGCCGGTAATATCGATCCACAGGCCATCAGATGGATCGGGCGCGACGATCGGAGAATAGCGCTTTCCTGCCCACAGAGCGAGCCGGCGCAGGCCCTCAAGATCGCCCTCGGGATCGGCATCCACGACGTCCAGGTCCGGCGCCAGCGACCGGGCGCGCGTTACCGTCATGCCGACGGCTATGCCAAGCCGGCGCGCCTCCTCGTCCACGGCCGCGATCAGGCGGCGGCCATGGTCGGCATGGGCGGTGACGAGGGGCGGTGCGCCGCCTTCAGGCGGCCTGCCGGCTTTGCGACGGATACGATCCGTCGACCAGCGCGGCAGGAACAGCGAGACAACCCGTCTCATCGCTTCCCTCTACGGTCCAGATTTGGGGTT
The DNA here is from genome assembly GCF_030128825.1 of Sphingobium sp. WTD-1. Classification (NCBI taxonomy): domain Bacteria; kingdom Pseudomonadati; phylum Pseudomonadota; class Alphaproteobacteria; order Sphingomonadales; family Sphingobiaceae; genus Sphingobium; species Sphingobium sp. WTD-1. Next base: position 434,091 of record NZ_CP119127.1, on the reverse strand, counting down.
CGGTGCCGCGCGCGCGCTCAAGCGCCAGCGACCAGCGCGGACGCGCGAGACCGGGAAAGCCCAGCGCCGGGCTGGGCACGGCCCGCACCCGCCAGCGGGTCAGCGCGGCGCTGCCCTCGGCCTGGCTTTCCGGGGGCATGGCGCGGCGAAAAACCATGGCCAGCACGCCCGATTGTTCGGCTGCCAGCTGCAGCCGGCGCGAAGCGGTCAGCGACATTTTCCTGAGTTCCCCGACGACACCACCAAGGCCGGGGTGACGCAGGCATTCCTCCATCGCGATGAGGACATTGGTGTCATTGCCCGCTTCCACAAAGATGACCCGATCGGGGTGGAGCCCGGCGAGATGCAGGGCCGGCGAAAACAGGTCGCGCCAGTGGAGGCACCAGATGATCTGGCCCCGCGACCGCGCGAGAATGCCGGCCAGGAAGATGGTGGCGGCCGCATCATCGGCGAGATCGGGACTTCCCGCCACCTCATGGAGAGCGCCGGTCGCGATACCGCCACCCGGCAGATGATGGTCGATGGCGTCGATGCCGAAGGGCAGCACCGGATGCCGACCGCCCACGGCTTCCACCTGCGCGATACGCGCACGCAGCTCGTCGAGGATGGCGGTTTTGGACATGGAGGCAGGGACTCGAAAATATGTTCCTCATTTGTTCGCTCCAATCCTGCGCCAGAGTCAATGGCATTTCGTTCTTCATATGTTCCATGTTAAGGAGATGGCTTCGAGTCCCGGCAAGGAGGTCCCATCATGTCACGGCTGCATTGCGCGCGGGCGAGCATCGCCGAGATCGCGGCACATTTCGGGGTCGATCCCTTGCCGTCGGTCGCGGTGCCCGAGGAGACGGTTGAAGGGCTGCCGGGGCTGGTCGTCTTCGAGAAGGGCGGCCGGCGCCTCTTGCGGACGATGACATGGGGTTTTCCGCGCCTGACCAAGGATATGCGCGCGCGCGGCGAAGAAGCGGGGCGGATCGGCCTTGTCGTCGATCTCACCAACCCAATGTGGGAGGAGATGGTGGTCGATCCGCGCTATCGCTGCCTCATCGTGCTCACCCATTTTGCCAATCCCGATGGCGTGCCCGGTGCCAAGACCAGGACCTGGTTTTCGGTGAAGCGCCAGCCGATCATCGCCTGGGCCGGATTCTGCCGAAACCTGCTGAGCGAGGGGCCGGTCTATGCGGGCATGACGATGGAGGCCAATGCGGCGATCCCACCGACCAATGACCGGATGCCGGTGCTGCTCGACCCCCATGACTATGACGCCTGGCTGCATGGCGGCATCCAGGATGTGATCCGGTTTCAGTTTCGTCCACCCTTCGCGGCCGAGCGGATGGAGGTGCAGCAAACCGAGGATAGCTGGCGCAGCAAGGCGCCGCCGCCCGGGACGCAGGCGCAGGCGCTCTTGCTGTAGCCGCGTCGAGAAGTTTGCCGGCTGTCCTGCCAGACAGGCGGCTTTCCCGTCTTTCGCGCCATGATAGGATGAAGCTGGAATCGCCAACTGCTCCAGCCGCTTCGTTCGAACAGGAGGTCAGCCATCTGCAATCTCTACACCGAGCGTCTGAGCGCTGCCGAGGTGGCCGCCCATTTCGGCGTCGCCAACCCGGTCATGTCCAATGCCGGTGACGAGGTCTATCCCGGCACGCCGGGCCTCGTGATCCGGGAGGAAGCCGGGCAGCGCATCATGCAGTCGATGACCTGGGGCTTCCCGTTGCGCCTCAAGGGCATGGCCCCGACGGCAAAGCCCAAGCCTGTCAACAATATCGCCGATCTCTCCAAGCCGATGTGGAAAGGCCTGGCGGCCAAGCCGCAATGGCGCTGCCTCATCCCGCTGACGGCCTTTGCCGAAGCGGAGGGTCAAAAGGGCGCCAAGACGCGGACCTGGTTCAATGTGAAGGGACAGCCAATCTTTGCATGGGCGGGGCTCTGGCGCGTGAGCGATGAATGGGGGCCTGTCTATTCGGGCGTAATGACCGATTGCAACGAAGCCATCCGGCCTGTGCATAATCGCATGCCGGTGCTTCTCATGCCGGAAGACTATGAGCGGTGGCTTCACGGCTCATTTGATGACGCCGTGTCCTTTCAGGACCGCTGCTTTCCCGATGCGTTGATCGAGATGACGCGCACCAGCGAGCTCTGGGTGAAGAAGAAGGCGGTGGCCGAGGCACCGTCACTCCTATGACCCGAGAGATGGAACGGTGGGCCGCGGCTCTCGCCGTGGACCGCCAATATGGCACCGGAGCAGCGGAGTTCATCGCAGGGCGCGTGAAAGCCCTTGCCATTGCGGGGGATGAGGCTGGCGTGCTGCGCTGGCTTGCGATCGCCGATTGCCTTGACGCTCTTGCCGCTGGCGGCACCATCCAGTGACATGATTGGCCGCATTTGGGGCCAGCCGCCGGACCGGTATCAACTGCCGCCAATGGATCCGGCACGAAGAATCGTCGACGATATTGGCCGTGTGCGATCAGCGTCCTACGCCAGCGCCTGTCTTTCTTCGCCACAGCTTCATGATCGCAGACATCTGTTGAAACCCGCCATTTTCTGCGTCTCTTAATCATCCCATCGGCGATCCGGCATCGCCATCAGATGGGAAAAAGCATGTCTGAGACCGCGACGATAGCTGTCAGAAAGCCCCAGCGCAGCGCGCGCATGCTGCAGACAGCCTTGGGGCCTCATATCGGGCGGTGGCTCCAGGATCCGGCCGTCGTCGAGGTCATGCTCAATCCGGACGGTCACCTCTGGGTAGATCGGCTGGGCGAGGGCATGTACGACAGCGCCATCAGGCTGGCACAAGAGGATGCAGAACGCATCATTCGCCTCATCGCCCATCATGTCGGCGTGGACGCACATTCAGGATCGCCGCGCGTGTCGGCAGAGTTGCCGATAACGGGAGAGCGGTTCGAGGGGCTGCTCCCACCGATTGTCAGGGCGCCGACCTTCGCCATTCGCAAGCCAGCGACCGCGATCTTCACGATCGACGACTATGTCGCAGCGCAGGTGATCACGCATGAACAGGCGACAGTGCTGCGGCGTGCTGTTGCCGACCGTGCCAATATCATCATCGCGGGCGGCACGGGGTCGGGCAAGACGACGCTGGCCAATGCCCTTCTCGCCGAAATCGCCAAGTCGCCGCATCGGGTCGTCCTCATCGAGGATATGCGTGAGCTGCAATGTGCCTCGCCCAATCTGGTCGCCATGCGGACGAGGGATGGCATAGCATCGCTGCAGGATCTGGTGCGCTCGGCCTTGCGTCTGCGCCCTGACCGCATCCCGATTGGCGAAGTACGCGGGGCAGAGGCGCTCGATCTGCTCAAGGCCTGGGGAACCGGCCATCCCGGCGGCATCGCGACGCTTCATGCCGGTTCCGCCCTCGGCGCGCTCCGCCGGCTCGAACAGCTGATCCAGGAAGCGGTCGCGACGGTGCCCAGCGCACTCATCGCAGAAACCGTCAATCTCATCGCGGTCCTTGATCGCAATGCCCAGGGCCGACGCCTCACCGAACTGGCTTGGGTGACAGGCCTTGATTCCGCGACCGGCAATTATCGCCTGATTTCCCATGCCTCCAGCTCAGGAGAAGATTCATGACCCATTTCCTCAATCGCTGCGCCTCGCGGATGCGTGCCATGCCCACCGCAGCCTGCATCGCCTTGATGCTGATAGCGGCGCCAGCAAATGCCAGCGGCTCGTCCATGCCATGGGAGGCACCGCTCCAGTCGATCCTCGAGTCGATCGAAGGGCCGGTTGCCAAGATCATCGCGGTCATCGTCATCATCGTCACGGGGCTCAGCCTTGCCTTTGGCGACACATCGGGTGGCTTCAGGCGGTTGATCCAGATCGTCTTCGGCCTCTCGATCGCCTTTGCAGCATCGAGCTTCTTCCTGTCCTTCTTCAGCTTCGGCGGCGGGGCGCTCATCTGATGCAGGACCATGACACCACGCCCGGCTTCCATGCGCCTGTCTATCGGGCGCTGGGCGAACCGATATTGCTGGGCGGGGCGCCGCGCTCGCTGGCGATCGTCAATGGTACGCTGGCAGGTGCGGTCGGACTTGGTCTTCGGCTCTGGATATTGGGCCTCGCCCTGTGGGCCATCGCCCATTTCCTCGCCGTCTGGGCCACGCGCAACGACGCACAGTTCGTGGATGTGGCCCGCCGCCATCTCAAATATCCCGGATGGATGCAGCCATGATGTCATTGCGGGAATATCGATCGACGTCGGCCTGCCTGGCAGACTTCCTGCCCTGGGCGGTGCTGGCGGCACCGGGCATCGTCCTCAACAAGGATGGGTCGTTCCAGCGTACGGCCAGGTTCCGGGGCCCGGATCTCGACAGCTCGACGCCCGCAGAACTTGTTGCCGTCGCGGCGCGCATCAACAATGCGCTGCGACGTCTGGGATCAGGCTGGGCTGTGTTCGTGGAAGCGCAGCGTCTGCCCGCGCAAGCCTATCCCCAAGGCCTGTTCTGCGACCGGGCATCGGCTCTGGTGGACATGGAGCGCCGCGCGCAGTTTCGCGAGGCCGGCGTCCATTTCGAGAGCTTCTATTATCTGACCCTGCTCTGGCTGCCGCCGGCCGAGGAAATCTCGAGGGCGGAATCCTGGCTTTACGAAGGGCAAGTGAAAGGCGCACTCGACCCACTGACCCACCTGCGAAATTTTGCCGACCGGACAGATCGGCTGATCCATCTGCTCGACGGCTTCATGCCTGAAGCGCGATGGCTCGACGATGGCGAGACGCTGACTTTCCTCCACAGCTGCATTTCGACCCGGCACCAGCGGGTTCGCGTTCCCGAAACACCGGCCTATATCGATGCGCTTCTTGCCGATGAGGGCCTGTCCGGCGGTTTCGAGCCGCGCCTTGGCGACCATTATCTGCGCACCCTCACCATCACCGGTTTTCCGACGTCGACCTTCCCCGGTCTCCTGGACGAGCTTAACGCGCAGGCCTTTGCCTATCGCTGGTCGACCAGAGCGATCATGCTCGACAAGAATGATGCGACCAGATTGCTGACCCGAATCCGGCGGCAATGGTTTGCCAAGCGCAAGTCTCTTGCCGCAATCCTCAAGGAGGTGATGACGAACGAGCAGTCTGTCCTGCTCGACAGCGACGCTGCGAACAAGGCCGCTGACGCAGACATGGCGCTCCAGGCGCTGGGCGCCGATCATGCTGGCATAGCCTATGTAACGGCGAGCGTAACGGTATGGGACCGTGATCCGACCGAGGCATCGCACAAGCTGCGGCTGGTGGAAAAGGTGATCCAGGGGCGTGACTTCACTTGTTCGATCGAGCGCGTCAACGCCGTCGAGGCATGGCTGGGTGGCCTGCCTGGCCAGGTTTACGCCAATGTCCGCAAGCCTCCCATAACCACGCTCAACCTTGCGCACCTCATTCCGCTGTCCGCGGTGTGGGCAGGCGCCGCGCGCGACGAACATCTCGATGGTCCGGCGCTTCTCTACGGCAAGACCGAGGGATCCACACCCTTCCGCCTCTCACTTCATGTTGGCGATGTCGGGCACACCCTCGTCATCGGCCCTACCGGCGCAGGCAAATCGGTACTGCTCGCCATGATGGCCATGCAGTTCCGTCGCTATGCCGGTAGCCAGATATTCGCCTTCGATTTTGGCGGGTCGATCCGCGCCGCCATCTTAGCAATGGGCGGAGACTGGTGCGATCTAGGGGGCCAGATCGATGCAGGTCAGGACGCCAGCCCAAGGATTGCACTTCAGCCACTGGCTCGGATCGACCAGCCGGCTGAACGAAGCTGGGCTGCGCAATGGATTGCTGCTCTTCTTGGAACGGAAGGCATTGCGCTCGATCCGGCCGACAAGGATCATCTCTGGACGGCGCTCAATTCGCTGGCATCGGCCCCGATCGCCGAGCGCACGCTGTCGGGTCTGGCAGCGCTCCTGCAGACACAGCGCCTCAAACAAGCTCTGATCCCCTATTGCGAGGGAGGCTCCTGGGGCAATTATCTCGATGGAGAAAGCGAAAATCTGGGATCGGCATCGGTCCAGGCTTTCGAGATCGAAGGTCTGGTCGGCTCCTCTGCCGCAGCGCCCGTGCTGGCCTATCTTTTCCACAAAATCGAAGCACATCTCGATGGTCGTCCGACCCTCATCCTGATCGATGAAGGCTGGCTGGTGCTCGATCATCCGCAATTTGCCGAGCAACTGCGCGAATGGCTCAAGACCTTGCGCAAGAAGAATGCGAGCGTGGTGTTTGCCACCCAGAGTCTTTCGGACATTGATGGCTCCGCGATTGCGCCGGCCATTATCGAGAGCTGCCCAACCCGTATCTTCCTGCCCAATGAGCGCGCCCTAGAGCCGCAGATCACGCAGATATATTCTCGCTTCGGCCTCAATGATCGCCAGATCGAGATATTGAGCAGGGCGACGCCCAAGCGCGACTATTATTGCCAGTCCCGGCGCGGCAATCGCCTGTTCGAGCTCGGTCTGGGTGAGGTCGCGCTCGCCTTCACCGCCGTCTCTTCCAAGCAGGATCATCGCTCGATCAGCGACATCCTCGATCTGGTCGGACGGGAGCAGTTTGCCTCCAGATGGCTGACACAAAGGGGCCTGGACTGGGCGGCAGACCTTCTCGCGCACATCGATATCGCGCCACCGGTGGATCCTGAGCCGCAGATCCTTCCCCATGTCGAGGAGCTTTCCCAATGAAGAAGCGCTTTGTCCTGATCGCTTTGATGGCGCCGATGGCAATCATGATCCCGCCGGCTGCGCAAGCTCTAGTGGTCTATGATCCGACCAACTATGCCTCCAACGTCCTGCAGGCGTCCCGGGCACTCCAGCAGATCAACAATCAGATTCAGCAGATCCAGAACCAGGCCACATCGCTTCTCAATGAGGCAAAGAATCTGACGAGCCTTCCGCTTTCGACATTGTCGACACTCCAGGCACAAATAGGCCAGACCCGTCGCCTGCTCGCGAGTGCGCAGCGCATCGCCTATGATGTGCAGGACGTCCAGAATGTCTTTGCAACCCGCTACTCGGGCGCCGTGCTGCGCGGCGATGCTGCCCAGATGGTCGCGAATGCCGACGCCCGCTGGCACGATAGCGTCGACGCGTTGCAGGATGCCATGCGCGTACAGGCCGGCGTGGTCGGCAATCTTGATGGCGCGCAGTCGAGCATGGAGCGCTTGATGGGGGCGAGCCAATCAGCAACCGGTGCCTTGCAGGTCGCGCAAGCGGGAAACCAGATGTTGGCGCTCCAGGCTCAGCAGCTTGCCGATCTGACGGCAATATCTGCGGCACAAGGCCGGGCTCAGGCGCTGGCGGCCGCGCAGCAGGCGGCGGTCGAAGCGGAGTCGCGCGAGCGTTTCCGTCGGTTCCGAGGCAATTGACATGCGGCGGCCGGGCATTGCCATATTATGCTGCGCTGCTGCGGGAATGATCGTTGTGCTGACAATGATCATGGCGCGCGAACGAGCGGCCGAACCATCAGCCACGGTCCGTCCACAGGAGGCCAATCCTCCTGCCGCGCCTATCCCGCCCCAGTGCCGCACGGTCGCGCAGCCGGACGCGGCATGCCTGGCGATCTGGGAAGAGAGGCGACGCCGCTTCTTTGCGTCGGATCGTCAGCCATGACTGACACAGACGTCATCGACGAGTTCCTCCTCGTCTTCACCACCTATATCGATAGCGGTTTCGGCTTGCTGGGTGGTGAGGTCGGCTTCCTCTCCTCGAGTCTCATCGCCATCGATGTGACGCTTGCAGCCCTGTTCTGGGCTTGGGGCGCCGACGAGGATATCCTCCAGCGTCTTGTCCGAAAGACGCTCTATATCGGTCTGTTCGCCTTCATCATCGGCAATTTCTCAACGCTTGCGACGATCCTGTTCCAGAGTTTTGCGGGATTAGGGCTCAAGGCTTCGGGAAGCGGACTGGCTATCGGCGATTTTCTGAGACCCGGTACGGTCGCCGCCACTGGCCTCGATGCCGGCGCGCCGCTGCTCGATGCGACGGCTGACCTGTTGGGTCCGGTCGGTCTCTTCACCAACTTCGTCCAGATCATGATCCTGCTCCTTGCCTGGCTGATCGTCGTGCTCGCCTTCTTCATCCTCGCGATCCAGATTTTCGTGACGATCGTGGAGTTCAAGCTGGTGACGCTCGCGGGCTTTGTCCTGCTCCCCTTCGCCTTCTTTGGTCGAACTGCGTTCATGGCCGAGCGCGTGCTCGCGCATGTGATCTCGTCCGGGATCAAACTGCTTGTCCTTGCGGTGATAACCGGGATCGGAACGAGCTTGTTCGCACGCTTTACGACCGCTGGCATCCCCGCCGAACCGAACCTGGCTCAGGTGATGTCGATAGCCCTTGCTGCACTGACGCTCTTGGGGCTCGGCATTTTCGGTCCCGGCATAGCCAATGGGATCGTCTCGGGCGGTCCGCAGCTTGGCGCCGGGAGCGCAGCGGGTACGGCGGTCGCAGCGGCGGCGACCCTGGCAGCTGGCGGCGCGGGTGGAAGGCTGGCAGCCGGCGCCATCGGAAGCGCGGCAGGCAGCGCGGCAGCGAGCGGCGCCCGGATCGCTGGCGCTGCAACACGGGCCTATTCAGCTGGCGCCAGTGGGAAATCCGGTGCGTCCGCGGTGGGCGGTGGTCTGGCAGAGGTCGCAAAGAGCGCTGCGGCATCGCTTGCCTCGCCGCTGCGCAACAGCGCCGCTGGTCTCAAGGATGGTTTTGCACAAGGGCGTTCAGGCGCCACAGGACAGTCTTCAGGCGCGATCGCCCAGGATGGCGCTGGCCATGTGCCGCATTGGGCGATGGCTATGAAGCGACGCCAGATGATCAGCCACGGCGCCACCGTCGCCAGCCAGACGCTCAAAAGCGGCGACAGCCATGGTGGCGGCGCCGGCCCGGATATCAGCGAAAGGAACTGACATCATGTTCCAGCGAACATCGGTCCATTATGGAAAGTCGCCCGAAGCAGTGACCCCATATCAACGGGCCGCTCAAGTCTGGGATGACCGGATTGGTTCGTCACGCGTGCAGGCGCGCAACTGGCGCCTGGCATTCTTCGCCAGCCTGGCTCTCTCCACGACGATGAGCATCGGGCTGCTGTGGCAAATGGCGCGCGGAACCGTGACGCCCTGGATCGTCGAGGTCGACAAGCTTGGGCAGGCGCAGGCGGTGGCACCCGCAACGCGCGACTATCGCCCGACGGATCCCCAGATCGCCTTTCATCTCGCCCGCTTTGTCGAGCAGGTCAGGAGCCTGCCGACGGATCCCATCATCCTGCGTCAGAACTGGCTGCGCGCCTATGACTTCACGACCGACAGGGGGGCGGCAGCACTGAGCGAATATGTGCGGCGCGATGATCCTTTCACCAAGGTCGGGCGAATTCAGGTGGCAGTCGAGATATCGAGCGTCATCCGCGCCTCGGATGACAGCTTCAGGATCGCCTGGGTCGAACGACGCTATGAGCAGGGCATATTGAGCGACACCAGCCGATGGTCGGCAATCCTGACCGTGGCGCTCCAGCCTCCTCAATCCGAGGACGTCCTCACCAGAAACCCGCTCGGAATCTTCGTCGATGCCCTCAACTGGTCAAAGGAGTTCGGACAGTGACAAAGCCTCGCCCCTCCCTGGTTGCCGGCGGTGCCGTCCCCTTGCTGGTCGCGTTCATGGTCGCGTCTCTGTCGATGGCGCCCGCATATGCGCAGGACAGCGGAGAAATGGCAGCGGCAAAGCGCTCCTCCAGCAACGCCACAATCAAAGTCGTGCCACTTCCGGTGCCCATGCCACTGCCGGGGCAGCTCAAGCCTGTGCCGCATGTCGTCCGGACGCTTCCGGCTGCGCCTCAGCGGGATGTGAAATCAGCCAACACAGCGGCTCGTATCCAGCCCAGCCAGGGCGATTATGTGAATGCTATGCAGCGCTATGCATTCGCAGCTGGCGCGCTCTATCAGGTCTATGCTGCGCCCGGGCAAGTTACCGACATCATGCTACAGGAAGGCGAGGAACTTGTAGGCGCCGGTCCGATCGCCGTCGGCGACACTGTACGCTGGATCATCGGCGATACGGTGAGCGGGAGTGGCTCCTCGCTGCGCGTTCATGTGCTGGTGAAGCCGACGAGAGGCGATATCGCCACCAACCTCATCATCAACACGAACAGACGCACCTACCATCTCGAACTGAACGGGACGCCATCGACCTACATGGCATCGGTGTCCTGGACTTATCCACAGGATGCGCTGTTCGCATTGAAAGCTGCAGCGGCGCAGGAAAGCCGCAATGCGCCGGTCGCGACGGGGTTGGATCTGGCATCCCTGAACTTCCATTACCAGATAAAAGGGGATCTGCCTGCCTGGCGCCCGCTGCGTGCGTTTGACGATGGCCGTCAGGTCTTGATCGAGTTTCCCTCGGACATCGCGACCGGAGAAATGCCACCGCTTTTTGTCACGGGTGCGTCAGGATCGGCCGAGCTCGTTAATTACCGCGTGCAGGGGCACTTCATGATCGTCGATCGCCTTTTCAGCGCAGCGGAACTGAGGCTTGGGGACAAGAAAACCAGCAAGCTGGTGCGCATCGAACGGATCGACCCGAAGCCAGTTCATCGGGCAAGCCGATAATGAGCAGCGCAGAAAATAGCAGCAAGCCGGGCGACAAGGTCGAGGACCAAGTCGAGATCGATAAACATGACGACATCCCGCCCGCCAATGTATCAAAAGACAAAAATTCTGAGGCGGTTGCGTTGCGGGCGGCCTCGCCGCCGGCCATGCGTCTGTCCCGGAAAGCGATCGGGCTTCTGGCGGCCGTCAGTTGCATCTGCATTGCCGGAACATTGATCTATGCCCTGCGGCCAAAGACGATCGAGGGCGTCGAAAACATACCGGTCTCGCACGGCCGCATCAAAGCCGAAACCATAGCCTCAGCACCCGACGACTATTCCAAAATTCCCAAATTGGGGGTGCCATTAACCGACGTCCCGGGACAGCCGCTGCTTGAAGCGCAACAACAGCCAAGTCTGACAAACCCCGGCCGCTCGCCACCCAGCGATGAGCGCCTGACGGCGCGCCAGCAAGAGCGGGAGCGCCAGAGGAGCATGCGTGAGGCCGCGCTATCGAGCAGATTGTTCCTTGCCTCAGCGCCAACGGTTGCAAGGGCGAATGAACCGGACGGGGTGCTGCCAGCGGAGGCCAGAGCGCCCCGGGACCCGAGGGCTGAAGCTGAAAGCCAGCCCCTCCAGTCCCGAACCGCCGATACGAATAGGCGCACGTTTCTGGCGCCTGTCGCTATCGCCGAGGCAAGCACACAGCGCGTTGCGAATTCGGCATCGCCCTATGTCGTGCAGGCGGGCAATGTCATCCCTGCTGCGCTGATCACAGGAATCCGATCCGATCTTCCCGGCCTTATCACCGCGCAGGTGACGGAAAATGTTTATGATAGCCCGTCGGGCCAGATCCTGCTCATCCCGCAAGGGTCTCGGCTGATCGGCGAATATGACAGTGCGACCGCAGCGGGACAGCAGAGGATATTGATCGCCTGGGACCGCCTTATTTTTCCCGACAGCCGTTCGATTCTGCTCGACCGGCTTCAGGGCGCCGATCAGTCCGGCAGGTCGGGCCTGCAGGATGGTGTGGACAATCATTGGGCCGGCTTGCTCGGCGCAGCATTCATCTCGACCCTGTTGAACATGGGGACCGAGGTTATGGCCGACGATGACGGAAGTCTCGTGCGAGCGCTGCGATATGGCACGCAGGACAGCATCAGTCAGGCAGGCCGACAGATCATCGGGCAGCAACTGACGATTCCTCCGACACTCACCATCAGACCTGGCCATCCTCTGCGCGTGATGGTGAAGCGAGACATCATATTGGAACCATGGGAAGGGCAGAAGTGATGGTCAAACTCAAGCTAGGACCGATCGAGGATGATAAGCCAGTCAAAATCTCGGTCGAACTTTCCGCTGCGGTACATCGGGATCTGACGGCTTATGCGCGCATCCACGCTAGCCCGGCTTATTCATGAGCCCGCTGCACTGGGGTATTTCGGGTTTGGTGGGTCGGTTGCCGCGTGATCTGGGCGAGCGCCAGCGCCGGCGTTTTTCACCGCAGCAGGAGCAAAGGGCTTTTCGAGGTTGATGGACGAGGGCTCGGGCTTTCGGCGGCACTGCCGCACTGGCTATGTCGGTGCTGGCCGGAGACTGGTGGCGATTGCTTTGAACACGTCGGCCTCCGGGCAGGCTGACGCGAAGGCGAGACGGATACGCGAGGAGGTTTCGATGACGCGGGCAGCCACCTTGAGCAGCCGCAAGCGTAGCGTTGCGAACTCGGCCGTGGCCAGCGCGGTGGTCTTGGGGATCGCCTGCTGGACGCGCCACAACAGCCAGTAGGCGGCGGTGTGTAGGATGAGGCGCATTTGATTGGCATTGGCTGAGCGGCACGAGGTGCGATCGCTGGCGAGTTGAGCCTTGTGGCGCTTGATCAGGTTTTCGGCTTGGCCGCGCGCGCAGTAAAGCGTGTCGTAGATATGCTCGGCCGAGCCTTCGGTCAGCGAGGTGACGACGTAGCGGATATCCATGCCCAGCGTGCTGGCCTCGATCCGGGCGACGACGCGGCGCTGGCAGTTCCAGCTCTTTGCGCCGTAGTGCGTCTCGGCATAGTTGCGCAGGACCGGATACTGGGCCGTGGCCCGCTTGACCGCGCAGGCGTCTGCGATGGCAACGATGACCGGATCAGCACGTAGCGCGGCATTGGTCGGCAAGCCGAACACGTAATCGACGCGGTGGGCCTCGCAGAAGGCCATGACTTCGGGGCGGCCATAATGCCCGTCGCCGCGGAAGGTGATGTGCGTTTCTGGCCAGTACCGGCGGATATGACGCACCAGGCGCCGGATGTGGCCGGCAGCTTCGGCGCCTGACGGCGTCTTACCGGTGCGCAGCAGCATCGCGACCGGACGACCGGTCGCGGTGTCGTACACATGGATCGGCAGGAAGCAGCGCTCACCGTGATGCCCGTTCCAGAAGGACAACTGCTGATAGCCGTGCACGACATCGCAGGTGTCATCGATGTCCAGCGTCACCGCCACTGGTGGAGCCGGATAGCTGGCGCAGTAGACGCCGATCATCTCGGCCATCATCCTGGCCAGCTCACGCGTGGTCGGAGCATTCTCCCAGCGGCTCATCGTCGGTTGGCTGGCAAGCCCCGCGCCCGATCCCGGCAACTTGCCCAGCGCCAGGCGGAAGCCCGGATCGTCGCGCAGGGCGTCGAGATCATCGGCATCTTCATAGCCGCACGCGATCGCGAACACCCGGGCACGTAGGATGTCATCGAGGCGATGGATCACCCGCGTCGGGTCACGCGGATCGGCAATGCAACCCGCAAGCCGCCGGCAGAGCCCCATCGCGCGCTCGGCCTGCGCAAGCAGCAGAACGCCGCCGTCCGAGGTCAGTCGGCCACCGTCAAACGCGGCTGTGATCTTCTTCCCGCCGACCGCTGGGAATCGGAATGAAGTTGCGATATCGTCTTTCATGGCGGGTGTGGCCTGTGGCATTTTCTGCCCTGCAGCAGGGCCGGCGTAGACACCCAGTTCCTAATTCAGATCAGAGGCTTATGCCACTCCCGCCAACCCTTCAGGCCCCCGTCGGTGAATAAGACGGGCTAGCGACACAGGACTGACCCATCCCATGGCAATTGAGCGGTTGATCGGCCCGATGCTGGAGCGTTTCATGGCCAGTGATCGGGGTTTCAGAAGAGGATGATGCCCAAACGGCCTTCGACAAACTTCTGCGTGATAAAATAATCCCAAGAAATGAGTCTGGTGCAGCAGGTTACTGTCCAGCAATCAGACTCTCACTTTGTCCCTGCCGCAACCGATGATGGGAGGTGTGAGCATCAGGATGCGCCATTTGCACTGTCTCCAAGCAGTGACCTGAGCCTTTCGACCGGTTGGCCAGGCTTCATAACAAGCGGCAAGTGAGGATGCCGCGCTTGCAGTTCTGGAGGAAGTCCGGCAGCGCTGTACACTAGGAACGGTATTGCGCTTTCTATCAGCAAAAGTGCTAGAGGCGTCACATCGCGATCCCGGAGATTTGCGTCAACGATGGCAGCGTCAATCTTGGCCTGGGTAAGGAAATTGACGGCTTCACTGACGGCTGAAAACGGCCCGGCAACTGTACCGCCTACGGCTTCTACATTTTCGCAAAGCGCCATTGCAATAAGCGGATCATCCTCGACGATCAGCACGCAGAATCCTGATAGCATATGTTCTCCCTTGCAGCGGGAGCACAATGTCTCTCAGTCGGTGATGCGCCGAACATGTCACCGATAGGCTGTAAGCGGATTGATATGGATTAAGTTCCGAAATTCATTTTATATTTCAGCGACTAATTGTGGTGCCCCTATATTGTTGGTCGAGACGCATTGGCTATTTCCCGCCAAATCGCAGTCTCCAAGGCTACACCGTGCGGTATAGCCTTCCTTGCCATGCCTCCAAAAGGCAGGCATGGTTCGGTGTCACCGCGTAATCGACGCCACTTCGGTTTACGGCGCGCTTGATCCAGAACGCGACAGGAATTCCATGAACTATAGCGGAACGCGCATTGCGCGGTCGTCGCCCCCTGCCTCCAATGACGCCTGGAATGGCAGAGGCGCATCCCCAGAAAGGAAAGGAGTACAGGAAAACGGGGCAGGATCGGACAAAAGCCTCCCGATAATTACGGTCGATATTGCCGATATTCCGGGCGGTGGCCAGCTTCACCTCCTCCAGTGTGGGACAGAGTTCTCGATCCAGTTCGGCGATGATGAGTTGATGGGCAGCCGGGATCATGAATCCGAAAAGGCTCTCGCAAGGCTGACCCAAGAGCGTCTTGCTCAGCGCGATGGCAATATTTTGATTGGCGGCCTCGGCATGGGCTTCACGCTCGCGGCTGCGCTCGACGCCTGGTCACAAAGCGCGACCATCACGGTTGCCGAGCTCGTGCCCAAAATCATAAGCTGGGCTAACGGACCTCTGATGCACTTGTTCGGTACCAATCTGACAGATCCGCGAGTCAGAATTCAATTGGCCGACGTGTTTGATGTCATTACCCATGAGAAGGATCGCTTCGATGCCATTCTGCTCGACGTCGATAATGGTCCAGACGGTTTCATCAGAAAAAGCAACGACAGGCTTTATTCGACCGACGGCTTGGAAATGGCCTATGCGGCACTGAAACCGGGCGGCCTACTGTCGATATGGTCAGCCTACAGCGATGACGCATTTGCCGAAAGGCTGGAGCAGGCCGGATTCTGTCTGGATGAGATTTTGCTGCCAGCCTTTAGCGGCAGCGCCGAACGCTGGCACAATATCTGGTTCGCCGCCAAGGCCGGGGCCTGACAGTCCGTACCAGCCTTGTAAGCATGAGACCAAGCCTGCCAGGCTTCCATTCGCGACAGCGCGCGACCGGGCTTGGCAGGCATCGTCGTTCTCAGGTCAGTAAACCGGAGACTCACATTTGATTTGTCGTGATGGCACTTGGCCGGGTTAGTTCAGAATTGCCACTGCTGTAGAGGCGATGAAGCCTCTTCGCGTTGCAACACGGAAATGATCTTCGCATAGGCACGAGCCAAATCCTCGTGCCTTGCTCTGATCGCAGGATTCTCCGCAAGCTCAGCATGCTTTAACTCGGCCAATCTCCGGCGGTTAAGATAGTCGAACCGACCCATGGCCATATTCATCGTGCTGACGGCGGATGGTGACGGGCCACATGCGATCGGGAGCGTGTGACAGATCCTTCGATCAGCTTACCCTTCATCAAAGCGCGAAGCGCATCGGCATCCCGTGGGTCAAGCAGAACGATCCGCACGCCACCGGAGTCAAGCGCCTCGAGAACCGAAATCCTGAAGCCGTTTTTTTGACACACCAGCCGCACTGCATCGGCTGATTCCATGATGTTTATGGCCCTGCTCATATCCGACAATCCCGCTGGTCGTTTAAAGCGAAAGGGGCTGAACCATCGGGACGCTCCGATCGATAGGGATGCACATGTTCTCGAATGCGCTGCGCATAACGGTTGGCCAAACGCTGATGCGCATGGGATGCAGCCCGGCAATGCGCGCTTTGGGCACGCAGCAACTCTTCCTGCTCGCGCTTGAGCAAATAATTTAGATCTTCCACGGATGGGCTCCCTCAGCTGGCAAGCGGGAGCACGTTGGTCTCTCTGTCACGGCGAATGCTTGCAGCAAATTTCGCGCAATAATTGTGTTTATCAAATAATATTCTCAAAGTCCATGATTTAATTTTGAAATCACATGAAAAACCTTAAGAATTATTGGATCGGCATAGCAACGATATTTTATAAAATATAATGCATGATATTTGAGATCAAATATGTAGAACGCTCTTAATTATTTTAAAAATAATCATATTATACCATATTCACTTTGATATCTATTTAATATCATAAGACGTTTTATAGATTTTCATAATTCACCGATCTTCAGATCGTCCCCATCATCCAATATGCTGCTCCTCCACTCTGTTCGAGAATTCGGCATAATTGGTTGGCAACCAAGAAATGCGCTCGCTCACCTGGCGCTGACAGCAAATGCAGCGCCCGCTCATGACCATGGATGGCCTGGCGGGCTGCCTTCCCCTGCCCATCCACGCCTGTTTTGCCGCCGGCCCAATGGAACTGCCTTCATACCCATCGCCTTGACAGTGGAGATGACGGTGCTGGACTGCATCCCAAGCTTGTTGGCTTATGGTCGGGGTTCCGCATATTCATCAGCGCGACCTTGCGCTGTTCGTGACCCAGCCCTTGGCCATCGGACAACGATGCGCGGATGCTTAAGCGCAAAAGCATCAATGATAAATCTGACAATATCTATCAGAGTTCTTCGAGAATTCGCTTTACCGCCTCAAGCCCCGAAGAGCTTTTTACCGCGATATCTAGTGGTCGGCCGCCGAGGCCGGGCTCTTCGCCGTTCAGAAATGCGATGGCGCCCTGAGAGCCCAATCGGGCTATGGCAAGTTCAAGAATATGCCCTTGGCGCTCGATCTGATCCGAAGATAGATATGGACCGTCGAACCGTCTTCCAGCCCGCTTAATCAAGATGCTCATCCTTTTTTCGCATCTTGTCCAGCGCTTGTCTTTTGCGGTCGATCTGGACCAGCAAAGCGCGATCAGACATGATCTGCCATGCAGCTTTTGACCGCAGGCAGCGCTCTTTCACATTCGCCAGATTGGTTTCCTGCGCCTCTTTGTCACATTGTGCGACGCGGGCCAGGTAGAAGTCGATCGTGGCGGGCATGTCGATCTCCTGCGAGTTGGATGTCGTTGCGACGGACGTCAATCGATCATTTCAGCGACAGCCCTGCGCAATTCGCGCACGGGCAGAGTGCCCAAAGGGACGTTTTGGTAAAATGAACGCGGCGTTTTGCCAGTCGCGGGCGATAATTTGGCATGAGCCATATTCAAACGGATACTGAGATTCATGATATTCCTGAAACACGCATCTTGGCATGTGATGTAATGAAAAAGTCTCGCTCAACGACGTCTTTCGCCGGCACATAAGGCAAAAGAAAAAAAGCCGGAGCATTAGGCCGCTGTCACTTGGCCGGCGGCAATTGCCCATATTTCGGGCAATTATGTGGTACTTAACCGCTATCCGATGTTTAAGCAAAGACAAGACGGCAAGCCAGCGCGACGCAATGCCGCGCTGGCAGTGTAAAATAAAAACTCGACTTCGTAATTTACGCGGCTTCCAGGTTCACGGCCGACTGCTTGCCTCGTCGATCTGCTTCGACTTCGTAGCTCAGACGCTGATCCTTATGGAGCGTTATCATTCCCGCACGCTCTACGGCAGAAATATGGACAAAACTGTCCGGACCGCCGTCCTCGGGGGCGAGGAAGCCGTACCCCTTGTCAGAATTAAAGAATTTTACGGTGCCGATAGGCATGGGCGTTCCCTTCACGAAAACAGAGAATCCACCCGCGGAATTGCAGGTGAAGCTGATAGCGCAAGTAAGGAAACGACACCCAAATAGGATGCAAATTTCGTCGCAGGCGACGTTAAGCACTATTGAAAATATATTATATTTGGGAAATGTCAAACGAACAATTTAATATTGGTTGAAATAAGAAATTTCCGATGTAAATTTCACTGCTATCGGGCAATAATGATTATTATAATTATCGCTGCGGACGTTTCTAATTATATTTCAGGCACTATGGATGTGTCTCCAAAATGGTTCTGAAGAAACCGCATTCCCCACTGAATCTGTTGCCGCTCTCATTCTTGAGCATGGCGAATATGGGACTTTATCGAAGATTTGCTGCAATTTCGCATGTCCGTTTGACGACACGGCAGAGCAGTCGACGAGCGTCGGAATGGGTGCATGGCAGCGAAGGGATAATCCCCTTGGGTTGCGAGGAGAATGCAGGTCTGCCGCTTTGACGAGACCTCAGACAAATATGCAATCACTGGCCGCGAAGGGCCAGATAGGTATCAAAGTGGGGGCAATTTATCTTGTGCAACAAGATATGTCGCAACAGTCTCCTTCTTCCACAAAGTCAATTGTGGATGGTGACCGGGCGACTGGCCCGCATGTCCAGGCTGAAAGGCTAAAGGGGTCAGTGCGTGTGCCGAACGCACGCCCTCACTGCTCGGTCACTATTAGCACATCCCCGTGGCATCGGGATAATTGTTCATAGATTATAATGTAATTATAAAATGGATGGTGAATTGTTTCCGTGAAATCTTTCGAATTGCGACATGGAGTCGCTGATTTGAAGGAGAATGACCATGGAACGTGATGCACATTCGCAGGATATCGTCGATTTGGGAGATGCAGTCGAACTCACCCGCGGCGTTCTGCTGATCGGCCAGGATGATGGCAACGGCACGCTGTACAAGGCTTCGGGACTGTCAGGATTTCCGTGTGCGGCCGGGCGGTTGATCATCAGGCCGCCATGGCTCTGATGAAACGTTCGCCGAAGATCACGGCAAATTGCGCCTTCGCCATGGTCCACTCACGTGGTGGCATCTTCCACTCTTTCTCCGACCGATTCAAGATCAGGTAGAGCAGCTTGGTGGCGGCCTCGTCGCTGGGGAAGTGTCCCCTGGCCCTGACAGCCCGCCTGAGCTTCGAGTTCAAAGCTTCGATGGCGTTCGTAGTGTAGATGATCCGGCGGACCTCGTCGGGGAACGCAAAAAACGGGATCACCTCGCCCCAGGCGCGCCGCCAGCTCTGGCCGATGGCGGGATAGCGCTGCCCCCAAGGGCCAGCCTCAAATGCTGTCAGCGCCTTTTCGGCGGCATCTGCGTCGGTGGCACGGTAAATCTCCTTGAGCGCGCTGGCGAGGTTCTTTCGGTCCTTCCAGGAGACGAAGTCCATCGAGTTGCGCAGCAGGTGAACGATGCAGGTCTGGACGATCGCATCGGGGAACACTGCGGTGATCGCATCGGGAAAGCCCTTCAGGCCGTCAACGACGGCCAGCAGGATGTCTTCAACGCCACGGTTGCGAAGCTCGTTCATCACCCGAAGCCAGAACTTGGCACCCTCATTCTGCTCGAGCCACAAGCCGAGCACCTCCTTTGCGCCGTCGGCGCGGACGCCCAGCGCAATGTGGATCGCCTTGTTGCGCACCATGCCCTCGTCGCGGATCTTGACCCGGATCGCGTCGAAGAAGACCAGCGGGTAAACCGGATCGAGCGGCCGCTGCTGCCAAGTGGCGACCTCATCGAGCACGGCGTCGGTCACCGTGCTAATCAAATCGGGTGAGACGTCGATGCCGTATAGATCGTGCAGGTGCCTGGTGATCTCGCGGGTGCTCATGCCGCGCGCGTACATCGACACGATCTTGTCGTCGAAGCCGGGAAAGCGGCGTTGATACTTGGCGATCAACTGCGGGTCGAAGCTCGACTGGCGATCGCGCGGCACGTCGATCGCCAACTTGCCGGTGTCGGTCATTACCGTCTTCCGACCGTAGCCGTTGCGCATGTTGCCGGCGCCGTCTTCGCCAGCGAGGTGGTGATCCATCTCCGCATTCAGGGCACGCTCTGTCAGCGCCTTCTTCAGCGAATCGAGCAGACCGCCCTGCTCGAAGGCGGCACTGGCAGCGCCGCCCGCCAAAAGCTGATCGAGAAGCTCATTCGGTATGGCAGGTTCTTTGCGTCGTGACATAGTGGGACTCCTTGTTGCCCATTATGCCCGGCCGCACACGGAAATCCTGACAGTCCCCAAGGCTTCCGGCATTTCCGACGAAGACTGAAGGTCGAAAGGGCGCACCGCTCATCCAAAGCGGCGCGCCCTTTTGATTTGCGGAAGGAAATCGCAATGCGACAGATAGGACGAAATTTACATGCCTGCCTGATCGGACAGACGCCCGTAATTCTCAATATTGCGAGCGAGCGATATCAGCTTGTCCGCGGGCCAACCAGAGACCATCTGACCGCCCTCCTCGCAACAAAGCCAGGCCCTGAGAACATTGCGGCCCTGGTCCGAGCAGGACTGCTCGATCCGGCCATAATGGACGCAGAAGGCGCAGCGGCACCCGTAGCTCCGACATGCAGTCATCTGGATCTGATCAAGCTCAGACATGGTTGGCTCTTGGCACCAGTGGCGCTTGTTGCATTGTCCATTGCTGTGATTCAGGTCCGTCGCGACGCGCTGCGGACCATCTTGGATCGCGTCGAGGTGGGGGCAGGGAGGCCGCAGTTGAAACTGCCAATCTTCAGCGAAGCCATGGTCGCCGCTGCATTCTACCTCCTGCGGCAGTTTCTGCCGCTCGATAATCACTGTCTTGCGCGCAGCATCGCGATTTCGCGGATGTTGCGACGCTTCGGCCACCAGGCGACCCTGGTGATTGGCGTACAGTTGCCGATCGCGGCGCATTGTTGGGTTCAGTGCGAAGACAGGCTGATGGCCGACAGAGTCGATCGGATCACCGCTTTCGAACCTATCCTGGCGAGATGAGTGCGTCGCGCTATCTGGCTTATGTCCGCTGCGCGCCTGCCGGATCCAAAGGTGCAGCGACAGACCAGATGTCAAAGGTGCCGCTCGCGGTGCCTATCAACCTTTGGACGTCCGACCCTGTCGTGATGATCGGCACGCAGGGCGCGATAATCGGGCATCTGTTTACGAAGGCGCTACCCAGTCGGCGGGTCAAGGAGCTCAACGCGGCCGAAACCAATGCGGCCATCATAACCCATGGGCAAAGTCTGATACGCGATTATTGGGGCAGTTATGTCGCCATCTTCCAGATTGCTGGCGGCGACATCGTCATAATCCGCGATCCCTCCGGTGGTCTGCCGGCTTTTTGGAGAGAGATTGACGGGGGCATCGTCATTGCGCCTCAGGTGGGCACATCTCCCTTCGCGGCATCAGATGGAATATCTGTCGATCTGGACGCGCTGCTTCTCCACATGTGGCATCCGTTCCACGCTGGCGAACAGACATGCCTCTGCGGAGTGCGGGAAATTGTGCCGGGCGGGCGGCTACACATCGGGCCATCAAAGCAGCGCTCGGACCTTCTCTGGCAACCTTGGGACTATATAGCCGGTCGTGCGCGCCTTGGCCCTGCCTCGATCGAACATCTGCGCGCCACCGTTCTCGACGCGATCAAAACTTGGGCTGGTGAGTTCGCCTCGATCTCGTCGGGCCTGTCGGGTGGACTGGATTCTTCGATCGTCTGCGCGGGGCTCGCCGGGGCGACTTCTTCGCCTCGGGGCTTCCATATGCGTTGGACCGACCGCGAGGGTGATGAGACATACTATGCGCAGCTTGTTGCCCAAGCGCTCGACATGCCGCTCGACATCTATCGGTACGACCTGGATGCCATCGATGTTGAGCAGCCCATTGTCGCACATGCTGCGCGTCCGCTGATGGCCCATTATGCCCAAAGCACTGCCAAGGCTCAGGCCATGGTTGCAGCACAACATAATATTGCGGCGTTCTTCACGGGCCATGGCGGCGATAATGTCTTTGGAATGACCCATTCGATTGTGCCGATCCTAGATCGCTATCGGGACGCAGCGGGCGCCAAGGCTGTTATCGCCTCGATCCAGGATGTTTCGAGATTGCACGACGCTTCCTATGCCACCATTCTGCTTTATATCTTGCGGCATCTCGCACGTGGTCCGCGCAAAGCAGCGCAAGGCACTTCTGGCTTTCTCAACATCGAAAGATTGAATGCGGCGAAGGAGAGGATCGCTATCCATCCTTGGCTGACACCGCCCGAGGGCCTCGCACCCGGCGCAGCCGCGCATATTCGCGCATTATCCCGAGCTGTAGGCTATGAAGGATTTCATGACCGGCGCGTCCAGCCACCGACAATCGCGCCGTTACTGGCCCAGTCGGTCATGGAGGTCTGCCTGGGCATACCCAGCTGGCAATGGGTGGAAGGCGGGATCGATCGCTCCATGGCGCGCCGCGCCTTTTCGTCCGATCTGCCGCCTGCCATTACCGCCCGCCGGACCAAAGGCGGGCCGGCGGGCTTTCTCGACCGATATTATTGGGACAATGAGCGCAAGATATTGTCCTTCCTCAAGTCCGGCTTCCTCGCTGAGCATGACCTCATATGCGCTGTGCCCCCGCCGGATGCGCCGTCAGGCAGACCGGCCTATGACCGAGCGGATGCCCGCCGCCTGCTCGGTCTTGCCGGGGTGGAAAGCTGGGCTCGCCAGTGGGCCGGCTAGCTCGGCGATCATCGATCGCCTGACTTGGGCCGCGCAAGCCGCATGGCCTCCCATCGCGCGCGTCGCGCGCCATCCGGTCCAGTTGAGGGTGGAAGATCCCGTAGCCAATAATCAAACCACTCCAGATTCTCCGCCATGGCGCCCAGCTGATTTGAGGGCAGATGGAAAAAATGCGTCTCGTCCGACGCCCAGCTCTCTCCGGGATAAAGTGATATTTCCGAGGGGATCTGCGCAGCGCGCAATGCCTGATGGAAATCGATCGCGGACTCATGTGGTTCGGCAATCTGCTGCAGCACGGGCGCCTGAGCGAAGCGCGCTCGATAGGAAGGGGCCAAAGCGGCATAATTTGGCTGGGCAACAGGATCGCCAGGAGCCCCGCCATAGATAGCCCGGTAGACACATTGGTGCGTGCGATAGCTGGTTGGTTCGAGGAACCCCCCATCGCCGCTGGATGCAGCTGAAAACAGATCAGCCTGGGTGACGGCAACATTCGCGATCTGGGAGCCATAGCTGTACCCTGCAATGCCGACATGCCTGGGATCGATCAGGCCTTCTGAATCAAGCGCATGCAATATTACACGGAAGCTCTCGAGCTGATTGAGCCAACCCAGACGCTGTATTTCCGCAGGCGGTGTTGTCCCGCCGCACATGTTGCGATCTGCCGAAGCCTTTTCCAGTTCGTCACTTTGCGAGACGTCGGGCTCATTGGCCAGTATGACCATATATCCGCGTTCAGCGAAGAGCTGGATCGGATAATCCCATTGTATATCCTTTGACCCGAACCGTTCGTCGGCGTCGGAACCATGCGTGACGAGCACAGTGGGATAGCGTTGCCCGGATTTATACGTCCGGGGGTAAATGATCAGATTTCGCGCGCGGTATCCATAGGCGTTCGTCAGGATGCGGGTCTCCACACGAAGCGGCGTAACCGCATCATGTCGCGGCGACAGGGGCTGAAGCGCTTCGATCCTGCCCGTGCCGACGGTGACCCGTACGAAGGATGGCGCTCGCGTTACCCCTTCGCGCACGCACACGCCTTCGGACAGTCCGGGCGTAAAACTGCAATGGGTCAGGCTTTCAGGAACCTCGAGCCGCGCCACTCTGCCAGCGGTATCTAGGCGGATCAGGCCATAGCGGCCCGCGCTGGTGAAGCGGACTGCTATGAGAGCCATACTCCCGTCTGGAGATCGCCAATGTCCAGGGGATCGAGCGTCCGACAATGTGGCATCAAGCACCCCATAGTCGATCAAGCGGCCATCGATTGTTCGCTCTCTCAAGCGACGCTGCTGGTTGACGCGCTCGATCGCGACCGTTCCGTCATGAGGTCCCGTGATGCGATCGGCGAACAGCGCGGGCCCTTCGTCAAGAGGTCGGCTTTTGCGATCCTCGAACCGCCAGCGGTAACGCTGGATATGGGGCACATTGAGTTTGTCTGCCTGGAGTGCATAGTCGAGCGCATCATCGTGCCAGATCGGCATGCCGCCCAGATAGCGCCCAACCCGGTCGGGGCCGATAACGTCAGCGATCCAGAGCGGCGGACCACCATCCTCCTTCATAAAGAAATGTGTCGTGACCCTCGGGCCTCGTCGCCGATAGATGGTCAGCCGCGTGACGTCTTCATCATGCCGGATTTCTCCTTTTTCGTCCTCACCGCGCAGCAGTGAGTAGAAGAGTCGACGCCCGTCGGGTGACCAGTCATAATAGGCAAGACCAAAGCGTACTGGCCCGGTGAAGCCATAGCCGAATTGTGCACCATCGGCTGACCCGACCAGGACTGGCTCGGGATTGACGACAAGGGCTTGCATAGCGCCGTCGGCCCCGAACTGATAGAGCTGAACGCCTTGTCCCTGATCGATCAATAGGCTCCAGGCCATTTTGCCGGGAACGGCCTGGAGCCTTTCCATCCAGATGGAACGGGCAAGGATCCTGTCTCCATCCGGCTGGAAGTTGGTCACATGGAGTTCGAACTCCGTGCGGTTCTCCTTTCGGTTTGCGACCCGAAGGATGTAGGCAAGCGATCGTCCGTCATCGGCCAGCGCGGTGCCGGCCACAGCGGGGATCGCCAATATGTCGTCCATGGTCCAGAAATGGCCTTGAGCCGCGACCGCACGGCCCACCATCGGCTGTGCCGCCGCGAGTGTCAGCAAGATGGCCAGGCATGTTCCCGCGCGCATCAGCATCACCACGACCGGCGAATCTGGATGGAGAGAAAGCGTCCAATTGGGGAGTAATTGGTCGTATCGAAGGGCGTGTCATAACCAGAGCCTGTGACGATCAACGGGGGCTTGGCGTTGAAGACATTCTGCATATTGGCGCCCAATTCGAATCCGCCTCCCATCTTGGCGATGGCGGAAAGATCGAGGGTCGCGAGCGCGCGCAGGCGGTAAGCTGGCAGACTCCGGTTATCGAGGATGCTTGAACTCAGATTGGTGAATGCAGAGAGGGTGAGCCGCGGTGTGACATAGCTGGCACCGACGCGGCCCTTGAGCTTGGGCGGGTTGAATATGGTGCCGGAAAGATCGACCGTCGGCAGGCCGTCGAACAATTGCCTGCTGCTATCGATCCAATTGCCATCGAAGCTGAGATCGAGCGCCTCGCGATCCGGGTCTCCGATCAGGTAGCGCATGGAAAGGCTGATGCCTTTGTAGATCTCGCGTGCCATGTTTCGGTCACGGCCATCCAGAATTGCGACGACCCGGCTGGGATCATAAGTGCCGGTCGTGCCATTCTGCAGACCGATCGCTGCACCGCTGATCAGCGACTGTTGCAGGGAGGTGGACGGGTCAAGCGTGACGAGGCTGTTATAGATCGGGTTGTTGAGCACGCCGATCGCAGACGTCAGCGGCGTTGCAACACGATCGGTGTAATCAAAATGGAAAAAACTGATGCTCCCGGTGAATTCGGGATGTTCGACTGGACGGAATTCCGCCGAGAAGGTCCAACTTTCCGATTTCTCGGGTTTCAGGTCGGCGTTCGCGCCCCCCAAGATTATCATGGTCGAGTCAGCTGGAAAGCCCGTGGCATATCTGGCGGTCTGATACAGGACGGCGGAATAGCTTCCATATCGCTGATACAGGGTCGGGAGGCGGAATGAGCGGCCCCAACTACCCTTTATCGCCAGGCCATCAAATGGCTCATAGACGATCCCCAATTTTGGAAGCGCGACGGAATCCGTGCCTGAGTTCGCCTCGTAGCGGAATGCTCCCGTCAGCCGAAGCGCACGCCCCAGCCGGGAATTCTGCGCTGGCGAAAGGATCGGGACCAGCAGTTCGGCGAAACCAAATCCGTTTTCACTGTGCTGCTTGAAGGCGTTGCTCGTGACGCCCAATGTGGTGGTGGTCAGTTCGATGCCGGTACGGCGATAGCCGCCGCCCAATGCAACGCGAACCTCGCCGGCCGGTAGGCTGAAAAGCGGGCCGTCGCCGTTCAATTCGATCGACTGAGCATCATTGTCATATTGCCGATAACTTGCCCCATAAACCGAGCCTCCCGCGAAGATGTCCGAATGAGTCTGGGATTTGTCGGCACCGAACGACGACAGGAGATGCAGATTCCAGGATGCGCCAAGGCTGGCCGTAAGCGACGGGGCGACAAGCCACGACCGGGTGTCTGCCCGGACCGCCGCGCCGCTGGCGGTGTGCGGCTGTCCCTCAAGGAAGCCGGCGATCACATCTTGCCTTCCGTCCTTGTACATGAGGTCGACATTGGCCTTCAGCTGACTGCCAATGTCCTGGAAGAGGCTTATCAGCGCGCTATCGCGCCCGAGCCTGGGGTAAAGCGATGAATCCGTCGCCATGCTTCTGGCGTAGGAACGGCTCGATGCTGGAATGTCGGAGTTGGACGAATGGTCCAGAACGGCGAGAATTCCGCCTCCGGCCCACTTGGCGCCACCCGTCAGATTATATTGCTGCTGGAAATTGCCGCCATCGGTCGAACCCCCGACTCTCGCCAGCGCGCTAACGCCTTCATAGTCGCGCTTCAGAATGACATTGACGACGCCGGCTACGGCATCGGCGCCGTAAATCGCCGAAGCGCCGTCCGTGATGATTTCGACACGATCCACTGCGGTTGCGGGAATGGCGCTGATGTCGACGGCAGAATTAAGACCGGTGTAGCTGAGGCGGTTGCCATTCAGCAGCGTCAAAGTGGCATTTGGACCCAGGCCAAGCAGGTTGGGGGACGATGATCCGTTGACGTTGACGTCGCTGTTGCCCTGGCTTGTGCCGACACCGGGGTTCTGCCCTCCGCCAAAATTCACCGTGGAACTTCGAATGACCTCGCCCAGGTCCGCTTGTCCGCCGCGGCGCATGTCTTCGGCCGTTATGACGCGAACGGGGGCCGACGGCGGCGCCCCGGTAATCCGGCTGCCGGTGACGGTGATGATGTCCCTCGAATTTTCATCGCTGATCGACTTCGAGCGGATGATCACGGCTCCATCCACGATCTTAGCTTCGAGGTCGGTGGTTTTGAGGAGCCGACCAATAGCTTCACTCGGGGTCAGATTGCCTTTGAGCGGGGCAGCGGCAATGCCCTCGATATCGCTGGCAGACATGTAAATTTCCCAGCCAGCGCTCGAGGCAACGGCGCGCAGAGATTGGTCAAGCGTCTGTGCGGGTAAATCGATGACGATAGCCGGATCGTCCTTGGCCCATGTTGCTGGGATTGAAACAACCCCTGCCGCGCCAGCCATGAGCAATGCAATCGTTTGAACCTTCGTGACGGACATTGTTCCCCCCAATGCGTTTGCCGACCCGCCACATCGGCGCGTCTGGGGGGATTGACGCTGCAATTGGTACGACCTTAGTCGTCCATCAAAGTTTTTTATCTCTTGCGCAGGTGAATGGCGCCTTGGCGGTGGACTGCAGCAAGTCCGAAAAGAGAGGCGATCCTCTCGGCAAAGCGGTCGCTATCCGTAATATGGAACCGTCCCGAAACCAGCAGATTGCCCAGGGGTGGCTCATCGAGCTCGATCGGCTGCCTTGCATATCGATTGGCATCCGCAATCACCTCCGACAGGGGCGCGGAATGATATTCGGTCCAGCCGTTGGGCCAGTCACGTCGATCGGTGTCGTCCTGTCCGACCGCAATTGGTGTGAAGTCGCTTGCAAGATAGCCATAGCTTTGCCCGGCCTGCATCTTTGGGGCTGCCCTCTCCAACACCGCGGGGCGCAGCAACCTGCGTAATTCGACCTCACCCGACAGGACGGCGACCTCGATTTGACCATCGGCAGCCATATCCACATCAAAGCTTGCGGCATTAGCCGTAAGTTCGCCTGAACCAGCCTCGACGATGAAGGGGCGAGGGTCTGCGCTCACGGCTATACGAGCCTTCCCTTCGAGCAGCCGGATTCGACGTTCTCTGCTCGTCATTGCAACTTCGATCTGGCTGGCGGCGTCGAGCGTGAGATCGGAACCGTCGGCGAGCGCCACGGTGCGGATCTGATGCCGCGGCGCACGCATGCGCGCCGGCGCAGCTTCCTCGTTGATAGCGGTCCGCAGATGCTGGTTCGACGTGAAGGTCGCGCCTAGAGCTATTGCCAGAGCAAGTGCTGCTGCAATTCCCAGGCCGAGGAAAAATGTGCGGGAATGTAACGGCTTCTTTTTGCCATGGCGGACAGATGACTTCAGTATCTCTGAAGCCTCGAAATGATATCGAGCCCGCTCATAGGCCCGTCGATGATCGGCAGACTGATCCAGCCATGCGTCGAGATCCGAGGTATCCGCCTCCGGTTCACGAGCGCGCAGATTCAGGAACCACGCGATAGCTTGTTCTTCGATGGCATCGCGGTCGACGCCATCGTCGCCATCCAGGTCGCTCATCGCGCCGCGTCCACGTGGCGGCTGATATGCGCGAGCGCCTTCACCATGTGATATTCCACCGTCGCGACGCTGATTTCCAATCGCTCATGGATTTGGCGATAGCTCATTTCATCCACCCGGTGCATCAGGAATACACGGCGGGTCTTTTCGGGAAGCGTATCGACGGCATTCTCGTAGAGGCGTAGGAGATCGGACGCCTCCAAATTGAGGCATTGTTCTGGCTGCGCGACGACATCTCGCTGCTCGTCGAGTGGAAAGATGACGACATTATCACGTCCTATCTTTCGGGCTCGATCGATCAGCAAATTGCGGGCGATTCGTTTGACGAACGCGGCAGGATTTATGAGCCGTCCCGCCTGCTCGCTGCTTGCGGCGCGCACGAAGACTTCTTGGACAAGATCAGGTGCGGCATCCCATCCGGCGCGTTTGCCCAGATAACGCAGAAGCCCGGCTCGCTCGGTCTGGAAAGTTTGCGCAAGGCTTTCGGCCGGCGGAGAAACGGCGTCGGATGCCGGCGTCCCATCGGCGGGACTATTGTGGCATCCAGAGGATACGGACCTAGGCGGACGATGGCACGGGAAAGGGAATTGAGAGGGCACAAGTCAAATCCAGGCGACAGCAACTGCCATCGGGCAGTCGCCCGACTGTTTGCTTTCCCCTGCGCTATGCCGCGGTTCGACATGCCACTGTCATCTCTAGGCGGCCGTCCGTCCTTCGTGGACCGACGTAAATTATGCTTGGCAGGTATGCTTGCGAGGCACTCTTCGGATTTCCTCACGTCACGATGATGGCGGCATGTAATCGATTGCGCAAGGCAGCCGCTGCGATCAGAGACTGGTAAACTGTGATGGAAAAAGCACAGCGAAACCTAGCCCCAAACATGCTTACCATGCGCTTACTTTGCGATTTTCGAAGGAAAAATAAGCGGTTTCGATCGGCCCCGGCGGTCCAGAATTCTTTGATTTTATTGAAGAATTCTGGAGCGGGCGAAGGGATTCGAACCCTCGACCCCAACCTTGGCAAGGTTGTGCTCTACCCCTGAGCTACGCCCGCTCTTGGCGGCCGGGAGAGTGTGTCCCTCTCGGCGGGTGGCGGCGAACTAGCAGTGGTTTCCCAAGTCGGCAAGGGCTGAATTGCAGAAAAATGAAAAACTTTTTGAAATGGCGGAAAACCTCCCGTTTTCCGGGGGTTTTGCCTCTGTGGATAAAATGACATGGCATGGTGCCTGGTTTGATGCTGCGGATGCGCCGGACTCGAATCGTCGAATCATGCCTCCGCTTGACCTGCACCCATGTTCTGTCACTCTTTGCCGATCCGGCATTTCTGCGGCCTGCGGGGATCGATTGCCGCCGCCCTTCGTATGACATGCGGATCAGGAGGAGGGTCATCCATGACGTCCGATGGTTTTACGCGCCGCCATATTCTGCAGGGCAGCGCCGTGGCGACCGCTGCGGTGCCCGGCCTGGCACAGGCTGCTCCGCCCGCCCGGTCCCCATCGGCACAGGAGGGCAATCGCATGATGGCACTCGACATGAAGGTGAACGGGCGCGACGTGCATCTGCAACTCGACCCGCGCACCACCTTGCTGGATGCGCTGCGCGAGCATCTGCATCTGACCGGCACCAAGAAGGGCTGCGACCATGGCCAGTGCGGCGCCTGCACCGTGATCGTCGAGGGGCGCCGGATCAACAGTTGCCTGACCCTTGCCGTCATGCACGAGGGCGAGAGGGTCACGACGATCGAAGGGCTGGGCACGCCGGAGCGGCTCCACCCGATGCAGCGCGCTTTCATCGTCCATGACGGTTACCAATGCGGCTATTGCACGCCTGGACAGATATGCTCCGCAGTCGCCGTGCTGGAAGAGATCGAAGCCGGCGTGCCGAGCCATGTGACGCAGGATCTGGATCAGGTCGCCTGGTCCGACGCGGAGGCGCGCGAGCGGATGAGCGGCAATATCTGCCGCTGCGCCGCCTATCCCAACATTATCGCCGCCATGCGCGACGTCGCCGGGGAGGAGAAGGCATGAGACCCTTCACCTATGAGCGCCCGGCCAGCGTGGAAGCGGCGGTCAAGGCGGCAGCATCGGTCCAGGGTGCCCGCTTCATCGCCGGCGGCACAAACCTGCTCGACCTAATGAAATTGCAGATCGAGACGCCGGCCCATCTGATCGACGTCAACCATCTGGGCCTCAACACAATCGAGCCGACGCAGGAGGGCGGTCTTCGGATCGGCGCATTGGTGCGTAATACCGACCTTGCCGCCGACAAGCGGGTGCGGCGCGACTATGCGGTGCTCAGCCGGGCGCTGGTGGCGGGTGCATCGGGCCAGTTGCGCAACAAGGCGACGACCGGTGGCAATCTGCTGCAGCGGACCCGCTGTCCCTATTTCTACGACACGCGCATGCCTTGTAACAAAAGGCGGCCGGGCAGTGGTTGCGGCGCGATGCAGGGGATGAGCCGCAGCTTGGCGATTGTCGGCGTCAGCGACGCCTGCATCGCCCAGAATCCCAGCGACATGGCGGTGGCGCTGCGGCTGCTGGATGCACAGGCGGAGACGATGGCACCGGGCGGCGTTAAGCGCACCATCCCGATCGCCGATTTCCATCGCCTGCCGGGCGATGCACCGCAGGTGGATAATGCACTGCAGCCCGGCGAGATGATCCTGTCGGTGACCTTGCCCAAACCGATCGGCGGTACCCATGTCTATCGCAAGGTGCGTGACCGAGCCTCCTATGCCTTCGCATTGGTGTCGGTCGCCGCGGTGTTCGGCAACGACGGTCAGGCGCGCTTTGCCTTTGGCGGAATCGCGCCCAAACCCTGGCGGGTGGCGGACGCCGATGCGGCCGCGTCGCAGGGTGCCAAGGCCGTTGCCGACGCTGCCTTGGCGGGTGCCCGCACCACCCCGCATAATGACTTCAAGAAGGCGTTGCTGAGCCAGACGCTGGCATCGCTCTATCGCCAGCAGGAGGCACGGGCATGAAGTTCGACACGCCAGCCGGCCCGAACCCGATCGACCGCGGCCGCGTGGTCGGTATTCCGCACGACCGGATCGATGGTGCTGCCAAGGTCACCGGCACTGCGCCCTATGCCTATGAACGCCATGATGCGGCGCCCAATGCCGCCTATGGCTGGAT
Source organism: Sphingobium sp. WTD-1 (assembly GCF_030128825.1). Taxonomy (NCBI): domain Bacteria; kingdom Pseudomonadati; phylum Pseudomonadota; class Alphaproteobacteria; order Sphingomonadales; family Sphingobiaceae; genus Sphingobium; species Sphingobium sp. WTD-1. Next base: position 402,516 of record NZ_CP119127.1, on the reverse strand, counting down.
TGTCGGCAGCGCGATCGCCAAGGGGCAGATCCGTTCGATGGACCTGCGCGCGGCCGAGGCGGCGCCGGGCGTGCTCGGCATCGTCACCCATGCCAATGCCGGCACGCTGGGCAAGGGGCAGTTCAACACCGCCCATCTGCTCGGCGGCCCGGCGATCCAGCATTATGAGCAGGCCCTGGCGCTGGTGATTGCCGACACGCTGGAAAATGCGCGTGATGCGGCAAAGCTGGTGCGGATCGACTATGCGCCCGAACAGGGGCGGTTCGACCTGAAGGCGGAACGGCTGCACGGCACCATGCCGCCGGCCAGTTTCGGGTCGCCGGCCGACACCAAGGTCGGCGATTTCGATGGCGCCTTTGCCAAGGCGGCGGTGAAGATCGACCAAAGCTACAGTACGCCCGATCATAGCCATGCGATGATGGAACCGCACGCTACGACGGCGGCCTGGAATGGCGACAAGCTGACCTTGTGGACCGCCAACCAGATGATCGCCTGGAGCGTCGGCGAGATGGCCAAGACGCTGGGTATTCCCAAGGAGAATATCCGGCTGGTCGCGCCCTATATTGGCGGGGGCTTCGGCGCGAAGCTGTTCCTGCGTGCGGACGCGCTGCTCGCGGCGCTGGGTGCGAAACAGATCGGGCGGCCGGTCAAGGTCGCGATCGCCCGGCCGCAAATCCCCAACAACACCACCCATCGCCCGGCGACGATCCAGCGCATCCGTCTGGGCGCGGGCAAGGACGGCGTGATCGATGCGATCGCGCATGAGGTCTGGTCGGGCGACCTGCCCGGCGGTGGCCCGGAAACGGCAGCGCAGCAGACCCGCCTTCTCTATCGCGGCGCCAACCGCATCACCGCGCATCGGCTGGCCGTGCTCGACCTGCCGGAGGGTAATGCGATGCGCGCGCCGGGCGAGGCGGTCGGCATGCTGGCATTGGAAGTGGCGATGGACGAACTGGCGGAGGCCTGCGGGCTGGACCCGGTCGAACTGCGCATCCGCAACGACGTGCAATATGATCCCGAAGCCGGCCCGCAGCGCCCTTTTTCCAGCCGCAAGCTGGTGGAGTGCCTGCGCGCCGGATCGGAACGGTTTGGCTGGGGCAAACGCAATCCGCGCCCCGGCCAGATGCGCGACGGGCGCTGGTGGGTGGGCATGGGCATGGCCGCCGCCTTCCGCAACAATATTACGACGGATTCGGGCGCGCGCATCGGCATCGATGGGCAGGGACGGGTGACGGTCGAAACCGACATGACCGATATTGGCACCGGCACCTACACCATCATGGCCCAGACCGCAGCGGAAGTGTTGGGCGTGGAGGTGGATGCGGTGACGGTGCGTCTGGGCGACAGCCGCTTTCCCGCCTCGGCCGGATCGGGCGGCCAATGGGGCGCCAATAGTTCAACCGCCGGCGTTTATGCCGCCGCCATGGCGATGCGGGCGAAGCTGACGGAAAAGGCCGGCTATCCGATCGCCGCTGCCCGGTTTGAGGACGGGTTGGTGAAGATGGGCAACCAGTCGCAGACTTTGGGTGCGCTCGCCGGACGTGACGGGCTGTGGGTCGAGGACAGGATCGAGTTTGGCGATCTTGCCAAACGCTATGCCCAGGCGACCTTCGGTGCGCATTTCTGCGAGGTTGGGGTCGATATCGACACGGCCGAGGTGCGCATCCGCCGGATGGGCGGCGCCTTTGCCGCCGGCCGAATCCTCAACCCCAAATCGGCGCGCAACCAGGTGATCGGGGCGATGACCATGGGCGCCGGCGCGGCGCTGATGGAGGCGCTGGATGTCGATACCCGCTTCGGCTTCTTCGTCAATCATGACATGGCCGAATATCTGGTGCCGGTGCATGCTGATATTCCTGAACAGGATGTGCTGTTCATCGAGGAACTGGACGACAAGAGCTCGCCGATGAAGGCCAAGGGCGTGGGTGAGCTGGGCATATGCGGCGCCGGCGCGGCGGTGGCCAATGCGGTCTATAATGCGACCGGTATCCGGCTGCGCGACTATCCGCTGACCATCGACAAGCTGCTGCATGCAGGCATGCCGGTGGTCGCGGCTTGACAGTGCAGGGCGCGACTTCCTAGTCCCCGATGCAAAATCGGACCAAGGGGACGCGCTTCATGAAAATCCTGCCGCTGCCGTTGATGCTGTGCGCGCTGCCCGGCGTCGCCGTTGCCCAGGCGCCCGATGTGACGGCGGATCAGGCCGCGTCGATCATCGTCACCGGCACGGGCCTAAGCCTGCCGCCTGGGACGCCGGCCTATGGCTCTGTGGTGATCGACCGGGATCGGCTTGAGGATGCGGCATCGGGGCGGATCGAGAGCGTGCTGGCCGATGTCGCGGGCTTCCAGCAGTTCCGCCGCTCTGACAGCCGGGCGTCCAATCCCTCGAACCAGGGCGCCACCCTGCGCGCGCTGGGCGGCAATGCGTCGAGCCGGACCCTGGTGCTGCTCGATGGCGTGCCGGTCGCCGATCCCTTCTTCGGCTATATCCCCTTCTCGGCTTTGGTGCCCGACCGGCTGGCGCTGGTGCGGGTGACGCGCGGCGGCGGCAGCGGCGCGTTCGGCGCGGGCGCGGTTGCCGGGACGATCGAACTGGCCAGCGCCACCCGCGACCAGATGCCGGTGTTTGGCGCCAGCGCCTTTTATGGCAGCAGGGATGCGACCGAATTGTCCGCCAGCATCGCGCCGGATCTGGGCAGCGGTTACGTGTCGCTGTCCGGTCGCTGGGATCGGGGCGATGGTTTCCAGACCACGCCGAAGGACCAGCGCGTCGCCGCCACCGTGCCCGCCGCCTATGATAGCTGGTCGACCAATTTGCGCGCCGTCGCGCCGATCGACGCGACCTCGGAAATCCAGTTTCGCGGCACCCTGTTCCAGGATAACCGCACCCTGCGCTTTGCCGGTGCCGACAGCATGAGCCAGGGCCAGGACGCCAGCATCCGCTATATCAGCCGCGGCCGCTGGCAGGTCGATGCGCTCGCCTATCTCCAGGCGCGCAACTTCTCGAACATCGTCATCTCTTCCACCAGCTTCCGCAAGTCGCTCGACCAGCGCAACACCCCCTCGACCGGGATCGGCGGCAAGATCGAGCTGCGCCCGCCGGTGGGCGAGGAGCATGTGCTGCGCATCGGCGTGGACACCCGCTTTGCCACCGGCGACATGTATGAGGATGCCTATAATGCCGGCATCGCCAGCAACCCGCTGACATCGCGCCGCCATGCCGGTGGCGACCAGATCACGTCCGGCATCTTCGCAGAGGATGACTGGACGATTGGAAATCTGGTCCTGACCGGTGGCATACGCGCCGATCGCTGGTCGATCCGCAACGGCTTCTACAAGGCGGTCAGTGCAGCCGGCCTGGTGACGCAGGACAGCAGCTACGCCAACCGATCCGACTGGGAATTTTCAGGCCGGGTAGGCGCGCTCTATCATCTGAGCGATGCGGTGGCGCTGCGCGGCGCGGCCTATAGCGGCTTCCGCCTGCCCACGCTCAATGAGCTCTATCGCCCCTTCGTGGTCTTCCCGGTCACCACCCAGGCCAATGAAGCCTTGAAGCCCGAGAAGCTCAAGGGCGTGGAAGGTGGCATCGATCTGACCCCGGCATCGGGCGTGCAACTCTCCGCCACGCTCTTCTACAACCGGCTCGACGATGCGATCGCCAATGTCACCATCGCCACCAACACCCGCCAGCGCCAGAATGTGAACGCGATCGTGGCCAAGGGCGTGGAACTGACCGCCAGCGCACAGCTTCCGGCCAATTTCTCGCTGCTTGCCTCCTATGCCTATAGCCACAGCAAGGTCGATGCGCCGGGCATGGCGTTCGACGGCTTCGCGCCCGCGCAGGTGCCGCGCCATTCCGCCAGTGCGACGCTGGCCTGGGCGCCCAAGGCCGGGCCGGAGCTGTCGGCGACGCTGCGCTACACGGCCAAGCAATATGAGGATGACCTGCAGAGCGATGTGCTGCCCGATGCACTGACGCTCGACGCCCTCGCCCGACTGCCGATCGGCCATGGCATCAGCCTGGTCGCGCGCGGCGAGAATCTGTTCGACGAGGATGTCGTCACCCGCAATGCCGGTGGATCCATCGACCTGGGCACACCCAGGACGCTCTGGATCGGTGTCACCGTGCGCGGCTGAGCCGATTCCCGTCACACAGTTTCTTGCCCTCGTCTGGTTGCTGCTGGCGAACCTGATGGCCTTCACGCTGTTCGGATTCGACAAGCGCCGGGCCGTGCGGGGGATGGCGCGAATCCGCGAGCGGACCTTGCTGCTCTGGGCGCTTGCAGGCGGGACGCCGGGTGCATTTGCCGCGCGCCACCTCTTTCGTCACAAGACGCGCAAACAGCCTTTCGTCCGGTGGCTATGGCTGATCGCGGCGGCGCAGGGGCTGGTCCTCGCCGGATGGGCGATGATCTGATTTTTCATCTGTCGGGGGAGAAATGGTGCTGCCGGCGAGGATTGAACTCGCGACCTCAGCCTTACCAAGGATGCGCTCTACCACTGAGCTACGGCAGCACTCTATTTCGTCTCCGTCGCGCCGTGCGCTTCGGAGGTCGCGCCTATGGCCGCCCCATTGCCTCCTGTCAAGGCGGGTTGCGGCAGATAATGCATTTTGCTTATGCGCTTCGGCATGAGCGAGACCCAGGACGAAAAGAAAGCAAGGCTGGCGCAGGCGCTGCGCGACAATCTGCGGCGGCGCAAGGCCCAGAGCCGCGATGTGGCGCGGGAAGGGGCTGAGCCCACCCCCGCGCCGGAATCGTCCAAGGACTGATTCGGGTTAGAGCGGCACGCAGGCCGACTGGAGCCAGGCCAGCGCCTCGCCGTCGAGCTGCGGGCCGACCACGGCCAGCACCTGCGCATGATAGGCGTCGACCCAGGCGCGCTCGCCCGCGTCCAGCAGATCGGTGGCGATGGCGTTGCGGTCGATCGGCGCGAAGGTCAGGGTTTCGAAACCCAGCATCGGCTTTTCGCCGCCGGCGATCGCCCGTTCCTCGACCAGCACCAGATTCTCGATCCGGATGCCATATTCGCCGGTCTTGTAATAGCCCGGCTCGTTCGAGAGGATCATGCCCGCCACCAGCGGCTCGTCGCCGCCGCCGAAGGTCGCGATCCGCTGCGGCCCTTCATGCACCGACAGGAAGCTGCCGACGCCATGGCCGGTGCCATGGGCATAATCCAGACCCTGCGCCCAGAGATACTGGCGCGCCAGCACGTCGAGCTGGCCGCCGCGCGTGCCGACCGGGAAGACGGCACGGGCCAGCGCGATATGCCCCTTCAGCACCAGGGTGAAGCGCTGCTTCATCTCTTCGCTAGGGCTGCCGATGGCGATGGTGCGGGTGACGTCGGTGGTGCCGTCACGATACTGGCCGCCCGAATCGACCAGGTAAAAGCTGCCCGTCTCGATCGGCCGATTGGTCTTTTCCTCGACGCGATAATGGACGACCGCGCCATTGGGGCCGGCACCGCTGATCGTGTCGAAGGACAGATCTTCCAGCAGGCCGGTCTCCTTGCGGAACGCCTCCAGCCGGTCCGAGGCGGAAAGTTCGGTGAGGCCGCCCTTGGGCGCTTCCACCGCGATCCAGTGGAGGAAACGGCTCAAGGCGGCGCCGTCGCGTTCCTGCGCCGCCTTGTGGCCGGCAATTTCGGTGTCGTTCTTGATCGCCTTGGGCAGGACCACGGGATCACGCAGGCTGAGTATCTGCGCGCCGCCGGCATCGAGCGCCTCGAAGATGGCGGCGACGGCGCGCTCGGGGTCGGCGACGACGGTCTTGCCCTTGAGGTCGGCGAGCGCATCGGCAAAGGCGGCGCGGTCATGGATGCGCACGGCGTTGCCCAGATGCTTGGCAACCGCCTCGTCCATCTTCTCCGGCGCGACATAAAGGTCGGCGGTCGCATCGGCATGGACGATGGCATAGGCGAGCGCGACCGGGGTGCGCTCGACATCCTTGCCGCGGATGTTGAAGGCCCAGGCGATCGAATCGAGCGCGGAGAGGACGGCGGCGTCCGCCTTCTTCGACACCAGCCAGTCGGCGATGTCGGCGCGTTTCTCGGCCGCATTCTTGCCGGCATAGCGATCCTCATGGACCACCAGCTTGGCGTCGCTGGGCGCCGGGCGATCGGGCCAGACGGCGTCGACCGGATTGGTGTCGACCGCAACCAGCTCCGCGCCCTTCTGGGCCAGCGCTTCGGTGGCCTGCTTCACCCAGGCGCGGGTGTGCAGCCAGGAATCATAGCCGATGCGCGCGCCTTCGATCGCATGGTCCTTCAACCAGGCGGCAATCGAGGTCTGCGGCACGCTTTCATATTGCCAATGGGCGCCGTCCACCTGCTCGCGCACCTGCAGCGTATAGCGGCCGTCGACGAAGATCGCGGCCTCCTCCGGCAGGACCACGGCGCTGCCGGCCGAACCCTGGAAACCGGTCAGCCAGGCGAGCCGCTGGGCATAGGCGCCGACATATTCGCTCATATGCTCGTCGGTCAGGGGGACCACGAAACCATCGAGCTTCTGGCGTACCAGCTGGGCGCGCAGGGCCTTCAGGCGATCTTCATAACTGGACATCGAACTTCCCTTGGATCATTCCGGCCTCTTGCGTTGGCCATAATGCCGACAACATAGAGGGGCCGGCGCGCTTATTCCAGCGCAGCCCCCGTCTGGACCATGGATAGTTAATGACCGATCAAATGCAGCCGCCCCTGTCCCCGCCGATCGCCGAACGCCGCCCGCACAGCTTCGCGCATCATGGCATCACGGTGGACGATCCTTATGCATGGCTGCGTGATCCGGGCTATCCCGACGTCAAGGACAAGGATGTGCTCGCCTATCTGGAGGCCGAGAATGCTTGGTTCGAGGGCGCGATGGCGCCACACAAGCCGCTGCTCGATACGCTGTTCCACGAGATGAAGGGGCGCATCAAGGAAGATGACCAGTCGGTCCCGCAGAAGGATGGCGACTATATCTACTGGCGTGCGTTCGAGACCGGGGCGCAATATCGCAAATGGTATCGCAAGCCCGCAGCAGGCGGTGACGACCAGCTGATCCTGGACGAACCGGCGCTGGCGCAGGGCCATGAATATTTCCGCCTGGGCGCCATGTCGGTCAGCCCCGACGGCCGCTATCTGGCCTATGGCATCGACACCAATGGCTCCGAACGGTTCGAGGCGCGGATCAAGGATCTCTTCTCGGGCGAAATCCTGCCCGAAGTCATTCCCGACACATTGTCTTCGCTGGTGTGGACCAGCGATTCAAAGGGGCTGCTCTATGGTCTCGCCAATGAAAATTGGCGGACCGACAATGCGCGGCTGCACTGGCTGGGCCAGAGCGTCGAGAGCGATGTCGAGTTGTTCCATGAGGATGATGAGGGCTTCCGCGTTTCGATCGGCCTCACCTCCTCGGAAAAATGGATCGTCATCGCGACCGGCGACCATGTCACCAGCGAAGCCTGGCTGATCCCGGCCGACAATCCGACCGCGACGCCGCTGCTCGTCTCCGCGCGCCAGCCCGGCCGCGAATATGATGTCGATGAGCATGAGGGCACGCTCTACATCAAGACCAACGACACCCATCCCAATTTCCGGCTGGTTAAGGCATCGCTCGATGCGCCCGACCAGTGGGATGAGGTGATCGGCGCCGACGCCCATTTCTACCTGACCGATTTCACCCTGTTCAAGACCTTCTACGTCACCGAAGGGCGGCAGGACGGGCTCGACCAGATCGAGCTGCGCGATTATGCGACCCACAGCGCCAAGCGCATTCCCTTCCCGGAAGCCAGCTATTCGGCGAGTCTCGACGACAATCCCGAATATGAGGTGACGAAGCTGCGCATCGGCTATGAATCGATGGTCACGCCCGACACCATCTATGATTATCATCTGGCAACGGGTGAGCTGGAGGTGCTGAAGGTCCAGGAAATCCCCTCGGGCTATGACGCCAGCCTTTATGCCGCCGAGCGGTTGATGATCGCGGCGCGCGACGGCACGCAGATTCCGGTGTCGATCGTCTATCCCAAGGATTTTCCGCGCGACGGCAGCGCGCCGCTGCATCTCTATGGCTATGGCGCCTATGGCCTGGCGATGGAGCCGGGCTTCTCGACCAGCCGCCTGTCGCTGCTCGATCGTGGCTTTGCCTTTGCTATCGCTCATATTCGCGGCGGCGACGACCTGGGCCAGCAATGGTATCTCGACGGCAAGCTCGACAAGCGCACCAACACCTTCACCGATTTCGTCGATGTCGCAAAGGGGCTGATCGATCTTGGCTATTCGGCCAGGGGCAGGATCAGCATTTCGGGCGGATCGGCCGGTGGTGAGCTGATGGGCGCGGTCATCAACTCCGATCCCGACCTGTGGGGCGCGGTGGTGGCCCATGTGCCGTTCGTCGACGTGCTCAACACCATGCTGGACGAGACGCTGCCCCTGACGCCGGGCGAATGGCCCGAATGGGGCAATCCGATCGAGGATGAGGCTGCGTTCCGCACCATCCAGTCCTATGACCCCTACACCCATGTCAGCGCCCAGGCCTATCCGCCGCTGATGGTGACCGCCGGCCTCAACGATCCGCGCGTCACCTATTGGGAACCGGCAAAATGGGTGGCGAAGCTGCGCGCGACCAAGACCGACAATAATATCCTGCTGCTCAAGACCAATATGGGCGCAGGCCATGGCGGCAAGTCCGGGCGGTTCGAGAGCCTGCACGAGACCGCCGAGGAATTTGCGTTCATCCTGTGGCAGCTGGGAGTGGAAGGCTGATGGCGTCGAGCTTCACCAAGCAGTTCACCGCACGGCCCGAGCATATCGATGTGCTGGGCCATGTGAACAATGCGGTGTGGGTGCAGTGGATGGAGCAATTGTCGGTCGAACATTGGATGACCGATGCCGACCCCGCTCATGTCGATGCCTATATCTGGGTGGTGACCCGGCATGAGGTCGATTATCGCGGTAATGTGACCGAGGGCGATGTCGTGTCGGGCCGCACCTGGATACCGGAAGGGCCGCGCGGCGCGCGGTTCGACCGGCTGATCGAGTTCACCGGACCGGACGGCAAGGTGAAGGTGTCGGCCAAATCCACCTGGGCGATGATCGACAAGGAAAGCGGCCGGCTGATGCGGGTGCCGGCCGAAGTCGCCGCCAACTTCATCGAGGGCTGAGCCGGCCCAGCTTCAGCGGGCGCTGACGGCCTGGGAGAGGGCGCGGGCTGCCTGCACATAGGCCGGTCCGCCGCACACGGTCCAGGCCTGGGGCAGGCTGATGCGCGCTATGTCGCGCAGCACGGGATGGTGCAGCATTTCGGTGCCCTGGTCGGTGATGCGGTCGGTCGCGCTCTCGACGATCAGATAATCCGGTCGGGCCGCGACCATCTCCTCCAGGCTGACCTGCGCGATCGCCGGCTTGCCAAGGTCGGCGGCCAGGTTGCGCAGGCCCGCCCGCGTCATCAGGTCGTCGACCAGCGTGCCGGTGCCGGTCATGTAGCCGCGCCGCTGATAATAGGCCGCGACTTTGGGCTTGGGTGCGCGGGGCAGGGCGGCGAGTTCCCGGTCCATCCGCGCGATCATCGCTTCGCCGCGGTCGGCATGGCCGATCGCCTGCGCCACCGTGCGGATCGAGGTGACGATATCGGCATAGCTGTCCGCGCTTTTGAGGTCGACGGCGGGATAATGCTGGGCCTTGAGGATCGCGATCGCCGGATTGCGCCGCGCCGGCATGCCGATCACCAGATCGGGGTTGGTCGCCAAAATCTGCTCGGCCGATCCGTCGAGGATGGGCAGGCCCTTCGTTACGGCAGCCACCGCCGACATCTGTCGATCGCCGGCGTTATGGGTCAGGCCGGCAATCTGGTCGCGATCGGCCAGCGCGACCAGCAACTGGTCGGCGCACAGGTTGAGTGACACGATCCGTTGCGGACGTTTGCCTGCATTAGCAGGCTGGCGCGCGGTGGCCGCCCATAATGTGGCGCCACCGATGAGGGCGATCAGCAGGGCGATCATCCCCTTACCGGGGCCGATGGGCGCAAATATCCGCATGGCCACCTCCCTTAGCCCGCGCGCTCCTCCAGGCAAGGAAGATTGACGCTCCAGTCGGGCTCGCCTATCGCCCGGACTGCGACAGGTTCCCCAGTAGCGGGGATGAAAAGGGAATGGGGTTCAAGACCCCGGCTGCCCCTGCAACTGTGAGCGGCGAGCTTTTGTGCCACATGCCATTGGGACCGCAAGGTTCTGAGAAGGCGGCATGAATCAGCGATGACCCGCGAGCCAGGAGACCTGCCCGTCGCGGTCGTCCTTCGCGCGGACAGGGTGTGCCGAGCGGACGGGGGTGAACCCGCGTGGCGACAGGTGGACCGCAAATTGCGGGGACCATGTCGCGCCCGGCCGGGCACCGATATCGTCCCTGGGATGCGGTCCCTCGTCCGGGGGCTTATATGTTCAAATATCTGACTTTCTGTTCTTTCCTTCTCTCCACCACCGCTTTCGCCGAAGAGGCGCAGCAGGCGCCACCGCCCGATGCCGCCGCCGATGCCGGCGCATCCTCGATCCTCGTCACCGCGACCCGCCTCGCCACGCCGGTCGATCAGGTGCCGGCCTCCGTCACCGTGCTCGACAAGGCAGCGATCGACCGAGCACAGGATCTGGGCGTCACCGAATTGCTGCTGCGCACGCCCGGAGTCAGCATCTCGCGCAATGGCGGCTATGGCACGGCGACGTCGCTGCGCATCCGCGGCGCGGAATCCGACCAGACCGTGGTGGTGATCGACGGCGTGAAGCTCAACGATCCCTCTTCGGCCGGCGGCGGCTATAATTTCGCAAACCTGCTGGCCGGCGATGCCTCGCGCATAGAAGTGCTGCGCGGTCCCCAGTCGACCCTGTGGGGCAGCCAGGCGATCGGCGGCGTCGTCAATGTCGTCACCGCCATGCCCGAAAAGGCGCTGGAGGGCAGCTTCGACATCGAGGCGGGGTCGCGCGACACGGTCAGCGCCCGCGCGGCGCTGGGCGGCAAGACGGGGCCTGTCAGCTGGCGGATTGGCGGCCAGAGTTTCACCACCGAGGGCATTTCGGCGATCAGCCCGGCCTTTGGCGGCAAGGAGAAGGACGGCTACACCAACCGCAGCGTCACCGGCCGGGTCGAGGTTGCGCTGGCGGATGGGATCAGCGCGGACCTGCGCGGTTATTATTCCGATGGCCGTGTCGATTTCGACGCGACCAGCGCGGACAGTCCGGCCTATGGCACTAATCGCGAATTTGTCGGCTATGCCGGCCTCAATGTGGCGCTGTTCGATGGCCGGTTCCGCAACCGTTTCGGCTATGGTTATACCGACACCGATCGCGACAATTACGACCCGCGCAACCCGCGCAAGCAGACGTTCGACGCAGCCGGGCGCAACCAGCGGCTGGAATATCAGGGCAGCTTCGCGATCGCCGACGGCTGGACCGCGCTGTTCGGGGTGGAGAATGAGAATAGCCGCTTCCGCAGCGTGTCGCCTTCGGCGTCGCTTTCGGTCCCGATTCCCGATCCGGCCCGCGGCAAGGCGGAGATCACCAGCGTCTATGGCCAGCTCAATGCCCAGCCGATTACGGGCCTGACCCTGACCGGCGGGCTGCGCTATGACGATCATAACCGCTACGGCGGCCGCACCCTCTTTTCCGCCGGTGGCGTCTGGGCGCTGCCGACCGGGACGGTGCTGCGCGCCAGCTATGGCGAGGGGTTCAAGGCGCCGACCCTCTATCAGCTCTTTTCCGAATATGGGAACCAGGCGCTTGATCCCGAACGCGCCCATGGCTGGGAAGCTGGCGCGGAGCAGCGTTTCTTTGGCGAGAAACTGCGACTGGGCGCGACCTGGTTCGATCGGACCACGACCGACCAGATCATCTATAACAGCTGTTCGTCCAGCTCGACCGATCCGCTCTGCTTCACGCCCGGCACCACCACCCGCCGCTATGGCTATTATCTCAATGTCGCGCGCGCCAAGGCGCATGGCATAGAGGCGCAGGTGGCGGTCGAACCGGTCAAGGGGCTGACCATCGACGGCAATTATAGCTGGACCGTGGCGGAGGATCGTTCGGAAGGGACCGCGAACGAAGGCAATTGGCTGCCGCGCCGGCCGCGCAACAGCGCCAATGGCGCGATCAGCTATGCCTGGCCCTTCGGCCTCACCACCGGCGCGGCGCTGCGCTGGTCCGGCCACAGCTATGACAATGCGGCCAACACGACGCGGCTGGACGATTATACGCTGGTCGACCTGCGCGCCGAATATGCGTTCACCCCGGCGTTGCGCCTGTTCGCTCGCGTCGAAAATCTCTTCGACGAGAATTATATGACGGCCTATCGCTATGGCACGCTCGGCCGGAGCATCTATGCCGGCTTCCGGGGGCGCTTCTGATGCTCCGCCCCGTCGAACCCGGCCCCGCCATCGTCACCTGCAATACCTGCCGTCATTCGGCGACGATGCGAGACGATGGGGAGGGCGTGCGCGGCGGGGCACGGCTGGCGGAGGCGCTGCGCAGCGTGCAGGCCTCCGACCCGCGCTATGCCGCCGTCGCGGTGCAGGACATGCCCTGCCTGTTCGCCTGCCAGGATCATTGCACCGTCCATCTGCGCGCGCCGGGCAAGGTCGGCTATGTAATGGGGCGGTTCACACCGGATGCCGATGCGGCGCGCGCGATCCTCGATTATGCCATTGCCTATGCCGCCAGCGAGCATGGCCGCGTCGCCTTTCGCGAATGGCCCGAAGGCGTGAAGGGCCATTTCATCACCCGTACCCCGCCGGAAGGATTTGTCGTCGAATGAGCTTCGCCTCGATCACCGATTTCGAAAATGCCCTGGCCAACCTGCCGCCGGCCGAGGAACTGGCCAGTACGGCTGCACGCGCGCGGCAGGCCGAACTGACCAAGCCATTGGGGGCGCTCGGCCGGTTGGAGGATGTCGCGATCTTCATGGCAAGCTGGCAGGGGCGCGCGGTGCCGCGCCTGAAGCGTGCCCGTGCCGCGATCTTTGCCGGCAATCATGGCTTCACCGTCCATGGCGTCAGCGCCTATCCCGCCGCCGTGACCGCGCAGATGGTCGCCAATTTCGCTGCTGGCGGCGCGGCGATCAACGCGCTGGCCGGTGTTGCCGGGCTGGAACTGGCGGTGCGATCAATCGATCTGGACCAGCCAACGGCGGACTTCACCGTCGCGCCCGCCATGACCGAGGCGGAGTGCCTGACCGCGCTGTCGATCGGCGCGGCGGCGGCCGAAGAGGATCTGGACCTGCTGGTCGTGGGCGAAATGGGGATCGGCAATTCGACCGCCGCCGCCGCCCTGAGCGCCCGCAGCTTTGGCGGTGCGGTGCGTGACTGGGTTGGTCCCGGCACGGGCGTCGATGGCGAGGGGATCGCGCGCAAGATCGCGACGATCGATCGGGCACTCGCCTTCCATGCCGATGCGCCGGACGGTGCCTTTGAAACGCTGCGCCGGCTGGGCGGACGCGAACTGGCGGCGATTGCCGGCGCGGTGCTGCGGGCCCGCCAACTGGGCGTGCCGGTGCTGCTCGACGGTTTCATCAGTTGCGCCGCGATCGCGCCGCTGGTGGCGCAGGTGCCGGCCTTTGCCGACCATTGCCTGGCCGGCCATTGCTCGGCCGAGCCTGGCCATGGCCTGCTGCTGGAGCGGATGGGCCTTGAACCGCTGCTGCGCCTCGACATGCGATTGGGGGAAGGCAGCGGCGCGGCGGTGGCGGCCAATATCGTCCGTGCGGCCGTAGCCGCGCATAGCGGTATGGCGACCTTTGCCGAGGCGGCGGTGTCGACCGCGACATGATGGGCATGCCGCTCCATCTGCTGCGGCATGGCGCGCCCGAGACGCCCGGCCTGTTGCTGGGGCGGACCGACAGCGTGCCGACGCGCGCGGGCATCGATGCCTGTCTGGCGCAGGCGGAGGGGCTGGAGATCGAGATGATCGTGACGTCCGACCTGCAGCGCGCCCGGCAGGCGGCAACCGCGATCGGCGAGCGCGCCGGTTTGCCGGTGTGGGTCGATCCGCGCTGGCGGGAACTGGATTTCGGCATCTGGGATGGCCTGGCCCCGGCCGATGTCGATCCCGAGGCGCTTGCTCGTTTCTGGCAGGATCCCGATGGCTTCGCGCCGCCGGGCAGCGAGGGATGGACGGCATTGCTGGGGCGGATCGCCGATGCGGTCGAGGATCTGCCGCGCGTGCCCACATTGGTACTGACCCATGGCGGGGCGATGCGCGCGGCGCTGGCCCATCTGTGCGGGTTCAGCGTGCAGCAGAGCTGGAGCTTCGGCCTGCCCTATGCCGCCTTGCTGTCGCTGGAACGCTGGACCGGGGAGCCGCCGCTTGCCCGTATCACGGGCCTGCGCCCATGAAGGGGCTGGTCCTTGCCATCCAGTTTCTCACCCGCCTGCCGATGCCGAAGGTGACAGCGAACGAGACAGACTTCGCACGGTCGGTCCGATGGTTTCCGGCGGTCGGCGCGATTGTCGGTCTATCTGTCATGTTCGCTGTCAATCTTGCTGTTCGCATCGATCCCTGGATCGGGGCGCTGGCCGGGCTGCTCTGCTGGGTCGGCGTGACCGGGGCGCTGCATCTCGACGGGTTGGGGGACATCGCCGACGCCTGCGGCGCGGTGCATAAAGGGCGCGACCGGCTGCTGGCGGTGCTGGCCGACCCGCATGTCGGCAGTTTCGGCGTGGTGGCGATCGGCCTGCAACTGATCGCCAAGCTGTTGCTGCTCCATGCCTTGGCGGAACGGGCTATGATGCTGCCGCTGCTGCTCATTCCCTTTGCCGCGCGGATCGGGCCGTTGCTGTGGGCGCGGATGCTGCCGCCGCTGCATGCCGGGCTGGGCGCGCGCTTTGCCGATGCCGTCAAAACAATCCACATCGCCCTGTGGATAAGTCTGTTGATAATCGTATCCTGGTGGTTGCCAGCCCTGCTCGCAGCGCCGCTGTTGATGCTGGTCTGGGGCCTGTGGCTGAAGCGCAGGCTGGGCGGCATTTCCGGCGATGGCCATGGCGCCGGTATCGAACTGGTTGAAAGCGGGCTGCTTTTCGTCGTCCTGATCACGAGCGGCACGACATGACGACACGCTGGACTTGGCATGGCGGCGGCGTGGCGGCGGCGAGCGCGCATTTCGGCGGCGCGCCCGAAAGCTGGCTCGACTTATCCACAGGCATTAATCCCCATGCCTGGCCCGGCGCGGCCGAGCAGGCGATCGACTGGCGCGCCTTGCCCGACGAGCAGGGACTGCGCGCGCTCGAACAGGCGGCGGCCGATCATTTCGGCGTCGCGGCCGATCATGTCTGCGCGCTGCCGGGGACGGAGGTTGGCTTGCGCCTCGTTGGCACTTTGCTCGACGGTTTGGTCCGCCATGCCAGCCCGGCCTATCGCACCCATGGCGTCATGGTGCCCGGCGCCGCGCCGGTCGATCTCGACCATCTGGACCATGCGGATGGGCAGACGCTGATCCTCGCCAATCCCAATAATCCCGACGGGCGCATCCTTGGCGTGGCCGATCTGCTGACCCTGCTCGACCGGCGCGGGTCGGATGGCTGGCTGGTGGTGGACGAGGCCTTTGCCGATGGCCATCCCGGCATCAGCCTGGCGCCCTTCCTGGCCGACGATCGTCGCCTCATGCTGTTGCGCTCCTTCGGCAAGTTTTTCGGGCTTGCCGGCCTGCGCCTCGGCTTTCTGGTGGCGCCGCGCGCGATCATCGCGCGGGTGCGGGACAGGCTGGGTGCCTGGCCTGTGTCGGCCGCCGCCATTGCCATCGGTACGGCGGCCTATCGCAATACCGCTTGGATAGAAGCGATGCGCAATCAACTCCAGCGGGAGGCGCAGGCGCTCGACGCGCTGCTGTTGCGCTGCGGTTATCAACCGATCGGCCAAAGCCCGCTCTTTCGCCTGATCGAAACGCCCCATGCCATGGCCCTGTTCGAGCGGCTGGCAGGGCAGGCGATTTTGACCCGGCCGTTCGATGCCCAGCCGCACTGGCTGCGCATCGGCCTGCCGACCGACGCGATGGGCCTGGCCCGACTGGAACGGGCGCTGCGCCATGGCTGATCCGGTTGCCTTGCTGGCGCTCGCGCTCGACGCAGCGGCCGGCTGGCCGGCGGCGCTCTATCGCCGGGTCGGCCATCCGGTCGGCGGCTTTGCGCGGCTTATCGATCATTGTGCTGCGCGCTGGAATGATCCGGCGCATGGCGCTTTCGCCCGGAAAATGGGCGGAATGGCGACGGTGTTGCTGTTGCTGTCGGTGGCGGGCGGTGGCGGATGGCTGGTCCAGTATCTGCTCCGCTTCTGGCTGCCCGAACCATGGAGTTGGCTGTTGATCGGCCTGCTGGCCTATCCGGCGCTGGCGCTGCGCAGCCTCTATAGCCATGTCCGCGCCGTCCATCGCGCGCTGGCGGCCGATGATCTGTCGGACGCGCGCGAGGCGGTCGGCATGATCGTCGGCCGCGATACGCAATCGCTCGATGAAAGCGGCGTCACCCGCGCCGCGATCGAGAGTCTGGCGGAAAGCTTCTGCGACGGCGTCGTCGCGCCCTTCTTCTGGCTGCTGCTGCTGGGTCTGCCGGGCGTCTGGGCCTATAAGGCGGTCAACACGGCCGACAGCATGATAGGTCATCGCGAAGCCCCCTGGGGGCCGTTCGGCTGGGCGGCGGCGCGCACCGACGATCTGATGAACCTGATCCCGGCGCGGCTGGCCGGTTGCCTGCTCTGTCTGGCCGGGGGTGGCGGCTGGCGGGTGATGTGGCGTGACGCGCGCAACCATGCCTCGCCCAATGCCGGCTGGCCTGAAGCGGCAATGGCAGGCGCGCTCGACCTGCGGCTGGCCGGGCCGATCCGCTATGATGGCGTGCGCCATGACAAGCCCTGGATCGGCAGCGGGCGGATGGAGGCCGATCCGCTCGACCTGCGCTGGGCGCTGGCCATCTATGTTCAGGCCTGCCTGCTGCTCTGGCTGGTGGCCGGGCTGCAGGCGCTATTTGCTGGAGACATGATATGACAAGCAGCCTGCTGGTGCTGGGCGGCGCGCGATCGGGCAAGAGCCGCCATGCCCAGGTAGCGGCCGAAGCACTGCCCGGCGCGCGCGTCTTCATCGCCACGGCCGAGATTTGGGACACGGAAATGGCCGACCGGATTGCGCGGCACCGGGCCGATCGCGGGCCGGAATGGGAAACAGTGGAGGCGCCGATCGACCTGCCGGGCGCGATCGCGGCGGCGCGGGGCAAGACCGTGCTGGTCGATTGCCTGACATTGTGGGCCAGCAACCTGCTGCTGGCGGAAAAGGATGGGGAAGCTGCGGCGGACGCGCTCTGTGCCGCGATCCTGGCCCATGACAGGGCGATCATCCTGGTCGCCAATGAAGTGGGGCTGGGCATCGTGCCCGACAATGCGCTGGCGCGGCGCTTTCGCGATCTGGCCGGCACGTTGAACCAGCGGGTCGCGGCGGTGGCGGATCGGGTCGTTTTCGTCGCGGCGGGCCTGCCGCTCGCGCTCAAGGGATGAAGGGGCGGCGGGCCGCCCCTTCGCTCGATCAGTCGCGCAGCAGTTCGTTGATGCCGGTCTTCGACCGGGTCTGCGCGTCGACGCGCTTGACGATCACGGCGCAGTAGAGGCTGGGGCCGGGGGTGCCGTCGGGCAGCGGCTTGCCGGGCAGCGAGCCGGGGACGACGACCGAGTAGGGCGGCACTTCGCCGATGAACACTTCGCCGGTCGCGCGGTCGATGATCTTGGTCGACATGCCGATGAACACGCCCATCGACAGCACCGACCCCTTGCCGATGCGCACGCCCTCGACCACTTCCGAACGGGCGCCGATGAAGCAGTCATCCTCGATGATGACCGGGTCGGCCTGCAGCGGTTCCAGCACGCCGCCAATGCCGACGCCGCCCGACAGATGGACATTCTTGCCGATCTGGGCGCAGCTGCCGACCGTCACCCAGGTGTCGACCATCGTGCCTTCATCAACAAAGGCGCCGATGTTGACGAAGCTGGGCATCAGGATGACATTTTTGGCGATATGGCTGCCGGCACGGGCGAAGCTGCCCGGCACGGCGCGGAAACCGGCGGCGCGGAAGGCGGCCTCGTCCCAGCCGGCGAACTTGCTCGGCACCTTGTCCCACCAGTGGCCGGCGCCCGGACCATTGTCGATCATGACATTGTCGTTGAGGCGGAAGGAGAGCAGCACGGCCTTCTTTGCCCACTGGTTGACCTGCCAGCCGGCTTCGGTCGGTTCGGCGACGCGCAGTTCGCCCTTGTCGAGCAGGGCCAGCGCCTTGTCGACCGCCTGGCGGACGTCGCCCTGGATCGACAGGTTGATATTGGCCCGGTCCTCCCAGGCGGCGTCGATGATCGCGATCAGGTCTTGGCTCATGGTCTTTCCCCAAAAATATCCGCCAGGAACGGCGTCAGATGGTCGGTTTCATAATCGATGAAATCGGGATGATGGTCGTGATTGCCCGCTTCCGATCCGTTATTGACCCAGATGGTGGTCATGCCGATCGCCTTGGCGGGCTTGAGGTTGCGGGCCATGTCCTCGAAAAAGGCGGCGCGGGTCGGGTCGACGGCGTGGACGCTGCACAGCTCTGCATAGCCCGACGGATCGGGCTTGGGCACATAGCGGCAGGCATGGATGTCGTGGATCAGCTCGAACGCGCCGGCGAGGCCCAGTCGGTCGAGCACGCGGCCGGCATAGGTGGCATCACCATTGGTGAAGATCAGCCGGCGGCCGGGCAGGGCGGCGATATGGGCGTTGAGGTCGGCATCGACCGCCAGCCGCTCCATCGAGATATCATGGACATAGTCGAGAAATTCGCGCGGTTCGATGCCATGATGGTGCATCAGCCCCGACAGGGTGGTGCCATGCTCCATGAAATAGCGTTTCTGGACAGTCCGCGCCTCGGCCGGGTCGCAGCCCAGCAGGCCCTGGATATATTCGCCCATCTTCACGTCGATCAGCGCGAACAGGTCCGCCTTCGCCGGATAGAGCGTATTGTCCAGATCGAAGATCCAGGTGTCGACATGGGCCAGGTCCGCGCGCATGGCCGGGCCCTAATCCCCGGCGGGGATTAGGGCAAGGGCGCAAAGGCCCCATGGATCGGCCGCATCAGCCGCACCCGGGCGCTTCGCTGTCGTGATAGAAGTCCTGCACCGCGGCCCAGGCATCCTCGGCCGTCTCGACCCAGGTCAGCAGGTTGAGGTCATTGTGCGAAATCACGCCCTCATCGGCCAGCGCCTCGAAATCCACCACCTTGTTCCAGAAATCCTTGCCGAACAGCAGGATCGGGATCGGCTTCATCTTGCCGGTCTGGATCAGCGTCAGCAGCTCGAACATCTCGTCGAACGTGCCGAATCCGCCGGGGAAGACGGCGAGCGCGCGGGCGCGCAGCAGGAAATGCATCTTGCGCAGCGCGAAATAGTGGAACTGGAAGCTCAGTTCCGGCGTGACGAACAGGTTGGGCGCCTGTTCATGCGGCAGCACGATGTTCATGCCGATCGTCGTCTGGCCGACATCGACCGCGCCGCGATTGGCCGCTTCCATGATCGAGGGGCCACCGCCCGAGCAGACGACGAAGTGACGGCAACCGGCGGCGTTCACCGGATATTGCGCCGCGATCCGCGCCAGCTTGCGCGCTTCGTCATAATAGCGGGCCTTCTTGCCCAGATTTTCCGCAATCTTCTTCTGTTCGGGCGTGGTGGCCACGTCGATCCGCGCCTGGACCTGATCGGGTTCGGGAATGCGGGCGGAGCCGTAGAAGACGAAGGTGGATTCGATCCGCGCCTCGTCCATCAGCAACTGGGGCTTGAGCAATTCAAGCTGGAAGCGTACCGGGCGCAGATCCTCGCGCAGCAGGAACTCATTGTCCTGGAAGGCGAGCTTGTAGGCGGCGCTGCTAGTCTGGGGGGTTTCGATCGCCTTCCTGGCGTCGTCCGCTTCCTGGCGTGCGGGGCGGAATTTGCGTTCTTCAATTTCTTTCTTGGTCATTCCCAACAAGCTAGGCGCGGCAGGTGACAATGCCAAGACCGTTAGCAGGAAAATTGGCCAAGTTGGCTATTTCCGCTCAGGGGCGGAAGCCGCCGCGTTTCTGATTACCGCTCAGCGGCAAAAGCCGCCGCGGCCGCCCATGTCGAAATGGAAATGGTCATGATGGGCGGCGTTATAGTCGGGCGACAGCACCGTGTTGAACCGCTTGCAGGCGCTGGCATGGACCACTTCCAGAAACTGGCGGGTGCGCTTGTCACCATTCCAGTCCTTCTCGACGCTGATCCGCCGCCCGTCGCTCAGGACGAAGGCGGATACGTCGATCGCATTGCTGTGGGCATGTTCGCTGAGCTTGCCGCTGCCCGCGATCGGCCGGCAATTATAGGTGCCGAATGTCTCGATCTTCTCGATCTCCGCGCCCAGGATCAGTCGGGCGGCGGGCTGCACGGCATAGCGTGACCAGGCCGCGAAATTGGCGGCCAGGTTGCAGGTCATGGCGCCCAGGCCCGAGGTCGGCACGCCGATGTCGAGCAACTTGACGCTACCGATCGCGCTGCATCCGCCGCCGAAATTCTGGTCGGGCAGGGGGGTGAAGGCGACCGACTGGGATTGCAGCTTGGCGAAGCATTGCCGGGTTTCGAGTGGCGGCGGCGCGGGCGGTGTGGCCGGGCGGGCGCTCTTCACCGGTTTGGATGCGCGCGCGACTCGACCCTTGGGCACCAGGTCGCCGCTGCAGGCGGCCAGCATGCTCGCCATCGTCGCGGCCAGGGCCGCGCTGCGCCATACCGAATTTTTCGTCGCCCGCTCTACCATCAATCCCGCATTTACCACGGCTTTCCGGGCCGATGGGTTAACGGCGCTGTCATTTCGTCGCATTTTGCTGCGGCTTGACTCTTTTTCGGAAATCTTTAGGGCGGCCGACGGGCCACGCGGTCCCAACGCCGCGCGTGCTCTCTGCAAGGAGACGCATACATGACTGATCTGACTGCCGTTGACGCCACCATTGCGCCTGTCGCAAAGCCTGCCAACCGTCCGGCTCGCCCCTTTTTCTCTTCCGGTCCCTGCGCCAAGCCTCCGGGCTGGGATGCCGCCAAGCTGGCCACCGAGTCGCTCGGCCGTTCGCACCGCGCCAAGATCGGCAAGACCCGCCTCGCCTACAGCATCGACCTGATGCGCGAGTTGCTGAACCTGCCCGACACCCACCGCATCGGCATCGTGCCGGGTAGCGACACCGGTGCCTTCGAAATGGCGATGTGGACGATGCTGGGCGCCCGCCCGGTGACGACGCTGGCCTGGGAAAGCTTCGGCGAAGGCTGGGTGACGGACGCCGCCAAGCAGCTGAAGCTCGATCCCACCGTGATCCGTGCCGATTATGGCCAGCTGCCTGACCTTGGCACCGTCGACTTCTCGAACGACGTGCTGTTCACCTGGAACGGCACCACCTCGGGCGTGCGCGTGCCGAACGCCGACTGGATCCCGGCCGACCGCGAGGGCCTGACCTTCGCCGACGCCACCAGCGCGGTCTTCGCCTATGAGATCGACTGGACCAAGATCGACGTCGCCACCTTCTCCTGGCAGAAGGTGCTGGGCGGCGAGGGCGGCCATGGCGTGCTGATCCTGGGCCCCCGTGCCGTCGAGCGCCTAGAAACCCACACCCCCGCATGGCCGCTGCCCAAGGTGTTCCGCCTGATGGCCAAGGGCAAGCTGGCCGAAGGCGTGTTCAAGGGCGAAACCATCAACACCCCGTCGATGCTGGCCGTCGAAGATGCGATCTTCGCGCTCGAATGGGGCAAGTCGCTGGGCGGTCTTCAGGGCCTGATCGCGCGCAGCAACGCCAATGCGGCGGCGCTGGGCAAGATCGTCGCCGAACGCGATTGGCTGGGCCATCTCGCCGTCGATGAAGCTTCGCGCTCGACCACCAGCGTCTGCCTGACAGTCGAGGGTGCCGACGAAGCCTTCATCAAGGCCTTCGCCGGCCTGCTCGAGAAGGAAGGCGCCGCCTATGACGTCGCGGGCTATCGCGACGCCCCGGCCGGCCTGCGCATCTGGTGCGGGGCCACGGTCGAGACCGCCGATATCGAGGCGCTCGGTCCCTGGCTCGACTGGGCCTACGCCCAGACCAAGGCTGCCGCTTAATCACATCATGGCGTCACCCCGGCCCTGAGCCGGGGTCCCGCTTCTTCATGTCCACTCCCGCAGATGAGCGGGACCCCGGATCAAGTCCGGGGTGACGATGAACGACAAGGATATTCCCATGCCCAAGGTTCTCATTTCCGACAAGATGGACCCCCGCGCCGCCGCGATCTTCCGCGAGCGTGGTGTCGAGGTCGACGTCATCACCGGCCAGACGCCGGAAGAACTGGCCGCGATGATTGGCGCCTATGACGGCCTCGCCATCCGCAGCTCGACCAAGGTCACCAAGGCGATTCTCGACGCCGCGACCAACCTCAAGGTCATCGGCCGCGCCGGCATCGGCGTCGACAATGTCGATATTCCGGCCGCATCGGCCCAGGGCGTGATCGTGATGAACACGCCGTTCGGCAACTCGATCACCACCGCCGAACATGCCATCGCGCTGATGTTCGCGCTGGCCCGCCAGATCCCCGAAGCCAATGCCCAGACGCAGCAGGGCCTGTGGCCCAAGAACGGCTTCATGGGCGTGGAAGTGACCGGCAAGACGCTGGGCCTGATCGGTGCCGGCAATATCGGTTCGATCGTCGCCAGCCGTGCGCTCGGCCTCAAGATGAAGGTCGTCGCCTTCGATCCGTTCCTGACGCCCGAGCGCGCCGTGGAAATGGGCGTGGAAAAGGCCGATCTCGACACGCTGCTGGCCAAGGCCGACTTCATCACGCTGCACACGCCGCTGACCGACCAGACCCGCAACATCCTGTCGAAGGAAAATCTGGCCAAGACCAAGAAGGGCGTGCGCATCGTCAACTGTGCCCGTGGCGGCCTGATCGACGAAGCGGCGCTGAAGGACGCGCTGGATTCGGGCCATGTCGCCGGCGCTGCGCTCGACGTGTTCCAGACCGAACCGGCCAAGGAATCGCCGCTGTTCGGCACGCCCAACTTCATCTGCACCCCGCATCTGGGCGCGTCGACCGACGAAGCGCAGGTCAATGTCGCGCTGCAGGTGGCCGAACAGCTCAGCGACTATCTGCTCGACGGCGGCATCACCAATGCGCTGAACGTGCCCAGCCTGTCGGCCGAGGAAGCACCCAAGCTCAAGCCCTATATGGCGCTGGCGGAAAAGCTGGGCAGCCTGATCGGCCAGCTGGAAGGCGATGCCATCACTGGCGTTTCGGTCGAGGTCGAGGGCCATGCCGCCGAGCTGAACCAGAAGCCGATCACCGCCGCAGTGCTGGCCGGCCTGATGCGCGTCTATTCGGACACGGTGAACATGGTCAACGCGCCCTTCCTGGCCAAGGAGCGTGGTCTGGACGTGCGTGAAGTGCGCCATGACCGCGAGGGCGACTATCAGACGCTGGTGCGCGTCACCGTTTCGACCGAAGCGGGCGACAAGTCGGTCGCCGGCACGCTGTTCGGCCATGCCCAGCCGCGTCTGGTCGAGCTGTTCGGCATCAAGGTAGAAGCTGATCTCGACGGCCACATGCTCTACATCGTCAACCAGGACGCGCCGGGCTTCATCGGCCGCCTGGGCTCGAAGCTGGGCGAGTCGGACGTCAATATCGGCACCTTCCACCTGGGCCGTCGCAACCAGGGCGGCGAAGCCGTGCTGCTGCTGTCGGTCGACGGCACCGTCACAGAACCGCTGCGCTGGGCGATCTGCAACCTCGCCGGCGTGAAGCAGGTGAAGCTGCTGCGCTTCGCCTAAGCTGACCTAAATATCTGCCGTTCGGTTCGAGCAGCCCTTCGCCTGCCTGCAAGGCCGCCGCTCAGGACAGGCTTCGAGCTTGTCGAAAAGCGTCGTCGAGAACAGTTCTCGACAAGCTCGAACCGAACGGGGGTAGGGGATGGCCTAACCCCAAAATTGCGCTAAAGGGCCTGTCCCATGACCATGATCCCGCCAAGCCTGCTCCCGGAGGGGCTATCCGATCGCCTGCCGCCGCAGGCCGAAGCTTCCGCGCGCCTGGCGCGCCGCGTGCTCGATACGGTCGCGACCCATGGCTATGAACGGGTCATGCCGCCGTTGGCGGAATTCGAGGATACGCTGACCCAGCGCCTCAAGTCGATGCGCGCGCAGGATCTGGTCCGCGCCGTCGACCCGGTGTCGCAGCGCACCCTGGCCTTCCGCCCCGACATGACCGCGCAGGTCGGCCGCATCGCCGCGACCCGCCTGCGCAGCGCGCCGCGGCCGCTGCGCCTGTCCTATGCCGGGCCGGTGATCCGCCAGAAGGCGAGCCAACTGCGCCCCGAGCGCGAGAAGATGCAGCTGGGCGCCGAACTGATCGGCAGCGACAGCAGTGCCGCCGCGGTCGAGATCGTCAATATCGCGATCGAGGCGCTCACCGCCGCCGGCGTCACCGGCATCACCATCGATTTCACCTTGCCCGACCTGATCGACGCGCTGGCCGCTGGCCCGCTGCCGCTGGGGACAGAGGAACTGGAAGCCGTGCGTGCCGAACTGGACGCCAAGGATGCCGGCGCGCTGGTGGCGATCAGTCCGGCCGCCGCCGCCTATCTGCCGCTCATTGAGGCCACCGGTCCCTTCCATGCCGCGATGGAACGGCTGGAGGCGTTCAGCGCCAGCCTGGGCGGCGCCATCGACAGCCGCATCGCGGGCCTGCGCGCGATCGCCAAGCCGATCGGCTGGGACATCACGTTGACCCTTGACCCGACCGAGCGGCACGGTTTCGAGTTCCAGAACTGGTTCGGCTTCTCCATCTTTGCCGAGGGCTTCATCGGTGAGATCGGCCGGGGCGGCAGCTATGCCATTGCCCGTGCCGGCGAAACGGATGAGCCCGCCATGGGCTTTTCCCTTTATCCCGATCCGCTGATCGACGCGGGCTTTGGCGACGAACGGCCCCAGCGCTTGTTCCTGCCGGTCGGCCATGATGCCGTGCGCGCGGCAGCGTTGCGGGCCGAAGGCTGGCACACGGTTGCTGCCCTGGCTGACGGCGAAGATGGCGCTGCCCAGCGCTGTTCGCACTGGCTGGATGGCAGCGAGCCCCGCCCCTACTGACCGAACAGGCGGCGCAGCCAGGCATCGACTATGCCGGTGCCGGCATAGTCGGCATCGCCCATCTCGCGGTTGATCTGCATATGGCCGCGCAGTCCGCGTCCGGGCAGGGCATGGATCTCCACGGGCGTGCCAGCCTTGCGCAGCGCGGCGGCGAGCGCATTGGACTGGGCGGTGCCGTCGACCCGATCGACATGGAGCAGCAGGAAATCGGGGGCATTGGGCTTTGCCGCCTGCAAGGTCGGCGATAGCGTCTTCTGCCGCGCCGGATCGGTGCCGAACGCCTGTTCATAGGTCTTCGCCATGAAGCGGCCGCCCTGCGCCATCTGCGTCGGCACGTCATAGGCGGCGCCATCCAGCGCGATGATGCCGCGCACGGCATCGGGCTTCAGCCCGGCCTTTGCGAAATAGCGCATGTCGGTGCCGACCAGCGCCACCAGATGCGCGCCGGCGCTGTGGCCCATCAGGATGATGCGGTTGGGGTCGACACCCAATGCCGCGGCTCGGCTGCGCAGATGGACGAGTGCATCGGCGACATCCTGCGCTTGGCTCTCGACCGTCGCATCGGGCACCAGCCGGTAATTGATCGAGGCGAAGGCATAGCCCAGCCCGGTATAATGGGGTGCCTTGGCCGCGCCGGTGGCATTGTCCTTGCTGCCGCGCTTCCAGCCGCCGCCATGGACGAAGATGACGAGCGGTGCCTTCGTGCCCTTGCCCGGCCAGAAGTCGATCGCCTGCAATGGATCATGGCCATAGGTCATGGCCTGCGGCGCAGTAGCCGTCTGGGCCTGCGCGGCAGCGGCGTGCCCGCGAGCAGCGAGAGAATCAGGATGGGAATCAGCCGTCTGTGCATATGGATCGTCCTTCGCTGCCCCTGCGCCGCCATGATCGCGAGGGCGCAT
The DNA here is from genome assembly GCF_030128825.1 of Sphingobium sp. WTD-1. NCBI lineage: Bacteria > Pseudomonadati > Pseudomonadota > Alphaproteobacteria > Sphingomonadales > Sphingobiaceae > Sphingobium > Sphingobium sp. WTD-1. Next base: position 376,506 of record NZ_CP119127.1, on the reverse strand, counting down.
TCGGTCGTAAAGCCGGCACCTGGTATCAAAGTGTAATGTGCCTCCAACCTTGACGCATCGGCCATGCCCGGCTAACGCGCGCCCCGCACAGGGCGTGCCCCGCCCATCCTATTCCACCGGCATGCCGAGTCCCGTCGAAGGGCATGGCCGGTCCGCGCGGCGGGCGGAGGAGTGTATCCATGGCAAATGTTACCGTGATCGGCGCCCAATGGGGTGACGAAGGCAAGGGCAAGATCGTCGACTGGCTGTCGGAGCGCGCCGATGTCGTCGCCCGTTTCCAGGGCGGCCATAATGCCGGCCACACGCTGGTCGTCGGCGAGAAGGTCTACAAGCTTTCCCTGCTGCCGTCGGGCATCGTGCGCGGCACGCTGTCGGTGATCGGCAATGGCGTGGTGCTGGACCCCTGGCATTTCCGTGACGAGGTCGCCAAGCTGAAGGGCCAGGGCGTCGAGATCACCCCGGAAAACCTGCAGATCGCCGAGACCTGCCCGTTGATCCTGCCCTTCCATCGCGACCTCGATGGTCTGCGCGAGGACGCATCGGGCGCCGGCAAGATCGGCACCACCCGTCGCGGCATCGGCCCGGCCTATGAGGACAAGGTCGGCCGTCGCGCCATCCGCGTCTGCGACCTCGCCCATCTCGACGATCTCGACCTGCAGATCGATCGTCTGACCGCCCATCATGACGCTCTTCGTGCTGGCTTCAATGAGGCGCCGATCGACCGCGCCCAGCTGATGGCCGACCTGACCGAAATCGCCGCCTTCATCCTGCCCTTCGTCAAGCCGGTCTGGCTGACGCTTAACAAGGCGAAGTCGGAAGGCAAGCGCATCCTGTTCGAAGGCGCGCAGGGCACGTTGCTCGACATCGACCATGGCACCTATCCCTTCGTCACCTCGTCCAATACGGTGGCGGGTACGGCGGCGAGCGGCACCGGCCTTGGTCCCAATGGCGCCGGCTTCGTGCTGGGCATCGTCAAGGCCTATACCACCCGCGTCGGTTCCGGCCCGTTCCCGACCGAGCAGGAAAATGACGTCGGGCAGCGGCTGGGCGAGCGGGGCCATGAATTCGGCACCGTCACTGGTCGCAAGCGCCGCTGCGGCTGGTTCGACGCGGTGCTGGTGCGCCAGTCGGTCGCGGTTTCGGGCGTGACCGGCATTGCGCTGACCAAGCTGGACGTGCTCGACGGCTTCGAGGAACTGAAGATCTGCGTTGGCTACAAGATTGGCGACCAGAGCTTCGACTATCTGCCCGCCCATGCGCAGGACCAGGCCAAGGCCGAACCGATCTATGAAAGCATCGCCGGCTGGAGCGAAACCACGGCCGGCGCGCGCAGCTGGGCGGACCTCCCGGCACAGGCGATCAAATATATCCGCCGCATTGAAGAGCTGATCGGCTGCCCGGTCACGCTCGTGTCGACCAGCCCGGAACGCGACGACACCATCCTCGTCCGCGATCCCTTCGCGGATTAAGGGGCATGGCCGGCGAACGTTTCGAGCGGCACAAGCAGCCCTGGACCCAGGATGAGGTCCAGAAGCTGCACACGCTCGCCAAGAAGGGCATGGCGCTGAAGGCGATCGCCAAGGCGCTGACCCGCAGCGAGGAATCGGTGAAGACCCGCGCCAAGCAGGACGGGCTGTCGATCGCCAAGCTGCGCTGAGAGATGAGAAGGCCGGGCGGAAACGTCCGGCCTTTCCTCATTCCGGGACGTGGCGCTGGACCGGCTGGATGGCCCCGTCCTTGGCATAGGTCAGCGGCGCAATGGTGATCGAGCGCCGGTGATCGCCACCGCCGGGCAACAGCCTGTCATGATAGAAGAGCCAGCTCTTGCCGTCCCGCTCGACGATCGCCTGATGATTGGTCGAGATCGGCAGATAGTCGAGGATCACCCCGCCATAGGCGAAGGAGCCGAGCGGCGAGGCGGCGGTGCCGTAGATGATCTGGCCGGGCCAGCCGGTCGAGAAGCTGAAATAATAGCGGCCGCCATGGGCGTGGAGATAGGGCGCCTCACCATATTTCTTCTTGGGGTCGCTGGCCGGCAGTCCGGTGACGACGACATCCATGATCGGGCCGTCGACATGGATCATGTCGGGTTTCAACCGGACGACCTTGGGCATGCGGGTGCCGAAATAGAGATAGGCCTGTCCGTCGCTGTCGATGAAGACGGCGGGATCGATCGGCTCGGCGCCGGCATTGGCGTCGCGCGCCTTGTCGATCAGCGCATCGCCGCGCGCATCGCGATAGGGGCCCTCTGGGCGATCCGCCACGGCAACGCCGATCCGGTCGCCGCCGATCGGCGCGTAGAGATAATAGCGCCCGTTGCGGCGGGCGACTTCGGGTGCCCAGGCCTTGGCATCGGGGCGTGCCCATTGGAAGGTAGTGACGTCGAGAAAGGCACCGTCGTCTTTCCAGCTCTTCATGTCGGTCGAACTGTAGAGGCGCCAGCTCGTGCTGTCCCAGTAGCGGCCGGAATTGGACGCATCATCGGTGGCGTAGAGATACCAGCGATCGTCGAACCAGTGCGGCGAGGGATCACCGGCAAAGCGCGGGCTGATCGGCTGGCCCGGCGCGACATCGCCATTGGCCATCAGCAGGCCCATATAGGCCAGCAGCGCCATCCTCTTCATCCGCATCCTCCCGTGACGATCATTGATGCGATGATGGCGTTCCGTCATGTGAAATGCAATTTCGCATCGTGAAATATTGAAAGATTGGAAGGCCGGCTGGACCCGATCGGGGCAGGATGCGACAAGTCTGTCGACATCAAGGCAGGAGGCTCCGCATGGCACTCGATATCCTCGTCCTCTACGGTTCCTATCGACGCGGCCGGCTCGGTATCCGGCTGGCGGATTATCTGATCCGCGGCTTTGAAGGGCTGGGGCACAAGGTGGAACTGGTCGATGCCAAGGCGATCGACCTGCCGATGCTCGACCTGCGCTACAGCGACTATCCGGCTGGCGAGGCGCCCGCCGCCATGGCGCAACTGGCGCAGCGCCTGTCTGCTGCCGATGCCTTCGTGTTCGTCGCGGGCGAATATAATCGCGGTATCCAGCCCGGCCTCAAAAATCTGGTCGACCATTATCTCAAGGAATTCGACCGCCGGCCAGCCGCGATCGCAAGCTATTCGATGGGCCGCTTCGCCGGGGTCAACAGCCATGCCGACTGGACGGTGACATTGTCCGCCATGGGCATGGCGGTGATGCCGGAGCGGCTGAGCGTCGGCCAGATCGGGCAGACGCTGGACGAGCAGGCTCGGCCCCAGGGGGAGGGCGGTGCGGCGCTGGAACGTGGCTTTGCCGGTTTCGCCGACACGCTCATCTGGTGGGCACAGGCGGCGAAGGCGCAGCGCTGAACCAACTGGCATCAGCGAAGTTGGCAATATTTCGTTTCGGTAGGGCATCGATGGAGCATTTCCGCAATCCCAGGCGTTGCGCCGGTTCATCAGAAGGAGTCTTGCATGATCGTTGATGCCGTCCCCAGCATGCGCCGGATCGCATCGGAAGTGTGGAAACCGCTGACCGCGCTGTTCGTGTGGGACTGTGCGGTCACGGCGGCCTATTATCTGCTGCCGTTCAGGGCGCCTTCGCTGCCGCTCACCATCTTTGGTTCGGCCCTCGCCCTGTTCCTCGGCTTCCGGTCGAACAGCAGCTATCAGCGCTGGTGGGAAGGGCGTGTGCTGTGGGGCGCGATGATCAATGCATCACGCAGTCTGGCGCGATCGGCGCGCAACTTCCTGCCCGATCCGGCAGGGCGTGACCTCAAGCGCGAGATCGTCAAGCGCCAGATCGCTTATGTGAATGCGCTGCGCTGTCAGTTGCGGCGGCAGACGATCGGCGAGGATGTGACGAAATTCCTGCGCGAGGAGGACAAGGGCAAGGCTCTGGCGCGGGCCAATCCGGCCAATGGCCTGCTCGATAGCACTGGCCGGCGGATCGACATGGCGCGGCAGGAAGGCTGGATCGATACCATCCAGCAGACCCAGATGGAGAAGGTGCTGGTCGATATCGCCAATGCCCAGGGCGGGATGGAGCGGCTGAAGAACACGCCGCTGCCCTTCCAATATCGACTGCTGCCGGTGGTCTTCACTCATCTCTTCTGTATCCTGCTGCCGATCGGGCTGGTCGAGACGCTGGGTTTCGCCACGCCGCTCGGTTCAACGGTGGCGGGGCTGATGTTCATGGCGGTGCTGCGGATCGGCGATGATCTGACCGATCCCTTTGCCGACAGCGTGCATGACGTGCCGCTGACGGCGATGTGCCGGACGATCGAGATCGATCTGCTCCAGTCGATCGGCGATCCGGCGCCAGACCCCGTCGCGCCGGTGCGTGGTGTCCTCTGGTAAGGCCAAGAAAAAGCCCCGCCGGCGTCATGCAGGCGGGGCTTTTTCTTTAGGTTGGAGCCAGTGGCCTCAGCCCTTGCGATCCTGATCGACCATGTCGGCTGCCAGTTCCAGTCCACGCCGGCCATCGGCCGGTGTGTGTGCGGGGGACTTGGGGTGCGGTACATCCACCGGCTCCTCCACTTCCAGCATGCCTTCCCACTTTGTGATGACCGAGGTGGCGATGGCATTGCCCAGCACGTTGGTCGCGGTGCGGCCCATGTCCATGAAATGATCGACCGCCAGGATGAAGGCGACGCCCTCGACCGGCAGGTCGAACTGGCCAAGCGTGGCGGCGACCACGACCAGCGACGCACGCGGCACGGCGGCGATGCCCTTGCTGGTGACCATCAGGACGAGCAGGATCGTGATCTGGGTCGCGATCGGCAGGTCGATGCCATAGGCCTGGGCGATGAAGATGGTCGCGAAGGTCGCATACATCATCGAGCCGTCGAGGTTGAAGCTGTAGCCCAGCGGCAGCACGAAGCTGTAGATGCGGCGTGGCACGCCGAACCGGTCGAGCTGTTCCAGCATCTTGGGATAGGCGGCTTCCGACGAGGCGGTCGAGAAGGCGATCAGGATCGGCTCGCGGACATAACGGATCAGCTTGAACATCCGCTTGCCGAGGAAGATCGCGCCCGCGCCGAACAGCAGCACCCACAGGCAGATGAGGGCGATGTAGAATTCGCCGACCAGCGCGCCATAGGTCTTGAGCACGCCCAGGCCCTGCACCGTCACTGACGAGGCAAGGGCGCCGAACACGGCGAACGGTGCGACCCGCATGACATAGCCGGTGACCTGCAGCATCAGTTCCACCAGCGCCTCGATCACGGCGATGATCGGCTTGCCCTTTTCGCCGATGGCGGTCAGTGCCACGCCGACGAACAGCGAGAAGACGACGATCTGCAGGATCTGGTTGTCCGCCATCGCGCCGATCATCGACGTCGGGAAGACGTGCAGGATGAAGTCGCGGAAATTGAGCGCTTCGGTGTTGACGCCCGCATCCGCGCCCGATCGGACGAGGTTGAGGCCGGCGCCCGGCTCGAAGAAATTGACGAAGATCAGGCCGAGCGTCAGCGAGATCAGGCTGGCGATGATGAACCAGGCGAGCGCGCGCCCGCCGATCCGCCCCAGTGCCGCGCTGTCGCCCATATGGGCGATGCCCGCGACCAGCGTGGAAAAGACTAGCGGCGCGATGATCATCTTGATCAGATGAAGGAAGATGTCGGCCAGAAGATGGAAGTAGCCCGCCACATCCTTGGCCAGCGCTTCATCCCCGCCGACCCAGAGATTGGCCACGAAGCCCACGATCACGCCCAGGACCATGCCTGTCAGGATGTAGGCCGTCAGTCGATTTCGCATTATATTCCTCTAGCCAGCGAGCGGTCCGCCCGCGCATTCATTCTGTTCTGCTGGGTGGTGACACCTAACAGGCGCCCGGCCAGCCCGCAATCGGGCAGGCTTGGACTGTGCGGGGATAGACGAATGAGCCACCATATTCCGCGCCCTGTTTTACGGCAGGACAATGGCATGATGCTCGCTCAAGGGTAGAGAAGCCCCTCGTTCCAGCCATTTTCCTGGCGGGTGAAGACGCGCCGTTCATGCAGGCGATGCTCGCGATCCTGCCAGAACTCGATCCGTTCCGGGGTCAGGCGGAAGCCCGACCAGTGAGGCGGGCGCGGCACCGGGCCGCCCTCGAACCGGGCGCGCACCTCTTCATAGCGATCCATGAAGACGGCGCGCGAGGGCAGGGGGCGGGACTGGTCGGACGCCCAGGCACCGAGCTGGCTGTCGCGGCTGCGGGTGGCGAAATAGGCGTCGGCGGTCGCGTCGTCGACCGGGCCGACCGTTCCTTCGATCCGGATCTGGCGCCGTACCGACTTCCAGTGGAACAGCAGGGCGGCATGCGGATTGGCGAGCAGGTCGCCGGCCTTGCGCCCTTCGAAATTGGTGTAGAAGATGAAGCCGTCGGGGCCATGGCCCTTGAGCAGCACCATGCGGACCGACGGGCGGCCCTGTGCATCGGCCGTGGCCAGCGCCATGGCGTTGCTGTCATTGAGTTCGGTCTCGCGCGCCTGCGCATACCACTCGTCGAAAAGGGCGAAGGGATCGGTCATGTCCCTGCCTTAGATTCCCGGCACCGCACTGTCGATACGGATGCGCCGCAGCTTGAACGATGCCCGGCCTTCGGCCACATAGGGGCGATATGGCCGTGATGCGGCAGATACCGGTTTCAGCATAACAGGATGATAGATGGCGGATCCCTATTCCACTCTGGGTGTGGCGCGCAGCGCGAGCGAAGCGGAGATCAAGTCCGCCTATCGCAAGCTGGCCAAGCAATATCACCCCGACAAGAATCAGGACAATCCGAACGCGGCGGAGAAATTCTCGGCCGTGACCAACGCCTATGACCTGCTGTCGGACAAGGACAAGCGGGCCCGCTTCGACCGGGGCGAGATCGATGCCGATGGCAATCCGACCGCGCCGTTCGGCTTTGGCGGCGGTGGCGGTGGCGGTGGGCGCGGTCGTCCCGGCGGGTTCGAGTTCAACGAGGGCGGCGCCGATTTCGGCGATATTTTCGAAGGCCTGTTCGGCGGTGCGGGCCGTCGTGCCGGAGGTGGCGGCGGCTTTGGCGGCTTTGGTCGCAGTGCGCCACCGGCCAAGGGGGCTAATGTCGCCTATCGGCTGGCGGTGCAGTTCGTTGACGCCGCGACGCTGGCGCCGCAACGCATCACCCTGCAGGATGGCAAGACGATCGACCTGAAGCTGCCCGCCGGGGTCGAGACCGGCACGCAGATGCGCCTGACCGGCAAGGGCCAGCCGGGCGCTGGCGGCGCGGGCGATGCGATCGTCACCATCGAGGTGAAGCCGCATCCCTTCTTCAAGCGCGACGGCGACAATGTGCTGCTCGACCTGCCGATCACCCTTGGTGAGGCAGTGAAGGGTGGCAAGGTCAAGGTGCCGACCGTCGATGGCCCGGTGATGCTGGGCGTGCCCGCCGGCACCACATCGGGCAAGGCGCTGCGCCTGCGCGGCAAGGGCTTTACCGGCAAGGATGGCCAGCGCGGCGACCAACTGGTGACTCTGTTGATCGACGTGCCCGCCGATGATCCGGTGATCCTTCAGCTGGTTGAGGATTGGCAGGATGGTCGCGCGGTGCGGACCCATCTGGGCGTCTAGGACGTTCGGCAAGGGTGCCGCTGCCTTCCCCCTATAGTCCGGAGTCGCGCCGCCGCATGGCGGCGCAGGCGCAGGAGAAATTCCATCGCCAGATCGATCGGGTCCGGCCGGGTTCGCGCAGCTTCGAGATCGCCAAGCGGGTGATGGTGGGCGTCTATAGCGATGGGTTCATCCATGCGGGGAATCTGGCCTATCTCTCGCTGATGACGCTCTTTCCCTTCTTCATCGTCGCCGCCGCCGTCGCCAGCGTCTTTGGTCGCACGTCGGACGGGCTCTCGGCGGTGAATGCCTTTCTCTACACCGTGCCGCGCGGAGTTGCCGATGTCGTGCGCCAGCCGATTAGCGATGTGTTGCAGGCCCGTTCCGGCAATCTGCTCTGGTTCGGTGGTCTGGTGGGGCTCTGGACCGTGGGCAGCCTGATCGAGACGATCCGCGACATATTGCGCCGCGCCTATGGGACGAAGAGCACCAAGCCCTTCTGGCGTTATCGGCTGGCGTCGGTCGGGATCACGCTGGTCAGCGTGCTGGCGGTGATGTTCGCCTTTTCGATGCAGGTGATGATTACCGCGGTGGACCAGTTGCTCCACCGGCTGCTGCCCTTCGCAGACGAGGCGATCGCCTGGGTTTCCTCGGCCAAGCTGGTGCCGATGGCGATATTATGCGTGGCGCTCCACTCGCTCTATGTCTCGCTGACCCCGACCCTCTATCGCGACAAGCGCTTTCCCAAATGGCCCGGCGCGATCGCCACCGCGCTCTGGTGGTATGCGGTCACTCTGCTATTGCCGGTCACATTGTCGATGCTGGGCGGCTATGATCGCACCTATGGCAGTCTGGCCGGTGTCATGATCACCCTCATTTTTTTCTTCCTCGTGGGGCTCGGCGTGGTAATTGGCGCCGAATTGAATGCGGCACTGGCGGAATTTCCGGAAGACGAAGCAGCCGGCACCGTGCAGGATAAAGGGAACGGAACGACGATATGACAGGCTTGATGGCGGGAAAGCGCGGGCTGATCATGGGCCTGGCGAACGACAAGTCGCTGGCTTGGGGCATTTCGAAGCAGCTGCATGCGCAGGGCGCGGAACTGGCCTTCTCCTACCAGGGCGAGGCGCTGGCCAAGCGCGTGAAGCCGCTGGCGGAACAGCTGGGCTCGGACTTCCTGATCGACTGCGACGTGTCCGACATGGCGAAGCTGGACGAGGCCTTTGCCGAGATCGAGGCGCGCTGGGGCAAGCTGGACTTCGTCGTCCATGCGATCGGCTTTTCCGACAAGAATGAGCTGCGCGGCCTTTATGCCGACACCAGCCTCGACAATTTCCTGATGACCATGAACATCTCAGTCTACAGCTTCGTCGCGGTCGCGGCCCGCGCGCGCAAGCTGATGAAGGAAGGCGGCAGCCTGCTGACGCTGAGCTATTATGGCGCGGAAAAGGTCATCCCCCATTACAATGTCATGGGCGTGGCCAAGGCGGCGCTGGAAACCAGCGTCAAATATCTGGCGATGGACCTTGGTCCCGAAGCGATCCGGGTCAACGCGATCTCGGCCGGCCCGATCAAGACGCTGGCAGCCAGCGGCATCGGCGATTTCCGCTACATCATGAAGTGGAACGAGCTGAACTCGCCGCTGCGCCGCAACGTGACGATCGACGATGTCGGTGGTTCGGCGCTCTATCTGTTGTCGGACCTTGCCTCGGGCGTGACCGGCGAGATTCACCATGTCGACTCGGGCTATAATGTCGTTGGCATGAAGGCCGAAGACGCGCCTGATATCGCGCTGGACAAGTGAGCGAAGAGAATAGCCTGCCCATAGGGTTCTACAACCTTGGGGTGGGCTACCTCGACGTGGCTCGAAGAGCAGCTGATAGCGATGATGATTGGCTATTCCATGACCCATTTGAGTTTTTAATTGCTCATGGGCTGGAGCTAATTTTTAAAGCCGATCGCCGTCGGGAGCTGCCAATGGAGGATGTGCGCCGGCAATATGGGCATTCATTGCCTAACTTGTTTAACGATCTCAGCGTAGATTTTAGGAATAAGTTTGAGGTTGGAGACGAGCTGAAATTCCTAGTGGCGCATTTGGACGGTGGGCATTCAGGTCCAAAATGGCGTAACCGCTATCTCGAAACAGGATATCGAGAAAATGTGCCGACGCTATCTTCCATGTTGAGTATAGTGAGTCCCTTCAATCTCGTCGACCGCCGTTGGCTTTCAAATCATTTCGTTGGGCGAATAGCATGAGCTTCAATATATTCGGTCGTGTCTTCCGCTTCTCGACCTGGGGCGAGAGCCATGGGCCGGCGATCGGCGCGATGGTCGATGGCTGCCCTTCGGGCCTGGCATTGAGCGAGGCGGACATCCAGCCCTGGCTAGACCTGCGCAAGCCGGGCACGTCGAAGTTCACGACCCAGCGGCGCGAACCCGATGAGGTGCGCATCCTGTCGGGCGTGTTCGAGGGCAGGACCACCGGCACGCCGATTAGCCTGATGATCGAGAATAAAGACCAGCGATCGAAGGATTATTCGGAGGTCGCCAAGGCCTATCGTCCCGGCCATGCCGACTATGCCTATGACGCCAAATATGGCTTTCGCGACTATCGCGGCGGCGGGCGGTCCTCGGCGCGCGAAACCGCTAGCCGGGTTGCGGCCGGCGCGGTGGCGCGGCTGGTCATCCCGGAAGTCGATATCTTCGCCTATGTGAGCGAGATAGGCGGCGACGCCATCGACTATGGCAATTTCGACGCGGCGCAGATCAGCCAGAATCCTTTCTTCTGCCCTGACTCCGAAGCTGCGGTGCGCTGGGAAGCGCTTGTCGATGGCGCGCGCAAGGACGGTTCCTCGCTCGGTGCGGTGGTCGAATGCGTCGCATCGGGCGTGCCGGCCGGCTGGGGCGCGCCGCTCTATGCCAAGCTCGACAGCGAGCTGGCGAGCGCGATGATGAGCATCAACGCGGTCAAGGGCGTGGAAATCGGCGACGGCTTCGCCGCCGCCCGGCTGCGCGGCGAGCAGAATGCCGATCCGATGCGGCCCGGACAGGACGGCCCGGTCTTCCTGGCCAATCATGCCGGCGGCATTGCCGGGGGGATTTCGACCGGTCAGCCGGTCAAGGTGCGGATCGCCTTCAAGCCGACCAGTTCGATCCTCATTCCGGTCGAGACGGTGACGCGCGAAGGCGAAGCGTCCGACATCATCACCAAGGGCCGTCATGACCCGTGCGTCGGCATTCGCGGCGTGCCGGTGGTCGAAGCGATGATGGCGCTGGTGCTGGCCGACCAGAAGCTGCTGCACCGCGCCCAGTGCGGGGCCGACTGACGCGCCGAACCGCGCCAATCGCGCGCCGAATGTGCAAATGACAAGAGACGACTCGCCAATATTACGCTAGGATGACAGCCGTCACCCGCGGGAGGGTGAGCGGCAGAGCGTAAGCCTGGGGAGCGTCAGCGCGCCGAGCGCGGTTTGACGGTCAAAACGTCCCCTGACGCCGCGACACGGGCCAGCCATGCAACCATGGCTGGCCCATTTCGTTTCACCTCCGTTAGAGACGCGATCACGCGATCAACGGGGGCAAGACGAGATGCATTTCATCACCGCGCTATTGGGCATTTACCGCGCGGAAATCGGCCTGGTGATTCTTGCCTGCATGTTTGTCGCCTTCGTGCGCGAACGCTATTCGCCCACGGTCGTCTCGGTGCTGGGCGCCTGTGCCTTCGCGTTGCTCGGCCTGCTCGACGAGAAATCGCTCTTCTCCGTCTTCTCCAACAGCGCGCCGCTGACCGTGGGCGCGATGTTCGTGCTGTCGGGTGCGCTCATCCGCACGGGGACGATCAACCGCATCGCCGATCTGGTCATGGTCCGGGCGCAGAAGCATCCGCGGCTCGCGCTGGTGGAGGTTGCGGTGGGCACGGTGCTGCTGTCGGCCTTCCTCAACAACACGCCGGTCGTCGTGCTGCTGATCCCGATCATGTTCCGTCTGGCGCAGGCGACCGCCTATCCGGTCAAGAAGCTGCTGATCCCGATGAATGCGGTGGCGGTGATGGGCGGCTGCGTTACCCTGATCGGCACATCGACCAACCTGATCGTCGCGGGCATCGCGGCCGAACAGGGCATGCAGCCCTTCGGCATATTCGACATCACGCCCTATGGCCTGGCCGGCACCATTGCCGGCGTCGTCGGCCTGGCCTGCCTCAGTTTCCTGCTGCCCAGCGACGCGCCTTCGATCGCGGGCGAAAATGGCGGCAATGTGCAGGAATATCTGACCGAACTGGTGGTGACGCCGGACAGCGAGGTGGTCGGACGGGAGATTGGCGAGTTGTCCGTCCTTGGCCGCTCGGTCACCTTGATCGGGCTCAAGCGGGCCGGCGAGATACGACGCCACGACCTGGAGCAGGAGGAACTGCATGTCGGCGACCGCCTGATCGTGCGCGCCGATGGCACGGCGATCATGACGCTGCGCGAATCGGGCGATTTCGAACTGGGCATTGCCGCCGATTCCGAAACCTCCGCGCGCGAGGGCACGGTGATCGAGGCTATGGTGGCACCCAGTCATCCCTCGATCGGTGAACGGCTGATCGACATTCCCTTCCTTCATGCCCTGCGCGTGCGGTTGATCGGCATCCATCGCGCCCGCCATCTGCCGGGGCCTGACCTGGCCGATACACGGGTGCGCGGCGCCGACCGGCTGCTGGTGGCGGGCAGCGACGACGCGATGCGTTCGCTGAAAGACAATCCAAACCTGATCGGCGTCGACATCAGCCGCACCCGCGCCTTCCGCCCGCGCAAGGCATGGATCGCGATCCTGGCGATGGCGGCGGTGGTGATCCTGTCGGCGCTCGACGTGATCGGCATCGGCCTGGCCGCCTTCATCGCGGTGGGCGTGATCCTGGTCACCCGCTGCATCGATGCGGAGGAGGCCTGGGCGGCGATCGACGGCGATGTGCTGATCCTGATCTTCGCCATGCTGGCGGTGGGCCTGGCGCTGGAACAGGCGGGCAGCGTCGCGCTGATGGTCGGCTGGATCACGCCGCTGATGCAGGTCGCGCCGCAATGGAGCCTGGTCTTCATCGTCTATTTCGCCGCGCTGATCTTGTCCGAACTGCTGAGCAACAATGCGGTCGCGGCGCTGCTGACCCCGCTCACCATCGCGCTGGCGCATCAGTTGGGCACCGATCCGCGCCCGCTGGTGATTGCGCTGATGATCGGTGCATCGGCCTGTTTCGCGACGCCGATCGGCTATCAGACCAATGCGCTGGTCTATGCCGCCGGCGATTATCGCTTCGCCGATTTCGTGCGCATCGGCGTGCCGCTCAACCTGATCGTCGGGGTTGCGGTTTGTTCGGCGTTGGTCATTTTGGGCTAGCGTCGCGCCGTCTATCGCCGTTCGCCCTGAGCGAAGTCGAAGGGCTCACCCGACCGACGGGAGGGCACTTCGCTCAGCCCGAACGGGATTTTAAACGTACCTGCCAAGGGACCAATTGCCCGCATCCGGCCCTGTCGGCACGGATGCGGGGCCGGCATGAAGGCGGCGATCCATCAGGAGTATCGCCATGACCCGCCTTCGCTTCACCCAGGTCGACGCCTTTGCCGACGCGCCCTTCACCGGCAATCCTGCGGCGGTGATGCCGCTTGATGCCTGGCTCGATGATGCGGTGCTGCAGGCGATCGCGGCGGAAAACAACCTGTCAGAAACCGCCTTCACCGTGCCGACGCCGGACGATGCGGAGGCCGATTATGCGCTGCGCTGGTTCACCCCGGCGGTCGAGGTGAAGCTGTGCGGCCATGCCACGCTGGCGAGCGGGCATGTGCTGATGCAGGGTGAGACCATATGCTTTCGCACGCGCCATGCCGGGGTGCTGACCGTCACCCGCGCGGGCGAGGGCTATGAACTGTCGCTGCCGGCCTGGATCAGTGCGCCGAAGTCGCTGCCGGAGCTGGCGGCGGGGATGGGCGGCGACATTGTCGAAACCCGGTGGCGCGATGGCGGCTATGCGATCTTCGTCTATCGGGACGCCGATGCGATCCGCGCGCTTGAGCCCGATTTCGCGACGCTGCGAAAGCTGGGCGACAATCTGCTGATGGCGACCGCGCCGGGCGACGACAGCGACATCATCAGCCGTGTCTTCGTGCCCGGCGGCGGCATTGACGAAGATCCGGTGACCGGATCGGCCCATGGCCTGCTGACACCCTATTGGGCGGAGCGGCTGGGTAAGAGCGCAATCAGCGCCTACCAGGCGTCGGCGCGAGGCGGGCGGCTCGGCTGCCGGCTGGAGGGCGACCGGGTGGTGATGACCGGCGCCTGTCGCACCGTGATCGAGGGCATATTCACCCTTTAACCGGGGAAGAGGCCGATCAGCCGGGCCAGCTGCGCCTTCACGGCGGTGCGCTGCTCCTTCTTGGGTGACATGCCGATCCGCACGATCGTCAGCCGCTGGCCGGGCGCGACCAATATATATTGGCCATTATGGCCGACGCAGCCGAACAGGCTGGCCGAGGCGAGGCCGGGCATCAGCGCGCTCTCGCTGCTGTCCCGGTTGAGCCAGAGATGGGCGCCATAGGCCGCATTCCGGGGCGAGGGCGCGCGCATATAGTCGACCCATTTTTCCGGCACGATCTGATGGCCATTGGGCGAACGGCCATGGTTGCGCAGCAATTCGCCGAAGCGAGCATAGTCGCGCGCGGTCATGTGCATGATCGACCCGCCGATCAGCGTGCCATTGGCATCATATTCGGGCGTCAGGCTGGACAGCTTGCCCGGCGCCTTCAGCCGGCCGTCGATGAACATCTGCATCGCCCGGCGACGCACGTCGGGATGAGGGCTGTTGGTCAACATCCGGGTCATCAGGTCCGACAGGATCATCGTGCTGCCGGTGGAGTAGGAAAATGTCTCGCCGGGAACATGCGCGAGCGGCTTGGATTCGGCATAGGCCGCCATGTCCTGCGCGCCGTCCATGAACAGCATGCGCACCGTGTCACCGTCGGTGATCGGCTCGCCATCCTCGGCATGGTCGAGGCCGGAGGTCATCGACAGCAACTGGCGCAGGGTGATGCGGCCGCGCGGATCGCCCGGCTGGCTCCAGGCCGCGACCGGCACCGGCGAATCGAGCGCCAGCCGTCCGTCCGACACCATCAGGCCGACCAGCACCGCGGTCACGCTCTTGGCCATCGACCAGGACAGCAATTTCGTGTCAGGGGTGATGCCGGGGGCATAGCGTTCGGCAATCACCTTGCCGTCGCGCATGACCAGCAGGGCGCGGGTCTCGCCCATCGCCTTGTCGTCGAACAGCGGATCGATCGCGCCGCGCAGCGCGCTGGCGCTGACCACGGCGTCGGTGTCGACGCTATAGACGGGCTCGGGCGCATGGGCGGCGCGCCCCGCCAGCGTGCCGGCGAGGACGAGCGCCACCAGTCCGGCACCCATGGCAAGGCGCTTTACGATTCGCTTCTCGATCTGCATAAGCCGGCGCCCTTAGCATGGAGGCGGGAAGAAGGACCATGGCGGTTCGTGGTAAATGGTGGATCGTCGCCGGACTGATCCTCTTCGCGCTGCTGGCGGCGCTGGCGTGGAACTGGTCGACCCTGCGTGCCCGCGCGCAGCTCGGGGCGGCCTATGGCGCGCGGCTGACCTGTTCCTGCCGCTATGTCGAGGGCCGCGCCATGGGCAGCTGCCAGGGCGACAAGGAACCGGGCATGGCGATGGTGCGGCTGACTGACAAGCCGGAGGAGCGGGCGGTCGAGGCGCATGTGCCGCTGCTGGCGTCGCGCACCGCGCGCTTCAAGCCGGGCTGGGGCTGCCTGCTCGACCCGGCAGGCTAAGCGCCACTGGCACCGATAGGCTTGACTCGCTAAGGCCAGTCCATGCCCCGCGATATTCCCACGCTGCTCCACGATATTTTCGGCTTCACGACGTTCCGCGGGGTGCAGGAACAGGTGGTCGGCCGGGTCATGGCGGGGCAGCCGACCCTGGCGATCATGCCGACCGGCGCGGGCAAGTCGCTCTGCTATCAGCTGCCGGCCGTGGCGCTCGATGGCTGCTGCGTCGTCGTCTCGCCGCTGATCGCGCTGATGCATGACCAGCTGCGCGCGGCGACCGCTGTGGGCATTCGTGCCGCCAGCCTGACGAGCGTCGATGCCGACTGGCGCGAGACGCAGGATCGGTTGCGCAATGGCGAGCTGGACCTGCTCTATGTCGCGCCGGAACGGGCGAGCGGCGAGGGGTTCCGCAATCTGCTGCGCTCGGCCAAGGTCGCGCTGTTCGCGATCGACGAAGCGCATTGCGTGTCCGAATGGGGCCATGATTTCCGCCCCGACTATCGGTTGCTGCGGCCGCTGCTCGATGAGTTTCCCGAAGTCCCGCGGCTGGCGCTGACGGCCACGGCGGACGCGCATACCCGCAAGGATATCCTCGTCCAGCTCGGCATTCCCGAGGATGGGCTGATCATCTCGGGCTTCGACCGGCCCAATATCCGCTATGCCGTCCATTCGCGCGATGGCCTGACCCGACAGCTGGCCGATCTGCTCGCCGCCAATCCGGGGCCGGGCGTGGTCTATGCGCCGACCCGCGCCGCGACCGAGAAGCTGGCCGAGACGCTGGGGCGCGGCGGCCGGGCGGTGCGTGCCTATCATGCCGGCATGGATCCGGCCCAGCGGGCCGCCAACCAGGCCGCCTTCATCGCCAGCGAGGATATGGTGATGGTCGCCACCGTCGCCTTCGGCATGGGGATCGACAAGCCCGACGTGCGCTTCGTCGCCCACGCCGGCCTGCCCAAGTCGATCGAAGGCTATTATCAGGAATCGGGCCGCGCCGGCCGTGACGGCGAACCGGCGGTCGCGCATCTCTTCTGGGGGGCGGAGGATTTCGCCCGTGCCCGCCAGCGCATCATGGAGCTGGAGCCCGCGCGCCAGCAGGGCGAGCGGGCACGGATCGCGGCGCTGGGCGCGCTGGTGGAAACCGCGACCTGTCGCCGGGCGATCCTGCTGCGGCATTTCGGTGAAGACCCGCCGGCGACCTGCGGCAATTGCGACAATTGCCTGACCCCGCCGGCCAGCGTCGACGCGACCGAAACGGCGCGCAAATATCTGTCGGCGGTCTATCGCACCGGCCAGAGCTTTGGCGCAGGCCATATCGAGGCGGTGCTGAGTGGCGCCGTCACCGACAAGATTCGCGAGCGCGGGCATGACAAGATTTCCGTCTATGCGATCGTCGATGGCGACGAGACGGCGCTGCTGCGGCCGGTGTCGCGCGCGCTGCTGGTGCGGGACGCGCTGGGGACGACCGAGCATGGCGGGCTGATGCTCGGTCCCAATGCCCGGCCGATCCTGCGCGGCGAGGAGGAGGTGCGGATCCTGGTGCCGCCGCGGCGCGAGCGGAAGAAGCGCAACGCCCGCAATGGCAGCGATGCCAATCCGGTCGGCGATCCGCTGTTCGACGCGCTGCGCACCTGTCGCCGCGAACTGGCGCAGGATGCCGGGGTGCCGCCCTATGTCATCTTCCATGATTCGACGCTGCGCGAAATGGCGGAGCAGCGGCCGGCGACCATCCATGAGCTGGGCATGGTGAGCGGCGTGGGGCAGAAGAAGCTGGACGCCTATGGCGACGCCTTCCTGGCGGCGATCCGGCCCTATCTGTAGCGGATGAGCTTGTGGCCCTGTTTCTCGACGGGTTCGAAACGAACGGATGAAGGGGCATCGATGCCGGTTGGGCGTGCAGACGCTTGAATCCTGTGGCGGGCGGGCGCATGGCGGGGGCGAAGGAGATTTGCCCATGTTCCGCCAGCTGACCGACCGCCTCTATGTCTCGCCCCAGATCAGTGTCGATCAGGTGGAGACCGCCAAGGCGCTGGGCGTGACCATGATCATCAACAACCGCCCCGATGACGAGGAGCCAGGCCAGACCAACGGTGCCGCGGTCGAGGCGGCGGCGATCGACGCCGGCGTCGCCTATGCGGCCGTGCCGGTCGCCCATGGCGGCTTTGCGCCCTGGCAGCTGGACGGCATGGCCGCCGCGATGGAGCAGGCGGGCGAGGGCAAGATCCTGGCCTATTGCCGGTCGGGCACGCGCAGCACGCTGCTGTGGGCGCTGACCCGCGCGCGGGCGGGCGACAATGCCAATGTGCTGGCGGCGCAGGCCGAGGCGGCGGGCTATGACCTGACCCCGGTGCGGCAGATCATGGATGCGTTGAAGCCCGCCTGAAAATAGGATTTCGTCCGCTTAACTTCCCATATTTCCCGCACATTTCGACATTTCCTTGCTCAAGTAGGAAATCATCTTGCGAGGGGGATGGGGGCGCCGGACGATGGGAAAGAGCCGGGCGCAGTCTAACATGGGCCCGGCTCTGTAGGACAGCACGGGCGGCTCAGAGCCTGTTTGAAAAATCGCGAAAGCGCGATTTTTCGTTACGGTACCAGCCCGCTCCCCCATCCAACGACCCGACAGGATGACACTGGATCGAGCGGTTGGGCGGGGGAGCGGGGCGGAACCGGCTTTCTCAAGCGGACGCTCAGCCGCACTCCACCGTGACATGTTCCATGCGCGGCAGGCTGCGCACCCGTTCGCGGACACGGGCGCCGTCGGCGCCGGGCGCCAGGCTGATGATCGCGGCATGGGCGTGCGGGCCGATGCGCCAGACATGGAGGTCGCGGATGGTGGCGCCTTCGGCCTCGACCAGTCCGCGGACTTTCGCCATCAGCGCGGGTTCGGCGGTGTCGAGCAGGATGGCGGCGGTGTCCTTCATCAGGCCCCAGGCCCAGCGGGCGATGACCACGGCGCCGAGCAGGCCGACCGCCGGGTCGAGCCACCACCAGCCGAGATAGCGGCCGGCCAGCAGCGCGGCGATCGCCAGCACCGATGTCAGCGCATCGGTCAGCACATGAACATAGGCGGCGCGCAGATTATTGTCGGCATGGCCGCCCTTGTGGTCGTGATCATGATCGTCATGCGCATGGCCATGATCATGCCCATGGTCATGACTGTGGTCGTGGCCGAGCAGCAGGGCGCTGACCAGATTGATGACCAGGCCGATGACCGCGACCAGGGTCGCCTCGCCAAAGGCGACCTTCACCGGCTCGAACAAGCGCATGCCGGATTCGATCGCGATGAACAGTGCGGTCAGCAGCAGCAGCAGCGCGGAGGCGAAGCCGGACAGGTCGCCGACCTTGCCGGTGCCGAAGGTGTAGCGCGGATTGCGGGCATGGCGCCTGGCATAGCTGTAGGCGGCGGCCGCCACCGCCAGCGCGCCGGCATGGGTCGCCATGTGGAAGCCGTCGGCCAGCAGTGCCATCGACCCGGTGATCCAGCCAAAGGCGATTTCCACCACCATGGTCGCGGCGGTCAGCCAGACGACCCACAGGGTGCGCCTGGCATTCTTGTCATGCCCGGCGCTCAGATAGATATGGTCGAAATAATGGCGTTCCTCGCCATCGTCATCGGTCGGCGGCGGCGCGGCCGGGGCGGGGTGATGGGCATGGCTATGGTTGCAGCCGGCGCCATGATGATGGTGTCCATGGGCGTGATCGTCGTGCATCGTCATTTCCCGTAGCGGCGGATCAGCGCCAGCATTTCTTCGGTAGCGGCCGTGCGCGCTTCGTCGGTCAGGCCGGGGCGGGCGACATGTTCGCGCATATGCTGCTCGATCAATTCCTCCATCAGGCTGCCGACCGCGCCGCGCACCGAGGCGACCAGTTGCAATGTTTCCGAGCAGCCCGCATCGCCCGCCAGCTGGCGTTCGACGGCGTTGACCTGCCCAGCAATGCGGCGCACCCGCGCCAGCAATTTGTCCCGATTCGCGATAATGTGCATAGGGTACCCCCCTATGCTATGTGGATAAGTAGCGCAAGGCGTGGGGATGGGGCGGGGATCCCTATGAGAGGCCGGAATCGACGCGACAGTCGAAGTTCACAGTGTCGTGCGGGTGATTTCGGGCCAACGCGCCGGCCAAGCGCCTGCCGCGCGCCGGTGAATGAAGCGCGACAAAAGCTTTAGGAGTGCGGGACAAGACCTTTTGTAGCACTCAAGGACGTTGCCGCCTCGACAAAAACCCGTCGCACCAACTCGCGAAATGTTCGATGCAATCCCGTGTCAACGTGATCGCTTCGCTTGTTCGCCATGTTGCCATAGCATTCTCATAAATGCTCAGTTGGGCTCCTGAACTGAGCGTGAGGGTTTTCCACCTCTCCCCCACTCCATTGTTATGCACCCCAGCATTCCGCCATTCGCGGATGAAATCCCAGAATGCGTCTTGAGCGGCGCTAGTGATGCCAATTTCATGGCTCTTAGCCATTATGTTCCCCAGATACACGCGGCCGTTAAAAGTGAATGGACTGCCAGCGCTTTTTACGGCCTGTTTTGCGCCATACTCAAACGCCGATAGCGTCTCGATTATCATGCTCCTCAGGACCAAGGATTCGCGCTCCACCATCTCGCTAGAGAGAATAAAGGGCGTGCCAGGCACGAACCAGCGATGATGATAAAAATCAAAAATCTCGGCGGCATGAACGAAATAATTGAACGACATATTCAAGGCGGTTAGCGGAGCCTGATCTGCATCATGTGCGTATTTTTCCGCAAGAAGGTCCGCGTGATGGCCAGCTAGGTTGGCCAACTCGAATAGCTGCTTGGTGCGTTTAAATCGAAATTTCGAGATATCGATAATATCCATCTCCACCCCCCCTATAATGGCCTGCGCTAATCGGTGTTAGTTATGTTCGCTATAATCAGCTCCCGCGCGGCCGTCACCTTGCCGCTCACGCGATAGTTCAGTGAGACAGGCTCGATCGTCGCCCAAGCGAACAGCTCTCGGATTTCGGGGACGTCATTGATCGACAGGATGAAGCGCCCCTTGATGCCCTTTAAAAGGGCGCTGAGACGCTCGAAATCGGCTTCTGAAAAGACGCTTTGGCCATAGTCATCGGTGCAGCCCCAATAGGGCGGGTCGAGATAGAAGAGGGTGTGCGGGCGATCATAACGCGGGATGAGCCGGTCATAGGGGAGCCGCTCGATCGTGACGCCGCACAGGCGCTCATGGACGTCCTCCAGGACAGGCACCAGCTTCGTAAGATCGAACCGGGCGCTGCTGGTCGTGCCAGTGCCGAATGTCCGGCCCATCACCTTCCCGCCGAACGCCAGACGCTGGACGAAGAGGAAGCGAGCTGCTCGCTCAAGGTCGGTCAGCGTGTCCGGGTCGACCTTCACCAGCCGCTCGAATTCCGCCCGGCTGGCAACCTGCCATTTGAGGACGTCGAGCAGTTGCTGGTAATGGCGTTGCAGCAATCGGAACAGGTTGGCGACATCGGCCGAAATATCGTTGATGACCTCAGCCTTGGGCCGGCGATCGCGACGGAAGAAGATGCCGCCCATGCCGACAAAGGGTTCCACATAGCATTGATGGGGCGTGGCCCCGATGAGCGGGACGATGCGCGAAGCCAGCGCACGCTTACCGCCAATATATCCGGCCACCGTGCGAACGGGCGCAACCGGGGCGAGCATTTCCATTTCCTTCATCATTGCACCTCAAAAGCCCTACCGCCGGGGTGCCCGGTGGCGGGGATTGACTGCGCCTGATCAGCGCTGAGATGCAGGGTGCAATCCTGCGGTAGAGGGGCGGGCCAACGCCCCTTGCCCCCCGCCTGATCGGCGGAGGGAAAAAGGTCAGTTACCCAGTGCCCACCAGTCGAAGCCGGACAGGGCGTGGTCATTGTCATCGTCGCTCTGGAACTGCGCCTGGAAGCCGTTCCTGGTCGTGCTGCCGGGCACGATCTGGACCCAGAGGTCGCGATAGATGCTGGGTGCGGCGATCACGCCCTGGGTCAGCACGCTCCAGCAGCTGTTGGGGAATGGCAGCGCAAAGGCGACGTTGCGCACGACTTCGCTGGTCACCGTCTCTCGATAATAGCCGAGCTTGAGGATCGCGAGGCCGCCCAGGAAGGATATCGTCCGTTCGCTGGTCGTCGGATCGACGGTGATCGTGATAGCCTCACTTAGGCCGCGACTGATCATCGCCAGGATCGCGACCAGGAGCTGGTTGCTGGCGCCGCCGTCCAGGCCGGAATTGCCACCCAGCGGATCGGTGATGACCCTTTCTAGATTGCCCTTCGCATGGGCGACATAGGCGATGATCGCCGCCGCAAGCTGATGCTGGTCCTCCTTGTCAGGCAGCGCGCCACCCAGCTGCGCAATGGCGGTGATGATCTCCTCCTGCACCGCATTGAGCCAGTCTGCATCGACCCGCGTCGCGGGAAGTGGGGTAACCTTGAAAAGGCCGTCAACCGTCGCGCCGGCACTATCGATCCTGTGCATGTCCGTTCCTTAAAAGCCGGGGAAGATTTCGATGATGTAGCCTTCCAGCACCATGGTGTCGGAGGCGTTGGCCAACTGGCCGGTCAGCGTCAGCACCTGGTCGACCGACGTGTCGATCGCGGCCGCACCGTGCGCGTTGACGCCGGAACCATAGATCGACGTCGATCCGGCGCGGGCGATGAACTGGCTGGCCTGGTCGTTGCGATTGTTCATGCGGAGGAGCGAACCGACATTGCCCGAGGTGGTCACCGGCCAGCTGTTGATGGTCGCGCCGCCGAACTTGTGCATGACCGTCTTGGTGTTCGCGTTCTGGGATATGGTCCAGAAGCTCTCGATCTTGAGCGATCCCTTCGGACCCAGCGCGCCGCCCGGTATCGTGATCGTCAGAAAATCATGCGTGGCCAGGCTGCCCGTCCACACCGCCGATGCCGCCCCATCCTGCGCTAGGATGTAAGGCGCCTTCATATAGGCCTTCAGCAGCGCTGCCGTGATCAGCACATCCGCGCCGCCCTGGATGCCGGCCCAGCCTTCAGCGCCTGTCAGTGCCGCCGCCGCCGCGAGGGCCGATGCCTTCTTGTCGAGTTCGGACATATCAATCCTCCAATATGAGATGGCCGCCGGTCTCCAGCAGGCGATATCCGCCGCTTTCCAGCAGCGATGCCCCCGGATCGGTCGGGTAGGAAAAGATCACGTGGGTATGCGCCGGGCGCGCGGCCGAGATGATGCATTCCAGGTCTAGCGCGGCGTCGCCCTCCAGCAGGGCTGAGCCGGCGGGATCGCCCGCGACCATATAGTTGAACACGCTGCCGTTGCGGACATGGACGCGCCAGATATAGCGCCACCGTCCCGCCGCCACCTGGGCGCTGAGGCTGGTGTCATAGTCATCGACCTCGGGGTCGAACTCATGGATCGTAACGTCGAAACCGATCGACGCGGCCAGCGCGATATAGAATGCCGGCGTCTGCCCGGCCTGATAGGCGAGCTTGCGCCAGCAGGCGAGTTGACGCGCCGCGATCGTGGTCGCCGCTGCGGTGCAGGGATCGGGGAGTCCCAGCGCCGCTTCCCATTCGGGGAGCATCTCATAGGCGGTGCGAGGATCATATTCGGCCAGCAGCTGTTCCATACGCTCTTCGACGCGCGCAAACTCCTCGGCCCAGCCATCCAGCAGCTTGGTGAGCATCGCATCCTCCCCACGCGGCCAGGCCGCGCCGGGGGGAAGAAGCGCCTGCAGCTGCTGGCGATAGGCCGTCGCCATCAGGCCCATGCGATGGCTCCGAAGGTGAGTATCTTGCCGGCATCGGCGGTCTGGTTGGTGGTCGGGCTGGTCAGCACATGATCCAGTTCGCCCGGCGCGATCGAGATGGACTCGCGCATCCGGCTGACCAGGACCGTGCCACCGGGAATCGCATCGCGGGCAATAAGGTCGCGCAGCTCCGCTTCGACCGAGGCGCGCGTCGCGGCCGTGTCGGGCGTCAGGGCGATGGTGAAGTTGAGCGGCTGCGCGATCGGCGCCTCGACCGTCACCTCCGCCGTGACCGGACGCTCTTCCGCGATCTTGGCCGCGACCAGGGCGACGGTGCCCGGATCGGGGATAATATCTTCCCGGCCGTCCATCACGAACAGCAGCTTGACCGTGCCCAGGCCGTTCCAGTTGGGATAAGGCCAGGCGCGTGTAACCCCGGCAATCTCCTTGGCCCAGCGGACATAGTCGCCGCTCTTTCCGCCTGCCGGCTGGTTGCGCAGGCGCTCCCACACTCGGTCGTTCAGCTGCTCGATCGTCTCCTCGTCGCTGCCGCCGATGATCCCGCCGACAGCTACGGTCGCGACCGCCTGGACGCCGCTGGCGGGCGACTGGAAGGTCAGGGTCTGGCCGGCTGCCATCGCACCGGCTGCGCCGCCATCTTCGCAGGTCACCGCCACGCTGGCCGTCCCGCCCGCGATCGTCGCCAGCGCCATGGTCGCAAATCGCACGCCATCCGCCCGCACCAGGATGCTGCCGGCCGGGGCCACGGCGCCATTGGTCCCGGCCAGGGTGACAGCGCCGGTCGCGGCGATCGCCGCCTTGCGGACGATGCCCAGGCGGCTGGCCCAGCCGGTGACGGTGTCGGGATATTTGGGGTCGGGCAGGAAGCGCGCGCGATCGTCGATCATGCCATAGAGGCCGTTCATTGCGCCGGCATGGACCCGCGCCAGGACGTCCAGCACGTTGCGCCGCAGCCGGCTGTCCGCGCCTGGCAGCTTGCCATTGATATCGTCCTGCGCGCGCGTAATCAGCTGGGTCAGGGTCGGTCGTTGAAAGCTCATGCGGTCCCCTCGCGCTCGATGCGGCCGCTCTCCGCATCCCACAAATAGTTGATGGCCAGGCGGGCGCCGCCCGGCCGGGTTAAGGTGATGGTGATGGACAGGCCGCCCGATCGGCGGCTGGCGGCAACCGGCAGCAGGACGCAGTCGATATCGATCGCCGCGACGACGCCGTCGGCGACCAGCCAGTCCAGCGCCTCGCGGCAATAGTCACGGGCGCGGACGGCCGTCGTCGGCACGACCTTCGCGCGCGCCAGCAGCCACAGGCGCGACCCCGTCCGGTCGTTTGCGTCGTCGTTTGCACAGTCGCCCCACCAACCGCGACGATCGGCCCCACTGTCCGGTAGCGCGTCATCGTCACGGGCGCGGACATCGGTGAAGAGCGAGATGGTCACCGCCGTGCGCAGGCCGTCGTCGGTGACCAGGTCGCCGGATGCGATCGCGATGTCGGCCGACCAGGCAGCGCTGTCGAAGACAAGGGCGATATCGGTCACGCCGGCATGCTCCGGGCCTGCGACACGATCTTGATAGCCTGGCTGAGCGAGTAGCTCCCATCGACGCGGACGACCAGCGTGGCCCGCCAGCCATTGGCATAGCGGGCATGGATGCGGCGCAGCCGGCTTTGGGCGTCGAACAGAGCGTGCGCCTCGATCGGCTCACCGTCGCCGCCGCGCTGCCCGCACTCGCGCAGCTTGTCAGCGACCATGGTCATATCCTCGCCGGGGGCGACGACGACCTTCTGCCAAGCGCGATTGCCGCGCTTACGGGGAGAGCTTGCCTTCATGCGATCTTCACCTTGCTGGAGCCGCCGGTGATGGCGGTGCTGCTGACTGTGTCGGTCTTGCGGGCGGCGAAGAGGCTCGCCCCTTCGCCCAGGGCAATGCTGCTGCCGTCCAGCAGCGCTTCGCCCTGGCCCTTGATCGAGACCGCACCATCCGCGTCGACGGTGAAATCGCCGCCGGCTTCGACGCTGAAATTGCCGTCCGTCTGGCAGGCGATACCCAGCGACGAAGCTATGCGAATCCCGTCGCGGCCGATCAGCACGCACTGGCCCTGGTCGTCATGCAACGCGACCTCGCCCTCTTGGAGCGACTTGAGCCGATAGCGGCGATCGGCGATCGCGATGACCAAGGCGTGGCCGCGCAATCCGCCCACTGCCAGCGAGATGGCTTCGGCGCCTGGCTTGGGATGCGCCGCGAAGCCATAGGGCTGGAAATGTTCGGCACCGTCCTGCGCCTCGTCGGCCAGCAGGTCGATCTGCACCGACTGGAGGCCGGTGCTGTCGTCGACGGCGGCCAGAACGGCGCGGCCGACCATCATCTGGATACGCCCCAACAAGGGGCTTAGCGCCCTTTGAAGCGCGCTCATGCCGCTTCCTTTTCCGCCAGCTGAGCGAAGGCACCGGGCGGCGCGATCGACAGGGTCGCGATCGTCCCTTCGCCGTCCGACTTGGCGAACGTAACCGCCGCGATCAGCATGACCTCATCCGCCATGCCGATCTGCGCGCAACGCACCCGCACCCGGCTGTTGGGTCGCCACAAGGCGCCGCCTGGCGCCACGCGCCAGCCCAGCACACGGATGTCCGCGCCCCTGGCACGGCCAGCGCGCACGCCCGCCTCGAATTTCGCGCGTGCCCCTGCGCTGGCGCCGTCGCTCTGCTCCTCCGCCACCAACAGCAGCGGGCGATAGCGGCGCACCCCGGCATCCTTCGCCTCGCCCTTGATCTGGCTCACCGTCTTACCGTGGCGCTCATCATCGCCATGGGCCTGGCCCTTGACGATATAGTCGGAAAAGCGCTCGCGATGATCGGTGCGTCCCTCGGCCGACTTGATGTTGACGCCCAGCTCCAGGGTGGCGACCGGCGCGCCGGCATCGGGCGTAGTAATCTCCAGGTCGCCCGAGGCGGTGGGGACAGCGATAAGGCCCCGGAAGCGCAAGAGACGCTCGATCGCGGCGGCGACCGTCTCGCCCTGCTGGATCGCGAACTTGCGAATCGCCGCACCCGTGCTGACCTTGACCGCGACCGTCACCCCGAACGGCTTGGCCAACTCGGTCGCGATCGCCTCCAGCTTGACGTTGCGCCAGCTTGCCGGCCTGGCGATCGCGGAACAGTCGGCCAGGTCGCCCGTCTTGTCGCGACCCTCGACCGTGATGCCGTGCGATTCCCCGTCGATCGCAGGTGACACCGCATCGACCCAGCCATCGACCACGACCGCGCCGCCGATCTTGAGCTGGCAGCGATCGTCCGCTGCGATCACCAGCAGCTGGCCGGCTGCATCATCCTTGGAGGAAAGCGACAGGCGGAAGGCACCGCACATCGCGTCGATCGCGCGGGTCACGCTGACCTCTGTCCAGCCCGCGTAGAGCTTGCCGTTGATCGCCAGCTCGACCTTCTCGGCGATGATATCCGCGTCAGCCATGGTCCGCCCCCAGGGTGCGGCGCACGCGATCTCCGGCCCGCCGCATTTCGTCCCAGGCGCGGCCGGTCTCACGGGCGGCATCGCCATGCAGGTCATGGGCGCGACGATAGTTCGCCTCTGCCAGCTGTAGGGCGCACGCCGCCGTGCGGATCGTGTCCAGCTGCGTTTCCCAGCGCGTCTCGACCTCAGCCATTCACTGCCTCCCTGCTCAAGACCTGGAGCGCCACGCCGCCCGGCACGAAGCCGGGGTGGCGCACCTTGTTGCGGGCGACGATCTCGTCCGCCCGATCGATCACGCTGGACGGGTCGCCATAGAGGCGCATGGCGATCACCAGCGCCGGCTCGGTGACGGCTGGCGTGTAGCGCTGCAGCCGGGCAAGCGAACCGCCGCGCGCAGTCAGGTCGGCCGTGCAGGCGCGGCGCAGCGCGTCATACTGATCCGCGCCGCCATCGTCGCCGGCATCGGCCTGGCGCAGCGCGAGCGCATCGAGCCGATCAGCGGCATCGTCACGCGCGGCGACCGCTTCGTCATAGGATGCAAAGTCGCTGCCAGCGAGCCAGCGCACCAACTCGGCCGAGGCGGCGAGATTGACCAGCTGCACCATTGCCGCCTGGTTCTCCCGCTCCAGATTGCGGGCGGGCGTGTCACCGGTCACCGGCGGCAAATCACCGCCCCAGTCCATCAGCGCGCGATAGCTGTCGCCCTCGGCCGGGCCGCCGATCGCGCCCAGCACCTGGACCAGGCTGACGACGGCGCGGCCGAGATCGATCGGCGCGCGCAGCAGCACCGCGGTTTCGCCAAGAAGCCCGAGATTGGTCTGCAGCGCCGCCAGCGCACCACCAAAGCCACCCTGAAGACCTGCACGGAGCGAGACCAGCGTGGTCGCGCCGCCCAGCACCTTCTCGGCCGCTTCCTCGACAAAGGCGGTCGCGCCCTCGACCGAGAATGCAGCACCGAACAGCGAGGGCGCGGCATCGGCCGCGACATCAGCCTGGGCGATGGCGGCGGCCTGTGTGTCCGCCGTGGCGACGGCCGGCGCCGGCAGGCCGGTTTCGATGAAGTCGATCGTGAACCAGGCGATGTTGATGCCGTCGATCGCGGAGTCCCGGCGCGACCAGGCACCCGCCGGCACCGCGACCTGCATCGACCCGAACCAGGGGTGGATCAGCGTGCCGGCGCCCGGCGCCTCCAGTGCGTCGACCAGCTCATTGGCGAGGGCCGGATAATCCTCACCGACAATATGGCAGTCGATGCGATAGCTCCGCGCGGCCCGGCCCAAATCCTCCCAGACCGGCTTCTCCGCCTGGGGGAATTCATGGACGACGCCGCGACGGCCGCCGCTGGTCTCGCTCTCCTCGGTGCGAAAGGCGACACCGCGAAAGCTGCCCTTCTGCCAGCCGGCCGGGGCGCTCATGCCGCACCTGCCATCTGGCGGCCGGTGTTGACTTCGACATCGATGCCGGCGGCCGACAGCTTGGTCGGCTTTGCGGTCGTCCCGGCCGGCGTCTTGATCGTCAGTTCGACCTTGGCGTTTGGCGCAGCCTGCGCCTGCGGCCGGCTGGCGTCGATAAAGGGTACGCCGCTCGATCGCGCAGGAGAACGCCGGGGCGGGCGGTTGGCCGGCTGTGCCGGTGCCGCGTCCATGAACGGGACGCCGCTGGGTTTTGGCGCTGGCGCCGCCTTGGGCTTTGCCCAACTGGGCGCATGGTACTTTAGCTGGAAGGGGTTGGTTGTTGAGTTCCATTCGACGCTGCCCAAGGCATCGCGATAGCCCCACAGATTTTCAGCATCGCCAACAAACTTGCGAACCTTGCCCCCTTTTTCATCCAGTTCCCGCAAGGCGCCCGCCAGCGTCGAAACGGCGCTGCCGACATCGCGGATGCCGCCCGCGATTCCCCGCCAGTCGGTACTACCGACGACGTCGATCAATTCGCCAAGGCCTTTGCCCGTGTTTTCAGCCCAGCGCTGGAGGCTCCCGTCCTTTTCCATCTGGCCAAGGCTGTCATTGATCCGGTCGATCTGCTTATTCACCTGGGCGCCAAAGCCCCCTTCCCAGACGCGGTTGGCGATGCGGCCCATGCCGTCCATCAGGTTCGACCATTTGCCCTCGGTCGTCTTGGCCAGGCGCTCCATGCCGCCCGCAAATCGCTGGTCCATGATGCCGAGCAAAGCCGTGCGGATCTCGGTCGACGTCTGCCTGACCATCTTCGACATTTCCTTGCCGTTGCGCTGCCAGCGGAAGGTGACCTTGTCGCCCTGGACGGCGGCCTTGATGCCGAATTCCTTGATCCGCTCGAATTCGCCTGTCTGCGCATCGGCGATCATCTCGACCGCCTGCATCAGCGACTTGCCCATGCCGGCGGCCGTGTCGCCCAGCGACCGGAGCGTCCCGTCGGTCGGGTCGATGCCATAGGCCTTGAGCGCGATGAAAGCCTCCATCACGTCGTTCAGTTCATAAGGCGTCCGCGCGGCGAAATCCGACACCCAGTTGAGCGCGCGCTCGCCGGCAGCGGCCGATCCTTCCAGTCCCTCCAGCTGGACGCGGAATTTCTCAAAGGTCAGGCCGGCGGTCACGACCTTGTAGAGCGCGGCCGACAAGCCGGCGCCGGCCAGCGCCGTGCCCGCCATCAGGCCGGTGCGCAGCGAGCTGCCGATCATGCCGCCCGCGCGATAGGCCAGCTTTTCCATCTGCGCCTGACTGAACTGGATGCGCCGATCGAGCGCGGCCAGCGCGCCGATCGAGCGGCGCGACGTCGACACGAAGCCGGTGCCTATGCGCCGTGCGGCGCGATCGAGGCGATTGGCCGAGCGCTCGGCGCCATCCATCCGCTGGTCGAGCGAACGCATGTCCAGCGCCGATCGCCGCGAGGCGCGGCCAAGGCCGGTGACCGCCGCATCGACCCGCTCAGTCGGGCGGCTGGCGCGATCGATCGCCTCCAGGATCAGCGAGAGCCTCATTCGTCCTTTCGCTCTTCATTTATGCGCTGGGCCTGGCTCAGCCAGAACTCCAGCTCGGTATCCGTGAGGGCCATGGCATCGGCCGGTGACCAGCCGCAGCGGAAGACCAGATCGCCTAGGCAATCACGCCAGTCGCTGGGCCATGCTCGGTAAAAAAACCAAGGCACTCGTCCAGGCGGTCGAGGTCGACCCAATCGATCTTCTGGATCACGACCATCATCTGGCCGGTGACGCTGGCCAGCATTTCATGCGTGCGCTGCGCCGCATTGCCTTCGCTGCTGGCGATCACGCGCTCCACGCCGGTCAGGCGGCGAAGCTGCAGCTTCTCCAGCAGCGTCTCCTGCTCGCCGACCTTGTATTTGACCGGATAGATCAGGTCATAGCTGTTGTCCGGGTTCAGATAGGACGGGCGAGCCGGCGCGGTCGGCGCGGTCACGATACTTCCTCTGCCGCCTTGCCATACAGGACGCACTTGGCCTTGCCGTCGCTGGTTCCCATCGGCGGGCGACCTTCGCTATAGGCCTGGCGCACGACGAAGCTCTTACCATTGTCGAACTCGATCGTGGCAGTGGCGCCGGTGATCAGGCCGAAACTGGTGGCGCTGAAGCCGCCCTTGGTGAGCGCGTTGAATTCCAGCTTGCTGGGCTTCACCGGCCCTTCCTGATAGGCGCCTTCCTCATAATCGCCTTCGACCGGCGTGCGGCTGGGGCCGCCGGGGTCCAGCACCGTATCGCCCGCCGTCTCGTAGAGAACGCCGTCGATCTTGACCTTTGCTTTGCCGATGACCTGGTTTTTCGCCATGTCCTATTTCCTTCTAAAAGCCCTTTGAACGCTCGCTCAGAGGATGAATTCGATGCGGGTGGCGAGCTGCAGCAGGCCGTTGACCGTGTCGGGGGTCATCAGCGTGTTGAGCTGGCGGCGGTTGGTCGCGTCGCGCTCGATCACCAGATTGGCGATGAAGCCGTCGACATCCTCCATCAGCTCGGCCTCTTCCCACTCGCGGGCGAGCGCGATCGTCTCGGCATGGACCGACGCGATCGCGTCCTCGGTCAGCTTCGCGCGCGGGAATTTCTCGGCCATGCGCACGCGATAGCTGTAGCGATAATAGCCCAGCGTCGCGGTGGTCTGGACGTCGAGATAGCTGTCATCGTCGAAGCCGGCGGCGCTCACCTGGTAGCAGCTGATCAGCCGCTCGATCGCGACATTGCCCTCCGCGTTGACGCGGAAGGTGGAGATGCCATCCTTCAGCAGCAGCTCGCGCTCGGTGCGGATGAAGCGATGCTCCGGGCGCGGCGCGCGAATCCCCGCGACCACCAGGTCGGTCAGCGGCCGGGCCGGGTCGATCTGCAGATAATAGGCCGCCACCGAGGCAAAGGCGGCCGCGACGATCCAGGGCGGCGACGGCAGATTATAGCCGCCGACGATCGTCGCATGCTTGCCATTGCGCGTCGCGCCAAAGCTCGACAGGGTCGAAAAGCTGCCCGACAGACCGAAATAGGCGCGCCCTTCGATCTGGCGCACCGGTCCCCAGCGATCCTCCAGGTCGGTGTCGATCACCGACATGTTCGCCGCATCGTTCACGCCGATCGCGATGGTCTGGTACCAGGCGTCGCCCAGGCTCGCGACCAGGCTGGTAAGATCGGGGTTCGTCGCGCCTGCCGCCATCGGCACGATCGTCGCGGTCACGCCGGCCGGCAGAGATTCCCCGTCGAAATAATTGGCGCGCAGGTCGATGTCGTTGCCCGCCGTGCCCTTGTGCCGACAGGTCAGGGTGACGACGGCGGCCGCTGCCGAAGCGGTCACTGGCAGGTCGGGCAGCGCATTGATCGCAGCGGCGACGGCGGTGGCGATCGTGCTGGCGCTCGCGCCGCTGGCGACGGCTACCGGCACGCGGACACCAGCGATCATCAGCGCCAGTGTGCCGGCGGCGGTGGACGGCCCGCCGATCGTGATCGAGCCGGTGGCCGCAACACCCGCCGCGTTGTCGGCGATGGGCATCGCCCAAAGTTCGACCTGGCTGCTGGCGGTCAGCGCGGCCGCCACCATCGCCGCCAGGATCGAGCCGCGCCCTGCCAGGGTTGCGCCCTGCTCGGCGCGGGTCACCCGCACCGGCGCCGAGACGCTGGCCGCGCCGATGCACTGGCCGATGAGAGGGATTTTCTGCAAGGCGGGCGGCAGGCCCTGGCGCGCGCGATTATTGGCGATCTCGACCTGCGATCCGGGGACGCGCTGGTTGGACGAAATCTTGTCGAAAGCAAAGCTGGCCATCAGGCGTCTCCATCCTTGGCGGGTTCGGCCGCCTTCTTGTCCCCGGCCGCGACGCTCTTGGCATCGGTCGGCTCAATGTCGCCCTGGTCCAGGCGGCGCTGCCAATAGGCGGACCAGGCCAGGCCTTTGCCGTGCGGCGGCAGCGGTGCGCCCCCGTCATCGGGGTCGCGGACCTGAAGGCCCGCCTTGGGCCGGAAATAGCGAAGCTGGTCGGTCATGACGGATCGGTCTCCTGAAGGGCGATATGGTCGGTGGCGTCGGCGTGCGGATCGTCGGGCAGCTGGGCGCCTGGCACGATCGGATCGGCGTCGACGGGATGCGGCGTGCCGAACGCAGGCACGTCCCAATTCACATGCAGGGCGGCCAGCTCTTCGTCGCTGTCGTCGCCAGCCAGCTGGATGGTGAAGCGACAGCCGAGCATCATCGCATGGCCGGACAGGTTGAGGTCCTGCATCGCCTTGCTGCGCTTGAGCGGCTGACAATCGCCGACCGTCATCGGCGCGACCAGGTCGAGGCCCAGCATCTGCCGATCGAGCAGCGCCGCCGCGCCCAGCGCCAGCCGATAGCTGCCCGGCTCTTTCGCCGGATTGGGGCCACCATGGCGGTTGGCCGCTTCATCGGGCCGGGCGCTGCTATGGACGACAACCAGGCCGAAGGTGCCGGTGACGGCGATGACGCCATCGCCCCAGGACTCCGGATCGCTCCAGCCGGTGAAGCCGACCCAGGCGGCCGGGCCTTTGATCTCGCCGCGCTTGGCGGCGAGGTAGGCCTCCCAGTCGTCCGGCAGCGTATCGAGCCGGTTCCAGGCAAAGCCCAGCGCGTCCTGCATCGCCTTCAGCCGCGCCAGCACGGCCAGTTCGATCGCCGCGATCATTGCTCGGCCCCCAGATAGTCGGCGACATGACCGCGAACGCCTTCCATCCCGTCCGACGACAGGCCGATGAACTGGCGCTGCGGGGTGCTGGCCTTGCGGCGATGCGCCTTGACGGTGACCGTGATCGGCTCGGCCAGCGTCACGCCGAACACTTCGCGCATGACGCGCTTATGGCTGGCGACCTGCTCGACACTCGACCAGCCATCATTATGACGGCGCGCGTAGACGACGTTGGTGCCCGCCTCGACGCGGGTGCGGCTGGCGACATGGGTGATCGACCCGCGCAGGCGGCGGCTGTCGGTCAGCGTCTTGCCCCCGGTCGCGATCGCGCGCTGCGACTTGTCCCAGGGAATGCCGGCGGGCGAATGCTCGCCGTCGAAATTCTCCTCGATGTCGACCTCGATCTCCATGCCGAGGATGTCCATCAGCGGGGTGAGGTCGCCCAGCCGGTCGAGCAGCAGCGACAGATCGCGCTGGACCTCGACCAGGCCGTCGATCGACAGGGACATGCCGGCGCCGGCCATCAGAATTCACCCAGGGAATCGCGGCTGAAGGTCCGCTGGCGATCGGGCACGATGACGGCACCGGTCCGCGACGGGATATCCTGCTTGCCCTGGTCGATCTTGATCAGGCCCCTGGAAATATCCTTGAGCTGGTCGAGCGCACGGGTCTCGCGCTTCTCGATCGCCTCGGGCGGCGCCTTGTGCAGCTTGGCATAGGCGATTTCGCAGACCAGTTCGGTCAGCAGGGGCGGCAAGGCGCGGCCGGGAGCCGGCGCGTAATATTTTGCGACATAGCCTTCCGCGATCGACGAGGCGGTCTGCAGCTTGACGTTGATCGCGGCGATCGCCTGCGCGTTCCAGCCATCCTGATCGGTGAGCTGCACCAGCTCATCTTCGCCATAGCGCGCTTTCATAGCCATTGCGCTCCTCGCTGGAGCGCGCCTGAGGCTGTTCGGGATTGGGCAACTCGGCGCGAACGCCCAGGCGCATGCACGCGACGATCTGGCCGCCCCGGCTTACGGCGTTGTCAGGGAAGACTACGACCCTTGCGCCGCTGCGCACGTCCATCCAGTCCAGCAGCTGCTTGACCTGATCCGACGACAGTTCGGGCGCGATGGCTTTGATGTTGGATACATCCATGATCAGTCCTTCATCCACCAGAAGCCGGGCGCATCCTGCGCATCGGCCTGGACAGGCGCGGGGTTCGTCATCAGGTCGGCAGTGCGCTTGGCGACCTCGGCTTGGGCGCGATGCGCCAGGGCACGATTACGGCGGCGCAGGTCCACAATCGTGCAGCCCAGCGCCATCGCCTGCTCAAGTTCGGTGCGGGCGCGGCGGAAGCGATCGGCATCGGTGATCATGCGGCCAACTCCAGCTGAGGAAGCACGCCGACGCGCCGCAGATCGAAGTCACGGTCGATCAGCTTCTGGGCCGGGGTGCGGGGCGGAATGATGCGGGTGATCGTGTCGCGGGTCGGCGCGCGCAGGTCCCAGACCAGCCACATGTAATCGATCGTGCCGCGCTTCCACGCGGTCGGGCGCTTCGTCTTGGGATCGAGCGCGGCCAGTGCCGTGCCCGGCGGCATCGAGGGGCGATCACAAAACTCCAGCTTCAGCTGGGGCGGGTATTCCTGGAAAAACCCGTAGCGGCCTTCGCAGGCCCGCCAGCGCAGCGGGACCAGGATGCACACCAGACCACTCGCCAGCATCAGGGCGCGGCGCACGAAGCGCTCGGCGATTCCCGGCGCGCAGCCATAGGGGATATTGGCCACGATGCTCAGCCGCGCCCAATGCTCCAGCATGCACGTCTGTTCGCCCAGGAAGTCATGCTCACCCAGGAACAGGTGCGCCGGCTCGGTCGGCAGCCAGCGATTGACCAGGTCGGTGCCCATCGCCTCGAACCCGGCTGCTGCAAAGGTGCAAGGGATCGTCCCGAGGCCGCAGCACGGGTCCCAGACCAAATCCTGCGGGTCGAAGTCGACCATCTGCATCAGCGCGCGGACGGTCCATGCCTGTTCGACATACCAGTCCTGCGGGTGCCGATCCGGGGCAGTCATGCGCTGCACCGCTCGGGATGGGCGCGGCGAAGGGCGTCCAGAAGTGCGGCGGAGCTGCGGGCAGTCGCAGCCTCGCCACTGGCCAGATCGGTCGCGCCTTCGCGCATGTAGGCGACAATTTTCTCTGCCGTTTCCCGGCGAATATTCAGCAGCTCAGCAATCTGTCCGTAGGACTTGCCTTCGTCCCACAGGTCCATGATCGCGGTTTCAAGCGCTGCGGTCCCGATGCCATATTTGCCACGCTCGCAAGGCGTTCCCGTGCCGCCACGGCTCTTCGCCCGATGCCCGCTCGCCAGCAGCGCGCTGGCAGTGCTGACGGTAACGCCGAGCGCGTCTGCAATCTGGCGATTGCTGGCTCCCCTGGCTTGGAGCGCCAGCGCGCGCGCCGTCCGGGTTTCTCCAGTGTCGTTGGTCACAGACGCCTCCCATCGGCATAGGTGACGCGCGCGCCATCGGCCGCGATCGCCACGGTGGACATGGATAGTGCGGGGGTGCGGGGCGCGCGGCGCAGATGGTCCTGGCAGTCGCGGAAGGCGACGCCATAGGCCCGGTTGAGCTGTTCCTGATCGTCGCGCGGCGCCCGACAATGGGCAGCGCGGGCCGCGTTATAGGCAGTCAGCACCGCCTGGCGCAGTTCCAGTGGAAGCGTGAACCAGTGATCTTTGCAGAACCAGCCCCGGCTGATCTGCGCGCGACACCCCTCGGCCGAGCAGCTGGTATGGTGGCGGGCGCCGATCACCAGCG
Source organism: Sphingobium sp. WTD-1 (assembly GCF_030128825.1). Lineage (NCBI taxonomy): Bacteria > Pseudomonadati > Pseudomonadota > Alphaproteobacteria > Sphingomonadales > Sphingobiaceae > Sphingobium > Sphingobium sp. WTD-1. Next base: position 341,047 of record NZ_CP119127.1, on the reverse strand, counting down.
CCTCCCGACGAACATGTCGGCCGGATCGATCGGAGCCGAGGGGGGCGCAGCGCCACCATGCGGGCGCAACTTTTCGGCGAGCGAGGCCCAGCGTTCAGCGTCGTTGCTCTCTTTGCTGGCTTCCGCATGGGCAGCTGCGAACAGGAACAGCTTGGCGCGCTCCCAATCCGTCAGTTCGATGGTCAGGGGCGCCGTCATTTGCCGATCCCTTCTTCCTCGATCCGCGCGTCCAGCGCGGCACGCAGCGCCAGCAAGGCGCTCGGCTTCATCGTCTTCACGATCTCGGGTGCGATCCGCGCCTGATCGCCGGCCGACAGGCGGGCGAGGTTCGACGTGGTGTTGTTCATATACTTGGTCGCGCCGGTCGGCGCCGCGCCTGCCTTGGGCGTCGACAGGCCCAGCCCGTCCATCGCCTGGGCCAGCGTCATGTCCGGCGTTTCGACCAGGCTTTCGATCAGCGCCTGGCGATTGCCGAGGTCCACGATCGAGGCGATGTCGCGTAGGGCTGAGGCGTTCTCACCCACGATCGGGTGCGTCGCCAGGCCCCGCCACAGGGCAGGAAAAGGCGCGATCAGCGCGCGATGAAGGGCCAGATCGTCCCGGATGGTCCGCTTCGAAAGACCCAAGGCGTTCGCGGTGCTTTCTTGCCAGCCATATACGGTGGCAAAGTTTGCCGCCGTATGGTCTGCCTCAGCGTCGTTCAGATCACTACTGCGTTCGACGCCCGGCGCTTTGGCCTTTGCCGCATCCCAACGGGCGCGGATAGCGATGGACTGCTGGCTAAGACCGCCATGGCTTGCAGCCAATCGAGCTTCTGCAGCGTCGGCAATGGCACGGACGAAGCTCGCCCGCTCCAGAGGACTGCGCGATCCGCGTTGGACATTCTCAGATGCCTCGATCTGGCGAAGCGTGACTTCGTCGCCTTCGACTTCGAGCGCATCGAGCATCAGCCCCTCGCACTCGGCGCCATAGTGGCGATGCCTTCCCACCACCAAAGTCCAGGGCTGCGCGGCGCGAGGTCCGTTGCGAACGATCTTGATCGGTTCGTTCTGGCCGTCTGCAAGCATCAGCTTGCCGAGAGCAGCGCCCTTGTCTGGATGAAACGCGCCCAGCCGTTCGCCGATAGCGACGTCATTAGGCGACACTTTCAGCACTTGGAGAGACGAAGGCGCCTCGATTTTAGGTTTGGAAGCCATGTTTAATTGGCCTCCGAAATTAGACGGTGCGTTTCCGCGTTTGTGGAATTATGGTCCAACATTATGGACTCGTCGACCAACATCCCATCGCGCTTGGCGCGGGCAATCTCTGCCCGAACCAGTTTCGCGACACGCCCGTTAGGCCGGCCACGAAGCCAGTCGACGACTGCCTGGTATTTGACGCCTTTCTTGGCCGCGAACTTTCGAACGCTTCCGTGCCGCTTCCGTAAAGCGGCCTTGATATCCTCCCGCTGGGGAGATTGAACGAGCATGTCTAAAGCCTCGGTCATTGGGTCCAACAAATTGGACCATAAAGACGAAGAATTGGACCGTCAAGCTCCTGCTGCATTTGGGGAGCGGCTGCGCGCACGCGCAGGTGAGGTGGGCGTCGGAATGGCAGAACTCGGGCGTTTTGCAGGCGTGAAGAAGCAGTCCATGTCCGGCTACTGGAATGGCGAGCGCCTTTGCGGGTCCGATAAATTGTTCGCGCTGTCCGATGCATTGCGTGTCAATGCACGATGGTTGATCTCGGGAGCTGGGCCAAAGACTGGCGCGGATCTGGTCGCAGTCGAGGAAGCAGATTGGGAACAGGTCCCATTTTTCGATCTCAGGAACATCACTGACACCGGCAAGGGCGAGCCAGAATTCTGGACGCCTTTCCGCAAGGACTGGCTGATGAGGGCGTTGGGGACCGCTTTCGACCTGTACCTCGTCAAGCTGTTGTCGGATTATCAAAGCCGCAACGGCGACCGCGACCTTTACGAGGGTGACGTGGTCTTCGTGCGCGAGATAACGATGGGCGAGCTGCAGGACGGCCACATCGTGATATGGCGCCGCGACCAATCGTTAAAAGTGGCTCGGTTTGCCGTTGCCCGGCGTGAGCGCGAAAGCGGCGATGTCATCTTCCCGGAAGAAGTCGGTGATGATCAGTTCGTGCCGATCTGCCGTATTTATGGCCGATATCTGCAAAGGATTTGACGATGCGCCACGCGTTGCTGATCACTGCGGCTGCGCTCGCGGCATGTGGCGAAGCACCACAACCCGCCAACAATTCGGTTTCCAGCGCGATAATCAGCGACGTGCCGGGTTACCAGCCTCCTGCGAACATTGCAGGTGCTCCGTCGCCGATCGAACGCGCTCGCGCTGCCCTGAAGCGCGATCCCAAGGTGGTCGATTTTCTCTTGGACCCGGCAAATGCAGTGATGCTGCAGGTCGCCGTCAGGAGCAACGGTTCCCGCGAGTACGGCTTGGCTGAGACCTACTGCATGGACCTGAAGGATTGGGGCTTCGACAAGAACGAAGCGGCTGTGCGGATCGTTGACGCCGCACGTGTCCAGGCATCCAATGGCGATTTTCGATCGATCAGCTTGGGCACTGTCCGATGCAGGGACACAACCCGCCTCGACTGAATTGCACTTTTGTTCTCTTTATGTTCTCATTCGTTGATCGGCACGAGTCGATGAATGGAGGAATGTCATGGAACATGCAGACCCGACCCAATTTGCGACGGAGAAGAAGCCGCCTTTTGGCCAATGGCTGATCCAGCAGGAACAGCGCAGGGGAGCGATTGGCGAACTCGCCAGGCATGCCAAATCTGATCGCGGATTCCCGCGCAACGGCGACGTGAAGGATGCCTGGAAGCGGCTCAACAGCATCCAAGTGGAAGGCGACCTCTATGACGCGATGGAGGAAGCTGAGCTGGATTATCTGGCGCTATGAACGTCCGGCGCCGCGACCCGGCTTATTGCTTTGCCGCTTTGGGCAGGCAGAAGGCGCCCTGGCGGCCGACCATACAACAGGCGAGGGCGGACGCGCTCGACGCTGGCTTTGGCAGCTGGGGCGACCATCTTCCTAAGCCGGGGACGGAACGGCGCATCTTCTTGGATGCGCTGGCCGAAATCTGGTCGACCCACGAACTGGTGCCGGCCGTCCCACGCGAAGTCGTCGAACCATCGGTGCGCAAGGAAGAAGTTGGCGACGACTATGCCGGGCTGTCCAGGATCGACCGCATCATCGCCCGCCGGGAAGGGAGAATGCGCTGATGCCCAGCCGCCGACGCAAGGGCGAGCGCCCGATCGACAAGAGCCAATTCTATCGGCCCTATGACGAGACCCACCCGGTCGCCCATGCCATCCGCACGGGATCGCGATGGTTTCTCGCCTGGCAGTTCCAGTACGGCTTCAGCGATGCGCGCCTGGTTAAACAGACCGGACTGGCGCCGGGCCGGCTGCGCCAGCTCGACCAGGACGCGCCCGTCCTGCAGGCGGAGGTCGAGGCCCTGGCAACCGCCTATGGCGTCCAGCCGTCCGACATTATAACATCGCTGCCTGATCCTGCGCTGCTGCTGAAGGAATAGAGGATGGACGGCGACCCGACCTGGAAGCGCTATCTAATCCTGGTCGAGGTCGCCGCCATCGCCATCCTGGTCCTCTGGTCGATCCTCGATCGACCCGCCCGCTGGCTCCTCGCGCACCTCTGAAAAAATCGGCCCAGTTCGCGGACAGCAAAGCGCGACCAAATTCCGGCATTGCCACCGGAAAAGCCCCGATCCGCCTGACTTCTGCGAAAGTGGGACGCTCAATCGGAACTGGGACCAGCCGGGTCCCACTTAATTTTCATCGATACGGCCCGGAAGCGGTTGCTCGGAACCCCGTAAAAGGCCTCTCAAAGGTCTGAAACGCCCATTTGAAGGGCTTTGAAGGCACGACGCGGCAAAACCTCTTACGGCCTTCCACGGACGGCTCACTCCAAATACTCTGGTCCCAGCACTGTAAATTTGGCCCACCACTCTAGACACAGGTCGGACCGCCTTGCCGAACGCCCAAATTTTTGAGCACCCCGCGAAAAGCCCCGAAACACGGGCCTTCTGTCCCACGCAATCCCGGATAGTCGCGGATAATCCCGCCTCATCGGCCCATTGGGATCACTCCAAACCCTTGTGTCCCCTTACAGTGAAGCGACAGGCGCGCGGCAACCGGGTCATGATGACGCGCCTTCAACGCAACAGGGAGACGACAAGGAGGCGACAGGAAAGCGACACTTGCGCGCCGGCCAGGCGACAGCGGCTTGGCCACAAGGGCTGGAAAGAGGAGCGGGCTGCCATCGCCAAGTGTAGATCAGAGAATGGCCGAGTAGGAAAGCGGGATGCCGGGTCAAGCCCGGCATGATGGACGCGGGGATGGCAACTGACGACCGAAGCGGTCATTCCGCTAGATTATCCTCGTCCTTGAAACCGGCCACTCATTCGGATGGCCCGTTTGACGCTGAATGACGAAATCCTGGCGGGAAGCGGTCATTGTGAAACCATGCTGCGCTATCTCCAAAAGCGCCGGATGATCCTCATCATTTTCCCTAAAGCGGTTTCACCGTGGCATCGATTGCACGTACTGGCCCGGGCTGGCCTCGTTGGTGAACCGACATTGCCTTCGCCTGGACGGGGCGAAAAGTAGCGTTCGAATTTCCCGGAAACCGCGCGAAATTGATCGGCATCTGCAGGAGTTTGCCCACCGTCGAAGGTCACATTCGGCCACAAGGTCGAATACTTTGCGTTTAGTTGAATCCATGGTTCGGCACGAGGTTCAGTGTCAAAAACGATTGCGTCAACCGGACATGCCTCGATGCAACATCCGCAATCAACACATTCGAGAGGATTGATGACGAGCATGTTCTCGCCCTCGTAGAACGCATCGACTGGACAAACTTCGACGCAATCCATGTGCTTACATTTGATGCACGCATCAGTGATTACCCCAGTCATGCCTTCTACCTCTGCTTCCAAGGCAACGGCATAACCCTCAGCTGGGAACGTCCGCAACGGCGCGGCTATTGCCGGATGATTTTTCACCGCGCAGTGTCAGCTATCGCCGGTCGTCTCCCCAAAGGCGGACTGTCTCCAACCCGCCCAAGTCAAACAGCCGGCCGCGTCCACAATCCCACAGGCCGCGCCGCCCTTGCCGGCCAGCGCCGCGCCCGTCCCGGCACCTGCCGCCCCGCGCGGATCACCCAGCCCAGCTTCTCGCGCCCCGGCGTCACCACGCGATGGTCCCAGGCATGCTCGCCCCGCCGCGCCACTTCGCGCGCAATGTCGCCATAGATGCCCGCCGCCGCCAGCACCGCCCAGGCTGCCCGCGCCGGCAGCGCGCCGGTGCCGTGTCGCGCACTATCCTCATAGGCGGCCGCCATGTCGGCCAGCCGCTGGCCCAATATCGCCAGCTGCGGCCGCAACCAAGGCTTCATATGCTCGCCGGGCGGCATGTCCATTTCCACCAGCCATTCGACCGGCAGGTAACAGCGATCGGCCAGTTCATCCTCGCTGATGTCGCGGGCGATATTGGCAAGCTGGAAGGCGATGCCCAGGTCGCAGGCCCGGTCCAGCGTCGCCTCATCCTCCGGGGCGACGCCCATCAGCACCGCTATCATGCAGCCCACCGCACCCGCGACATGATAGCAATAGCGCAGCATGTCGGCCTCGCTGCGCGGCCGCCAGTCACGCGCGTCCAGCGCAAAGCCTTCCAGCAGGTCATGGGCATAGCGGTGCGGGATCGCGCATTCGCGCATGACGACGCCAAAGCCGTCAAAGGCCGGGTCGCCGGTCGGCTCGCCGCGCAGCGCCGCATCGGTCAGCACCCGCAGCGTCGACAGCCGCGCCTGTCCGTCGGCCACGCCCCGCATCGTCCCGCCATGGTCCTGCCCGTCGGCGATATCGTCGCATTTGCGGCACCAGGCATAGAGCAGCCAGGCCCGCTCGCGCGTCACCCGGTCGAACAGTTTCGACGCCATGGCAAAGCTCTTCGAGCCCCGCGCGATGCTGTCGCGGGCATGGGCGACCAGGGCGGGGCGATCGAGACTGTATGAAACCATGGTCGGGACATGCCCTGTCCGGCGGGCAATGTCACCCGACCATGGTTTCAGATCAGAGCCGTGCGGCCTTCATCGCGAAAATCGTCTCATGCGGCTGATACGCCGCCATCTGGTCCAGCAGCCCTTCGATGCTGTCATCATGGATCATGATGCCGGCATGCTGCGGCCGGATGAAACCGGCTTCCACCATCTGCCGGTTGAAGCCGATCAACTGGTCATAGAATCCCGCGACATTGAGCAGGCCGACCGGCTTGTTGTGATAGCCCAGCTGCGCCCAGCTGATCGCTTCCCACAGCTCGTCCATCGTGCCGACGCCGCCCGGAATGGTGACGAAGCCGTCCGACAGGTCGGTGAAGAGCTGCTTGCGCTGATGCATGGTCTCCACCACGTGCAATTCGGTGCAGCCGCGATGCGCGACTTCGGCGCCGACCAGCGCCTCGGGGATCACGCCGATCACCTCGCCGCCTGCCTCCAGCGCCGCGTCCGCCACCGCGCCCATCAGGCCCAGCCGGCCGCCGCCATAGACGACGCCGATGCCGCGCTGTGCCAGGGTGCGGCCAACATGGCGCGCCGCGTCAATATAGGTGAGGTCGGCCGGCGTCGCCGAACCACAATAAACAGCCAGTCTTTTCATCATCTTCCAGTCCCGAAGCGCCGCGCGCTCCTCAAGCCATGTCCTGCAGCATCAGCGCCGCGGTCGCCTTGGCGCTGCCCACCACGCCGGGGATGCCCGCGCCGGGATGGGTGCCGGCCCCTACCAGATAAAGGTTGGGAATGACATCGTCGCGATTATGGGCGCGGAACCAGGCGCTCTGGGTCAGCAGCGGTTCCAGGCTGAAACCGCTGCCCAGATGGGCGTTGAGGTCGCGGCCAAAGTCACTCGGCGCATAATGGAACTGGGTTACGATGCGCGACCGGATGTCGGGGATCAGCCGATGCTGGATCTCGTCCAGAATGCGCTCGGCATAGGCGTGGCCGAATCGATCCCAGTCGATCGGCAGCTTGCCCATGTGCGGCACCGGCGCCAGCGCATAGAAGGTCGAATAGCCTTCCGGCGCCATCGACGGATCGGTCACGGTCGGGTGATGCAGATAGAGCGAGAAATCCGCCGGCAGCACGCCATGGCTGTAGATATCGGTCAGCAGCCCCTCATAGCGCGGGCCGAACAGGATCATATGGTGGGGAATGCCCGGCCAGCTGCCCTTGATGCCGAAATGCAGCACGAACAGGCTGGGCGACCATTTCTTGTGCTGCAGCTTTTCCGCCTGCTTCTGGCCGCGCGGATGATGGCCCAGAAGGTCGCGATAGCTGTGCATCAGGTCGCCATTGCTGGCGATCGCGTCCGCCTCCCCGCGCCAGCCGGACGTGGTGCGCACCGCCACCGCCCGATCGCCATGGGTCTCGATCTCGACCACCGCGTCGCCCAGCCGCAGCACGCCCCCCAGCCGCTCGAAATGGGTCGCCATGCCCTGCACCACTCGGTTGGTCCCGCCCTTGGCGAACCATACCCCGCCATCCTTCTCCAGCTTGTGGATCAGGGCATAGATGCCGCTGGTGGTCATCGGATTGCCGCCGACCAGCAGGCTGTGGAAGGACAAGGCCTGGCGCAGCTTCTCGTCCTTCACATGGCTCGACACGATCGAATAGACCGATCGCCAGGCCTGATATTTGGCAAGGCTCGGCCCCGCCCGCACCATCGACGCGAAGTCGAGAAAGGCGACCGAGCCGAGCTTGCGATAGCCCTCCTCATAAACGCCGTCGGCATAGTCGAGGAACCGTTCATAGCCCGCGACATCTTCCGGATTGAGCTTGGCGATCTGTGCGCGCAGCGCCACCTCGTCGTTGGAATAGTCGAAATTGGTGCCGTCGCGCCAGTTGAGCCGGTAGAAGGGCGACACCGGCACCAGGCTGACATCCTGCGCCATGTCGTTCCCCGACAGGCGCCACAATTCGGCCAGGCAGGCGGGGTCGGTAATGACCGTCGGCCCCGCGTCGAAGGTGAAGCCGTCCTTCTCCCACATATAGGCGCGGCCACCGGGGCGGTCGCGCGCCTCGATCAGGGTGGTTGCCACCCCGGCCGACTGCAGACGGATGGCCAGCGCCAGGCCGCCAAAGCCCGCGCCAATGACAATCGCTTTCCGCTCCATCAGGCGGGTGGGTTCAGCAATGCGTGCATGGCATCCCTTATGCGCACCGGGGGACGCCCGCACAAGATGCGGATGCGATCGGCGATGGTCGACCGCCCGGCATAGAAGCGCTGGATCAGCCCCGGCCGCAAACGATAGAAGCGGGCAAAGATGCGCCAGCGCTGGTCCGGCGCCGCGGCGCCGAAGAGCATCTGGCCAAGCAGCCGATAATAAAGTCCCTTCTTCCAGTGCGCCGCAGCATAGGTCCGCGTCGCCGCCGGCAGGCCCTTCAGCGGCTGCTCCACCAGCCAGGTCGCGAATCGCACCGCATCGGGTAGCGAATAGCCGGTCATCGGCTGGAACAGCCCGGCCTTCACCCCGGCCCGCGCGACCGGGTCATCGGCCGGCCAGTAACCGTCGAAATCGCCGCCATGCACCACCGGCAGCACCCCGCTCTCGCTGTGGATAACTTCCTCCACCTGCCAGCCCTGCGCCTGCGCATAGGCGGCGATCCGCTCCGCGATCCCTGCCTCGTCCAGTGCCGGCCCGTCGCTATAATAAGTATCCTCGACAAAGATCGTCCAGGCGTCGCGCGGCAGCAGATAGACGAAGCGATAGCCGTCGATCTGCGCCACCGTCGCGTCCATGATCACCGGCCGGGCGATCCCGTGCGGCTGTGCCAGCCGCAGCGTCTGCCCGACGAATTTCTGCCAGCCACAGCGCAGCGCCGACAGGTCGCCCGCGCCCCGCGCATCGATCATCGCAGGCGCGCTGATCCGCCGCCCGTCCTCCAGCACCAGAAATTGTCGGCCGATCGTCGCCACCCGCGCCCCGGTCAGCAGGTGATCGCCCAGCGCCGCCCGCACATGCGCGTCGAAACGGGGGGAGGCGATGCTGTTATAAGGTGTGTCGAGTTGCCGCCGATAGCCGGGAAAGCGCACTTCATGCCCCTGCGACCAGCGGCTGCTGACCAGCGGATCGACCAGCCAGCGGTTGCGCACATCGACGTCGCCGTCGAAGAAGGACCAGATATGATTGCCGCCGACATGATCGGCCTGCTCGATCAACAACAGGCGCGTGCCCGGTCGCCGCTCGGCAAAGGCAAGCGCGATCAGCCCCCCGGCAAGGCCGCCCCCGATAATCGCAAGATCGCATTCCAGATCATCCACCCACTCCTGTTAGCGACGCCGGCGCCAAAGGCAAAGCGGGACGGGCAGGCTGGGATGCGCATCCGGTTGGTCGATGGCCTGCCCTGTGGATAAAAATAGGGCCGGTGTTTTCACACCGGCCCCAAGGCATGTTCGCAGGAGGAACAAGGTGAAGCGGGCGGCCCTGGCCCGTGGGATGGGCCGCCCTGCCAATCTCAGTAATTGTAGGCGCGCTCGCCATGTTCGCCGAGGTCGAGGCCTTCATATTCGACCTCCTGGCTGACCCGCAGGCCGGTAACGGCCTTGGCGATGAAGATGGCGATGGCAGTGCCGATCGAAGCCCAGATGATGGTCACGACGACCGCTTCGATCTGGACGAGCAGCTTGGCGCCGATTTCATAGTCCGCCGCGCCGGGGCCGCCGAGGGCCGGCGAGTAGACGATCGCGGTGCCGATGGCGCCGATCATGCCGCCGATGCCGTGGATGCCGAAGGCGTCCAGGCTGTCGTCATAGCCAAGCTTGGGCTTGAGCACGGTGACGGCATAGAAGCAGACGATCGAGGCAACGGCGCCCAGGACGATCGCACCGAACGGACCCGAGTTGCCGGCGGCCGGGGTGACCGCGACGAGGCCGGCGATGATACCCGAGCAGAAGCCCAGGGCCGACGCCTTGTGGCCGTTGACGCGCTCAGCCAGCATCCAGAACAGACCGGCCGATGCGGTGGCGACGAAGGTGTTGATCATCGCGAGGGCAGCCGAGCCATTGGCTTCGAGCGCCGAACCGGCGTTGAAGCCGAACCAGCCGACCCACAGCAGGCCGGTGCCGACGGCGGTCAGCGTCAGGCTGTGCGGGGCCATCGGTTCCTTGGGATAGCCGATACGCTTTCCCAGGATGATCGCGGCGACCAGCGCCGAGACGCCGGCGTTGATGTGGACCACGGTGCCGCCCGCGAAATCGAGCGCGCCGGCCTTGAAGAAATAGCCCGAAGCGGCCCAGACCATGTGCGCGATCGGGAAATAGACGATCGTCAGCCAGATGGCGGCAAACACCATCACGGCCGAGAATTTGATGCGTTCGACCACCGAACCCAGCACCAGCGCGACGGTGATCGCTGCGAAGGTCATCTGGAAGGAGACGAAGACATATTCCGGAATCTCGACGCCGGCGGTGAAGGTCGCGGCCTGCGAAGCGGGCGTGATGCCCTTCAGGAAGGCCTTGTCGAAGGTCGAGATGAAGTTGGAGAGGCCGCTGGTATAATCGGGGCCGAAGGCCATCGAATAGCCGTACATGACCCAGATCAGCATAGCGAGGCAGGCGGCGGCGCCGATCTGCGTCATCACCGACAGCATGTTCTTGCTGCGAACGAGACCGCCGTAGAACAGGGCCAGGCCCGGCAGGATCATGGCCAGCACCAGGATGGTGGAGGTCATCATCCAGGCGACGTCGCCCTTGTCCACGGTCGCGGCCGGCGCGGCCGCGTCCTGTGCCCAGGCGGGCAGTGCGGCGAACAGCGAAAGGCCGGTGGCCCCCAGCGCGCCGCAGAGTTTCTTCGAAAAGGTCATTATTCCCCCCTTCTTACAGCGCGGTTTCGCCGGTCTCGCCGGTGCGGATGCGCACGGCCTGGCCGACATCGAGGACGAAGATCTTGCCATCGCCGATCGCGCCCGAATTGGCGGCGGCCTGCGTCGCTTCCACCACGCGCGGCGCGAGGTCGTCGTCGCAGACCACCTCGATCTTGATCTTGGGAACCATGTTGGTGGAATATTCGGCGCCGCGATAGATTTCGGTCTGGCCCTTCTGGCGACCAAAGCCCTTCACTTCGCTGACCGTCATACCGGCGATGCCAAGCGAGGAAAGAGCCTCGCGGACATCGTCAAGCTTGAACGGCTTGATGATAGCCATGACAAGTTTCATGTCGCCCCCTTATTTGGTGTGCGGCGACATACCAGCAAGAGGCGTGCCAATTTGCTAATGACGCATTAACGCGGGATTTCCACTAGGGGAGATTGTTGCGCCGCCGAAAAAATGTGCAGATGCACAGCCATGCCTAAAAAATAGGCATGTTCCCGCCTACCATTGCGATCCTTCGGCGACCGCCGCCGCTTCGGCGGGCAGGGTGGCGCGACCAAGGGCGGCGTTGCGATGAGGGAAACGGCCAAAGCGCGCGATGGTTGCATGATGCTGGCGGGCGAAATCGAGCGACCGGGCGTCGCCGGTCCCTTCGAACAGGGAGAGCGACAGCTCCTGATCGGTCAGATCCTCGCTATGCTGGAAGGGCATGTAGAAGAAGAGCCGGCCGGCGCCGCCGATCTGGATGTCATAGCCCAGCGCAATGGCGCCGCGCGCCACCCCGCGGGCGATCGGGTCGGTGGCAAAGGCCTGGGCCTGGCCGCGGAACATGTTGCGCGGCAGCTGGTCGAACAGCAGCACAGCGGCCAGCGCATCGTCGGCGCGGTCGAGGAAGCTTTCGGACGGAAGCGTCCGCTTCTCGCTCCACAACACGGCGAAGCGGTCGATGCAATGCTGGTCGAGCGCCGGATCATGGCTGTACCAGCCTTCCTCGCCCACCTGGTTGAACCAGAAGTCGAGCAGGGCCGCCGCCCAGTCGGCGGTCACGGCGTCATGGCTGTCGGTCAGCATGTTCATACGCAAAATACGTATCGATCGTCGCCCGGTTCCTCGGCCCATGGCGGCGGCGGGTCGGGTGACCGCGCCGCCATGGCAGGAATGGGGTCAGGCGGCGGTGCCGCCGACGGTCAGCCCGTCCATCAGCAGGGTCGGCTGGCCGACACCGGCGGGCACGCTCTGCCCACCCTTGCCGCACATGCCGATGCCTTCGTCGAGCGCCCAGTCATTGCCGATGCCGATCACCTTGGTCAGCGCGGTCGGGCCGTCGCCGATCAGGGTCGCGCCCTTGATCGGATCGCCGATCTTGCCATTTTCGACCTTGTAGGCCTCGGTGCAGGAAAAGACGAACTTGCCCGAGACGATGTCGACCTGGCCGCCGCCGAAGCTCTTGGCGAAGATGCCCGACTTGACGCGCGACAGCAGCTCTTCGGGATTGTCCTGCCCCCCCTTGATGAAGGTGTTGGTCATGCGCGGCATTGGCGCATGGGCATAGGATTCGCGGCGGCCGTTGCCAGTCGGCGCGACGCCCATCAGCCGGGCGTTGAGGCGATCCTGCATATAGCCCTTGAGGATGCCGTCCTCGATCAGGATATTTTCCTGGGTCGGCGTGCCTTCGTCATCGATCGACAGCGAGCCGCGACGATCGAGGATGCTGCCATCGTCGACCACGGTGACGCCCGGCGCAGCGACGCGCTGGCCGATACGGCCGGAAAAGGCGCTGGTGCCCTTGCGGTTGAAATCGCCTTCCAGGCCATGGCCGATCGCTTCATGGACCAGCACGCCCGGCCAGCCGGGGCCGAGCAGCACGGTCATTTCGCCCGCAGGCGCGGCAACCGAGCGGAGATTGACCTGGGCCTGGGCCAGCGCCTCATCGATGGCGCGGTTCCAGATCTTGGGGTCCATCACCTGATCATAGAGATAGCGGCCGCCAATGCCGAACACGCCGGTTTCGCGCCGGCCATTTTCCTCCAGGATGACCGAGACGTTGAGGCGGACGAGCGGGCGGATGTCGCTGGCGGTGAAGCCGTCGGCGCGGACGATCTCGATCACCGACCAGCTGCCGGCGAGGCTCACCGAGACCTGGGCGACGCGCGGATCACGGGCACGGGCGGCGGCGTCGATCGCGGCGCACAGGGTCACCTTCTCGGCGAAGGGCACCAACTCCAGCGGATTGGCGTCGGTATAGAGGTGGCGATTGGTGCGCTGGGGCGGCGGGGCGGGCTGGCCCTTGGCCGGATCGAGCAGGGTCAGCGTCTGCGCTGCCTTGCGGATTGCCGCTTCGCTGAGGTCATTGGCATGGGCAAAGCCGGTCATCTCGCCCGACACGCCGCGCAGGCCGAAGCCGGCATCGGTCGAATAGTCCGCGGTCTTGAGTCGGCCGTCATCGAAGCCGAAGCTCTCGCTGGCGCGATACTGAAGGTAAAGCTCGCCATCGTCGCAGGCCTTGAGCGCATCGGCGGTCAGGCGGCGCGCGCCATCAGGATCGAGCAGGCCCGGACGATAGAGCAGGCCGCGGGCGTCAGTGAATTGCGAAGCGAGATCGGTCATGCCGCCCGATATAGGCGCGGCATGACGGATGCCCAATGAAATTTTGCGTGGTGGCTTTAGAGGCTGGCGCCCGAAGCGATGTCCGGCTTGCTGCCGATTTCACCATTGTCGGCGACGCCGCCGGCCAGCACGAAGCGGCGATCGCAATAGCCGCAATCGACATAGCCATGCTCGTCGATTTCCAGGAAGACGCGCGGATGGCCAAGGGCGGCGGGAATGTCACCCGAACCGTCGCAGGAGACGCGGGACTTGGTGACTCGGATGATTTCGGGCGGCTGGATCATGGGAGGCGGAATTAGCAGCGGTGACGCGGCGCCGCAATATGCCGCGCACGGCTTTACATCAGCGGGTAGCGGGGCTGGGTGCAGCCGGTATCGGCGGTGGGTTGTGGTGCGATCCTTGCGCTTGGCGCCGAGGATCGCCAGTCGGCGCAGTTGCCGACCGCCATCACCGCGAAGGGCGACAGCATCAGCAATATCGGCGCGACAGAGCCGCCAAGGAAGAAGCTGATCGGCATGGACGGCAAGATGCCGGAACCATGCTTGCTGCAGGATGAATGTTACGGGTGCGGATCGGGACGGGTTTTGACGGGGTGGCTAAGCCCTCGCAGCCTAGCTGCTCGGAGTTTTGCGGTCGCCCGTCCCCGGACGGGCTCTAAAGGCTGCAAAACTGGTGGGCGATGACGGGCTCGAACCGCCGACATTCTCGGTGTAAACGAGACGCTCTACCAACTGAGCTAATCGCCCCCTCGCGGGATTTCGGCGCTTTTAGGCGTTTTTTCTGGCCCGTCAACAGCCGTGTTCGCGGAACAAAGCGGCACCAAGCGGAACAGATCGGAACCACGAGTCCCGACATAGTCCCGACCAAAATCCCGACCATGCGAGCGGGACTGTCCTAGCGTCCGCCGCTGCAAGGAACTGCAAGGGAGCACCACCGACAAGCGAGCGAGATAGCGCAAATCATCTGATCCGAATTTTTGGCGGTCTTCCGTCTGCTTTCCAGTGGAGCAGGGTATGCGTCGCAAAGACGTTATAAACGTAACATGCCTGTATTTTCAGAGACTTAAGGCGCTATAAAAATGCTATATAGATGTTATCAGATTACACTAAACTATTGTAATATCTGTTGTTGATAAAATTGCCTTAAATCAATGACATAACAAAATGTGGCTTTAGAGATAGCACCGGTATTACGTCCTGAGTGCTACATCGAAAATCGCAGTTTTCTGCGGGTTTGAGCGCTGCAGGGAAGGGCATGTTACGGATATAACGTCTTTGCGACATCCGCCCCCTCTCCCCCGCCGCAAGGCGTCCGTCCATCATGCAAGGAAATCGACGAAGAAGCCGAAAGCGAGGTGTGGGGGCGAGCGCTGTCCGTGAGGTGCGGGCGGGCATGCCCGCAGATGGGCCGGGAGGAGCCTGGAGAGCGCTGCAGGGAGGGGAGACGGACTGGCGCGGGGCCGGCGACATGAAAAAGGCGGACGCGCTTAGGCGCCCGCTTAGGCGGTCATCGTCGTTGGAAAGCGGGGCCTACGCGCCTGGGTTGGACGTCATTGCGTAGGGTTCGAAGCCAAATAGATCGGCGCGACGGAAGACCCAGCACCGGCGGATCTTGCCGTCCTTGCAGTTGATGTTGCCGCTGTATTCGTAGGCCGGGTGCTGGCGCAGCGCCTTCCACAAGAGCTTGTCAGGCGGGCAGTCTATGCCGGCGCCATTCATCAATGGGCGCAGGGACGGGAGGGAAACGCCCAGAAATGCGGGGTTTCGGTGCAGGCTGAATTCGCCGCCACGATGCTGCAGCTCCAGCAGGGCGGCAAAGAAGGCGTCGGCGATATCGTTTTCTGGGGAGGCTGAGCCCAGGGCGTCGAGCGGCGGCGTGTCGACATTGCTGGCTTTGCAGCGCTGGTCGAGAAGGCCATAGAGCAGCGACCGCGCCGCCGGCGCGCGCTCCTTCTTGATGGCATCGAGTAGGCTGATCATGTCGCGGACGGGCGGCAGGGCCTGCGGCCGTGAAGACGTGGTGCCGGCCATCGAATAATGGCCGTCACGGCGAAGTGCCGGCAGCAGATCGCCGGTCACCCACCGCCGCAAGCGTACAGCTTCGGGACGGCGGGCTTTCAATGCAGCATGAAATATGCCGCTTTCCGAGATCACAGCCAGATCCTGATCACCGCCAAGGGTACTCACTTTGTGAGTACCCTTTTCATCATCATCTAAAATGCGGATCATATTGCTGGCGTCTCGATACCCAAGCACTTTAGCCACGTCGACGGCGACGAACCACACATGCCCTTGATCCTCGACCACCCTGACCAGCAATCCCTCAAACTCGAAGGGCACGACTGCGTTCGAGATGCTCATTCTATGATCCCCATTTCCAAAGGTACCTGTAAAATAGAGGTACCTTCTCGAATCATTGTCCCAACTAAAGGCATTCGCTTTGCACAAACAGCCTATCGGATCGCGCCCTCGGCATACACGCGATAGGCGGCCTGGAAATTCAACGGCCCCTTGCTTTGATCGCCGCCATATTGGGGAAGGGTGCCCATATGCTCGACCGGTTCGCCATGATCGCATGGATCATAGGCGTCGTGGTCAGGTTCAAGATCGGCGTCTCCGTCGATCTGGTCCAGCAGATCAATTAGCGCCTCGATCTGTTGCTCTATCGCCTTCCGATCGATTGAGGATAGCCCAAGATGGATGGTGCGCGGCAGGAACGCCGTGCTAGGTGTCATCGCAGCCATGATCGTCTCCTGCGGACGGTTTCGGTTAGACCGGGCGGGAGGGGCCTAATCCTCCTGCTCGGTTGACCGTCATGTACGTACAGTTGACGCCACTGTCAATGGCATGTACGGACATGGCATGGAAAACGATGAATCTGGTTCGGCGCGTTTCGAAATGCGTGCACCTAAATCGTGGCTGGCCCGCGTAGACGACTGGCGCCGGCAGCAGCCAGAATTGCCACCGCGCGCGGAAGCTATCCGGCGCCTTGTCGATAAAGGCCTCGGACATGATCAATCTGAGAAGGAAGGCTAATGGCGCACTTCGTCTACGATAAGACTGCTGAAAAAATCCTGTTCGAAGCCGATGACGGCGAGCATCTAAGCGTCGAAGTCGTGAAAGCCTGGGCGGCACTGGAACAGGCTGCCTACCTCGAATCGATCGGTGAGCAGCTCGATTACTGCCAACAGTATCTTTGGAAGATACAAGAGCAGATGAACCCATAGAGTGCTGCCAAAGGGTACCCACAATCCGGGTACCCTTTATTCATCAGAAACCCGCTGCGGCCCCAAATTCACGGGCGAGGTGCTGTGTCCCCTCCTCGATCATGCGCCACGCTTTCGAAAAATCGTCTATCGTGCCGCCGAACGGGTCGCGGATCTCCACGCCCTTCAAGCGCGGGGTCACATCAAGAAGAAGGCAAATTCTGGCAGTCGCTTCGCGTGGCGCGATGTCCTGCAGATCCGCGATGTTGGATCTGTCCATGGCAAGGATGAGCGTGAACCGGGTAAAGTCGCTCCGGCACACGCTGCGGCTTCTTTGACCAGAAATGTCAGCAAAATTGCGCTGGGCAACCCATTGCGCACGGGCATCCGGCTCTTTCCCCCATGTGCGGGTATCGGTGCCGGCCGAATCACAGTTGGCCGCCAGACCCTTCCTGCGCATTTCATTGCGGAAAGAGCCTTCCGCCATCGGGCTGCGGCAAAAATTGCCGCGGCAGACGAATAATATCCGGTCGCGGGATGATAGGAGCATCGTATCACCGCGTGCCGTTCGGCAGCTTCACGAACCGGTCACCCTGCTGCCGGATGATCGCCCCATCGGTCAGCACATAGTCGGCGAAGGCCAGCACCTGGCTGCCGAACCACGCATTGGCGCGCAGCATGCGCGTGGCGATCGGCACGATCTCCGTCTCATAATAGGCGTCGCGGGCGTCCTTCACACTGCCCAGGCCGCCATTATTCTGCGGGATGACGCCGATCAGCTGCGGCGGCGTCCGGTGCGCGGCCAGCATGTCGTCGCGGCTGATGTTCTTCACGTTCGAAAATTCATCCTTCGCCGTGACATCGGCGATCGGCATGATCTGGATGCCGTCCTTTTTGCCTTTGGGGATATAGACCAGGACATTCTTGAAGTTGCCGACGCCCTTGGCCGAACGCAGCTTGTCCTCCAGCTGATCGACCGTCTTCTGGTCGGCCAGAGGCTCGCTGACATAGAAGACGAAGCCCGCATGCGCGCCATTGAGATAATAACGTCGGCGGAACAGGGTCGCATTCTCGCTCAGTAGCCCGGCCTGCAGCGCGGACAGCCATTCCGGCATGCCATAGACCTCCTGGGCGACGTCGGGCTGCTGCAGGTGGAAGATATGCCCGCGCTGGAACTGATGGATGTTGCCCGTCGGCCCATTCACGAACCAATAGACATCCGGCTCCACCCCGGCGCGAGTATGGATCGCCGGCGCATGGTCGATCTTGGCCAGGCGCCCGGCCATGTTGGGCACCCATTCCAGATAGCCATTGCCCATCTGCACGAAATCCAGCGCGAACCGTTCGAAGCTGTTCGCGTCCAGCCACCGCGACGGGATCTGCTGCGCCACCAGCAGATTGACCTTCAGCGCCACCGCGCTGCGGTGATAGGGCGCCATGTTGAAGGTCTGCGCCAGCTTGCCCATCGGCAAGGGCGGCTCATACCAGCGGCCATTGTGCCAGATCTCGAAATATTGGGCGAGTTCGCGGCGATCGAGGACGCTTTCCGTGTCGCCGAAGGAAAATACCTGGGCGGGATGATGGACCTCGTCGGCCTCCACCTGCTCGACCGCTTCGGTCTGGACGATGTCGGTCATTCAATGGCTCCTAGTCAGAAAAGCGGATGGTGCCGCCGGTCGCCTCGCTGGCGCTGCCGACGTCGAGGGGTTCGTTGGAAAGCGCGTGCAACAGCGCCCAGGCCAGATCCGCGTGGCCGATCTGGCCGTTGCGCTTTGCGACATAGGTGACGCCCTTGCCGCTGGCGGTCATGGTCGGGCGGATCGCCATTAGCGCCTGCATCAGGTCGGTCCAGCCCGCGTCGAATTCGATGCGCTGGGCGCGGAAGATGCTCTGGGCCTTGATGACCAGGGCCGTCTTGCTCGCCACCGAATATTCGATCCGGCGCGCAAGCGGGAACCAGTTGCAGACCAGCTCATAGACGGCCTGGCCGCTGCCCGTCGTGTCGATCGCGATGTCGGTGACATTGTAGCGCGCTGCCACTTCGCGGATCTTGTCGGCCTGCCCCTGAAAGTCGAGATTGTTGAGCCGGATCTTCTCCAGCACGCGGAACTTGCCCCGCCCCTGATCGGTCGGCGGCGCCACCACCACCAGCGCGGCATCATCGCGGCCCTGCTTGTTGGGGTCATAGCCCAGCCACACCGGAAGATCGCCGAACGGCCGCATGCCGGGAACGTCGATCAGCGCCGGCTTGAAATCGCGCCATTTCAGGAAGCTGTCGACCCGCGCCGGGTTCACCCGCGCATAGGGGAAGCTGCTCTCGCTGTCGTCGATATCCTCGCATTCGTAGAGGCTGCGGAACGCCTCCTCCGAATATTTGGCGCGCTGCATGGCGATATCGACCAGCGCGTCGAGGCCCATGGCACAGGCGTCATGGATGGTCAGGCAATGCTGCCAGCTGCCGTCCGGCATGATCGCGCCATGGCGCAAGTTCTTGAGGCTGATGTCGAACGGCCGCTGGTCGCCCTTCGCCCTGCCGCTGTTCCATTCCTCGCCCGACCAGAAGGCATAGCTTTCGTGCGTCTTGGTCGACGGCGTGGAGAAATAGGTCTCCTTGTAGATCTTGTGCGTCGTCATGGCGCTGGCCACGCGGTTCAGTTCCGCAAAGCCATGCACCCACGCATATTCGTCGAAATAAAGGTCGCCGCTCTCGCCCTGGGCAGTCGCGCTGTTGGTCGACAGGAAGTAGAAACCGACCTGGTCAAGCGCCGGGCCTGTGGCGTCGCCATCCTCGTCCGCCGGATATTGCCCAGCGAAGTCGAGCATCAGGATCTTGCCCTTCAGCTCGACGCCGGTGACCCGCCGCACCCAGCTGACGATCTCGCGCCGGAATTTGAGCGCCTGGCGCTCGGAGGCCGACAGGAAGATCTGGTTGCGCGGCGCTTCGTCGAGCGCCAGCTCGTCGCGCCCGGCGCCGGCCAGCACGGCTTCGGCAACCTTGGCCAGCGCCTCGCGGGCGAAATACCAGGTCGCGCCGACCTGCCGGCTTTTCCGGATTTTGCGGGTGCGCTGGTCGCGCTGTTCCCACCACAATTCCTGATAGCCGAAATTGCGCTTGTGAAAGTCGTCCAGCAGCGCCTGCCACTGCTCCAGCGTCAGGAAATTGCGCCGCTTCTCCTCGCGCTTGGCCTTCGCCTTGTCGTCGTTGCGGGCCGCGATCTTGCCGTTCAGGTCGCCTTCCTTGCCCGTCTCGGCATATTTCTGGATCCGGGCGGATCGCTCCATCTGCCGCATCAGGAAGTCGATGCGCTTCATGTCCCCTTCCGACAGGTCGGGCTTGTCCAGATAGGCGGCGATCTTCGCTTCCAGGCGGTCGTTGATCACAGCTACCGGCGGATCCTCATCCCACCGGTCGCGGTTCTTCCAGCTGGAAATGGTGCCCGTGGGCAGGGCCAGCTCCTCGGCGATGTCCTTGATCGGCCAGCCCCGCCAGTAGAGCGAGCGCGCCTCGCGGCGCTGGGCACGGCCCAGCTGTCGCCGGATGGCGCGATCGTCGTCAGGGTCTATGGTGGTCGGGCAGGCCATCGTCCTGCCATCCACCCACTTCCGGCTCCGCTGTCGAAGGGGTCCACAGGTAGCAGGCGATGCTACCGCGCCCGCGCGTTGCCTAGAAGCCTCCCAATCGGCTCTTCGTCCATCTGACGAAAGCGGAAATGCCCCCGCCGACACGGAGCCGACACATGAAGACCAAGCCTTTCCTGCTCGCCACCGCCGGTTCGACCGTCGACGGCCGCACGATCGATGAGAAGATGCTGAAGGAAATGGCCTCCAGCTACGATCCCAAGACCTATGGCGCGCGCCTCAATATCGAGCATATCCGGGGCATTTCCGGCGAGAAGCCATTCAAGGCCTATGGCGATGTGCTGGAGCTGTCGACCGCCGAAGTGACCGTCAATTTCAACGGCAAGGACGAAAAGCGCCTGGGCCTCTATGGCACCTTTGACGTCACCGGCGATGCCAAGGCGCTGAATGACGCAAGCCAGAAGGTCTATCCCTCGATCGAGATCGAGGACAATTTCGCGGGCAAGGGCTTCGCCTATCTGATGGGCTGCGCGCTCACCGACAGCCCGGCCTCGATCGCGACCGAACGGCTGCAGTTCAACCGCACCCGCCCCGGCGTCCTCAACTTCTCGCGCGACGAAAGCGCCGCGCTGGAATTTGTGGAGGACAAGGGCGATCCGGACGGTTCCGGCTTCTTCACCAAGCTGTCTGGCGTGCTGGACAGCTTCGCGACCAAGTTCGGCCCGCCCAAGGTCGAGGAGAAGCCAGCGACGTCGGAGGAAAAGCCCGCTGCTCCCTTCGATTTCTCCGTGCTGAAATCGATGTTCGAGGAGTTCGGTAAGACCATCACCGGCGAAGTCGGGGCGGCCCGCAAAGAGTTCCGGGACGAGATCGACAGCCTGACCCTGCAGTTCAAGAAACTGTCGGATGAGAGGGAGGACACCCCTTCCCACAGCTATCACCGCCGCCCGGCATCGGACGGCAAGGCCGGCGATTATTCCAACATCTTCTAACCCAGCCCAGCCCCCGACAACCGCCTAACTGCCAAGGAAATTCTACATGGCGAAATATACTCTTTCGGATCGCGGCCGCCGGGCGCTCGATGGCATGTTCACGGCCATTGCGCAGCTGAATGGCGCATCGCGCGGCGTCCAGCATCAGTTCGCACTCGATCCCACCGCTGAACAGCGCCTGGAGGATCTGCAGCGCGAAAATGTCGGCTTCCTCCAGCGCGTCAACATCATGCCGGTGCGCGACATGATCGGCCAGGTGATCGGCATGAACGCCAAGAACCTGATCGCTAGCCGCACCTCGCGCAGCAACCTGCCCCGCAAGCCGAAATATGTCGGCAACCTGCAGGACCGCAAGTTCCAGCTGCATGACACCGAATTCGACACCTGGCTGCCTTGGGAAATCATCGACGCCTGGTCGCGTTTCCCTGACTTCGCGCAGCGCTATGCCCGTCAGGTCGCGATTTCCGTCGCGCTCAGCCGCATCATGGTCGGCTGGAATGGCGTCGCTGCGGCGGATGACACCGATCCGGAAGACAACCCGCTGGGCGAAGACGTCAATATCGGTTGGCTGCAGAAGCTGCGCCTGGAAAAGCCGGATCATGTCCTCGGCCGCGCCATGGTCACCACGGGCGGCGTCACCACCGCCACCGGCGCCGCCGCGCCCATCTATATCGGCCCGGACGCCGATCATGCCGCCGGCGATTACAAGAACATCGATGCGCTGGCCTATGACCTGATCGCGGGCATGCCGTCCTGGGCGCGCAGCTCGACCGATCATGTCGTGCTGGTCAGCCAGGACATGATCGACGAGAAATATTTCCCCATGGTCAACCGCCCGCTGGCGGACACGATCGACGGCGGGAAATCGACCAGCGATCAGACCGTGTCCGACATCGTCATGTCGTCCAAGCAGATCGGCGGTCGCCCGGCGGCGATCGTGCCCTTCTTCCCCGAAGGCACCATGGTCGTCACCCCGCTGGCACCCGCCGGCGCAACCGACGGATCGAACCTCTCGCTCTATTATCAGGAAGGTTCGCGCCGCCGCTACATCAAGGATGAGCCGGAAAACAAGGCGTCCCTGGTCGACTATAACAGCGTCAACGAGGGCTATGTGATCGAGGACACCGATTTCATGGTCATGGCCGAAAACATCACCTTCGGTGCCCGTCCCTAGTTTCGGCGCCCCTAATACGCAGGGGCTTTGACGGTGGTGGCTGGCATCCGGGCCGGCCCCACCAGAGCCTGCAGATGACCGTGGCGGGGAGCGCTGCTCCGAGACCGCCCGGTCGGCCGCCGCCGGATCGAGCGGTCCAATCATCAGGAGACATCATGGTCAGCCCCTTCCGCCGCCACCAGCAGAAGATCCGCGCGCAGATGAGCGGCGCGGCCATCAAGGACGCCAGCACCGCCGCACCCCCCGAACCCCAAGGCGACACGGAGGCGGGCCGCGAATATGCGATGATTCGCGTCCTGCTCCATGATGACCTGCGCAAGCTAGCCGACGTCGCCTCGATCGAGGCGCGCAACCCGATGAAGGCCGAAATGGCCACCGCCTATGCCGACTGGATCGAGGGTGCTCTCGCCGCCGGCGAACAGGGCCTGGCGGCGCAGGACGAAATCCTTGTGACCAACATGATCTGGGCGATCGACTATCGCGATGTCGACTATGCGCTGCGCCTGGGCGCCCATGTCCTGAAATTCAACCTGACCCTGCCCGAACGCTACAACCGCACCGCCGCCTGTTTCCTGGCCGAAGACATCGCCACCGTCGCGCTGGAACAGCATGAGCTGGTGACGCTGGAACAGCTGGTGCAGGTCAACGCCATGACCGTCGGCGCCGACATGCCCGACCCCGCCCGTGCCAAACTGCACAAGGCCATCGGCCGCGCCTATGAGCGCCGCGCCGACGCCTTCGACCCCACGGCCGACAATGCGCCGGCGGGTGGCAAGGCCGCCTATGCGGAGGAAGCGCTGACCCATCTGAAACGCGCGCTGCATCTCGACGCCAATGTCGGCGTAAAGACCGACATCAAGCGCGTGACGCAGATGCTCAAGAAATTGGCAGAGGCCGCCGCCGCCGGCGTCCAATAGCCAGAACGGCCCGCCCCACGGCGCTGGGGGGCGGATGGACGGTCCGGACGGCCCTGCACGGCCCGCACGGCCCAGCCATCCCCACCCCCCAAAATACAGGAACCACCCATGACCGGCCTTATCTCGTCCCCCGTTCCCGCGCCCGATCCCGCCGGCGCGCAAGTGGTGGCGGATGACTGGTTTCCCCCGGTCAAGCTGGACGAGGTCCGCGAACGT
Organism: Sphingobium sp. WTD-1; assembly: GCF_030128825.1. NCBI lineage: Bacteria > Pseudomonadati > Pseudomonadota > Alphaproteobacteria > Sphingomonadales > Sphingobiaceae > Sphingobium > Sphingobium sp. WTD-1. The sequence continues at coordinate 317,458 of NZ_CP119127.1, read as the reverse complement.
CTGCGCCTGGGCGAAGGGGCGGTGACCAATGCGCGCCTGATCGAGGCAATGGAGGGCGCCATGGTCCATGCGTTTCGCGAGCTGGCGGACTGGCGCACCGCCCGCGTGCTGGCCGGCGCCACCAGCCTCGACCAGGTGACCGATCAGATGCTCAATGGCCGCAACTATGCGGTGCTGCTGTGGGAGCGGATCGTCCGCTATTTCGCCGGCGCCGATCTGGCGGCCGACTATCGCGACGTCACCGCCACCGATCAGGGCCTCGATCGCTCGGCGGAAAAGGATCTGACCAGCGACGAACTGCGCCGCCGCGCACTGGCCGCCGTCGCCGATCTGCGCAGCATCGCCGCCGAAAAGCCGGTCGAACGCAACCGGGTGGAGCTGATCTGATGGCACAACGCTTTCTTACGTTGAACAATAGCGTCACTATCGATGTGTCGTCCGTGACCCATTTTTTCATCGATCGCCGGCAGCTTAAAATCGGCCTATCCTCTGGGGTCATTGTGTCCGTCGAACCCGATCCGCAGGGCAACATCGGCGTCTACGATCTGGAACGGACGCTCTTGCGGGCGGTGGCGGATGACCTGCTATCATGACCATCGCCACCGCCCTGAACGGCGACACCGTCGACGCCATCTGCTGGCGCGAGCTGGGCCGCACCAAGGGCGTGACGGAACAGGTGCTGGCCCTCAATCCCGGCCTGGCCGCGCTCGGCCCGGCGTTGCCCGGCGGAACCGCGGTCATCCTGCCCGACCAGGCGCAGCTGGCGCCGGCAGTGCTGGAAACCGTGAACCTGTGGGACTGACGCGATGAACAAGCTCGACAGCCTGCGCGCGGCCATTACCCAGGCGCTGCCCGAACTACAGAAAAGCCCGGAGAATTTGCGCCTCTGGATCGCGCGCGGCTCCGGCCGTTGCCAGGCGACCGCCACTGACGCCTTCGGCTTCGAATATGAGGCCAATGTGCTGATAGTGGAGATGGGCAGCGATTTCGCGGTGCTGGCCCATGCGATCTTCCGCTGGCTGCGCGTCAACCAGCCCGACCTGGTGGTGCCGCCCAAGGAGGGCTTCACCTTCGACGTCGATCCGCTCGACAATGGCATGGCCGACGTCCTGTTGCAGATCCGACTGACCCAGAATGTCACCGTCGCGTCGAAGGCCGGCGGGGGCTATGACATGTCCTATCTCGCCGAACCCGACCCGCTGTTCGGCGAGGATCTGGGCTTTGGCGGCGTGATGCCGGTCCCGCCGTTCGCCGGCGTCGACATCGATGGCTGAGGATCTCGCCGAATTCGAGCAATGGCTGGGGCGCATCCTCGCCGGCATGGATCCGGGCCGCCGGCGCCGCGCGACCATCAAGCTGGGGCAGGAACTTCGCCGCGCCAACCTGATGCGCATCGGCGCCAATGTCGAGCCGGACGGCGGCGCGATGGAAAAGCGCAAGGCATCGGTCAATGAGCGCGGCCGCGTCCGCCGCAAGGCCGGATCGCGCATGTTTCGCCGTTTGCGCCTCGCCAAGTCGTGGAAGGTCTCGGCCGACGCGGATGGGGTGGAGATCACGCCCGCATCCGCCGCGATCGACCGCATCGCGTCGGTCCACCATTATGGCGAGACCGATCGCGTCGGACGCCTGCGCGACGGGCGCACGATTCGCGCCAAATATGTCGAGCGCCGCCTGCTGGGCTTTGCCGATGGCGACAGGCTGATCGTGATGGAAACCGCCGCGTCCTTCCTCGAACCGGACGCCGGCTGACAACATCCATCGGTAGCAGGCCGTGCTACCCGGCCACCCGCTTCGCGCGCGCGCGTCCTGCCGCCATGCGATGGACATGGCTTCCCTTCCGCCCGCCTCCGTCGCCGTAGACCTGTCCCGCCTGCCGCCGCCGCAGGTGGTGGAGACGCTCGACTTCGAGACGATCAAGGCGCGGATCCTCGCCGAATTCCAGTCGCGCTATGCGGATTTCGACGCCCTGGTCGAAAGCGACCCGGCGATGAAGCTGGTCGAGGTGTTTGCCTATCGCGAACTGCTGATGCGCCAGAATTTCAACGAGCGCGCCGTGTCGATGCTGCTGCCCTTTGCCACCGGCGCGGATCTGGAGAATTTGGGCGCCTATTTCGGCGTCGGCCGGCTCGATGGCGAGAGCGACACCGCACTGTTGCGCCGCATCCAGCTCGCACCCGACAGCTATTCGGTGGCCGGGCCGGAAAGCGCCTATGTCTTCCACGCCCTGTCGGCCGACGTCACCATCTCGGACGCCAGCGCGATCATGGCCGCGCCGGGCGAAGTGCTGGTCACCCTGCTCAATGAAGCGGGCGATGGCACCGCCACACCGGAACAGATCGCGGCGGTAGAGGCGATCGTCACCCATGATGAGGTGCGCCCGCTCACCGACAGCGTTTCGGTGCAGAGCGCGCAGATCGTCGGCTATACGATCCATGCCCGGCTGCATATCGCCTATGGTCCCGACACCGCCCTGGTCCTTTCGACCGCGCAGGCCGCGCTCGACACCTATCTGGCGCAGCGCCGCCGCCTCGGGCGCCTGGTCAGCTATAGCGGCCACGCCGGCGCCCTGCAGGTCGCCGGGGTCGAAACGCTGGAGCTGATCAGCCCGGCGGCCGATATCGCGATCAGCCGCACCCAGGCCGCGCACCCGACATCGATCCTGGTCGAGGTTGCCTGATGGCCGGCCCCGCCCATCTCCTGCCGCCCAACGCCTCCCCGCTGGAGCGCGCCCTGTCGCTCGCCCCGGCGGCATCGCTGGCCGATGTCCCGGTCGCGATCGACACCATCTGGAACCCAGCGACCTGTCCGGTTGCGCTGCTGCCCTGGCTCGCCTGGGGGCTGAGCATCGACCTTTGGGATTCGGTCTGGTCCGAAGCGGAAAAGCGCGCGGCCATCGCCGACGCCATCCAGTTCCAGCGCCGCAAGGGCACACCGGCTTCGCTCCGCACCGTCCTCGATCGCTTCGATCCGCTGATCGAGATCGTCGAGTGGTTCAAGGATCGCGACACGCTGCCGCCCTATCATTTCCGTCTTGAGCTGCCGCTGCTCGCGGAAAGCGACGTCTTCTACGACGAAAATCTGGTCGCGCGGATCCTGCGCGACATCGCCCAGGTCAAGCCCGTCCGGGCCAACATGCTGGCCGTGTTCAAGCTGCGGGCGGAGGCACGCGCCTGGCTGGTGTCCGCCGCCCAGATTGGCGGCCTGACCCGCCTCGACGCCCATGCGGACCAGGACAGCGCGCTTGATCCGGTCTGGGCCACCTATCTGCAAACCCGCGACGGCGAACCGATCCTGGCCGCCGACGCCACCTTCCTGGAAGTCTGACATGGACCCGGCTCTCTTCATGGTCACCGCCGCCGGCCTCGACGCGCTGGTCGATGCCCAGGGCGGCGGCACCGATCCCATCCAGATCGCCTCGCTCGGCATTAGCGAGAATGCCTTCACCATGGCGCCGACCATCAGCGCTGTGCCGGGCGAACTGAAGCGGATCGAGGCCATTGCCGGCGAAGCCGTCAGCGAAACGGTCATTCACATGACCGCCCAGGACGTCAGCGAGGATATTTACGAGCTGCGTGGCCTGGGCCTCTATCTGGACGATGGCACGCTGTTCGCCATCTACAGCCAGCCCACGCCGATATTTCGCAAGGTGTCCATCTCCTTCTTCCTGCTGGCGCTGGACATCGGCTTTTCCAATGGCGTCGCCGGCGACATCGTCTTCGGCGACACCACCTTCCTGATGCCCCCCGCCAGCGAGACGGTGAAGGGCGTTGCTGAAATTGCCACGGCCGCTGAGGCCCATGCCGGCATCGACGATCAGCGCATCATCACCCCGCTTAAGCTGCGCCTGGTCCTGAACGCCCTGGGCGAACTGATAGCCCCTGGCGAGCCTGACTTTGCCGCCGCCTTTGCCGCGCTGATCGCCCGCACCATCACCGGCGCCGGCCTGGTCACCGGCGGCGGCAACCTCAGCGACAGCCGCATCCTGACCGTCCTGGCGGCGACGGCGGCCGATGTCGCCGCTGGCGCCGCGACCGACCGGGCGGTGACGCCCGGCGCGCTGGCCGGCCTGCCCCGCCTGCTGGCGCAGAATGGCTATGCGCATCTGCCGGGGCTGGGCGGCCTGATCCTGCAATGGGGCCGCTTTTCGGCCCTGCCCAATGCGACGTCGGCCGCGCTCTTCCCGATCGCCTTTCCCGCGCAATGCTTTGCCGTCGTGTCCGATGGCGGCGTCAGCGGCGGCGCCGACAGCCAGGACAACCCGCCGGTGCTGGTCGCCTCCTCGATCAGCCAGACCGGCTTTTCCGTCTTCAGCGCCGACGACAGCAGCGCGACGCGCATCTATCTCGCATTGGGGGTCTGACCATGGCGCTCTACTACTCCGCCAGCGCGCATGGCTTCTTCGACGACGCGCTGCATGCCGTCATCCCCGCCGATGCGCAGCCGGTGACCGCCGCCCGTCACCGCGAGCTGCTCGACGCGCAAGCCACCGGCGCGGCGATCGAGGCGGGCGAAAATGGCAAGCCGCGTATCCGCCGGCCCGTTATCACCACCGCCATGCGGCGCGTCGCTCTGGCCCGTCAGGTGAAGCGCGAGGCCGCGCGCCGGATCGAGGCTGTCGCGCCGATCTGGCGCCAGCTGAACGACCAGCGCGCGCCGTCGCCGGCGGGCGCCGCCCGCTTCGCCGCGATCGACGCGATCCGCGCCGGCTCCGACGCGATCGAGGCAGAGATTGACCAGCTGGGCACCGATGCCCTGGCCGGCTTCGCCGTCGCCGACCATCCCCTCTGGCCGGCGGAGTAGACGATGCCGAAAATCCTCGACCTCCCCGAAATCCTCGACCTCGACGGCACCGAACATGTCGTGCTGGAAAATAGCGAGCAGACGGGCCGGGCGCGCCTGCGCGACTATGTCCGCTCGATCCTGCCCATCGGCAATCGGGCGATCAGGCCGCTCGCCATCCTTGCCGATCTGCGCGGCTATGCCGTCGCCATTTTCGAGCATGACGGCCATCTCAAGCGCTTCATGGGGCGCGAGCCGGCCCGGCATATCCGCGGCATCTATTCGCGGGTCGAGGTGGACCGGAACGGCTATGCGCTTGCCGCGCCCCGGCGCACCGATGCCCATGGCGTCGAACATGTCGTGGCGCCGATCAACGCGCTCAACACCGAAGCGGCCAACGTCGCGCTCTACGGCCAGTCCACCAGCGAAGGCTATGAGAGCCTGCCGATCCTGACGACCACCGCATTTTCCGATCGGCTGCTGATGTTCGTCGGCGGGGTTCGTCCCCAGGACGATGGCACCATCGGTGCCGACTATGCCAGCGTCGTCCCCCTGCATGAAACGGCATCGGGCATCCGGGGCGAAACGCCGGCGTCGGGCGCCGGCCTTGCTTCGCTGGAGACGATGGACAGCCGCTTCGGCCTCAGCCTGGCCGACATGAACATGACCATGCTCTTCCACTCGGCGGGCGAGGCCGGCACCGAAGCGGCGCGCCTGGCGCGCGGCAGCGGCTATTATAACCGCCTCACCAGCCAGATGCGGTTCGGCGTCCAATATGCCCGTTCACTGGGTCAGTCGGTCAGCGTCCCTTATTATATCCGGGTCCAGGGTGAGGCGGATATCTCGCTCCAGACCGATCCCGCCGCCTGGCGCAAGATCGTGGCAAAGGAACGCCGCGACTTCGAGCGCGACGTTGCCGGCGCGGTTGGCGAACATCGGCCCGTCGTCTGCGTCCACGCACAGACCTCCAGCTTCAATCTGGCGGGCTATGGCAAGGCCGACCCGATCGGCATCACCCTGGCGCAGGCGATCCTGTGCGACACCAATCCATGGTTCATCATGGCCGGGCCGACCTATATGCTCGACTATGTGCCGGGCGACGGCGCGGCGGTGTCGGGCGTCCACTTCACGGCGCGATCGTCCAAGATATTGGGCGCCTATGCGAGCCGGGCCTATCTCCAGTCCCTGTTCGAAGATGCGGACGGGACGCTGGTCTATGATCCGGCGCGCAAGTTCCGCCCATTGCAGCCGATCCGCGCCAAGCGCCAGGGGCCGCGCGTGGTGGATATTCTCTTCCATGTGCCCAAGCCCCCACTGGTCTGGGACACCATCCAGGTCGCCGCCGCGACCAACCATGGCTTCTACATCGAGCGGCCGGGCGTCGGCGATATCGCCCTCGCCAGCGCGCCGGTCATCCATGCTCGCAACCGCGTCCGCCTGACCGCCGCCGCCGATCTCAAGCATGGCGACATGCTCTGTTACGCGCTGCGCGACAGCCAGGTCGAAGGCGAAAATTGGCAGACCGGGCGGATCAAGGGCGCGCGCGGCAACCTGGCCGACAGCGAGGACCATGTCTTCGACCCCGCCGGCATCAACCACCGCATGCGCAATTACTGCCGCCATTTCCGCATCCCCATCATGCTTTGAAGGGCCAGACATGACCGTCCCACAAATCCTTATGTCCGACAGTGCCGACGCCTCTGGCCTCGGCCTTGGCTGGACCCAGCGACCGGTCGATTTCGATGGCGAGGTTGCGACCTGGCTTCTGGGTCTCGACCATCCCAATCACCAGGGTTGGGACTATAGCCTCAACGGCAATGACGTTTCACCCGAAGGCGTCTCTTTCGGCGCGGGCTGGGGCGCTGGCGGGTGGACCGACACGCCGATCGCGCCGCGCGACCTGGGCGAAGCCTTCACCGCCTGGGCCTTGGTCAGGACGCACAGCACCGCCGCCGCACCCGTCGCCGAAACATTCATCGGTTCGTCGGGCGGCGCCAACCAGCGCTTCGTCGATCTGGTCATCGATCCGTCGGCCGGCGGCGCCTACAAGATGCTGATCAGCACCGGGTCAGGCGTCGGCTTCATCGGTTCGCCCAGCCTGCCGCTTAACGTCGGCACCGGCGCGGGCTGGGATTTGCTGGTCGGCTGTGTCCAGCCCAATGGCTGCTCGCTCCACCGCCGCAGCATCACCGCGTCGGCCGATGTCGCCGCCGCGATCGACGCGACCGGCGTCTATGGCCCGGTGCCATGGACCATCGGCAACAACCATGACCACACGGTCGTGACGCCGGCCAATCTCGCCATCGCGGGCGCCGGCCTGATCGTCGGCATCCTCGGCAATGCGCAGATCGACCTGCTCTACGCGCGCCTCAAGGCGCATTTCGCCACCATCGACCTGGCAATCTGAAGGGGGATCGCGATGACCTATCTCAAGGCCGGCCTCCAGCCCGATCGCACCATGGCCGCCGCTGACGCAGAACTGGCGCGCCTCGCCGCGCAGGCCGATGACGCCGTCGTGGTGGAAGATATCGTCCCCCTGGTCGGCATGTTCGACAATTTCACCACCGATCCCGACGGCCGCCTGGTTTCAGGATGGATCGGCAACCGGGAATTTGAATATCAGGCCGGCTTTCTGGTCGAAAAGCTGCGCGCGCCGGCGCCGGACATCGTGCCGCTGGTCGGCCTGTTCGATCATTATGAATGCGACAGCACCGGGCGCCTGATTTCGGGCAAGGAAATTACCGGCCCGACCAAGGCCGCCGTAGGGGGCGTGGTTCTGGAAGTCGGTGGCGCGGCGACGGTCGCGGCCAAACCCGCCCTCGCCTATGGCTACAATGCCACCACCGGCCTTAGCTTCCCGACCGAAGCGATGGTGGTCTATCTGATCATCGTCATGGGTCAGAGCCTGGCGGGCGGATATAATTCCAACGCGGATGACAACCCCGTCACGACGGTTGCCGAGCATCCCGGCTATGCGCTTATGCCTGGCGCCAATCCTTGGCCGGAAGACACGGTTTTCAATAGCTTCTCCGACCTGATCGAGGTGAAGAAGGACAGCACGCATAACAAGGAAAGCATCTGCGCGGGCATGGCGGACGCCATCATGCGCCGGATGCAGGCTGATCTTGGCTTCAAGCAACAGATCATCTTCGCAAACTGCGCCTGGGGCGGCACCTCCTATGCCGGCAATCCGGGCGGGACAGGCCTAAAGGAAGGCGGCATCCCCTGGCGCTTCCTCCAAAATCTCATCGTCAATGCGCGCGCTGTCGCCGCCGGGCAGGGCAAGCGCCTGGAGGTGCTGAACGCCTGCATCCTGCTGGGGGAACAGGACACGACCTATGGCACGACGGCGGCGACCTATCGTCGTGACATGGTCCAATGGCACACCGCATTTGCGGACATCATCCGCCGCCTCAATCCCGAACAGGATCGAACCCCGCTCTTCTTCGTCAGCCAGACCGACCGGCCCAAGGATGTCGGCGCCAAGGATACCGATATCCCGGTCGCCATGGGCCAGCTCACAGCGCCCGAACTCAGCCCCTATGTCCGCACGGTCGGGCCGATCTACTGGACCGACGACAGCGGCGACAAGGTGCATCCCTCCTGCCGCGCCTATCGCCGCATCGGCCAGATGTTCGGCCATGTCATTTGCGAAGATCAGTTCGGTCGCGGGCTGGACCCGCTGAAGGTGATCGACGCCTGGTGGCAAAGCCCGACCGTGGCGCGGGTCCGCTACACCATGCCCATCGCGATCGAAGCGACCGACGAGAAGGTGAAGATCAGCAATCTGGGCGCTGGCAAGGGCATCAATTTCGTCGATGGCTCCGGTGCGCCGCCTGAAATCACCGGCATTGCCGTCGTCGCCGACGCGGCCGACACGATCGAAATCACCCTGGCCGCGCCGCCTGCGGGACTGCGCCCCCGCTTCTTCATCGCCAATCGCGGAACGGAAGCGGGTGTCGGCCGCCTCGCTGGCGGGCGCAGTGGCATCCGGTCCGCCGCCGAATACAGCACCGATCCGCAGGATGGCGCTGTCCTCTATCATTGGGCCTGCAAGCAGGTCGTCCCCCTTCCCGTGCTTTCCTGAAGGATCAGCGCATGACCAGTCGCGAAACCAAGACCGCCTATGCAAACCCGGCCAGCGCCGGCACGCCGATCATTTCTCCCACCGCCGACGAACGTCTGCTGGTTCGTCATCCGCGCCTGCTGCACTGGTGGGACGCAGGCCATGGCTTCGACAAGGATGGCTGGCGCTGCCGAAAGACCCGCAAGATGCTGGTCAAGGAGCGCACCGCGCTGCCGACCCTCCAGAATATCGCCGCCTATCGCACTGTCCCGTCGCTGTTTTTCACCAGCGGCATCAACCAGTTGTGGGATGGGGGACAGAATCTGTTTCCGGCGGGTGAATTCACCCAGCTCGTGGTCGGCCGCAGCGGCCCCAACCAGAACAGCTTCATCGCCGGCGCTGCGACGGTCGGTCGCACCGACATGACCTATCTCCAGAATTCGGACACCGATGCCGGCGCCGGCAGCCAGGGCCTGCGCATTAATAGTGGTGGCGCGCTTGGCGGGACGCTGACCGATCTGGCCAACCTCAAATATGCAGACGGCCCGGCGATGCAGTGGATGGCCGGCAAGCCGCAGGAGGTGGGCGCGCTCGGCAACAACATGTGCATCCGCACGATGCGGGTCGACACCGGCGTCATCAGCGAGACGCAGGGCGACACCGCCGCCGGCGCCCTGCCCAACGTGCATCGTGAATTTCATGTCAGCGGCGTCAATCCTTACGGGTCCGCGGCACAGGGCCAGTTGGTCGGCGGCGACATCGGCCTGATCATGTTGTTCGATGTCGCCCTGCACTTCGACACGGCCCTGCGCGATCTGGCCGAACGGGTGATCCGGGCGCGCTACAGCATCCCGGTCCCGGCCGCCTGACACGATCGGGCGGGGTGCCCTGGCATTCCGCCCTTTACTCATCCCGCCCGGTAACAGCGCGCCTTACCCTGCCAGCCCCTTCGCGCGCGCGATGCGTCGCGCCATGCCGTCCACAGGATCGGCCTTCGCGAGGGGTATCATGACAATCGACAGCATCATCTGCCACCACGCGCCCGATCGCGGCGCCGATCCTGCCCGTCCCGATGGCTGATGAACCGACCACGGCGCAATGGCTGCTGGGCGGCGGTGGGCTGTTCGGCCTCGGCGCCGGCGCCAAATGGCTGCTCGAATGGTGGGGCAAGCGGGATGAGCGCCGGCAGGAGCGCGAGGCCAGGCTGCAGGGGGAAGAATCACAGAAAGTGCAATCGCTCAACATCCGCGTCGACCAGCTTGAAGAGAGGATCACCCGCCTGACCGTGGCGGTGAACATCCTGGTGGCTAAGGAATATCGGTCCGATCCCAACAGCCCCGAACTGCTGCAGGTGCGCGCCATCCTGGGCGATGCCTTTCCCCTGCATCTGAACGTCCCCGCCGACATGGAAGACCGACTGGAGAAGATCCGATGACCCCTCTTGCCGACAACGCCTTCGTCTGCCTGTTCCAGACGCGCTTCGGCCTCTCGCCCGACGGCGTCGCTGGCGCCCGCACCATCGGCAAGCTGGGCGACACCGCCCCGGTTGCACTCCCCCACCTCGCTCTGCCGCTCGATGACGATGCCTTCGTGCGCCTGTTTCAGCGGGTTCATGGCCTGCTGGTCGATGGCTGGGCGGGGCACGACACGATCGCGAAGCTCGACCGCATCGCCCCGCCGCAGGATCTGCCGGCGGTCGGCATCCCGGCCAGCTACTGGCCAATGCTCTCGAAGATCGAAAGCGGGGACCGCCCCTATGTGAAGGCCGCCACCTCCAGCGCCTCGGGCCTCTATCAGTTCATCAAGTCGACTTGGGCGGCCGAAGGCGGCAAATGGGGCGCGGACATGGCCCAGGCCTTCGGCGGCCTCAAGCCGACGCCCGATGAGCAGACCGACCGGGCCAAGAGCTTCACCCGCAAGAACGCCGTCTATCTGCAGGTCAAGTCGATCCCGATCAATCGGGCTACCCTCTATGCGGCGCACTTCCTTGGCCGGCTCACCGCCGCCGCGCTGATCGGCGCCAACATCAACACCCGCGCCGACCTGATCGCCGGCCCGGCCGCGACCAGGGCCAATCGCTCCATCCTTGAAGGCAAGACGGTCGGCGACTTCATCACCTGGCTCAAGGCGAAGACCGGGGACTGGGCACGATGAAGCTGCCACCCATCACCATGGCCACCGCCCGCATCATCGCCGGCGGTGGCTCGTTCGCGCTCACCATCTTCGTCCTGGTGATGATCCTGATCCGCCCGGAGCTGGCGCAGAACGACCTGTTCAAGAGCCTGGCGCAGGCGATCGTGATCCAGGGCCTGATCGGCCTGGTCATGGCCTTCCTGTTCACCGGCGCGCAAAATGGGGGCAAGGGCGAATGATCCGTCGCCTGATCCTGCTGCCTGCCCTGCTGCTGACTGGCGCCTGTCAGACGATGCCGGCCATCTCCTGCGACAATGCGGCGACCGTGCGCACGGCGGCGGAGCTGACGATCCGCGCGATCGACCGGGCCTGTCACATTCCGTGAGGCAGCAGGAGGATATCCCCGCCGACCTGTCGGAACTGATCCGCCTCGGCTCGATCGCCTCGGTCGATCTGGACGCCGCGCGCTGCACCGTGCGCTATGGCGACCCGGATGATGAGGATGGCGGCGCGGAAACCCCGCCGATCCGCTGGCTCGCCGCGCGCGCTGGAAAGACCCGCAGCTGGTCGCCGCCCAGCGAGGGCGAACAGGCGCTGCTGCTGGTCCCCGATGGCCAGATCGCCGCCGCCATCGCCCTGGTCGGGATCTGGAGCGACGCTTTCCCGCCGCCCGGATCCACGCTGGCCGAACTGGTCGAGTATGAAGACGGCGCGCGCATCGGCTATGATCCGGAGGCGCATGCGCTCACCGCCATCCTGCCCGCCGGTGCCACCGCGCTGGTCGAAGCGCCCGGCGGTATCACCCTGCGCGGCGATGTCCGGATCGAGGGCAATGTCGATCTGCAGGGCGCCATGATCGCGACCGACGATGTCACCGCCGACGGCATCAGCCTGAAAAACCATAAGCATGGCAACGTCCAGGCCGGCGCCGCGCAGTCCGGGCCGCCTGTCGCGGGGTAGCACCGCCTCCTACCCCGCCGCGCCCTTCGCGCGCGCGACATTGCGGGCCATGGTTCGTGGCTATGAAGGGCATGAGCGCCACCACCGGGAAAGCGATCGAGGGCGCGGATCATCTCGCCGGCTCGATCGCGGATATCCTCAGCACCCCGCTGGGATCGCGGGTAATGCTGCGCGACTATGGCTCGTTCATCTTCGACCTGATCGACCAGCCCCTGAATGCGGCAACGGCGATGCTGCTGCGCGCGGCCACCGCCGTTGCGCTGCGCCGCTGGGAACCCCGCATCAAGGTGACCCGCGTCACCCTCTCCGGATCCCCGGCGCAGGGCAATCTCGCCATCACCATCACCGGCACCCGAACCGACGTCCCGGCGGCCACGGCGCGCACGACCCTGTCCATCCCGCTCCCCTCGACCATTGCCAGCTGAAAGGCCAACCATGCACGGCATCACCATCCGCGAAACCACCACCGGCGCCCGCACCATCCTGGCGTCGAGCCTGGGCTATATCGGCCTGATCGCTACCGCGACGGCCGCCGCTGGCGCACCCACCGACGCGCTCGACGAAGCCTTTCCCCTCAACATCCCGGTGCTGATCAGTGATGTCGACGCGGCCGCCGGCAATGCAGGCACGGGCGGCACGCTCAAGGCCGCGCTGGAGGCGATCGGCGACCAGACCAGCCCGATCGTCATCGTCGTGCGGGTCGCGGAAGGCGATGACCAGGCCGAAACCGATGCCAATGTCATCGGCGGCACGGACGGCAATCTCTACACCGGTATCCAGGCGCTGCTGGCGGCGGAAAGCAAGGTCGGCATCCGCCCGCGCATCCTGGGCGCGCCGGGACTGGACAGTCAGGCGGTGACCGCTGAGCTGGTGGTCGCGGCCAAGAAGCTGCGCGCCCGCGTCTATGCCCAGGCGCAGGGTGACGATGTCGCCGACGCCATCCTCTACCGCGACAATTTCGGCGACCGGGAACTCACCCTGATCTGGCCCGACACCTCCGACGTCACGCCCGGCGACGCGGTCGCCCGCGCGCTGGGCCTGCGGGCGAAGATCACGGAGGAACAGGGCTGGCACAAGACGATCAGCAACGTCACGATCGGCGGCGTCACCGGCCTGACCCGCGATGTCCATTTCGACCTGCAGGACGAAAGCAACGACGCCGGCCTGCTGAACGCGGCCCAGATCGTCACCCTGATCCGGAATGACGGTTTCCGCTTCTGGGGCAACCGCACCTGTGCCGGCGATGATCAGCCCGAATTCAGCTTCGAAAGCGCGGTACTGACCAGCTTCGCCCTGCAGGACATGATCCTGTCGGCGCTCGCTCCCTTCCTCGATCAGCCGATGACGGTGGGCCTGATCAAGGATGTGCTGGAAACCATCAACGCGCAGCTGCGCCAGCTGGTGGTGGATGGCCGACTGATTGGCGCGCTGGCCTATTATGATCCGTCGAAGAACAGCTCGGCTGCGCTGGCATCGGGGCGCCCGACCATCAGCCTCAAATATACGGCGGTCGCGCCGCTGGAAAACCCGATCGTCGAACTGATCAACACGGCCGAATATTATGACGGCTTTGCTGAGCAGCTCGCCTGATTTCCTCGATCGCTAAAGGACTAGAGCCATGGGCCTGCCCCGTAACCTTGTGAACATCAACGCCTTCAAGAATGGCGTCTCCTATCTCGGCGTCGTCTCCGAATTCGAACAGCCCAAGCTGGCGATCGAGACGGAGGATTATCGCGGCGGCGGCATGGTCGGCGCGGTCAAGCTCGACAAGGGTGTCGCCGCGATGGAAGCGACCCTGACCTTCGGCGGCCATGAAGTCAGCCTGGTCCGCGAATTCGGCACAACCAGCATTGAGGGCACGCGCCTGCGCCTGGTATGCGCCTATCGCGCCGACGACGGCAGCGCCGCCCAGGCGGTCGAGATCTACGCCGGCGGCCGCTTCACCGAAATCGACCTGGGCAAGGACAAGCCCGGCGACCAGACCGAGCATAAATATACCGCCGCGCTCTCTTACTATCGCCGCGTCGTCGACGGTCGCACGGAGGTAGAGATCGACTTCATCCAGGGCGTCTTCATCGTCAACGGCATCGATCGCTATGCGGAGATCATGGCGATCCTGATGGGCTGACGCCCGCGCACCGATCCGCCGGGCGGCCTTATGCGGGGCTGCCGTCCGGCGGTGGGCCGGTGGGGACTTCCTCTCCTTGAAACCCCATCGGCCCATTCCGCCCCGCCGCAAAGGATCCCCGCATGACCGACCCGCAAGTCGCTGCCGCCAGCGAGAACAAGAACCGCTTCGAAACTGTCACCCTCAACACGCCTATCATTCGCGGCGAAACGACGATCGAGAAGCTGACCCTGCGCAAGCCCAAGGGCGGCGAACTGCGCGGCCTGACCCTGCAGGACATTCTCCAGACCGATATCGGCACCATCATCACCCTGGTGCAGCGCATCTCCGACCCGATCCTGATCAAGGATGAGGCGGACAATCTGGAGGCCGATGACCTGGCCGAAATCGGGGGCACGATCCGTGGTTTTTTTATGACGGCGTCGGAGAAGAAGGCGATCGAAAGCTACGTCGCGGGACTGATGCCTACGACCTGATGGCCAATATCGCGGCGGTTTTCCACTGGCCCCTGTCGGAACTGCGCGAACTGGACCTGCCTGAGCTGATCGAATGGAGCGGGCGGGCCACGGCCCGCTTCAATACCATGTGGGGCGGCAAGGAAAGCTGATGAACAATAAACTCTCCCTGCTGGTCAACTTCATCGGCGTCGACAAGATGTCGGGCGCGCTGAAGAACATTGTCGGCCTGGGCAAGAGCGGCTCCAAGTCGCTCCGAGCACTGACGGGCGAAGCGAAAAAGCTGGAGCAGGAAATTGCTGAGTATGACCGGCGCATCTCGCGCACTAGTGGCAAGGCGAATGCGCTCTGGGATCAGCAAAAGCAGAAGATGATCGAACTGGAACAGGTCCAGGAGCGTATCAATCGACAGCAACGGCTGATGGCCATCAATGCCGACAAAGCAGCGATGCACCGGCGCGGCCGGGAACTGAAGGACAGCGGGCGCGACAGCATCGTCGGCGCCGCCGTCAACGCCATTCCCCTGATCGCCGCAGCGAAACAGGCCATGACCTTCGAAGCCGCCATGGCCGATGTCCGCAAGGTCGTCGATTTCCCGACGCCCAAGGCTTATGCCCAGATGGGCAGCGATATCCTGACCCTGTCCACGCGCATCCCCATGGCGGCCGAAGGCATCGCCGCGATCGTCGCGGCGGCAGGCCGGGCCAACATTCCGCGCAAGGAGCTGCTGCGTTTCGCGGAGGACGCGGCCAAAATGGGCGTCGCCTTCGACATGACCGGCGATGAGGCCGGCGGCATGATGGCCAAATGGCGCACCGCCTTCTCGCTCGGGCAGGCCGATGTCGTTCGCCTATCCGACCAGGTCAACGCGCTGACCAATACCTATGGCGGCAATGCCACTGCGGTGGCAGGCGTCATCACGCGGATCGGCGCGCTAGGCGGTGTGGCCGGCGTTTCCGCGTCTCAGGTGGGCGCCATGGCCCAGCTGCTCAACAGCGTCGGCGTCGAAGAGGAGGTGGCAGCCACCGGCATCAAGAACATGATGCTCGCCCTGACCAAGGGAACATCCGCCACCAAGAGCCAGGAAGCCGTTCTCAAGACTTTGGGCCTGACGGCCACGGATCTGGCAGGGCGGATGCAGAAGGACGCCGGGCGCGCGATCACGGATGTGCTGCAGCGCCTGAGCAAGGTGCCGAAGGCAGCACAAGCCGGCATGCTTACCGACCTGTTCGGATCCGAATCTGTCGGCGCGATCTCCCCGATGCTGGTAAACCTCGACAAGCTGCAGGCGAACTTCGCGCTGGTCGGCAACAAGGCGGCCTATGCCGGGTCGATGAACAAGGAATATCTGGCCGCCATCGCCACGACGGAGGGCGCGACCGGGCTTGCCATGAACTCGCTCAAGGCGCTCAATATCGAGCTGGGCACGACGATGCTGCCGACTATCACCAGCGCCGCCCAATCGGTGCGTGGTGTGGTGCTGTCCATGCGCGATTGGGCGCAGGCCAACCCGCAGCTGGCATCGACCATAGTGACCACGCTGTCCGCGCTCATCGGCCTGCGGATGGGGCTGGGCGTGCTGAAATTCGCTTTCGGCGGCATCCTGGGGCCGCTTGGATCGACCATCGCCTTTTTCCGTAAGGTGGAGGGTGTATCCAAATTCGGAACGCTCATCACCACGACCGGCGGGATCCTGAAAAAGGCAGCGCCGGCCTTCTCGCTGCTACGCACCGCCGCGCTCTTCATGGGCCGGGGCTTCCTGCGCGCTGGCGCGATGATGCTCGCCAACCCGATCGTGCTGATCATCACCGGCATCGTCGTAGCCCTCGGCGTCGCCGCCTACCTGGTCTATAGCCATTGGGACAAGATCAGCGGCGCGTTCAAGGCGGGCGTCGCCTGGGTGAAGGGCGCGATCGGCGGCTTGCCTGACTGGATGAAGAATATCGGGTCGATGATGATGCAGGGCCTGTTGCTCGCTATCAATCCCATGGCGCTCGGCAAGAAGCTGATCGACATGGCGAAATACGGCATCCAGCAGTTCAAGGCCTATCTCGGCATCAAGTCGCCCTCGCGCGTCTTCATGGCGCTGGGCGGCCATGTCGCCGGCGGTCTGGAACGCGGCATCGACGGCAACCGCCACGGCCCTGCGCGGGCCGCCGGACGCATGGCCGCCGGCGTCCTGGCCTCCGGTGCGCTCGCCATGGCATCGCCTGCCGCCGCCGGTGCCCGTGGGCGCAACGGCCCCGCCGATCCGCCGCCCGCCGGCAACAGCTATCATTTCCATATCAAGCAGCTGCCGGGCGAAGATGCCGAAGCGCTGGCGGAAAAGGTGATGGAGAAGATCAGGAAGGCGGAGGACCAGAAGCGCCGGCGCGGTTTCGACGACGAATAGTCAGTTACGCCGATGTGTATTTATTTACACAAACCCCCTTGCATGGGCTGCGCGCCATGTGTATATATTTACACATGGAACGGGACAGCAAGAAGATCGTCAAGCGGTTGCTCGAAGAGGGTTTCGAGCAGATTTCAGTGAGGGGCTCTCACCATAAGTTCCGCAAGGGCGCCGTGACGATCATCGTGCCGCACCCGAAGAAGGACCTTCCGATCGGCACCGCCCGGTCGATTGCGAAGGCGGCGGGCTGGCTCTGAAAGGAGCCATGCTCCGCTGTGAAAGGAAACGGATAAGACCATGAAATATTTCTATGCCTTGGTGCATAAGGATGCGGATAGCGCCTTCGGTGTCAGCTTCCCCGATCTGCCCGGCTGCTTTTCTGCCGCCGATCGGCAGGAGGATGTTTTGGCCAACGCGGTCGAGGCGCTGGAACTCTGGTTCGAGGATGCCGACGCCGTCGATCCAAGACCGGTCGACCAGGTGCGCGAAGCGGCAAAGGATGACCTGGCCGACGGCGCCTTCCTGCTCGCCGTCCCGCATATCGTGTCGGCGAACAAGCTTATGCGCATCAACCTGTCGCTGGACCGGGGCATGCTCGATGCCATCGACCAGGCCGCCGCACTGCGCAAATTGACCCGCAGTGCCTTCATGACGGAAGCCGCGCGCAATGAGATTCAGGGACGCCATTGAAATCCTGCTGATCACCGGGCTGGGGCTATGGTGCTTCGTCCGGGGCATCCTGCATCTGCTGGGCTGGTAACAGCCCCATTTACCCGGCCGCCCGCTCGCTTCGCGCGCGCGCGGGGGCCAGACCGGGCCAATGGCCACGCTCCCCATCGTCAGCCCGGCGCACCTGATGACGCTGGGCATGTTCATCTTCGGCATGGACACCATCCCCTATCAGGATCTGCAACGCCGCATCAGCTGGCGCCATGAGGAAATGGACCGCTTCGGCGCGCGCCCCGCCAGCCAGTTCGCCGGTCCCGGTGAGGATCTGGTGACGATCGCCGGGCTGGTCGTTCCCGAAGTCGCCTGCAGCTATGCGTCGATAGATCGGCTGATCGAAATGGCCGACACCGGCGACAACTGGCCGCTGGTCGACGGGCTGGGCTATGTCATGGGCCATTATCGGATCGAGGCGATGGACCTTGGCCATGTCGGCATCATGGCCGGCGGCCTGCCGCGCGGCCAGCAATTCACCATGGATCTGAAGCGGGTCGACGGATGACCGCCAATCGCGCGGCGATGCGCCTGACGCTCGACGGCGCGGATCTGGCCGACAAGGTCAATCCCCGCCACATGGAGCTGACCCTGACGGAAAAGCGGGGCGGCGAGGCGGACGAGCTGAGCCTCACCCTGCAGAATGCCGACGGCCGTCTGGCGCTGCCGGATCCCGGCAAGATCATCGCGCTCGCGCTGGGCTGGGAAGCGGGCGACGACATCACCCCCGGCCTGGTCGAAAAGGGCCGCTTCACCGTGGATGAGGTGCAGGCCTCGGGGCCGCCCGACCGGATCACGATCCGCGCGCGATCGGCGGACCTCTCGGGCAGCTATCGCCGACGCCGGACCAAGGCCTGGAAGAACGTGACCCTGGGCACAATCCTCTCCGACATTGCCGGCCGCCATGGCGTCGCCGCGCAGGTGCATCCAGACCTGTCGGGCAAGACCATCACCATCGATCAGAATGGCAAGTCGGACATGGCCTTCGTCCGGGATCTCGGAAGCCGATTCGACGCCGTCGCCACCTGGAAGGATCGGCGCCTGATCTTCATGCCGGTGGGCAGCGACACCACGCCCAGCGGTACGGTCATTCCCGGCCTCACCCTGACCCGGCGCGATGGCTGGGCCTGGAGCTTCACACGCGCCGAACGCGACGAGAATGACGGGGTGCAGGCGCAATGGCATGACCAGGCCTCAGGGCGGAAGAAGACCCACTCAACCGGCGGCGACAACCCGAAACGCCTGAAGCGCGTCTATGCGAGCGAGGCCGACGCCAGGCAGGCGGCCGACGCCGAAGCCAAAAAGCGCGCGCGGGGCGGCTATCGCTTCGAATATGATCTGGCGCTTGCGGATTGCCGCATCACGCCAGGTCGCAAACTCAGCCTGTCGGGTTGGGGCAGCAAGATCGATGCGGTCAAATGGCTGGTCGATACGGTTGAGACGACATCCAACGCCAGCGGCATCCGGCAGAGGATCACGTTGGAGAGCGCTTAGACCTGCGCCCTCAGCGCTTCCTGCAATTCCAATGCCCAGGCGGTTTCTCGCTGATCGTGCCGCCCATCGGCGTCCATGATCAGACCGCAATGATCTAGGATGAGTCGCGACACGCGCGCGCCGATCGGTGAAGACTTCAGCCGCTTAAGTCCGATAGCAACATCCCGCCCGTCAGGTGCGATTGCCGGCGTCCTCCGCATGGCTGCCTCGATCAGATCGTCATTACCACCAAAGCGGATTACGTAGGCAGTTATCGCAGCCTCTAGGGCATCGGCTTCGAGCGGATGATAATCGCCGTCACATTTTGCCATGAAGAGCGTGATCTTCGTGAAGTCCGCAAAACCCTTGTCTTCAAACGGGAGGGCGCCCGTGGCTGCGAGCATTGCGAAGTGCCTTTTTGCCTCGACCATCTCCCCGGTCGATAGGTCCATCACTTCCCGAATGTTCTCAATCTTGAACATCCGCGGTGCCTCGCGGGCATGGCAATAGGCATGAATGTGGGTGGCATGGCCATATCCGTCCAGGCGGCGGCAGGTGATATCCCGCTCTTTTTCCTTACCTTTCGAATCGACGTAAAGAATGCGGCAGGACCAGGAGGAGCTGTGATCGCGAGAGCGGACGCGGCTCGCCGGCGCATCGTCTGGTCCAAGAACCTCGGCGCGAATTGTGACCGCCGGCGGGGTTACCTTCATTCGCAGAAAGGCGCTCGTAAACATCGTTTCCCCCCGATCATGCTGAAAATTAGAAGTCAGGCCACTCTTCGTCCGGATAGAAGCGATCCTCGACAAATTCGCCGTGATCCGGATCACGCGATGCCACGGGCGATGAAGAAGGTAGCTCTGGCGCCTCGCCATCAAAGGCGACACGAACCCATGTCCCGTCCTGCGACATCCCTTGGAAGATCGCTTGAACCTCATGACCTAACCGCATCAGCTGGCCGATCCGGCCGCAGCGCTCGGCTGACAGATATCCGATCTGGACACCTCGCGCCGAATAGACGGCTATGGCCAGCGGATCATGTTTGTTGGTCGGTTCAGGGCGCAATTCGATCGCCTCGCCCGGCGGGCAGAGCAATGTTTCGAAGCGCCTATCAGAGCCGTCAGTATTGGGAAACTGCGCGCCGACCACGGCCAGGGACATCGCCTGTAGCGCGGCCGCCATGGTCAGACGCTCTTTACCACCGCGACGACGCGGCCAACGATGAACAGATCGCCGTCGGTGGCGAAGTCGTCACGGATCAACTGATTGTCAGAACTGATGCGGATCGTGCCGTCCGGCTGCGCCCGCAACCGCTTGATCATGCCCCAGCCCGAATAGACAATGGCCCAGATCTTGTCGCCCATCTCCGGGCGCGTCTGTGACCGATCGATGATCACGACATCCTGGTCATGGATCGTCGGCATCATCGAATCGCCCACACCCTTCGTGCTGCAGAGCATGTGCGGCGGCGATTTGGTGAACTGGCTGATCCAGCTGCGCGAGAATTTGACCTTTTCAACCTCGATATGATCGGTGTCGAGAAAGGTGCCGCCCATGCCATATTTGAGATCGATGCTGTCGATCTCCACTAGATCTGGGTCGATTTCGACTGTGGGCTGGACCGCAGCAACCAGCTGTCTGGACATGCCGGCATCATCCGTCTCGCCCATCAGATACTCGGCAGTCGTGTCCAGCTCGCGCGCGATCTTGTGGGTGTGCTTCGAACCCTGCGCCGGCTCGTTCATCAATTTCCAGATGGCGGTCGACGATATGCCGACCCGGCGCGCCAGCTCGCTCTGAGAGAGGCTCTTATCAGCCATCAAGGCCGCTAGACGATCACTGCGAAACACCGGCTGACCATTACAACCTTGGTAAAAATCAGCGATGCAACTTTTCTTATTGCTTCGTCCTGCAACCTTAGTTAAAACATCAACCATGGTTCAAACGCTCACCCCTTATGAAGCGCTGACGCAGGCGATCGATGTCGCTGGCTCACAGTCGGAACTCGCCCGCATTTGCGGGGTATCGCCCACCGCTGTCTGGAAATGGGTGCAAAGCTCCAAACGCCTGCCCGGCGAATATGTGCTGCAGGTTGAGGCGGCCACCGGCGTTCCTCGCCATCTGCTCCGCCCGGACCTGTATCCCCTCGATCTGCCGCAGGCGCCCAAGCGCTGGTATGGCACGGATCGCCACACCGGCGCCCGCATCTACGGCCTAGATCGCCGTTCGGGCCGTGTCGCCTTGGATCGCGGTGCCGAAACCAAGGGAGCGGCGCTATGAGCAAGAAGCCCAATTCGGTTCGCCCGACATTCACCGCTCATCGCTGCCTTTGTAACGCCTACGTCGAATATCGCGGTGAACATTTTGCCACGATGCTGGACTTCGAGGCGGCGAAGGAATTCGCCCGCATTCTGTCGGAGCTGGAGGTTCTTTCCAGCTGGTCCGGCGCGTTCGTGGAGAGCGGAGATGGCGCCCAAGCTCGGTGGCGCATGGGCGGCCTTATCGCCCGGCATTTTGGCGTGTCCATTGACTACCGTCCGGGGGGGAAGGCGTGACCAAGATCCGCGAACCGCTCACCTATGAGCGCACCCTGACCACCATCGCCCAGGTCATTGGCTGGGATCGCTGCGCCGCCATTTGCGGGGTCAAGTCGGTCGAGGCCGTCCGTCGCTGGTCGGACCCCGATTGCGAGACGGAAATCCGCCTGATCGATGCAGAACGGCTCGATCGCGCCTTCCTCGATCATGGCGGCGACCATGCGCCCTTCCATCGGCTCCATGGCCTGCGCCTCGATCTCGCCGGCAGGGAGGCCCCCGACCTCTGCCTGGCCGGCCTCGCCGGTTCTTCTGCCAAGGAAACCGGCGAGGCCATTGCCGCCATCATCGCGGCCGCCAGCTGCAGCGATATCCGCACCACGCGCCGCGCCCGCAAGGAAATCCAGGACGCGCTCGACACGCTGAAAACCGCGCTCGCCGCCATCGAGCGCCGCGAAACGGGGGAAGGCAAATGATCCATCAGCAACCACCGCGCCCGCTGGTCGAGGCGCCCCTGCAGTTCCGCATGTCGTCGGGCGGTGAAAAGGCCAAGCAGAACAGCCTAGCAATCTGCCCCAAATGTGACGCGCCGGCCTTCATCCGCCGCAGCACACGGGTGACGGAGAAGGTCAAGCATCTCGATGCGCACTGCACCAACACCGGCTGCGGCCACACCTTCGGCCTGGAGCTGGTGTTCCGCCACACATATTGCCCCGGCCTCATCGACCGCCCGGATCTGGATCTGCCGATCTGCCCGCGCGACCAGGTGCCCCATGTCCTGCCACCCGCCCGCGATGCCGGCGATGATCCCAACCAGCTGACCATGTTCGCCGGCGGCTGATCCGCCGGCCCACCCACCATCCATTGCCAAATCTGAACAACGCCCGCGCTGCGGGCGAGGGGGAAACTGTGTCTACGAAAGACGAGACTGACGCACTCAAGGTGCGGATCGATGATCTGGAAGCGGTGCTGGGCCACATGGCCGTCGTGACGCACCACAGCGCCCGCCTGCTCACCCTGGCCAGCCTGGACCTGATGGATAGCGGCGAGAAGCGCACGGCCCGCATCGTCAGCGAACAGGCCTCCGAACTGTGCGGCATGGCCAAGCACCTGCTGCGCGGGGGTGCCGCCCGGTGAGCCTCGAAACTGATATTCTCAAAGGCCTGACCAACAAGTTCCGTTTCAAGAAGACGGGTGGCACCTGGCTGCAGGAAGGGCTCTGCCCCGATTGCGGCAAGTGGGAAGCCTTCTGCGCTGCCAAGGATCCCAAGATCGTCCGCTGCGGCCGACAGGAAAAGTGCGGATGGGAAGAGAGCGTCCGCAGCCTGCTGCCCGATCTGTTCGAGGACTGGTCGAAGCGCTTCCCCACCACCAACACCAATCCCAACGCCGCCGCTGACGCCTATCTGCTCCACGAACGCGGGCTGGATCTCCAGCACCTGCGCGGCAGCTATAGCCAGGAAGTCTATCGCGATCACGACAGCGGCCATTCCGGCGCTACGATCCGCTTTCAGGTCGGTGACAGCTGGTGGGAACGCATCATCGATCGCCCCGGTCGCTTCGCGAAAAAGGCGCATTTCAAGAAGGGCAGCAAGCCCGGCGGTCACTGCTGGATCCCGCCCAAGCTGTTTTTCGAGGACTATGCCAAGGCGGACCAGGTCTGGATCTGCGAGGGCATCTTCAATGCCATGGCCCTCTATCAGGGCGCCGGCCTGCTGACCGTGTCGGCCATGTCCTGCAACTATTGGCCCGAACATTTCCTCGACCAGCTCAAGGAAGAGATCCGCTCATTGAAGCGGTCGACCCGGCCGGAGCTGGTCTTCGCCTTCGATCCCGGCGGCGCCGGCGTCAAATGGGCGCGCAAGTTCGTCGATCGCGCCGCAGCCGAAGGTTGGGCCGCCACGGCCGCGCAGGTGCGCCCCGATGGGGAAGGCACGACCCTCGATTGGAACGACCTGCTTCTGCGCCACCAGCAGTGGAAGGGAGATCCCGAAAAGGCGCCGCTCTCGGAACACGCGATCGAGGGCTATCTCTGGAATGGTGCCGTCACGCTGGCCAAGACGCAGCGCGAAAAGGCGCGCCTCATTTTCCAGCGCACCAGCCTCGCCAGTTTCGATTTCCGCCACGACAACCGCCTGTGGTGGTGCCGCTCCGTCTGGAAGGACGATGAGCATGAGCTGCAGGTCGAGGAGATCGCCAACTGCGCCTTCCGCATGCTCTATCGCGAGCGGGACGAGGTTGCCGACGAAACCAACTATTTCCTGCAGGTCGATTTCCCTGATCAGCCCACGGTGAAAGCCCGTTTCACCTCGGCGACCTGCGCCAACCCCGGAGAGTTCAAGAAACGGCTGATGGCCTTCGCCGGCATGTGGAGCGGGTCGGGCGAGCAGCTCGACCGCCTGATGCGTAACCAGACCAGGCGGTTGAAGGTCGTCGAACCCATCCCCTTCACCGGATATTCTCCGCAGCATCGCGCCTGGCTGTTCGGCGATGTCGCCGTGCGCGACGGCCGCGTCGAACAGATCAATGGCGAGAATTACTTCGATTTCGGCAAGCAGGCGGTGAAACTGCGCAGCCCGGAACGGCTGCTCGACATCCAATATGATGCGGACAAGATCGCCTTTCCCTGGCTCGAAGATTTCTGGATCGCCTATGGCCCCAAGGGCCTGGTGACGCTCGCCTTCTTTGTGATGAGCTTCTTCGCGGTGCAGATCCGCGACCGGCACAAGACGCTGGGCTTCCTGGAACTGACCGGGCCGCCGGGTTCGGGCAAGTCGACCATCATCGAGTTCTGCTGGAAGCTTGCAGGTCGCGCCGGATACGAAGGCTTCGACCCGAACAAGGGCACCCCGGCCTTCATCGCGCGCAGTTTGCTCAAGGTCAGCAACCTGCCGGTGGGTTTCATGGAAAGCGGCCGCGACGACGAAAAGCGCAGTGGTTCGCGCCAGTTCGATCCCAACGAATTGTTGGTCCTTTATGGCGGCCGATCGCCGCGTGGCCTCGGCATGAAGTCGGGCGGCTATGAAACCAGCGAGCCGCCTTTCAACGGCGCGATCTACCTCATGCAGAATGAGCGGATCGACGCGCATCCGGCGGTGCTGGAGCGGTTGATGTCGATGCCGATCGACAAGGCGCGCTGGTCGGAAGCGACGCGCGAATCGGCCGTGCGCCTGGAAACATGGCCGATGGAGGATGTGTCGGGAACGATCATCCATGTCGTCAGGAACGAGGCCAAATTCCTTCCCTTCTTTTTCGACCGTTACGAACACCACAGCCGCGAAATGAAAAGGCGCGTCCCAGGGCTGGAGAATGCGCGCCCGATCAAAACGCACTCGCAGCTCGCGGCGGCCGTCGAGGCGCTGCCCCTCCTGTTCGAGAAGATCCAGCCTGCGTGGATCGCGGAGACGGTGGCGCTGGTCGACAGCATGGCGCTCGATCGCCAGCAGTCCGCCGGCGGCGATCATCCGCTGGTCGCCCGCTTCTGGGAGCAGGTCGAATATCTGCTCGATCGCGAAAAGCTGGAAGATCACGCCATCGGCAAGTCGATCAACCAGCATCGCAACGCCGGCAAGATCGCCATCCGCCTGGTCGAATTCGAAGCGCGCTGCCGCAACGCCGGCATCGTCCCGCCCGACCTCGACAAGCTCAAGAAGGTGCTGCGCGGATCCAAGAGCCGGAAATGGCTCGCCACCGACAATGTCAACAACCCGGCGGGCCAGATCGTCCGCTGCTGGATCTTCGAAAACCCCCAAAGCCCGGAGAATGTCCTGT
Organism: Sphingobium sp. WTD-1; assembly: GCF_030128825.1. Lineage (NCBI taxonomy): Bacteria > Pseudomonadati > Pseudomonadota > Alphaproteobacteria > Sphingomonadales > Sphingobiaceae > Sphingobium > Sphingobium sp. WTD-1. Next base: position 292,047 of record NZ_CP119127.1, on the reverse strand, counting down.
GAACCAGCGTCCTGTTCTGCGCCCTGTCAACGCGCGTCCCGCGCCCATGCCGCCCTTCATCATGATCTGCGCCCGGTGCCGCGTCGAACATCATTCGACCGAGCCGAACCTGCCCGAAGGCTGGGCCATCATCGTCGCTGGCGTCCGCTGCCCGGACTGCAAGCCCGCCGCGAAAAAGGCGGTGCCCCATGGCTAAGCACCGCTGCGATGTCACCGGCTGCAGCCAGAGCCGGTCCCGCTGGCAGCGGGTCTGCACCCGCTGTTTCACCGTCCTGCCGCGCCAGCCCGTCCTGGCGCTGATCGCCGCCTATCGCTTGGGCGACCGCCCCACCTGGCGCGCCCTGCAGAAGAAGACCGGGCGCCTGCTCGAAAACCACCTCGCCTGCAAGACGCGGCTGCTCAGCCAGCGCGCCGGTCGCCTCGACCGGACCATGCCGCACGTCAGCGCCCAGCAGGCCTTCCGCAACCACCAACGCCTGCTCGGTGAGCAGGACTGACAGAGAGGGGAGATCAATGCTCACCGCGCCCATTCTTCGAGCACCGGCAGACCGCCATATCTGCCGCCTCGCGCTCTTCACCGCCGCGCAGCTGCGCCGCGTCGACAGCATCGCCTTGGCCGATCTGGGCCAGATCCTCGGCGATGCCGCCGATCGCCGCCGCGTCCCGCGCTTCACCGACAACAGCCAGCTCGTCCGCATCATGCAGCGCCTGGGCTGGCAGAAGCGCGGATATGCGGGCGAAGGTGCCAGCAAAAGCCCCCTCTATGTCCGCGTCGCCACTGCCAACCTGCAGGAGGCGTCATGACCAGCCTGTCAATCGACGCGCTCGACCTGCGCAAGAACGAAATGCTGATGGTCGCTTACTCGAAAGCGGCAAAGAAATGGTTCGCCTGCATCGGCCCGGACCTTGGCGCCCAGCGCGCGGTTGGCGAGGGCGACACGCCGATCGCCGCCTTCGCCGAAATGCTGATCGACCTCGGCCATCGACCGGACGCGATGCAGTGAACCCGCCGCGCTTCTCCCCCGTCGTCCCCTTCGCCATCGGCGTCGCCCTGGCCGCCCTCTGGCTTGCCAGCTGCCCGGCGCTGACCTGGCTCCTGAAAAGGATCTCCTGATGACCATCCTCACCCGGAAGCCTTCCGAACGACAGCCGATCCCCGCTGTCGCCCGCATTGATCGCATCGCCTGCCCGCGCTGCGCCACCGTCAACTGCACCCGCCACCACGCGGCAACCCTGACCACGCGTCCTGTCGCGCATCATTGGAGGGGCGCATGAAGGCCCTCACCATCTGGCAGCCTTGGGCTTCCCTCATCATTGCCGGCGCAAAGCCGTTCGAATTTCGCGGCTATCGCGCGCCGCGCGCGATCATCGGCCAGCGCATTGTGATCCATGCTGGCAAGATGAGCGTCGCCCGCGATGAAGTCTCCGACATGATCGGCCTTTTCGATCTCTACCCGGATGCCGAAGAGACGAAGGAAATGTGCCTCCACCGCGATCTCGCGGTGCCGGTGCTGGAGGATTTTCTAGCCGGAAATCTTCCTGTGGCCGCAGGAATAGGAACCGCCGTTGTCGGAGAACCACGGTCCGGCCTCGACATCGCGGCCGATTTCGGCGTCGCCCGCGCAAACGACAGCAACCGTGACGAACACGCCAACTGGGGTTGGCCAATGCTAGAGATCGAGGCGTGGCCTGATCCTGTCCCTGCACGAGGCATGCAAGGCCTCTGGCGCTGGCCCGACGCAACCACCTTTGCGGAGATGATCTAATGTTCCAGGGTCTCTTCATCGATGGCTTCGCCGGCGGCGGCGGTGCGTCCACAGGCATTGCCTGGGCGATCGGTCGCGACGTCGACCACGCGATCAACCATAGCGAAACCGCCATTGCCATTCATCGGGCGAACCACCCCGGTGCGGACCACCATTGCACGGACATCCGCATCCCCATGCTGCCCAGGTCCGTGACCAAGGGCATGCCGGTGGCCGGCGCATGGTTCTCCCCTGATTGCAAGGAATTCAGCAAGGCGAAGGGTGGCCCGGTCAAGGACCGGTCGATCCGTGCGCTGTGCTGGGAGGTGGTTCACTGGATCGAGGAAACCGACCCCGAAGTTGGCTATCTCGAAAATGTCGAGGAGTTCGAATATGCCGCGCCGCTGGACACCAATGGTGTGCCCATTGCGGCGCTGGCCGGGAAGGACTTCAAGAAGTTCGTCCGGCTGATCCGGCGCACCGGCCGCGTTGTCGATTGGAAGAAGCTGCGGGCATGCGACTATGGCACCCCGACTTCCCGCCTACGGCTCTACATGGTGTTCAAGAAGAAGCGCCCAGGCGCACGGGTCAAGATCGTCTGGCCCAAGCAGACACATGCTGCGCCGAATGATCCGCGCGTAATCGCTGGTAAGCTGCTCCCCTACCGGACCGCCGCCGAATGCATCGACTGGTCGATTCCGACCAAGTCCATTTTCGGCCGTCCGAAGGATCTGGCCGAAAGCACCCTGCGCCGTATCGCGCATGGGGTGATGCGCTATGTCGTTAATGCAGCTCTACCCTTCATCGTGCCCGTCACTCATCAGGGCGGCATTAGACTGCATGACATCGAGGAGCCGCTGCGAACGGTGACGGGTGCCAACCGCGGCGAACTCGCTCTCGCCGACGCCGTGCTGGCCCCCCATGTCACGAAATTCTACAGCACCGGCGTCGGATCGCCCATGAACCGCGAAATGCCTACGGTCACGGCGAACGGCGCTGCCTCCCGTCAGGCTGCCGCCACGCCTTTGGGGCGGGCCGAAGCGGTCATGGTGCCTTTCATCAGTTACGGCCAGCAAGGCGGCCTCAATCGCCCGATCGACAAGCCGGCCCATTCCGTGACCGCGTCGAAGAAGGACACCAATGGCGTCGTCACAGCCTTCCTGTCCAGCTTCTATGGCAGCAACAGTAAGGGCGGCGGTGGCGACCCCGAACAGCCCCAAAAGACTATTCGCGCCGGCGGCCAGCACCACGCGATAGTCACCGCTCATATCGAGCAGGCCAATGGCGGTCCGCGTAACACGCACTCTGCCGGCCGCGATGCCCGGCGCCCCTTGTCGACGGCGACCACCACGGGATCGCAGCAGCGAATTGTCGAAACCACCTTGGTCGAGGATGGCGACTTGCCGCCGGAACTGATGGAGCGCGCGGTCAAGGTCGCCGCCTTCCTGGTGAAATATTACGGCACCGATGGCGAAAGCGAGGCGTCACAGATCCAGCCAGTGGACCGGCCGCTGGACACAGTCACGACGAAAGCCCGGTTCGCCGTGGTGACGGTGACGATCGATGCTCGCACCTACATCATCGTCGACATAGGCCTGCGGATGCTGACCCCGCGCGAGCTGGCCCGCGCCCAGGGCTTTCCCGACAGCTACGTGCTGGATCCCGAGTGCTGGTATACGACCGAAAAGGGCAACCGGAAATTCGGCCGCCTGCCCAAGGCGATGCAGATCAGCGCGATCGGCAACAGCGTATGCCCGCCCGTCGCCCGCGCCCTGGTCGCCGCCAACCAGCCTGGCCTGCCAGAAATGAGGATGGCGGCATGACGGATCTGGTAGCCAATATCCGCGCCCGTCTCGCGCCGCTGCTGGAAGAGGCTGAAGGCGCGCTCGAACGCCGCGCCCGCCAATATCCTGACCTGGTCGCAAAGGGGCGAATGCAGGAGAAGGTCGCGGCCGACGAAATCCGCATCTGGACGGCGATCGTCGCGGACTGGCGGCGGGTCGTGTCTGGGCTGGGCAAGAAGGGCGTCGGCGCGACAGTTAGTGAAAAGATCGCCGTGCTGACCGATGCCGTCGGCCGCTATGACACGGCCATGGCCAGCGAGATCCGCAACGCGGGTGATCGCGTCCAGCGCGACTGCGCCATGGGCGCGGATCTCTACGCGCTGCGGGTTCTCCATGGCGCCAAGGTCGACGGCATCGCCGACATCCATCAGCGCCGGGCGAGGATCGAGGATCTGGCCGAACATTATCGGTGGGAGCTGCCGGGCCATACCGGCCTCTATGCCGGCATCGACGATTACCTGTCCTTCCACCAGCTGATCCGCGCCGATCGGCAGCAGCGAAAGGCCGCATGACCGACCAATCCATCCTTCTGACCGAAACGGAAGCGGCCGATCGCCTGAGCCTCTGCGCGCGCACCCTGCGCAAGGAGCGCCAGGCGGGCCGTCTCCGCTATGTGTTGATCGGGCGCGCCATTCGCTACACTGTCGCGGATCTCGAATCATACGTCGAGCAACTTCGCCAGGTGCCGCCCGCATGTCTGCCAGCTTCGCCCACCCGCCGCACGTCAGTGGCAAAGCGCCGCGATCGAGGCGTCGTCGTGCCCTTCACGAGGCGACATACAGAGCGTTGAGCCGGTGACCGTCTACAAGCCTGAGGGCAGGCCCCACTATCTCTATGATTTCCAGTTCAACCATCGGCGCTATCATGGGTCGACAGGCTGCACGTCCAAGCGATTGGCGGAAGCATTCGAGCGCCGCGAGCGCCATAAGGCGGCCCTGCCCGAAGAGCAGCGGCCGCCTATCACCGTCGATGAAGCCTGCGGCCTCTATCAGGAACATGCGGAGCATCTGCCCAGCTGGCCCACCATCAAGGGGCTGACCGCCGCCCTGGTCGAAGGGCTGGGCGCGACGCGCCTTTTGTCGGAGATCTCTCAGCGCGATTTCCAGATTTTCGTTGCGAAGCGCCGGGATGGCCGCTCCAATGCATCGGTCAATCGCGACATCGAAAACGCGCGCGCGATCTGGCGCCACGCGGCCGACACCGAATATGACGTCGGCCAGATGCCCAAATGGGGCAAGCTCTTCCTCAAGGTCGCGAAGAAGCCGCCGCGCGAACTCGACCTGACGGAGGAAAAGAAACTCTTCCTCGCGATCCGCAACGACGTGGCGGACGCGATCGACTTCCTGCTCAAATCGGGCTGGCGCCGGGGCGAGGTGTTGGGCCTGCGCTGGGACGATGTGAACCTGCAACGCAAGCAGGCTATCACGCGCATCAAGGGCGGCGATTTCGTCGTGCGGCCGCTCACCTCGACGCTGGTCGAGATCATCGCTCGACAGCCCCAGGCCGACGATGACGAGGGCAAGCCATTCGTCTTCACCTATGTCTGCCAGAAGAGCCGTGGCAATCGTCGCGCCGGCAAGCGCTATCCGCTCACCGCGACCTCTCTTCGCAAGCCCTTTGAACAGGCCAAGGCCGACGCCGGCGTCGACAATTTCCGCATCCATGATCTGCGCCACACGCGTGGCACCCGCATCGTCCGCGCGACCGGATCGCTTGCCGCCGCGAAGGAAGCGCTAAAGCACAAGCGGATCGAGACGACGCTGCGCTATGCACATGTGCTGGACGAGGATGTGCGGAACGCGCTCGATGCAAGCGAGTCCCGACATAGTCCCGACCAATCGAAAAAGGGAAAGCGGAAAGCCTAGCTTTCCTGCGGGTTTCAGCCTCATAGGCACCCGCCGTGTAAACGAGACGCTCTACCAACTGAGCTAATCGCCCCCATGGGGTGCGGGCGCTTCTAGGGATTTTGGCGCGCGGGTCAAGGTCGGTTTGCGGACCAATGCGCTGGTTCGGGAAAAAGCCTGACCTATGGTGGCATCGGCTTGACCCAGTGGCCCATATTTGCCCTATCTGACGGACCGGTGGAGCAGGAATGATGGAACAGAAACCGAATATCCTGACCCGGATCGTCAACTATGTCGCGTCCCAGAATGCGGAGTTCGAGCGGCGGGATGGACCAATTGACGACGAGCGCTGGTTGGCGGACCGTGATCGGTGGCGGCAAACCAAATATCTGGCCTACGCCATGGGGCTGCTCCTGACGTTCAGCGCATTGACCCTGATCAACGAATAGGGCTGGCAGCAGAATCAGGCATTGAGATAGCGGCGGCTGGCGCCGAACCAGCGGGTCAGTTGCTCGGCCGCATCGTCGGCCAGCGCGATGAAGATGCGGCGGCCGTCATGCGGATCGGCACGACGTTCGACCAAAGCCTTATCCGTCAACGTCCGAATCCAGCGCAGCGCCGTGGTCGGCGGCACGGCGGAGGCGATGCACAGGCTGGAGACCGAGACATGGGCCTGTTCCAGCCGGGCGGCGAGCAGGTCCAGCATCATGTCCCAGGCCGGATCGGCGAACAGGTCGCCGGGCAGGAAATCGGCGCGCAGTCGTCGCGCGCGCAGCAGGTCGCGGACCTGTGCGGCGGTGACGGAGGCGGTTTCCGCCATGGTGGCCGCACCGATCGTGGCGATGGCCGGCATGGCAATATAGCCGCCCTGGCGATCGGCGATGCGCGCAGGCATGTCGAACGCGGGGAGCGTCGGGCGTGGCCGATCGGTCAGGGCCTCGATCGTGCGGGCGAGGCGGCTGACTTCCTCGCTCAGCCGCTGCAACCGGTTGCCGTCGCTTTCATGGGTGGCGTCGTGAAGATCATGCGGCAGCGCATCGCTATGCGCGGCGGCGAGCAGGGCGGCGGCGATGTCGCCATTGTCGGGATTGCACAGCAACTGAGTCTGCGGACTGCGGATGCAGGCAAAGACCATATCGAGTGTTTCGATACCCGCCATAAGCACGACGGCCATGCGGTTCTGGATCGCGATCGTTTCGACCTGGACGATCAGCCGTTCGAGCAGCGGATCAGGCTGGCGGCAGAGCAGCAGGACGACATCGCAGCCCACCTGCATGTCGAGCCGGGCGGCGGCCTGGTCGAGCGGGACGGTGCCGAGCAGACGCAGGCCGGCGGCATCGGCCAGCATGGCGGCATCGTCGATCCATGCCCCGTCGGCGACGATCAGCAGCCCGCGCCGGTCATCCGGCGCGGCGAAGGGACGATCATGATCGGTCGAGAAAGGATTGGCCATCACCACGCAATCTCCCGTGCCTGTTATGTTCCGCAGCTTAGCCGCTTGCCCACCGGGCGCAGCCGGCGCTGACTCCATAATGGCGCAAATGCACGGGGCTGTCGTGATGGTCGTCACGCGCGCGCGAGATATCGGTGGAAGCATGGAAACCAAAAGGGCGCCGGCTGATGCCGGCGCCCTATTCTGCCTATTCGATCCGAAATGGACTCATTTCGTCGCAGGTCAGACCGCGGTGCGGCGGGCGAAGTCGATATAGAGTTCGCGCAGCCGGGTCGCGACCGGGCCGGGGGTGCCGTCACCGACCGGCTGGCCGTCGATCCTGACGATCGAGAGGCAGAAGGTGGACGCGCTGGTCATGAAGGCTTCCTTGGCGGCGAGCGCTTCGGCGAGGGTGAAGGGGCGGCGGATGACGGCGATGCCGCTTTCTTCGGCAAGGGCCGTCAGCGCCGCGCCGGTGCAGCCGGCCAGCACCGACTGGCTGTAGGGGCGGGTGACGATGCCTTCGTCGGTGACGATGAAGGCGGTGGAGGAGGCGCCTTCGGTGATGAAGCCGTCCTCGATCATCCAGGCTTCCTGCGCGCCGACTTCCTTGGCGGCCATCTTGGCCATCGCCTGGGCGAGCAGGCCGACGCTCTTGATGTCGCGCCGCGCCCAGCGCAGGTCGGCCATGGTGGCGACCGCGACGCCGGTCCTGGCGGCGGGCACGTCGAGGAATGTCTTGTCCTGGACGAACATGAACAGGGTCGGCTGGAGACCGGCCGGCGGGATGAAGTCGCGGGTGACGTCGGCGCCACGGGTGATCTGGAGATAGACGAGGCCCTCGCTTAGGCCGTTATGGGCGACCAGAGCCTTCTGCGCCGCCTCGATCTCGTCCAGGGTCAGCGGCAGGGCGATGCCGATTTCGGTGCAGGAACGTTCCAGCCGGGCGAGATGGCTGGCGCTGTCGACCAGCCGGCCATCGATCACGGCCGCCACTTCATAAATGCCGTCGGCGAACAGGAAGCCGCGATCGAGCGGGGAGATGCGGACGTCTTCGAGCGGCAGAAACTGGCCGTTGAGATAGGCGACGGACATGGCGGCGGGCGATCCTTGATCTGATGATTGGCGCCGCCGCTTTTGCCGCCGCGGTGGCCGGGGTCAAGGCGGCGAAATAGGATTTGCTCCGCTTAACTTCGCATATTTCCCGCACATTGTGACATTATCTTGCGCTGGCCTGATCCTATCGGAAAGTGGGCCGTCACCGACGCCGATGATAGGGGAAAGGGCCGCTGTAGGACAGGCTCAGGCTGCCTTGCCCTTGAGCGCCTTTTGCCGGCGGCGCTGGACCGAGGAGCCGATGCCCATGGACTCGCGATATTTGGCGACGGTGCGGCGGGCGATGTCCATGCCCTTGGCGCGCAGCAGGTCGACCAGCGTATCGTCGGAGAGGATGGCATGGGCCTCCTCCGCGCCGATCAGTGCCTTGATATGGCTCTTGACCGCTTCGGCCGAGACGGCGCCGTCGCCATCCGCCGCCGCGACGCCGCTGGTGAAGAAATATTTGAGTTCGTAGAGGCCGCGCGGGCAGGAGAGATATTTGTTCGAGGTGACGCGGCTGACGGTCGATTCATGCATCTCGATCGCGTCGGCGACCGCGCGCAGGGTCAGGGGTTTCAGATAGGCGACGCCGTTGCGGAAGAAATCCTCCTGCTGGCGGACGATCTCGCTCGCTACCTTGATGATCGTCTTTTGCCGCTGGTCGAGCGCCTTCACCAGCCAGTTGGCGCTGGCGAGGCAGTCGGCCAGCCAGGCCTTGCTCACCTTGTCCTGCGGGCCGCCGGCCAGTTCGACATAATAGGTGCGGTTGACCAGCACGCGCGGAAGGGTGGCGCTGTTGACCTCTATGCCCCAGCCCTCGCGGGTGCGGCTGACGAACAGGTCGGGCGTGACCGGCGTCGCGCTGTCGCTGGCGAAGCGCAGGCCGGGCTTGGGATCATAGCCGCGCAGTTCGCGGATCATGTCGGCCAGATCCTCCTCATCCACGCCGCAAATGCGGCGCAGCTGGGGCAGGGCGCCCTTGGCCAGCAGGTCGAGATTGGCGAGCAGCCGCTGGATGCAGGGATCGTAGCGGTTCGCCTCCTTCGCCTGAAGGGCGAGGCATTCGGCGAGCGAGCGGGCACCCACGCCGGTGGGATCGAAGCTGTGGATAACTTCGAGCACCGCCTCGACCGTGAAGAGCGGCACGCCCAGGCCATGGGCGGTCTGGAGCAGATTGGCCTCCAGATAGCCCGCTTCGCTGATCTGGCCGATCAACTGGGTGGCGATCAGCAGGTCCATGCCCGACAGCGTGCTGCGGGCCTGGTCCATCAGATGTTCCTGCAGGCTGGGCGCGGCATTGGCGAAACTGTCGAAATCGACCGCTTCGCCCGAACCGCTGCCGCCGCCCAGCATGTCGAGCGAGCCTGAGCCGCTGCCGGCGGCCATGCGGTCGGCCGGGCCATCGTCGATGAAGGTTTCCACGCCATGATCGACGTCGAGTGGACTGTCGGCGCCGCCCAGCCCCTGGGCGATCAGATCGTCGCTGGCGCCGGTTTCGGCGGCCAGCGTGGGCGCCTCCACCTCGCGGTCGATGCCGCTGCCTTCCCGGCCGCCGTCATCGGCGGTCCCCTGTTCGAGCAGCGGGTTCTTTTCCAGTTCGCCGGCGACGAACGCCTCGATCTCCAGATTGGACAGCGCCAGCAGCTTGATCGCCTGCTGAAGCTGCGGCGTCATCACCAGAGACTGGCTCTGGCGGATGTCGAGGCGTGGCCCGAGCGCCATCAGCCGGGCCGTCCTGCATCCGCGAGGGGGCGCCGGCCGATCATGTCAGAGCTGGAAATTCTCGCCCAGATAGAGGCGGCGAACATCGGGATGGGCGACCAGTTCGGTGGGGCTGCCGGCGAACAGCACCTGACCGCTGTAGATGATGCAGGCGCGGTCGACGATTTCCAGTGTCTCGCGCACATTATGGTCGGTGATGAGCACACCGATGCCGCGCGTCTTGAGCTGCTTCACCAGATCGCGAATGTCCGCGATCGACAGCGGATCGATGCCGGCGAACGGCTCGTCGAGCAGCACGATCGAGGGATCGGCGGCGAGCGCGCGGGCGATTTCGCAGCGGCGTCGTTCACCGCCCGACAGCGCCATGGCGGCGGAATCGCGCAGGCGCGTGAGGCCGAATTCGTCGAGCAGCTGTTCCAGCTTGGCGGCGCGTGCGGCCTTGTCCGGCTCCGCCATTTCCAGCACGGCGCCGATATTCTGGGCGACGGTCAGGCCGCGGAAGATCGAGGTTTCCTGCGGCAGATAGCCCAAGCCCAGGATCGCGCGGCGATACATGGGCAGGCCGGTAATATCCTGGCCGTCGAGGATGATGCGGCCCTGATCGGGACGGACGAGGCCCATGACCGAATAGAAGCAGGTCGTCTTGCCCGCGCCGTTGGGGCCGAGCAGGCCGACGACCTCGCCCTTGCCCACCGTCAGCGACACGTCGGACAGGACGACGCGCTTGTCATAGCTTTTCGCGATCGAGATGACGGACAGTCCTTCGCCCACTTCCTGCGGGGCGAGCGGTCGCGCCGAAGCGGCCCTGTCCTGGATCGTCACATCGTCCATCACTTCAATCCTTGCGCCGCCAAATCGGGGTGCGGCGGACATGGGTCCGCCTGCGGCAATTGGCAAGCTTTGTGCATGGGATCGCCGCCGGGGCAAGGGGAAAATGCGATGGAGAAGAGGGGGATGGGCGTGCCATCCCCCTGATGCGCGGGTTATTCCACCATGATGCGCGGGTTGGGCAGGACGACGCCGACATCGCTGGCATAGGCGTCCCACGCCTTTTCCAGCGCCGCCCGGCGCGCCGGTTCGCGGGCGGACAGGTCGGTGGTTTCGCCCGGATCGGCGGCGATGTTGAACAGATGCCATTGGCCATCGCCGGCATCGGTGATCTTCCAGTCGCCCTGGCGCAATGCGCGCGAGCCGAACAATTCGGTGCCGATCGCCTCGCTGGCGGGATGGACGGTCGGCGCCGTGCCGGCGAGCCAGGGCGCCCAGCTGGTGCCGCGGATCGGCTGGACGGTGCGGCCCTGGAATGTCCCCTTGGGCGGGGCGATGCCGGCCAGGTCGATCAGGGTGGGGGCGACGTCCATGACATTGAGATAGTCATGGGCGATGCTGCCGGGCTTCTTCACCGCTGGTCCGGAGAGAAAGGCGGTGGTGCGGGTGCCGCCCTCGGTCGCGAACGCCTTGTAGAGCCAGGAGGGGGTGGTCGCCGCCTGCGCCCAGCCGGGGCCATAGCTGATATAGCTGCTGTCCTTGCCCAGATTGTCATAGCTGTTGTCGGCGGCTTCGGCGCGGGCGCGGAAGCGGGGATTGCGGGCATGGACCAGGTCCATCCCCTCGGCGCCATTGTCGGCAAGGAAGAGGATGACGGTATTGTCATACTCGCCGCTGGCCTTGAGCGCATCGATCACCCGGCCGACATTCTGGTCGAGCCGGTCGACCATCGCGGCATAGATTTCCATCGTCCGCGACGCGGTCTTCTTCTCGTCTGGGGTCAGCTCTGCCCAGGGCTTGCTGTTTTCTAGGGGGTGCTGCGCGGCGCTGGCCGGGACCAGGCCGAGGGCGACCTGCTTCTTGAGCCGCTCGGCGCGCAGCGCTTCATAGCCCGCCTCATAGCGGCCCTTATATTTGGCAATGGTTTCGGACGGGGCCTGCAGCGGCCAGTGCGGCGCGGTGAAGGCGAGATAGGCGAAGAAGGGCTTGTCGTCCTTCGTCGTCTTGATCTGGTCGATCAGCTTGGTGGCGAAGGCGTCGGAGGAATAATAGTCGCTGGGCAGGCTGTCGAGCGTGCGGCCATCCTCGCGATAGGTGGTGAAGCCGGGCTTGGGCGTGGCCGAAATGTCGGTGCCATAATGATTGCCTGCCCCCTGCAGCAGCGCGAAGCTGTGCTGGAAACCGCGGGCATGGGGATCCTGCTCGGGCGTGAGGCCAAGATGCCATTTGCCCGAAAAGAGGGTGCGATAGCCGCCGGCGGTCAGGACTTCGGGCAGGGCGGCGATGTCGGTGCGCAGATAGCCTTCATGGCCGGGTTTGCCGATCTGATTGGGGGCCTGCATTTCCGCCATGGTGCCAAGGCCGGCGCGATGATTGTCGGTGCCCGACAGCAGCATCGAGCGGGTCGGCGAGCAGGTGGGCGCGGTGTGGAAGCCGGTCAGGCGCACGCCCGACAGAGCGAGCCGGTCGAGATTGGGTGTGGATATCTCGCTGCCAAAGACACCGATATCGGAATAGCCCAGGTCGTCGGCGACGATCACCAGGAAATTGGGACGCTTTTCCTGCGCCGCCGCGGGCGTGGTGAGGGCGGTGGCCAGCGCCAGGCTGGCAAGGACAGTGCGGAGCTTCATGGGGTCTTCCGTGAAAAGGGGCCGCGTCCGAATGGAACGCGGCCCAGTGTGCCGAAGGTCAGGGTCAGGGTAAGGGGGTGGGCAAGCCCTGCTCAGGCGGCTTCGGCAATCTTGCCATCTTCCTTCTTGATGATGCGGCTGTTGCGGCCGTCGATCGAGACGGGGACGGTGCCGGCGATGGTGGCGCGGCGGAGCTGGCGATGCTGGGTGCCGAAATCGGCAATGGCGCGATGCTGGGTGGCGCGATTGTCCCAGATGGCGACGTCGCCCGGCTGCCAGCGCCAGCGCACGGTGTTTTCCGGCCGGGTCACGGCATCCTGGAAGGTGGCGAACAGGCGCTGGCTGTCGGCCTGGCTGAGGCCGACGAACTGCTTGAAGAAATGGCCCAGGATCAGCGAGCGTTCGCCGCTTTCGGGGTGGACATGAACCAGCGGATGTTCGGTTTCATAAACCGTCGAGGCGAAGACTTCGCGATAGCGCTTCACCGCTTCCTCATTCGCGTTGGTGACGACCGAGGCATAGTCATAAAGGTTGGAATGGACCGCCCACAGGCTGTTGGCGAGCTGGCGCAGCGGTTCGGGCAGTTCCTCATAGGCGGCCGCCGTATTGGCCCAGAGCGTGTCGCCGCCGGCCTGCGGGATGACGATGGCGCGCAGGATCGAGGATTCGGGATAGGCAGGGACGAAGGTGACGTCGGTGTGCCAGCTCGATGCGGCGCGGCCTTCTTTCGAATCCAGTTCCAGCAGATATTTGGAGCCCGGCACGACCGGGACGGTCGGGTGGGCGACGGGCTTGCCGAAACGCTCGGCAAAGGCTTCCTGGCCGGCATCGTCGAGATGATGCTGGGCGCGGAAGAAGATCACCTTGTGGCGGACGAGGGCGGCGCGGATCGCGGCGATGGTGGCGTCGTCAAGGTCGCCGCCCAGCGCGATGCCGCGAATCTCCGCGCCGATGCGGCCGGCGACGGGAACGACATCGAGCGGACCGTCGGCATCGGCGGCGTTGAGGAAGCTCTGGGTCAGGATGGTCATGGCAGGTCTCCTTGAATTTATGCGTGGACGGTCAGGCGGGGATCGCGTCGCGCTGGTCGAGGGCGCGGCGGATTTCGGCATGGGCGGCTTCGTCGAGCGGGAAGCGCCAGATGATGAGGGTGGCGATGATGTGGGCCAGGGCCGGGCCGAGGGCGAAGACGGTCTTCAATCCTTCGAGCGCGGCCGGGCTGTTGTGCGGGCCGGCGGCAAAGCCGAGCCAGGCGATGAGCGGCAGGGCGATGCCGATGCCGATCGCCGGGCCGAGCTTGGCCGAGAGGGCGAAGACCGAGAAGAAGAGGCCGGTGCGGTCATGGCCGGTGCGCAGCCGGTGGGCGTCGGCCACATCGGCGACCATGGCGCGCAGCATGAGGTTGCCGGAGCCCTGGGTCAGCCCCTGGGCGATGGTGAGGGCGAGGAGCAGCGGCAGGCCGCCGGGGAAGACGAAGAGCAGGCCGATATTGATTGCCGCCTGGGCGATTTCGCCGCTGATCGCGGCCTGACGCTTGCCGATGCGGGTGCCGATGCGCAGCCAGATCGGCGCGGCGGCGACGCCGAAGATGAACTGGAGCAGATAGAGGCCGCTGGCCCAGGCGGGGAGGCCCATATACCAGACGGCGAAGAAGACGATCAGGCTGGCGCGGATCGACTGGCCGGCGGTGACGACGGCGTCGGAGGCGAGGACACGCAGCAGCAGCCGGTCGGAGAAGATGACGCTGGTGGCGCGCCAGAAGCTCTGGCGGACCGGCGGGGTGGCGGGAACCGGCGGTTCGGGCACGGAAAAGAGGGTGAGGGCGAGGCTGGGGATGAGGGTGGCGATGATGAAGCCGCCGACCAGCTGGAGCTTCAGCGTGCCATTGCCCGGTTCGACCTGGTCGAGGATGGTCGGCAGCACCAGCACGGCGAGCAGGCCGATGGCGCGCAGCAGTGCCTGATAGCTGACGACGCGGGTGCGGCCATGATAATGGCGCGACAGCTCGCCGGCCCAGGCGGAGGCCGGTATCTCGATCATCGACCAGCCGAGATAGAAGAAGAAGAGGGCGGCGCCGAGATAGGCGGGCGTCACCAGCGCGGCGGGCGGGAAGAAAAGCAGTGCCGAGGACAGGCCGAACAGCAGGCCGCCGGCCGCGATCCACGGGCGGCGCCGGCCAAAGCGGCTGCGGGTGCGGTCGCTGAGCGCGCCGACCAGCGGATCGGCGCTGACATCCCAGATGCGGCCCAGCAGGAAGATGAAGCCGATGGTGGCGAGCGAGAGGCCGAACTGGGTGGCGTAAAGCTGGGGCACGAACAAGGCGAGCGGCAGGCCGGCGCCGGCGATTGGCACCGCGATCGAGGCGAAGCCGGTGAGGCGCAGGCGCGAGGGTTCCCCCTCCCCGACGCGGGCGGGTTCTTCCGGCCGGGCCCGTTGCCGGGTCCGGTCATCCAGATAGTCTGCGTAGGGAAGGGTAGCCATGATCTTGCCTCCGTATTGGGGGTCAGAATTTGCTGCGCAGGGTGACGCCGATGGTGCGGGGATCGCCGACGGTGGCGGTGACGAGGCCGGTGTTCGCGACCGAGAGCGTGTCGACATAATCCTTGTCGAACAGGTTCTTGGCCCAGAGCGACAGGTCGATCAGGCCATCGTCCAGCCGCACGCCGATGCGCGCATTGGCGACGCCGTAGCTGGGCACCAGCGAGTAGCGGCTGTCCGACACGGCGGTGTAGTAGGAGGAACGCCAACTATAGTCGGCGCGGCCGTAAAATTGGGCGTCGCCCCATTTGGTGGTGCCGAGCGGAATGGCGAAGTCGCCGCCCGCGCTCCACGACCATTCGGGCACGCCCGACAGCGGCTTGCCGCTAAGGTCGGTAACGGGGGAACCGCCGGTGGTCGGATTCAGTGCCTCGACCGGGGTCGGGCCGTTCTTGAAGTCGACATAATAGGCGTCGGTATAGGCAAGCGAGGCGTTGAGATTGACATAGCGGCTGAGCGCCAGCGCACCGTCCAGCTCGAAGCCGCGGGCGCGCGCCTCGGGAATGTTGGTGATATAATTGCGGGTGCTGTTGGTGCCGACAATCTGTTCGGTGATCGCGGTCTGATAGTCGAAGATGTTGGTCCAGAAGGCGGCGGCGTTGAGCGTCGCCTTGCCGCCCCAGAACTGGCTCTTCACGCCGGCTTCGTAATTGTCGACCTTCTCGCCGCCGACATCGGGGCTGACCCCGGCCGGGATGTTGGTGAGGTTGAGGCCGCCCGACTTGTTGCCGCGCGAATAGGTGGCATAGACAAGCACGTCCGGCGTCACCTTGTAGGACAGGGTGGCGAGGCCCGAGAGGCTGTTGTCGGTGAAGCCGGTCGAGTAACTGGTGACGGGGTTGAGGCTGTTGCGCAGCGCGATCGCGGCGGTGCGCTGGGCCGCGGTCAGGCCGGAGAAATCATTCCCCTCCGCCCACCACTGGCTGTAGCTGCCCTGCTTCTTTTCATGCGTGTAGCGCAGGCCGAGCGTCAGCGAGAGGCTGTCGGGAATGATGGCGTAGCTGGCCTGGCCGAACAGCGCGGCGCTCTTCGTCTCCGGGTTGGAGCTGGAGCGGGCGACGAAGCCGTTGACCGCCGCATTGCTGACCACCGGATCGGCATTGGGGAAGAGCCAGCGCGGCGCGTCCACGCCATAGCCGGCGGCGCCCGATCCGTTGATGATCTGCCAGAAATAATAGGCGCCCAGCACATAGGAGAGGCGGGTATCGCCGTTGGAGGCGATGCGAAATTCCTGGCTGAACTGGCGCTGGTTATTTTCCTGATGGTTGAGCGTGTTGACCGAGAGCGAGGTGGCGTCGCTGTCGTTGCGCGGATACCAGTTCCAGGCGCGATAGGCGGTGATGGAACTGAGCGTGACCGGGCCGACATCCCAGTCGGCCTTGCCCGAAATGCCCCACTGATTCATGTTCGCCTGGAACTGGCCGTCGACATCGACCTTGCGGGCGAAGGGATCGGTCGGCAGCGGCGTGTAGCCGGCGCGGGCGGCGCGGATGTTGAAATTGTTCGCGATCGTGTTGCCGTCATCATAGGTGGTGAAGACGGTGCTGGGCAGGCGGACGCAGCAGTTGAGCGTCTGTTTCGAATAGTCGCCAATCAGGCGCAGGCTGAAGCCCTCACCCTGGGTCAGCAGCAGCTGGCCGCGCGCGGTGAAATTGTCGTAATCATGGACTTTCTTGCCGTTATAGACATTGGTCAGGAAGCCGTCGCGATGGGTGTCGGCGATGCTGACGCGCACCGCCGCCCAGTCGGTAAGGCCACCGGTGACCGTGCCGCGCAGCTGGCGGAAGCCATAATCGCCCAGCGTCGCTTCCACCTGACCGCCGAAGTCGAAGCTCGGCTGGCGGGTGGTGATGTTGATCGCGCCGGCGGTGGTGTTCTTGCCGAACAGCGTGCCCTGCGGCCCGCGCAGCACCTCGATCCGTTCGAGGTCGACCAGATCGAACTGGCTGGCGCCGACGCGGCCATAATAGACATCGTCGATATAGACGCCGACGCCATTTTCGAGGCCGTCATTGGTCAGCGCGACGTTGGAGCCGAGGCCGCGGATGTTGATGTTGGTGTTGCGGGGGTTGAAGCTGAACAGCTGGAGGCTGGGCGCGACCTGCTGCACGGCGGCGAGGGTATAGTCGCCGCGCTGTTCGAACAGGTCGCCGCCGACGACGCTGAGCGCGACCGGCACGTCCTGCGCCTTTTCGGCGCGGCGGCGGGCGGTAACCAGGATGGGCGCGCCATAATCGCCTTCATCGACGGCGGCTTCGGGGGCCGGGGCAGGCGCCGCGGCGGCGGGTTCGTCGGCAGCATGAGCGGCGCTCGGCAGCAGGCCGATAGCGACGCCGGCGAGCAGCAGGCGACGGAGGGACAGGCCGTGCCGGGGTCGGCTGGGCGCGAGGACTTGGGACATGAAGAGGCTTACTCCCTGAATTTCTTGTCTGTTCTGCTTGTGGGCTGCGGACGCAGGGCATCGTCGCGCACGGCATTCAGGCCGTAGAGCGCGGCGGCCGCCTGGAGCAGCGACACGGAATAGGCTGGGTGCGGCGACGCGCGTCGGCCGCGAGCTTCCACGGGCATGTGATCCCCCTTTCCCGCACGACGCATCGGCGGAGGACGGGCGGATGGAGGCGCGCCGCATGGCGACGCGCTGCGTGGCGGGCGTCAGGCCCTAGATTTCAGATGGATGGCACATCGTTTCATTCCCCGTTCTGTTGGGGGGAACACGAAGCTGGCGTCGTCGCCCGAGCATCGTGCGCTTTAGCTGTTGGTGACGCGGAGCAAGCTGCATCCCGATCAAAAGCCGCGGGTCCGATGCCGATGTCGTCATCCGGGCGGGGACCAGTCCGCTCCGTTTCAGGCAATCTCTACTTATAAGATAGAGTGTCTGACTCAACCAAGTTTTGCTTGGTCGTGCCCAAATTGCGCTGTGCCGGTCCGTCCGCCCGTTCGAGCATGGCGTCGCGCCGGGCGAGGGTGATGAGGCGCAGGCCAGATTCGGCGGCGCGATCGAGCGCCAGGCTGGTGGGGGCGGAGAGGGTGACAAGCAGCGGGCAGGCGGCGAGCGCGGCCTTTTCCACCAGTTCATAGGAGCAGCGCGAGGAGAGGAGGGCGAAGCCGCCATCCCAGCCAAGACCAGCGCGGGCCATGGCGCCGATCAGCTTGTCGAAGGCATTGTGGCGGCCGACATCCTCGCGCGCGAGGCGGAGCGTGCCGTCGGACGTGGCGAGGGCGGCGGCGTGGAGGGCGCCGGTGCGCTGATTGCCCGGCTGACGGGCGTCGAGCGCATCGAGGGCGCGGAACAGGGCATCGTCGCTGGCCTGGGTAACGGCGGTGACGCGCGGCAGCGGGCGCAGCGCCTGTTCCAGATTCTCTATGCCGCACAGGCCACAGGCGGATTCGGCGACGCGGTGGCGGACGCGGGCGAGGATGCGGTCATGGCGGTCGGCGATCAGGCGGATACGCAGCAACAGGCCCTGGGGCGCTTCGTGAATGTCGATGTCGATGATGTCGGCAGCACTATCGATCAGCCGTTCGGACAAGGCGAAGCCGGTGGCGAGATCGTCGAGATCGGCCGGGGTCGCCATCAGCACGGCATAGCCGATGCCATTATACTCGAGCGCGACCGGGCATTCGACCGCGACCGCGCGGGTGACGGGCGCGCGGCCGCCATCCGGGGTGATCCGGGTGAAGCGGACGGGCCGATCGGCGTCGCTCATCGGGCGGCGCGCACCGTGACGGGAATCGATTTGTAGGCGGGGGTGCCGCTGGCCGGATCATAATCGCCGAGCGGGACGAGATTGTTCGCCTCGGGATAATAAGCCGCGAGCGATCCGCGCGCGATGGCGTGCATGACGATGGTGAAGCCGCGCAATTCGCGCCCGGCCGGCGTCGTCACATCGACCTTGTCGCCATGGGCCAGGCCCATCTCCGCCAGATCGATCTCGTTCGCGAAGATGATGTCGCGCCGGCCATGGATGCCGCGATAGCGATCATCATAGCTGTAGATGGTCGTATTATACTGATCATGGCTGCGGATGGTGGTGAGCAGCAGCGGCAGCGCGCCCTCGTCCGGCGCGGCCGGGTGGGTGATGAACTGCGCCTTGCCGCTGGGCGTGTTCCAGGTCCGGTCGCTGGGGCCGATGGTCAGGCGGAAACCGCCCGGTTCGCGCACCCGGATGTTGAAGTCGCGGAAATCGGGATAGACCGCCTCGATCCCGTCGCGGATGCGGTCATAATCGGCGACCATGCCGTCCCAGTCGGTGCGGCTGGCGGGCATGGCGGCCCTGGCCAAGCCCGCAACGATCGCCGGTTCGGAGCGGACATGGGGCGAGGGGGGCTTCAATTTGCCGCGCGAGGCGTGGACCATCGACATGCTGTCCTCCACCGTCACCCATTGCGGGCCGGCGGCCTGAAGATCCAGTTCGGTGCGGCCAAGGCAGGGCAGGACCAGGGTCTCGCGCGCGGTCAGCAGGCAGGTGCGGTTGAACTTGGTGAGGATGTTGACCGACAGGTCGAGTCGGCGCACGGCGGCGAAGCAGGCGTCGGGATCGGGCATGGCGACGGCGAGATTGCCGCCGAGCGAAATCAGCGCTTTCGATTCGCCAGCGTGCATGGCGGCCAGTGCCTCAACCGCATTATGGCCATGCTTGCGCGGCGACTGGATGGAAAAGGCTGTGTCGAGCCGTTGCAGCATCGCCTCGGTCGGCAGTTCGGTGATGCCAACGGTGCGATCGCCCTGCACATTGCTATGGCCGCGCAACGGGCAGATGCCGGCGCCCGGCTTGCCGAAATTGCCGCGCAGCAGCAGCAGGTTGGCCAGCGCCTGCACATTCTGCGTGCCGTGGCGATGCTGGGTGATGCCCATGCCATAGCAGATGATGACCCGATCGGCCTTGGCATAGACATGGGTCATGCTTTCGATCGCTTCGCGGGTGAGGCCGGACAGGCGCTCGATCCACGGCCATTGAGTGGCTTCGATGTCGGCGCGCAGGGCGTCGAAGCCCTCTGTATGCTGGGCGATGAAGGCGTGATCGAGCGTGCCGGGCTGCTGTGCCTCGATCGCCAGCAGCGCCTTCATCATCCCCTTGAGCATCGCCATGTCGCCGCCGATCCGCACCTGATGATAGGCGGACGCGAGCGGGGTGGCGCCGGGCGAGAGCATTTCGGTGGGATGCTGGGGCGACTTGAAGCGTTCCAGCCCGCGTTCGCGCATCGGGTTGGCGACGATGATCGGCACGCCACGCTTGGACGCGGCGGCGAGCGTGCTCAGCATGCGAGGATGGTTGGTGCCCGGATTATGGCCGATGCAGAAGATCGCGTCGGCATGGTCGAAATCCTCCAGCGTCACCGTGCCCTTGCCGATGCCGATCGACTTGGGGAGGCCGGTGCTGGTCGCCTCATGACACATGTTCGAGCAGTCGGGGAAATTATTGGTGCCGAACTCGCGGGCGAACAGCTGGTAGAGGAAGGCGGATTCGTTCGAGGCGCGGCCCGAGCAGTAGAATTCCGCCTGGTCGGCATGGTGGAGCGCCTGGAGCGCGGCGCCGGCGCGGGCAAAGGCCTCTTCCCAGCTGATCGGCACGAAATGATCGGTCGCGGCATCATAGCGCAGCGGCTCGGTCAGGCGGCCGGCGTCCTCCAGCTTGTGGTCGGTCCATGTCCACAATTCGCTGACGCTGTGGCGGGCGAAGAAATCGGGATCGACGCGCTTGACCGTCGCTTCCCAGGTGACCGCCTTGGCGCCATTTTCGCAGAACTCGAACGAAGAGGTGTGCTTGGGATCGGGCCAGGCGCAGCCGGGACAGTCGAAGCCGTCGGGCTGGTTCATCTGGAGCAGGGCGCGGGTGTCGGGGCTGGCGCGCATCTGTTCGGCGACCGTCTTGGCCACTGCACGCAACGCGCCCCAGCCACCGGCCGGGCCGTCATAGCTGGATACGCCTTCCACCGTGTCGGGGATCAGGTCTTCGGCGGATTTGTCCATGGTCGTCTGTCCCACATCATCGCGGTGCCCCGCGTCGGATATAGGAAAATTCGGCTGGAGAACCAAGGCCGGGCAGGCAGGATGGGTGGTGCCCGCAGGGGGCTGTCATCATCATCTGCAGCTATTGGGAAAGTGATGGTGCGGTCGAGAAGACTCGAACTTCCACGGCCTTTCGGCCACAACGACCTCAACGTTGCGCGTCTACCAATTCCGCCACGACCGCACATCAACAGGGAAACCGGCGGGGCCGGTGCCTTGGTAGGAGGCGGCCCTTAGCAAAGGCTTTTGGGTCATGCAACCAGTGATCGGCATCGACGTTATCTTTGTTTGACAGAAAGTCGGTTGCAGAGAGGGTCTGGCCCCATGTCGTTGCATTTCTGGGTGGGTTCAGGCGGCGTGCTGGTGGTCGCTGCAGTGACCGGGCTGGGCCTGGGCGCCTATGTCATCAGTCCGCAAAAGCCGGTGCAGATTGCCGTGGACACGGAATTGGACAGCATGGACATGGCGGTTCCGCAGACTCTGTCGGAAGGCGATCGCGGTCCTGCGTTCATAAGCTGCACCGGGTGCGGGCCGACGCTGGAAGAACGGCGGATGCAGGCCGATATGGCCGGGCTGGATGCCGATGGAATGATTGGCGAATCGCACGATCCGGCGGTGCGCGACTATCTGGCGGAAGAGGACCAGCCGGTCGAATCGGCGGCGCTGGGTGACCCGCCGCTGCCACAGCCGACGGTGCAGGTTGATCGCCTGCCGCCGCGCATCGAGCGATTCGCGGCGGGCGAGGCGGAACCGAGACCGGCCTGGATGCCGGTCGCGGCGACGACGGCGCCGCCCCCGTCGGTCCCCGCAGAACCGGCAGAGGCGGGCTTGCCGCAGTAATTATTCGGCAGCGACCGGGGTCGATGCGTCGCTCAGCGGGTGGGCCAGGCGATTGACCATTTCCTTCGGGCAGACCTGCCAGATGTACCGGCGCCAGCGATCCCAGTCCTCCAGGATGGTGTTCGACCATTTGCTGTCGGTCGCGGCCGCATGTTCGGCGATCAGCGCCTTCAGCTCGCCTTCCCAATGGGCACTGTCCAAACGCTGCCAGACGATGCTTTCCGGGTTGGCGCGGCTCGGGAAGCTGCCATCCTCGTCGAGGATGAAGGCCATGCCGCCGGTCATGCCCGCGCCGAAATTGGCGCCAGTCTTACCCAGGATCACGGCGGTGCCGCCGGTCATATATTCGCAGCCATTGGCGCCGCAGCCTTCGACCACCACCTTCGCGCCCGAATTGCGGACCGCAAAGCGCTCGCCGGCCTGACCCGCCGCGAACAGCTTGCCGCTGGTCGCGCCGTAGAGGACGGTGTTGCCAAGGATGGTGTTGTCCTTCGACGAGAGCGGCGAGGAGACGGTGGTGCGCACCTTGATGATGCCGCCCGACAGGCCCTTGCCGACATAGTCGTTGGCGTCGCCGAACACTTCCAGGGTGATCCCCTTGCAGAGGAAGGCGCCGAGCGACTGGCCGGCCGAACCGCGCAGGCGCACGGTCAGATGGCCGTCCGCCAGCGTCGACATGCCGAACTTTTCGGTCACGGCGGAGGAGAGGCGGGTGCCGACGGCGCGGTGCGTGTTGCGCACCGTGTAGGTCAGCTGCATCTTCTCGCCGCGCTCGAACACGGCGCGGGCATCCTTCATCATCTGCGCGTCGAGGCTGTCGGGCACTTCATTGCGCCACTGGGGCAGGCTGAAGCGACGATGCTCGTCGGGCGCGTCGACCTTGGCCAGGATCGGGTTGAGGTCGAGATCGTCGAGATGCTCGGCGCCGCGATTGACCTGCTTCAACAATTCGGTGCGACCGATCACTTCGTCCAGGCTGCGGAAGCCCAGACGCGCCAGGATCTCGCGCACTTCCTCGGCGATGAAGGTCATCAGGTTGATGACCTTTTCCGGGGTGCCGGTGAACTTCTGGCGCAGCTTCTCATCCTGCACGCAGACGCCCACAGGGCAGGTGTTGCTGTGGCACTGGCGCACCATGATGCAGCCCATGGCGACCAGCGACAGCGTGCCGATGCCGAATTCCTCGGCGCCCAGGATCGCGGCGATGACGATGTCGCGCCCGGTCTTGAGGCCGCCATCGGTGCGCAGCTTCACGCGGTGGCGCAGGCCGTTGAGGGTCAGCACCTGATTGGCTTCCGACAGGCCCATTTCCCAGGGGGTGCCGGCATATTTGATCGAGGTCTGGGGGCTGGCGCCGGTGCCGCCGACATGGCCGGCGACCAGGATGACGTCGGCATGCGCTTTCGCCACGCCGGCCGCGACCGTGCCGATGCCGGCCTGGCTGACCAGCTTGACGCAGACGCGGGCGCGCGGGTTGATCATCTTGCAGTCATAGATGAGCTGCGCGAGATCCTCGATCGAGTAGATGTCATGGTGCGGCGGCGGCGAGATCAGCGTCACGCCGGGCGTCGAGTGACGCAGGCGGGCGATGAATTCGGTCACCTTGAAGCCGGGCAGCTGGCCGCCCTCGCCGGGCTTGGCGCCCTGTGCGACCTTGATCTCGATTTCCTCGGCCGATCCCAGATATTCGGCATGGACGCCGAAGCGGCCCGACGCGATCTGCTTGATCACCGAATTGGCATTGTCGCCATTTTCATAGGGCTTGAAGCGCGCGGCATCCTCGCCACCCTCGCCCGACACCGCCTTGGCGCCGATGCGGTTCATGGCGATCGCCAGCGTTTCATGCGCTTCGGGGCTGAGCGCCCCCAGCGACATGCCCGGCGTCACGAAGCGCTTGCGGATCTCGGTGGTGGCTTCCACCTCGTCGATCGGCACCGCCTCGCGGGCGAAGTTGAACTCCATCAGGTCACGCAGATAGACCGGCGGCAGGTCGCGCACGCCGCGCGAGAATTGCAGATAGGTCGAATAGCTGTCGGTGCCGACGGCGGTCTGCAGCAGGTGCATCAGCTGGGCGGAATAGGCATGGGCCTCGCCGCCGTTGCGCTGACGATAGAAGCCGCCGATCGGCAAGCGGACGACCGCGCTGTCATAGGCCTTGTCGTGGCGCAGCATCGCCGAATAGTGGAGCGAGGCATAGCCTTCGCCCGAAATCTTCGCCGGCATGCCGGGGAAGAGATCGTTGACCAGGGCGCGCGACAGGCCGACCGCTTCGAAATTATAGCCGCCACGATAGGAGCTGACGACCGCGATGCCCATCTTGGACATGATCTTGAGCAGACCCTCGTTGATCGCGGTGCGCTGACGTTCGAAACACTGGTCGAGGGTCAGGTCGCCGAACAGGCCGCGGGCGTGGCGATCGGCGATGCTGGCTTCGGCCAGATAGGCGTTCACCGTGGTCGCGCCGACGCCGATCAGCACCGCGAAATAATGGGTGTCGAGCGCTTCGGCCGACCGCACGTTGATCGACGCATAGCTGCGCAGGCCCTTGCGGACGAGATGGGTGTGGACGGCCGCGGCCGCCAGCACGCCCTGGATCGCGACCCGGTCCTGCCCGGCGCGCTCGTCGGTCAGGAACAGTTCGCTGCGCCCTTCGCGCACCGCCTGCTCGGCCTCCTCACGGATGCGGGCGATCGCCGCGCGCAGCTGTTCCTGGCCGCCGGTCGAGGGGAAGGTGCAGTCGATTTCGGCCACGGCCGGACCGAAATAGGCCTTGAGCCGCGCCCATTCGGCGCTGTTGAGCACCGGTGATTCCAGCACCAGCACATGGCTGTTCTGCGCATCTTCCTCCAGGATGTTGTGGAGGTTGGAGAAGCGCGTCTTGAGGCTCATCACATGCCGTTCGCGCAACGGGTCGATCGGCGGGTTGGTGACCTGGCTGAAATTCTGGCGGAAGAAATGGCTGATGGTGCGCGGCTTGTCGGAGATGACCGCCAGCGGCGTGTCGTCGCCCATTGAGCCGATCGCTTCCTTGGCATCCTCGACCATCGGCGCGAGGATCAGCTCCATATCCTCCAGCGTCATGTTGGCCGCGACCTGGCGCCGGGTCAGTTCCGCCTTGTCCCATGCCGGCAGGGCGCTGGGGACGTCGGGCAGGTCGGTGATGTCGAGGAAGTCCTTGATCAGGTCGCCATAGGGGCGCTCGCCCGCGATGCGATCCTTGATCGCGCGGTCGTCATAGACCTCGCCTTCCTGCAGATCGATCGCGATCATCTGGCCCGGACCCATGCGGCCCTTCTGGACGATGGTGGTTTCGGGCACGACGACCATGCCGGTTTCCGAACCCACGATCAGCAGATTGTCGCCGGTCAGCGTGTAACGTAGCGGACGCAGCGCGTTGCGGTCGACGCCGGCCACGACCCAGCGGCCGTCGGTCATCGCGAGCGCGGCCGGGCCGTCCCACGGCTCCATCACGGAGGCGAGATATTCATACATGTCGGCATGCGCCTTGGGCAGCTCGGCGCTTTCCGCCTGCCATGCCTCGGGCACCAGCATCAGCTTGGCCGTGGGCGCATCGCGGCCCGAACGGCAGATCGCCTCGAACACGGCGTCCAGTGCGGCAGTATCCGACGCGCCGGCCGGGATCACCGGCTTGATGTCCTCCGACTGCTCGCCGAAGGCCAGCGACGCCATCTTGATCTCGTGGCTCTTCATCCAGTTCTTGTTGCCGCGGATCGTGTTGATCTCGCCATTATGGGCGAGGGTGCGGAACGGCTGGGCTAGCCACCATTGCGGGAAGGTGTTGGTCGAATAGCGCTGGTGGAAGATGGCGACGCGGCTCTCGAACCGCTCATCCTGCAGGTCCGGATAGAAGACCGACAGCGATTCGGCGAGGAACAGGCCCTTGTAGATGATCGAGCGGCACGACAGCGAGCAGACGTAGAAGTCGCTGATCTGCGCTTCGATCACCTTCTTCTCGATGCGGCGGCGGATCAGGTAGAGATCCTTTTCGAACTCGCCGACGTCGCGTTCCTCCGGCATCGGGCCGGCGATCATGATCTGCTCGATCTCGGGACGGGTGCGCTGCGCCTTCTCGCCGATGACGGAGACGTCGACCGGCACCTGGCGCCAGCCATAGATGGTGTAGCCCGCGTCGATGATCTCGGCCTCGACGATGGTGCGGCAGGTTTCCTGCGCGCTGAGGTCGGTGCGCGGCAGGAAGATCATGCCGACGGCGAGGCGGTTGGGCAGCGGCTTGTGGCCCGAATCGGCGATCGCATCGTCGAAGAAGCGGACCGGCAGGTCGACATGGATGCCGGCGCCATCGCCGGTCTTGCCATCGGCGTCGACCGCGCCGCGGTGCCACACGGCCTTGAGCGCATCGATCGCGGAGGAGACGACGCGGCGGCTGGGCCGGCCGTCGGTCGCGGCAACCAGGCCGACGCCGCAGGCATCGCCCTCCATCTCGGGATGATACATGCCCTCGGCAGCGATGCGTGCGCGCTCTTCGGGGCTCGCCATATAGGGGGTGTCGGTCATGTCGCTATCCAATCCTGTCGTTCGGTTCGAGCCTGTCGAAATCTGGCGCCGCGTTCTGGACAAGCTCGAACCGAACGGACGGAAGGGGGATCTCAGGCGGCGACGCGCTCGCTGGCGGCGGCGACGGCCTTGGCCTTGAGATATTTGTGCATATGGTCGGTCACGTCGCGGCCATCGCGGATGGCCCAGACCACCAGCGATGCGCCGCGCACGATGTCGCCGGCGGCGAAGACGCCGTCCATGCTGGTCATCATCGTCTTGTGATCGACGCGCAGCGTGCCCCAGCGGGTGACCGACAGATCGTCGGCGCCGAACAGGCGGGGCAGGTCTTCGGGATCATAGCCCAGCGCCTTGATGACCAGATCGGCTTCCAGCGTATGTTCGCTGCCCGGATCGGGTTCTGGCGCGCGGCGGCCCGATGCGTCGGGCGAACCCAGGCGCATCTTCGTCACCTTGACGCCGGTGACATGCTCCGTGCCCTCGAAGGCGATCGGGGCGGTCAGCCAGACGAACTCGACGCCTTCCTCCTCGGCATTGGCGACTTCGCGCTGCGAGCCGGGCATATTGTCGCGGTCGCGGCGATAGAGGCACTTCACCGACTTGGCGCCCTGGCGGATGGCGGTGCGGACACAGTCCATCGCGGTGTCGCCGCCGCCGATCACGACGACATTCTTGCCGGTGGCGAGCAGGGTGCCATCCTCATGGCCGGGCACGGCATCGCCGAAGCCTGCCTTGTTGGAGGCGGTGAGATAGTCGAGCGCCTTGACCACGCCCGGCGCACCGACGCCCGGCGCCTTGATGTCGCGGGCCTTGTAGACGCCGGTGGCGATCAGGATCGCGTCATGCTTGGCGCGCAGCTGTTCCATGCTGGCGTCGCGGCCGACCTCGAACCCTTCGTGGAAGATGATGCCGCCATCCTTGAGACGCTGGACGCGGCGCATGACGACGTCCTTTTCCAGCTTGAAGCCGGGGATGCCATAGGTCAGCAGGCCGCCGGCACGGTCGTGCCGGTCATAGACATGCACTTCATAGCCCGCGACGCGCAGATATTCGGCGGTGGTGAGGCCAGCGGGGCCAGCGCCGATGACGCCGACCGACTGGCCGCGCGCGGCGCCGGGGACCAGCGGTTCGACCCAGCCTTCCTTCCAGGCGGTGTCGGTGATGAACTTTTCCACCGAGCCGATGGTGACCGATCCGTGGCCGGAAAATTCGATCACGCAATTGCCCTCGCACAGACGGTCCTGCGGGCAGATGCGGCCGCAAATCTCCGGCATGGTGCTGGTCAGATTCGACAGCTCATAGGCTTCGCGCAACCGGCCTTCGGCGGTCAGGCGCAGCCAGTCGGGGATATGATTGTGCAGCGGGCAATGGGTCGAGCAATAGGGCACGCCGCATTGCGAGCAGCGCGACGCCTGTTCCTCGGCCTTGTCCAGAATGAAGGACTTGCTGATTTCCAGAAAGTCCTCGGCGCGTGCATCAGCGCCGCGCTTTTCCGGATAGGCCTGTTCCTTGCCCACGAACTTCAGCATCGGATTTTCAGCCATGGCATTTCCCTGCAACGATTGTTTGCAGTGCGCATAGCAGGAAAACCCGCGGAGTCACGCGGATTCTGGCATTTAAGACAGCTAGGTTGACCTATTATCTGGCAGTTTGGGAAAAGACTGTCGCGGCGCTGTAATTATCTTTCAAATATTAGGTCCGTATCGGCCTTATCTCAGGCTGAGCCAGACCAGCGCGCCGATGCCGGCAATGATTCGATACCAGGCAAAGGGTGCAAAGCCGTGGCGCGACACCAGGCCGACGAACCATTTTATCACCAGCAGCGCGACGATGAAGGAGACGATGAAGCCGAGCGCGATGCTGTCCCAGCCGACCTGGGCGCTGGTGAGCTGGTCGCCCTTCTTGAGCAGTTCCAGCGTCGAGGCGCCGAGCATGGTCGGGATGGCGAGGAAGAAGCTGAACTCCGCGGCGGTGCGGCGCTCGACGCCCAGGGTCAGTGCGCCCATGATGGTCGCGCCCGAGCGGCTGACGCCCGGCACCATGGCGAGGCACTGGATGAAGCCGATGCCGATGACGCGGACCAGCGGAATGTCGGCGATGCCGTGGAAGCGCTGTTCCTTGATCAGGCGTTCGATCACCAGGATGGCGACGCCGCCGACCACCAGGGCGCACGCGACGACGCGGGGCGAGCCCAGCAGCGTGTCGATATAATCGTGCAGGGCAAGGCCAATGACGACGGCGGGGATGAAGGCGACCAGCAGGTTGCGCACGAAGCGGATGCTGACCGGATCGCGGCGGAGCAGGCCCATGGCCACCGCCCAGAAGGTGCGCCAGTAGAGGACGACGACGGCGAGGATCGCGCCGAGCTGGATCATGACGTTGAACATCGCCCAGACCGACGCATCATAGCCGAGCAACTCGCTCGCCAGGATGAGGTGGCCGGTCGAGGACACGGGGAGAAATTCGGTCAATCCCTCCACGATGCCGAGCAGGATGACCGTCAGATAATGCATGTCCATGGGGATGTCGGATCCTCAAGCAGGGGGCGCATAAGCCGAGCCCTCCCCCCGCGAAGGGAGAGGGCCGGGCAATGCCTATATGTCAGGGATGCACCATGCCGCAGTGCAGCGAAAAGGCAAAGCGGCATGGCCACGGCCGGTCGTGGCCGATCATCGGCCCGTCGAGCCGATGGCGGGAATGGATCAGGCCTTCACGCGGCCGGCGAAGCGGCCATGCTTGCGATAGGGGACCATCCAGCGTTCGGCGACGGCGGCCATCGGCGTGGGGGCAACGCCGAGCGCCTCAAGGCCCGGCGCGCCGGGCGCGGCGACATTGTCCTGGCCCAGCATGGCGAGCTGGTCGCGGGTGATCGGGCCGCCGGGCAGTATCGCCAGCAGCGAGGCGAAGGCGCCGGGCACCTCGACCAGCGGCTTGTCGCCCCGGCCGATCGCCTTGGCGACCCAGGCGTTGATTTCCTTCATGCTCATGACCTGCGGGCCGGCGAGTTCGAAGGTCTTGCCGCCAAAGACACCGGGCTGCTGCGCCGCGTTGGCGATCGCCTCTGCGACGTCGCCGACATAGACGGGCTGGAATTTGGTGGCGGCGCCGATCACCGGCACGACCGGGCCGCTGCTGGCGACGCCGGCGAAGCGGTTGAGGAACTGGTCCTCCTGGCCGAAGATGATCGACGGGCGCATAATGGTCGCGGTCGGGAAGGCGGCCAGCACGGCGGCTTCGCCTGCGGCCTTGGACCGGCCATAGGCCGAGGGGCTGTTGGCGTCGGCGCCGATCGCCGAGACATGGACCAGCGCGGTGACGCCGGCGGCGGCCGCCGCCTTGGCGACATTGGCGGCGCCCTCATGCTGGACGGCGTCGAAATCGCCGCTCAATATGCCGACCAGGTTGATGACGATGTCGCTGCCGCGCAGGGCGCGGGCGACGGTGTCGGGCTTGCGGATATTGGCCGCGACGAACTGGGTCTGGCCCAGATTGCCGAGCGCCTTCACCTTGACCGAATTGGCGAGGTCGCGCTGGGCGATGCGCACGCGCGCGCCGCGTGCCATCAGCGCCTGGGCGACCTGGCGCCCGAGAAAGCCGCCGCCGCCGAAGATGGTTACCAGATTGTCCTGCATCACGCGCGTCCCATGCTGTTCGAAAAGGGGAAAGTTCGTGCCCTTTCCCTTGCAACTTCTGCCGCCCGCTGACAACCGCCCGCCGGCGGCGGCGTTCCGATTTTACCCGATCCAGCCCTGCAGTCCGGCGATCATCCACAGGCCCAGCAGCAGGAAGAGCAGGGCGGCGCCGACCTGCAGCGCGCGCATCGGCACCCGCTTGGCCAACGCCTCGCCGAACAGCACGGCGGGGACATTGGCCAGCATCATGCCGCAGGTGGTGCCGGCGGTGACGGCGAGCAGATTGTCGAACTGGGCGCCCAGCGCCACGGTCGCCACCTGGGTCTTGTCGCCCATCTCGACCAGGAAGAAGGCGACCAGGGTGGTCACGAACACGCCGGCCTTCGACGGGGCCTTGAGTGGCGCATCCTCATCGATCTTGTCGGGCACCAGCGTCCAGAGCGCCATGGCGATGAAGCTGGCGGCGACGGCGTAGCGGAACCAGGGTTGCGTCAGCACCCCGGCGATCGAATGGCCGACCAGCGCGGCGAGGAAATGATTGGCGATGGTCGCGACGAAGATGCCCAGGATGATCGGCACCGGCTTCCTGAAGCGGGTGGCGAGCAGCATGGCCAGCAACTGCGTCTTGTCGCCCATTTCGGCGAGCGCGACGAGGGCGGTGGAGGTGAGAAAAGCTTCCATGAATATCGTCCGGGCCGGGCTCTGACAAAAAGACACAATGCCACCGTCTTCCCCGCCCGGCCGGACTTGGAAGCCGATGCCATTGGTCTCGCCCGATGCAGCTGGATGCTGCATCCCATATGCCATGGCCTCTCGGCCAAATATGTTGACATATGGCCCGTCCCTTGCAGCGGAACGGCTGGCTACTCCCCAGATGACGCGCTAGCCTGTAGCCGGACAGGCCGCGAAAGGCAAGCCGATGGCGACGGGCGAGAACAA
This sequence comes from Sphingobium sp. WTD-1, assembly GCF_030128825.1. Taxonomy (NCBI): domain Bacteria; kingdom Pseudomonadati; phylum Pseudomonadota; class Alphaproteobacteria; order Sphingomonadales; family Sphingobiaceae; genus Sphingobium; species Sphingobium sp. WTD-1. Next base: position 261,249 of record NZ_CP119127.1, on the reverse strand, counting down.
GACCATGGAGACGGCGGCGGACGTTGCTGCCTATCTCGACGTGGTCGAACCGGCTGAGCGACAGGCGGATGGACGCATCGTCGCGGCGTTGATGGCGCGGCTGTCGGGTGAGCCGCCGCGGCTGTGGGGGCCGAGCATCATCGGCTTTGGTCGCTATCATTATCGCTATGACAGCGGGCGCGAGGGCGACATGTGCCGGATCGGCTTTGCGCTGCGCAAGACGGAGCTGGTCTTCTATCTCGCCGGTCTCGACGACGCCGATGTCATGGCATTGGGCAAGCATCGGCGCGGCAAGGGCTGCCTCTATGTCAAACGGCTGGCCGATATCGACATGGCCGCGCTGGAGGCGCTGATCGTGCAGAGCCTGGCGCATATGGACGGGCTATATCCGCGCTAGGAAAAGCGTTCAGGGCGTGCTGCTGCTGCTCTGTTGCATCCGCCGTTCGGCGAACCATTGCTGCATCCGCCGTTCGGCGAACCATTGCTGCAGCATCTGGGCGGTGCAGCCGGTGAAGCCGTTGCTGCCAATGGCCGAGCAGCTGTTGGGCAGGATCTGGCGCTGGGTCTGTTCCATCGTCGCGACCTGGCTGCCCCAGCCGGGGCCACCCACTTCTTCGGGCTTTTCGCGCAGCTTCTTGGGGATGCGATAGCGTTCGGATTCGGGCTTGCGGGCGCAGACCACGATTTCCTCGCCCTCACCGGTCGGGCAGGGATCATCGCCATAGACGATGAGGTTGAAGATCTTCTGCGGCGGATCATCCTGGGCGACGGCCGGCGCGGCGGGCAGGGCCAGCGCGGCCAGGCCAGCGATCAGCAGGGGGCGGGGGAGACGCATCATCAATTCCTTCATTCGCCCCGGTTGCACCCCGTTCGTCCCGCGCTGCACTGGCGCGGGATCGATATGAACAGACGCCGCAGGACGCCCCATGCCGTCACGGCCGGGGCGGGACTTCCTGTTCCTGCGCCTTCTTGGCATCGGCGTCGGCCTTTTCTTCGGCCAGAACGCGCTTTTCGATCGCTTCGCTGTCGGCGTCGATGGTCGACAGGCGCCTGGCGCGCTCGGCTTCGACCAGATCCTTCCAGCTCGCATTGTCGGCCTGCTGCCGTTCCGCCTTGGCGAGGCGCGACAGCTTGGCGAAGCAGCCGGTGGCGCCGCCGCCGCCGACCGGCGAGCAGCTTTCGGTGCCGTCGCGGCCGACATATTCCATCGACTTCACCCGCTCGCCCCAGGCCTGGTTGCTGGGCTTGTTGGGGTCGCCGCGCAGCGGCTCGGGAATGCGGTAGCGTTCCTCCTCGCCCTTGCGCGCGCACACGACGATGCCGTCGCCCTGGCTCTGGGGGCAGGCATCATCGCCATAGACGATGACCAGATTGACCTTTTCGGAGCCGGTGCTGGTGGCGGCCGTGGGGGCGCTGTCCTGCTGTGCGAGCGCGGGGGCGGCGGTGCCCAGCATCAGGCCGGCGGCCAGAGCGATCAACGGGGTCTTCATCATCGGTCCGTCCCTTGTTCAGATGCGCTTCGAGAGCGCGATGGCGGCGCGGCAACCCAGGCGGATCGCGCCGGACAGCAGCGGATAGGCGGGGGCCTGTTCCGCGCCATGGGCGATGGCGGCGTCGCGATGCTCGACCTCCTCCGCCTGGAAATCCTTGATCAGGGCAGAGAGTTCCGGGTCGTCCTCGCCCAGTTGCTGCAACTGTTCCTCATAATGAAGGTCGATCTCGGTCTCGATCGCGGCGGTGCAGGCCATGGCGGCCTTCGGCCCCATCGCGGCGGTCACGGCGCCCAGGGCAAAGCCGGCGACATTCCAGATCGGGTGGATCGCGGTCGGGCGCACGCCGCGTTCGGCGATCAGCGCGTCGAAGGCGGCGCGGTGGCGTTCCTCCTGCGCGGCCATGCCGGCGATCAGCCGGCCATAGGGATGGCGATCGCCCATCACCGCAAGCTGCCCGGCATAGATGCGCACCGCGCCGAATTCGCCCGCCTGGTCGACGCGCACCATGGAGGCACGATCGGCGCTATTGGTGCGACGTCCAGGCCGGGGGAAATCCTTGGTGGCGCTCATGCCTTCCTCGCTTTCAGCAGCAGGGCCAAGATGGCGAGCGCGGCCGCGCCCGACAAGAGGCCGTTATAGCCTGCCAGCGAAATGCCGAAGAGGCTCCAGGGCGCAACATCGCAGCGGGTGATCGGCGTTGCCATGATCTGGCTCAAAATATCGGCGCTGCTGCCGCCGGTCGGCGTGGTCGAGCAGGCGGTCAGCCCTTCCCACCAACCATATTCGACCCCGGCATGGAACAGGCCGATGGCGCCGCTGATGCCGATGGCGATGCCGGCGAAACCGGCGAACAGCCCGCTCATGCAGGCGCGGCCGCGCAGGGCATAGGCGACCAGCGCCAGCGGGATCGCCGCCATATGGGGATAACGCTGCCACCAGCACATTTCGCACGGATGCAGGCCGCCCAGATATTGGGAGGCATAGGCCGTGCCCAGCGCGATCACGGGCACGAGCAGGGCAAGCAGGCGGGCGCGGCCCAGGGCGGGGGACAAGCTGTTCATATCGCCCGCTTAAACCCTTGTCCGCCTTTCGTCATGCTGAACTTGCCCGTCCGGTCATCCGAACGGGCACGACTTATTTCGCGCCGGGCTTGCGCGCAGCGGCCTGCTGGGCCTGGGCGATGGTGGCGCCCGGCGTGCCGGCGAGGCGGGAAATGGTCTTGAGCGCATAATCGAGCTGGAAGTCCTCGATCCCCTTCTTCTTCAGCTCCTCGGCCGTCTGGGCGAAGCGCGGATCTTCCTTGCTGTCCTCTTCCAGCGCGGCGTCGTCGGTCTTGATCTCGTTGATCAGGTGGCGGCGCAGGTCGCTTTCGCGGAACTTGGGGCGATCCTTGTAATCCGGGTCGCTGAGCTGCGGCACCTTGATGTCCGGCTGGATGCCGCCTTCCTGCACGCTGCGGCCCGACGGGGTGAAGTAGCGCGCGGTGGTAAGCTTGAGCGCGGTGGTGTTCGACAGCGGCAGCATGGTCTGGACCGAGCCCTTGCCGAAGCTGCGTTCGCCCATGATCAGCGCGCGATGCTGGTCCTGCAGCGCGCCGGCGACGATTTCGGAAGCCGAGGCGGAACCCGCATCGACCAGCACGATCACCGGCAGGCCCTTCGCGTCATCGCCGGGCTTGGCATAATAGCGTTCGACATCGCCCTTGTTGCGGCCGCGCTGCGACACGATCTCGCCGCGTTCCAGGAAGACGTCGCTGGTCGACACCGCTTCATCCAGCAGGCCGCCGGGGTTGGAGCGCAGGTCGAGGATATAGCCGGTCGGCTTGTGGCCCAGGCTCTTATCGATGCTGCGGATCGCCGAGCGGACATCGGCGCCGGTATTGGCCGAGAAGCTGACGATGTTGATGACGCCGATATTGTTCTTCACTTCCCACTTCACCGGCTTGATCTCGATGATCTCGCGGGTGAGGGTGAGGTCAATCGGCTTGTCGCGGCCGGTGCGCACGATGGTAAGCTTGATGCTGGTGCCCGGTGCGCCGCGCATCTTGTCCACCGCCTCGTCCAGCGTGCCGCCATAGATGAGCTGGCCGTCGATATGGGTGATATAGTCGCCCGCCTTGATCCCGGCGCGCCAGGCCGGCGTGTCCTGGGTCGGGGCGATCACCTTGACCGCGCCATCCTCCTGCGTGACCGACAGGCCAAGGCCGCCATAGCTGCCCTCGGTCTGGGTGCGCAGATTCTGGAAATCGCGCGCGTCGAGGAAGCTGCTGTGCGGATCGAGGCTGGCGAGCATGCCGTCGATCGCGCCCTTGATCAGCTTCTCGTCGTCGACCTTCTCGACATAGTCGCTGCGGACCTTCTGGAAGACGTCCATGAATTCGTCGAGCGCCTTGTAGCTCGATGCCTCGCCATCGGCGAGCGCCGCGGTAGTGGCGGGGATGAGCGCAAGCGCGCCGAGCGCGACCGCGCCCTGCAGGAAGGTGGATTTCATGGCTGTCCTTGGAGTCCGCATCAAGGGATCGATATACGTCGATTCGCTATCCAACGCAAAAGCGCGCTTCGACCAATGTTGCCTGGCGTCGATGAGCGTGGGGTTAATGGTTCAATTCACGATGCTGCTGTCGGGAAGGCGGCGGATGCGATTGAACAGCCAGCGCCGCTTGAAACTGCGTTCCAGACCGATGAGGTCGCCGGCGGGCAGCATCGCTTCGATGAGCGCATCCAGCACCTGAGTGGCGACATGCTCCTTGCGCGCGGAAAAGACGAAGACGATCTGGGGAGCGTCGGCATGGTCCATGTCGCGCAGTGCCGCATGGAGTGTCGCGACACCGGGCACACCGTCAATGAGAGCAGTGAGCCGTTCGCGAAGATCCGGGGAAAGTGGCCGAAGTTGGGCGGTTTCATCAATTCCGTTCGCCTCATGACGGGCGGCTTCTTCCATCCGTTCCGCTTGTTCCAGTGGCGCGAAATAGGGAGCCGCCTCCTCAGGTCTGCCAGAGCGCAGCAGATAGTCGACGATATGGCGATAGGCATGGGGTAGGAGGGCACGTTCCCCATTTGCCGCAGCGAGCAGCAGGTCGATCCCTGCATCGTCTCCCGTGGCGAGCAGCATGTCGCCTTGCCGGAAACGGGCGTCGTTTGCGTTGGGATGCAGGGCGAGCACAGCGGCATAGGCTTGCGCAGCCGATTGCGGCGTATCGATGGCTTCGGTCAGGGCGGCATAGCGATAGAGTTGATCGCGTGATGTCGCGCCCCCAGCGATCTGATCGGCGATCGCCTGCCGTTCCGCTTCGTCCGCCTGTCTCTGTGCATGTTCGTCAGCCCATAAGGCATCCGCCCAGTCGTGCCACTGCTCGTCGAAATGGGCGATGATGGGGGCGAGCGTTTCGCCTAGCAGTGGTTCCGCGGCCGTTTTTTGCAGTCGGGCTGGCAGGTCGGCGGATTGTGACAGGGCGGCAAGCCTCTGGGCAAGGGTCGGGTGCGTGTCGTGACGATCGGCGGATCTGCTCAGTTCCCGGTCGATCATGGTCTGGTCGGCCGGATCGTCTTCGGTAAACACTGATGCGATGGTGGTGAGTGGCGATCGAGGTGGATCAGGACGCAATGGTGCCTGGTCCCAGACCAGTCGCCATGCCGTGTCGAAGCGACCGGCTTGTGCTGCCACACGCAGCAAGGCGTCAGCCATGATGCGCGGTCCCACAGCGGTTGCGGCGACATGGTCGGCCTCATATTCTTGCCGCCGTGCTAGGGTGAAACTGTAGGCCGCAAACCAGGGGCCATACCAGCCGAAAAAGCGCCGTAACAGGCCCGCGACGATCCCGTCCGGCAGCCGTTCCTCGACCTGCGCCCAGCGTTGGCGGACACGATAGACAAAGCCGCTCGCATGACCATGATCGCCCACGAAATGGCCGAATTCATGCGCGATGACAGCCTCCACTTCGACGGCGCTGAGGGCCGACAATAATGGCAGTCCAAGGTAGAGGCGGTTGCGGGCGCCAAGGAAAAGAGACCCGCTGTCCTGTACGATCGCAGCGTTCATCTGATCGATGATGCGCACATCATGGATGGCCGGGCCACCGGTCGCGGCGCGTATCCGTTCGATCATGTCGAAGAGCGCAGGGGCTGTGTCCGGTTCCACCCTCACCCCCTCGGGCGGCAGTGCGGTGACCCAGAGCGCCTTTATCAACGCGAAGGATAGCAGGCCAAAAACTATGGCCATTTTTACTTCGGCAGCAATTCCGGTGCGGGTAGTGACCATCAAGACAATCATCGCGATGGTCAGTCCAGTCAGCAGTGCCAGCAAGCCGAGGATGACGACATAGCCGAGCAGGCCTGCCAGCACGACCCGTCGCCGATAGGCAGACGAATTGTGCGCTGCCGATTGCTCCAGCGCTGCGATCATCTGGTCGAACCGGGCGTCAGGCACGACGGTCTGCCCCCAGCCCGTTGAAGCGCCTTCTCCCACTCGGATACTCTTCAACTGGTTCCCCCCTATCTAGCCCAGTCCCACCAGCGGCACGATGTCCACCGGGCGGCCGTTGCGGCGCAGTTCGATGGTGACGGTGGGGCGGCCCTGCGCGGCGGTGAGGCCGACCGGGTCGCCCTGGCGCACGGTCTCGCCGACCTGGGCGGTGACGCGGTGCAGGCCGGTGATGAGCGTGGTCCAGCCCTGGCCATGGTCGATGATCAGGATCTGGCCATAGCCGCGATAGGGGCCGGCAAAGGCGATGCGGCCGGCGGTCGGCGCGACCGCCTGGGCGCCGGCCTGGGTCACCAGGGTCAGGCCGCGCGAGCGTACGCCGCCGTCATTCACCTCGCCCATGCCTGTGACGAGCTGGCCGACGACGGGCAGACGATAGGGTGGCGGGCCGCTGCCCAGCACTTCGCGGTCGGGGGCGGGAGCGCCGGCCCGGTCGGGGCGGGCGGGGCGCAGGACCGGGCCGGACAGCTGCGCCAGGCGATCGCGCAGGTCGCTCGCCACCTCCAGCTGGTCCATCAGGTCGACAATGTCGCGCGCCTTCTCGCCCAGCGCCAGTGCGCGTTCGCTTTCGAGGCCTGCATTGGCGCGATAGTCGCGGGCGGCGACGCGCTTTTGCGTTTCGAGCTGGCGCAGGGCGGCCTGGCGATCGGTGAGGGCGCGGCGGCTTTTTGTCAGGGCGTCCGCCGCCTGCTGCGCGGTGGCGCGGATCGCGCGGCTGCGGTCCAGTTCGGCGCGCAGACCGGCGGTGCGCTGCTCGATCACCGGCAACACCTGTCCCAGCACCGCGCGCATATGGACGGCGTCGCTGATCGATCCGGGCTGGACGAGGGCAAGGGCGAGCGGGCGGCGGCTCATCATCTGCAGCGCGGCGGTAAGGCGCACCACCGGCTCCTGCCTGGCGGCGAGGCGCGCGGCCTGGGCGCGCTGCATCCGGGCGATGATGGCGATGCGGGCCTGGGCGGCCTGCACATCGGCCTCGGCCTGCTGGATGCGGGCGGCCATGGCGGCGGCGCGGCGGCCGGCCTGTTCGGCCTCGTCACGGGCCATGCCGGCCTGGCGCTCCAGCCGGACCGATCGGTCGGCGGCCTCTACCGACTGGCGGCGGGCGTCGCGCAGCGCCTTCTGTTCCTGTGCCAGGGTGGTGCCGGCGGTGCCGGGCAGGATGATCGCGGCATCGTCCGCGGCGGGCAGGCGCGTGGCGACGAGGGCCAAGATGCCGGCCAGTGCGATGCCCGTGATGCTGTTGCTGATGATGCTGCGCTTCAACCGCTTGTCCCGCCCGATAGGGCTTTGCCTAGGCGCAAGCGGCAGGCATGTCGAGCCTCAGCCTTCGCGGTGATAGGGGTGGTTGGCGAGGATCGAACAGGCGCGCCACAGCTGTTCGGCCAGCATGGCGCGGGCGATCATGTGCGGCCAGGTCATGGCGCCGAAGGCGATCAGCAGGTCGGCATTGGTCCGTTCGGCATCGTCGAAGCCGTCGGCGGCGCCGATCAGGAAGCGGATCTCGCGCGTGCCGGTGTCACGCCAGCCCTCAATCCGCCGGGCAAAGTCCATCGAGGAGAGCTGCTTGCCCTTTTCATCGAGCATGACCGTCACCGTGCCGGGGCCGACGGGCGGCAGCTTGCCGCCCCGATCGGGCATTTCGGTGATCTTGTGCGGCATGGTCAGCCGCTTGACATAGCGGTCGACCAGATCGGCTTCGGGCGAGCGCCCGATCTTGCCGCGCGCGATGATGTGGAGGAGCATGGCCAAACAATCCGTTCGGGCTGAGCGAAGTCGAAGCCTTATGCCGACCGAAGGGAGGCAAGCCCTCGCTGCGCTCGGGCGAGCCCTTCGACAAGCTCAGGGCGAACGGTTGTTGTCTAGATGCTCAGGCGTTGCCCGCGACCGGTGCGTCGACGAAGCCCCACATCCGTTCCAGATTGTAGAAGCTGCGCACTTCCGGCTTGAACAGATGGACGATCACGTCGCCGGCATCGATCAGCACCCAGTCGGCGACCGGCAGGCCTTCGACCCGCGCGGAGCGGCCGGTTTCCTTCTTGATCCGTTCGGCCAGATGCTGGGCGATCGCCGCGACCTGACGCGACGAACGGCCGCTCGCGATCACCATATGATCGGCGATGCTGCTCTTGCCTTCGAGGGGGATGGAGATGGTTTCCTGCGCCTGGTCGTCGTCGAGCGACTGCATGACAAGGGCGTGCAGGGCGGCCACGCTATCGGCGGCGGGCGCCGTATCGTTGGCAGGGGCGAGGTTAGTCAATTAAACTCCAATCTAGACGATCAACCGGCGCGTGAGCGGATCGCGCACACACGTTGCTTCATATTCGCGATGCCAGAGGGGGTCCGCCTGCCGTAGCAGGGTTGCCGATCTTGGATCAGGGCGAAAGCGCAATAGCACGAGCGCCGGTGGTCTCCAATTCGTCCAGTCTGCACTCTGGCGCGCGGACCGGACGAAGCGCCGCAGCCAGCTCATGGCCGTAGAGCCACGGGCCGCGTCATCATAGCCCGGACGGGCGATTACGGCAATGGGCATCTGACGCGCTATGCCACGCCAGTCGCGCCATTGGCTGAATTGCGCCAGATTATCGGCGCCCATAAGCCAGATGAAGCGGTTGCGGGGGTAGCGCTGGCGGAGCGCGCGCAGTGTGTCGACGGTGTAGCGGGTGCGCAATTGGCGCTCGATCGCGGTGGCGCGAATCGGCGCGCGACGGGCGATTTTCTGCGCATGGGCAAGGCGGACGGGCAGCGGCGCCATGCCCTTGGCGGGCTTCAACGGATTGCCGGGCGACACCAGCCACCAGATTTCGTCGAGGCCCAGGGCGTCCCTGGCGAACAGCGAAATGGCGCGATGCCCGCCATGCGCCGGATTGAAGGAGCCGCCGAGCAGGCCGATCTTTTTCATGGGGCAAGCCATGCCAGCGCCGGGGCAGGGCGGCAATGGGCAGATTCTTAAGGCTTGTGCGCTAGACGGGCGCAATGCAGGGGCGGCTGATCGGATTTGACGGATTGCGCGGGATTGCCGCGCTCAGCGTTCTGCTGTTCCATGCGCTGACCTGGGCCACGGGGGAGGCGCGCGGCAACGGCTATCTCGCGGTCGATTTCTTCTTCATGCTGAGCGGCTATGTGATGGCGCGCACCTATGAGGCGCGGCTGGGGCAGGGGCTGCCGACCATGGCCTTCGTGCGGGCGCGATATCGGCGTTTCCTGCCGGTCATGGCTACGGCAGGGCTGATCGCGCTGCCAGGGTTTCTGGCCATCAGCGACATGGCGGCCTGGCCGGCGGCGCTGGCCAGTCTGCTGCTTGTTCCCAGTTTCTTCACCTGGCGTCTCTATCCGCTCAACGGGCCGGCCTGGTCGATCCTGGCGGAGCTGATCGCCAATACCGCCCATGGCCTGCTCCTGCGTCGTTTATCGACCAGGACATTAGGCCATGTCGTGCTGTTCAGCGCCGTATTGTTTGCCGTCATCGCCAGCCGGGTTGGGGTGGATGTCGGCGCCCAGCCCGCCAGTTTCCTCTTTGGCCTGCCGCGGGTCATGCTATCCTATGGCATGGGGATCATCCTGTGGCGCTGGTGGCGCGACCGGCCGACCATCACGGTTTCGCCGATGGCGGCCTTTGCTATGATGCCGCTCTATTTCGGTATTGGCACGATGGTCGATGCGCATGGCTGGATAGACGGGATGGTCTTCATCCTGCTGATCTGTCCGCTGATGCTGGCGGGCGCCTTGCGCTGGCGGGGCGATTCGCGGCTGCTGGTCGGCGGCGGTGTGCTCTCCTTCCCGCTCTATGCGGTGCATGCGCCGGTCTGCATGACGGGGCTGATGCTGGGCGTGCCGGTGGCCGGCGGGGTTGCCGCCAGCCTGGTGGCGGCCGGACTGATCGCCTGGGTGCAGGCGCGGCCAGGTCGACCGGCCTGTACGGCGCGCGAACCTGCTGTGCTGTCCACGCGCTAGGAAAGGGCGTCCTATTCCGCCGCCGGCAGCGCGCGGGCCTCGTCGGCCTGCGCGTCGCGGGCGAGGACGTCGAGCGGTTCCATCGCCTCGATCTCCTTGCCGCCGGTCTCGATGTCGAGATCGCGGAACTTGCGCCCGGTGGACAGGACGCGCGTCTCGAAGCTGCCGATGAAGCTGTTGTAATTGGAGACCGCGCTGTTGAGGCCGGAACCGAGGCGCTTGAGGTGGGTCGCGGCGACGGCCAGCCGCTCATAGAGTTCCTTGCCGAGCTGGCCCACCTGCTGTGCCTGCTCCTGCATCTTGGCCTGGCGCCAATGACCCGCCAGCGTGCGGGCGAGCGGCAGGAAGGTGGCGGGGCCGCAGATGATGACGCGATTCTTGGCGGCGCGTTCCCACAGCTCCATGTCCGCCTCCAGCGCGGCGGTGACGAAATTGTCGCCCGGCACATACATGATGACGAAGTCGGGGGCCTTGTCGAACTGTTCCCAATAGGCCTTGCGCCCCAGCGCGTCGGCATGGGTGCGCATCGCGCGGGCATGGTCGAGCATATGGGCGTCGCGCAGCGCCGGATCGACCTGATCGACCGCGTTCAGATAGGCGACCAGCGAGCATTTGACGTCGACCACCATCTGCTGGTCGCCGGGCAGGTTGATGACGAAGTCCGGGCGCAGGCGGCCGTCCTCGACCGCGACCGACACTTCCTCCTTGAAGTCCACGAAGGGGGAAAGGCCGGCGGTTTCGATGAGATTCTTGAACTGTTGCTCGCCCCAGCGACCGCGCGTCTTGGGCGCGGCGCGCAGGGCGTTGACCAGCTTGGCGGTTTCCTCGCGCACCTGGCCCTGGCCGAGATGGACCTGCTGCACCGCTTCGCGCAGTTCGGCATAGCTGCCGACCCGGTCCTTCTCGACGCGGGCGAGGCCCTCCTCATAGCGCTTGAGCGTGGTTTCGACCGGATTGAGCAGCGTCTTCAACTGCGCCTCGCTCTTCTCGCTCGCCTGGGCGAAGCGCTGGTCGGCGCGGGTCAGGAACTGGGTCTGGGCGGATTCGAGCAGCTTGCCGCCGATTTCGCTGAACTGGGCGGAGAGCTGTTCCTTTGCATCCTTGAGCGCGGCGATCTGCTGCTCGAACGCCTGGGTGCGGGCATGGATGTCGGACTGGAGCGCGGCGAGGTCACGCAGCGCGGCCTCGCGCTCGGTCTGGATCGCCTCGATGCGCTGGCTGGCGGCGGCCTGCAGCGCCTCGATCCGCTGTTCGGATGCGGCCTGCGCGGATTCGAGCCGGGCGAGCTGGGCCATGCCCTGCGCGACCCGTTCCTTCTCCACCGCCAGTTCGGCGATCGCGCCGTTGCGCTGGGCGGTGGCGATGTCGAGCTTGCCGGCCAGATCGGCCTTTTCGGCGGTCAGCGGCGCCAGCGCCTTGCCCTTGAGCAGCCAGCCGACCGCAAGGCCGATCAGCAGTGCGACGGGAATGAGAAGGGCGGCGAGGCTGTCCATAACTATCCTTTTTGGGAACGAAACGGGAACTTAGCGAGCGAAGGAAGCCGCCGCAAGAACCTTCCTTGTGTGTGCCGTCATGCCGCCTGTGCGCTGGGCGCGGCGAAGCGGGCGCGATAGTCGCCGGGCGACAGGCCGACCAGGCGGTGGAACAGCTTGCGGAAGGCGGCGGCATCCTCATAGCCGACGCTCCAGGCGATCTGGTCGATCGTGCGCCGGGTAAATTCCAGATGCTCGCGCGCCTTTGCCACGCGCAGATGCTGGACATATTCGATCGGGGTCATGGCGGTCGCCGCCTTGAAGCGGCGCTGGAAGGTGCGCTCCTCCAGCGCGGCCTGCGCCGCCATTTCCGTGACGCTGACCGCCTTTGCCTCCCGCGCGGCGAGCCAGTGCTGCACCTTCAGGATCGGCTCGTCGCCATGGCTCAGGCGCGGCAGGAAGCGGGCGAAATGCTTCTGTTCGCGCCCGGCCGTGTCGATCAGCAGGAATTTGGCGGTGTCGAGCATCACCGTCGGGCCGAGCAGCCGGTCGACCAGCCGCATGCCAAGGTCGGTCCAGGCCATCAGCCCGCCGGCGGTGATGATGTCGCCATCATCGATGACGATGCGGTCGCAATCGAGCTTCACGGCCGGGAAGCGGGTGCGGAAGGCGTCGGCGAACCACCAGTGGGTGGTGGCCGGGCGGCCGTCGAGCAGGCCGGTCGCCGCCAGCAGGAAGGCGCCGCCGCAATTGGAGGCGAGCGTCGCCCCGGCGGCATGGCGATCGAGCAGCCAGCCGGCATAGGGCGCGGCTTCCTCCGCCTCGGGCACGCCGGTCAGGCGGCCGGGGACCAGCCAGATGTCGGGCGTGCCGCCCAATCCTTCATGCGTGTCATGGCTGCGGGCGAAGCAGCCGTCATCGCCCATCTGCCAATGGCTGACGCGCACCACCGGGCCGCCATGCTGGACCGAGAACTGCCCGGCAATGTCGATCAGGTCGGTCATGCCATGGACCATCGCCTGCTGACAGTTGCGGTAGAGCAATATGCCCACCTCGGCGCGCGGAAGGCTGCTGTCGGCCATGTCCAGATCCTTTGTCGGAATCGGCCCGCTTAATGTCGGAACCGCCAATCCCGATCCTCCGCCATTGCCACTAATTCTGCAAGCACAGGGCGTGAAGGACGCCCTTCTGGAACAGAAGAAGGGAATTTCACATGAGCAACTATGTCACCACCAGGGACGGCACCCGCATCTTCTACAAGGATTGGGGACCGCGCGACGGCCAGCCGATTATCTTCTCCCATGGCTGGCCGCTCAGCGCCGACGCCTGGGACGCGCAGATGGTCTATTTCGCCAATCATGGCTTCCGCACCATCGCCCATGACCGCCGCAGCCATGGCCGGTCGGACCAGGTGTGGGACAATAATAATATGGACCAATATGCCGACGATCTGGCCGACCTGATCACGGCGCTGGACCTGTCCGACATCATCCTGGTCGGCCATTCGACCGGCGGCGGCGAAGTCACCCGCTATATTGGCCGCCATGGCACCAGCCGGGTCGCCAAGCTGGCGCTGATCGGCGCGGTGCCGCCGCTGATGCTGAAGACCGAGGCCAATCCCGGCGGCCTGCCGATCGACGTGTTCGACGGCATCCGCAAGGGCACGTTCGACAATCGCAGCCAGTTCTTCAAGGATCTGACCATCCCCTTCTACGGCTATAACCGGGACGGCGCGGTCATCTCCGAGGGCATTCGCGAGGAGTTCTGGCGGCAGGGGATGATGGGCGGCCTCAAGGGCCAGCTCGACTCGATCCGCGCCTTTTCCGAAAGCGATTTCCATGCCGACCTGACGAAGGTCGATGTGCCGACGCTGGTGCTGCATGGCGATGACGACCAGATCGTGCCGATCGGCGCGGCGGCCCTGTCGACGGTGAAGATCGTCCAACAGGCGGTGCTGATCGTGTATGAAGGCGCCGACCATGGGCTGACGCAGACTCACCAGGACCGGTTCAACGCCGACCTGCTCGATTTCATCAACGGCTGACAATTCCGCCCCCCGTTCGTTTTCGACAGGTGCTGAAGCGGACGGGGGTGGCTCCAAGGAGACATCCCATGACCAAAGACACCATCCTCATCACCGGCGCGTCGGACGGTATCGGCGCCGTCTATGCCGATCGCTTTGCCCAGCGCGGTGCCAATCTGATCCTGGTCGCTCGTCGCGCCGAGAAGCTGGAGGCGCTGGCCGCCCGCCTGCGCGCCGACAGCGGCGTCAGCGTGGAAGTGATCGCCGCCGACCTCGCCAAGCCTGACGATCTGGCGCGGGTCGAGGCGCGGCTGCGCGACGATGACGCTATCACCGGCCTCGTCAACAATGCCGGCATCGCCGGGGAGCAGGCCTTCGTCGAGACCGACCCGACTTATCTCACTGGCCTGATCGACCTCAACATCCTGGCGGTGACGCGGCTGTCTCGCGCCATTGCGCCGCGGCTGGCCGCGAAGGGCGCAGGCACGCTGATCAACATCACATCGGTCACGGCGCTGATGCCGGATGGCTTCACCGCCGTCTATCCCGCGACCAAGGCCTATGTGCTGGCCTTTACCGAGGCGCTGCAGGTCGAACTGGGCAGCAAGGGCGTGAAGGTGCAGGCGGTGCTGCCCGGCATCACCCGCACCGCCATCTGGACGGCGGAGCAGATTGCCGGCCTGCCGCCGCACATGGTGATGGATGTCGAGGTGATGGTCGACGCGGCGCTGGCCGGGCTCGACATGGGCGAGGCGATCACCATTCCGGCGCTGCCGGACCGGGCCGACCTCGACGCCTATCTCGCCGCGCGGGCCGCGCTTCGGCCCAACCTGTCGCTCAAGGATGCGGCGCCCCGTTATCGGGTGACCGCCTGACCTCTTTCGTCATTCCCGCGAAGGCGGAAATCCATCTCCTGACCTTGCGTCTGGATGCATCGTTGGGAGATGGACCCCCGCTTTCGCGGGGGTGACGGGAATTTTCCAGGGAGAAGCATCATGATCCTCGGTCTTTCCATTCCCGCCTTCATCGCCCTGCATGTCGCGATCAGCCTGATCGGCATCGTCAGTGGCCTTGTCGCCCTGCCGGCCATGGCAAAGGGGCATGTCCTGCCAAAAGTGCAGGGCCTGTTCCTGGTGACGACCCTGCTCACCAGCCTGACCGGCTTCCTCTTTCCCTTTCGCGGCTTCACCCCGGCGATCGGCGTCGGCATCATTTCGACGCTGGTGCTGATTGTCGCCTTCGCCGCCTTTTACGGCCTTGGCCTGCGGGGCCGGGCGCGGAGCGTCTATGCGGTGACCGCGACCATCGCCCTGTGGCTCAACCTGTTCGTGCTGGTGGTGCAGGGCTTCCTCAAGGTGCCGGCGCTCAATCGGCTGGCGCCGACCGGCTCGGAGCCGCCCTTCCTCGCCGCGCAAGGCCTTCTGTTGATCCTCATGCTGATCCTGGGCGCGGCGATCCTGCGTCAGTCAAGGCTCGCGCGAAAGGCGGCAAGCCGCTCGATCGCCTGATCCAGCGTCGCGTCTGACTTGGCGAAGCAGAGGCGGACCAGATGGGTGACCGGATCGTCGGGGTAGAAGGCGGAGATCGGGATCGCCGCCACGCCCGCCTCGTCGATGATCCGGTTGCAGAAGGTCACGTCATCCATCGTGATGCCCGACGCGGGCAGGTCGATTGACAGGAACCAGGTGGCGCCGCTTGGCTGCACGACATAGCCCGCCCGGCTAAGCCCCGCCGCCAGCCGATCACGCGACGCCTGATAGGCGGCGCGCTGGTCGTTCAGCCAATCATCGGGCCAGCCCAGCCCCTGCGCCACCGCCCATTGCAGGTTGGGCGGGGTGGTGAAGGTCAGGAACTGGTGCGCGCGGGCGAGCAGGGTAGCGATCGGCGGCGCGGCGCACATCCAGCCGACCTTCCAGCCGGTGACGGAGAAGATCTTGCCCGCCGACCCGATCTTGACCGTGCGCTCGCGCATGCCGGGAAAGCCGATCAGCGGGCGATGAGGCAGCCCGTCATAGACGGTCTCCTCCCATACTTCGTCGCAGAGCGCGATCAGGTCATGGGCGACGCACAGGTCGGCCAGCAGCGCCAGTTCCGCCTCGCGCAGCACGATGCCGGTCGGGTTTACCGGATTGTTCATCAGCAGGATGCGGGTCCGGGGCGTGATCGCCGCCTCCAGCGCCTCGTGGGTGACACGCCAGTCTGGCGGCGTCAGTTTCACCACCCTGGCCACGCCGCCAGCCCGCTCGACCAGCGGCAGATAGGCGTCGTAGAGCGGCGCCAGCATCAGCACCTCGTCCCCCGGCCGCACCAGCGCCAGCAGGCTGGCGGCGATCGCCTCGGTCGCGCCCGATGTGACGATGATGTCCTGTGGGCTGAGGTCCAGCCCCTGACGCCGGGCATAATGATCGGCCAGCGCGGTGCGCAGTTCGATTAGGCCGGGCATCGGCGGATATTGGCTGGACCGGGTCAGCAGCGCGTCAGCCGCCGCCTGCAACACCGCCTGCGGCCCCGCCCCCTCGGGAAAGCCTTGCCCCAGATTGATCGCGCCGGTTTCCCGCGCGCGGGCCGACATATGCTCGAAGATGGTGGTCGGCATGTCGCGATAGACGGGATGGCCAAGTCGGGTGTCGGGCAAGCGGGGCTCCATCAGGCGCGGCGGGTGGCCGCTCCCGATGGTCTAATGCGTGCGGCCGCTTGCTGTAAACCGGCCGGTCAGGGCTTGGGGGTGGCCGCATTCCAGGCGGCGACCTTCGCCTTCGTCTCTGCCAGTAGTGCGTCGAGCCGGGCGCGATCCTGCAGCGTGCCGCGCAGGATCACCGCGTCGATCGCCTTGGTCGCGTGGATATCCTCCAGCGGATTGGCGGTCAGCAGGACCATATCCGCCTGCTTGCCCTCCGCCACCGCGCCATAGCGGTCGAGCAGGCCGAACCAGGCCGGGCCGGCGCGGGTGGCGCTGGCCAGCGCCTGGGCCGGGGTCAGGCCGCGATCGACATAGAGCGCCAGTTCCTGGTGCAGGGCAAAGCCGGGATAGTCGAAGCTGTTGAGGAAGCCCGCGTCGGTGCCGGCCATGATGGTGACGCCGGCCTGCTGCAACAGCGGCAGGATCGCGGCATTATGCTCGTAGATGGCGTGGCGCTGGGCGATCTGATCGGGTGTCGCCTTGGCCGCGCGCTCGATCCGCCAGTCATAGGTCTTGCGCAGGCGCGGCCCGATATAGGCCAGTTCAGGATCGGCGCTGTGATCTTCCTTGTCGAGATAGGCGACGGTGCGCGAGATGCTGAGCGTCGGCGTCACGAACACGCCACGCGCAGCCATGTCGCGATAGGCGGCCATGGCAGTGGCTTCGTCAAAGCCGGCATCCAGTTGCGCGCTGGCCTGTGCCCGGTCGATCTTGCCGGCGGCGAAATCGGCGGTGATCCGCGCCTCATCCTTCACGCCCGCCTTATGCGCATAGTCGATATGCTCGATCGAACTGATCCCGGCCTCGATCGCCTGGCCCACGGTCAGGGCCATCGGGATATGGCCCGACGCGCGCAGCCCGGCGCCGCGCGCCTGGCGCACGGCATAGAGAAACAGCTCGGGTTTCAGGGTACTGTCCGTGATCTTGACGAAATTGACGTTCAGTTCTTTCAGCTTGGCGATCGCCTGGTCGACGTCCGCCTGCGACCCGGTTTCCAGCGTGCCCTTCCACACCGGCTTGATCCCCTCGATCTTGGGACCGGAACTCAGCAGGGTCGGGCCGAACAGCCGCCCGTCGGCAATCTCGCCGCGCCAGCGCAGCACATCATAGGGCAGGTCGCCCGACGCATCGCGCACGGTAGTGATGCCATTGGCGATATAGAGCGGAAGCAGCGCCTTATTCTCTTCGATCAGCTCCGGCCCGCCGCCAAAATGGACATGCATGTCCCACAGGCCGGGGATCAGGTAGCGGCCCTTCGCCTCGACATTCTTGCCCGCGTGCCAGGCGGCGGCGATCGTGGCGTCGTTGCCGACCGCGACGATCTGGTCGCCCCTGGTCGCGACCGCCTGGTCGGGGACCAGACGGCCATGCTCGACATCAACCACCGTCGCATGACGGATCAGCAGGTCGGCGCGGGCCGGCGCGGTCTTTGCCGCAGCGGGCAAGGGCAACAGGGCAGTGGCGGCCAGCAGCGCGGCGAGAAGCGTCTTCATGGAAATCCCCGGTTCTTGTGCGGCGCGCAGGATAGGCAGGGGCTGCATCATCGCCAAACAACATATATGAATGGCAATCATTCATAATCCAAATGGAATGCCATGCTCGATCCGCGCCTGCTCCGTGCCTTTGTTGCGATCGCCGACAGCGGCAGCTTCACCATCGCGGCGCAGCGGCTGCACATGACCCAGTCGACCATCAGCCAGCAGCTGGGGCGGTTGGAGCAGGCGGTGGGGCACATGCTCGTGGATCGAGCGGCGCGGCCGGTGCGTCCCACGGCGGCGGGCGAACGGCTGCTCGGTCATGCCCGACGCATCCTGTCGCTGCAGCAGGAGGCGGAAAGCCTGCTTGCCGATCCGGCCGGCAGCGCGTCGATCCGCATCGGCCTGCCCGACGACATTGCCAGTCGCGACATGATGCGGGTCTTCGCCCGCTTTTCCGACCAATATCGGGCGGTACGGCTGGACGTCACCACCGGGCTCAGCCGTGATCTCACCCGTCGCTATCGCGCGGGCGAGTTTGACATCATCGCTGTCAAGGAACCGACGCCGAGCGCCGATTGCCGCGCGAGTTTCCCCGAACCGATCGGCTGGCATGAAAGCGCGGACCGGCAGGGCGACTGGCCCGATCCACTGCCGCTGGTCGCCTTTCCGGCGGGCGGCCTCTATCGCGACGCGATGTTCGACCGGATCGGGCGGGAGAGGCGGCGCTGCCATGTCGCCTTCACCGGCAGCGACCTCACCAGCGTGCTGACGGCGGTGGAGGCGGGTATGGGCCTGTCGCTGGTGCCGATTCGCGCGGCGGCTGGGCGGGCTGTGCGTCTCTATACCTCGTTCGGAATAGAGACCTCCATGCGCGTGTCGCTCTATGCCTGGGACGATGCCGGGCCGACCGCCGAACTGGTCGCGCAGATGGCGGCGGTTCTGGCGGCGCGTCAGTAGTTTCCGTTACGGTGGGTTAGCCAATCCAGACCTGATCACGCGCTATTCTGGTAGCGTTATACAAATAGATATTATCTGTAAAATACGCTTTTTCTTGAGCTTTCCAAGCATGGCTGTAAATATCGGGCCTGTTGATTGCATGGCAATCCCGAACATTGGCCATTCTGTCGTTGGATGGTTCCTTGTCGGACGAGGCCATGGGAAAGAGAGGACATGGATAGCGTAGCCAGGCCCTTGCCGGCCGCCGCATCCGGCGAAACCCTATCGGCCGCGGAGGATATCCGGCTGCCGCTCCAGTTCATCAATGATCTCGCCGCGTCGCAATCCATGGCTGACATACCGG
This sequence comes from Sphingobium sp. WTD-1, assembly GCF_030128825.1. Taxonomy (NCBI): domain Bacteria; kingdom Pseudomonadati; phylum Pseudomonadota; class Alphaproteobacteria; order Sphingomonadales; family Sphingobiaceae; genus Sphingobium; species Sphingobium sp. WTD-1. The sequence goes on along the minus strand of NZ_CP119127.1, from coordinate 242,370 downwards.
CCATCGTCGCCCGTTGGTTCCGCTCGATCTTCGAGGCGGACCGGGCCTCGATCACGCTGGTCGACGGCGATACCCATCTCAAGCTGATCGCGCTGGAGGGGAATGACGCCATTCCCCGCGATACGCCGATCCCGATTGCCGGCACGATGGTCGGCCGGGTCTTTTCCACGGCGCGGGCGGAATGGTGCAACGACCTGTCGCGATCGGCGGATCTGGATGCGCAAATGCTGGCCGGCCATGGCATCCTTTCCTGCCTCGACGTGCCGCTGTTCAGCGGCAACCAATGCTTCGGCACGATCAATGTCGGCCGGACCATATGCGACGCCTTTGACCGCAGCGACGAACGGCGCTTGTCGGCGATGGCGCATTTCATCGCGGCGCTGATGCATATCCATCGCCAGGCCGACTGCCTGCAGCAACTGGCCGATCGCGATCCGCTGACCGATACGCTCAATCGCCGGGCCTTCATCGAGCATTTCAAGGCGATCGGTGCGTCAGGGACGGGCCATGGCGTGGCGCTGATCGACCTCGATCATTTCAAGGCGATCAATGACCGGTTCGGCCATGATGTCGGCGACCGGGTGTTGGTGCAGGTCGGGCAATTGCTGCACGGCGTGTGCCGCAAGGGCGACCTGATCGCGCGCTTCGGCGGCGAGGAGTTCCTGATCGCGGTGCAGGATATCGACGCATTGGATTTCCATGCGCTGCTCGAACGTCTGTTGCAACGGATGCGGGCCATGCCGGTCGAGACCGACCAGGGCATGATTCCCGTCACGGCCAGCATCGGTGCGGTCTGCGTCGCCCCGCCCGAACCGGCGTTCGATGCCATCTATAGCTGCGCCGATCAGGCGCTGTATCGGGCCAAGAAGCTGGGCCGCAACCGGATCGAATTTGCGCTGATGCCGGTATAGGTGGGATGCAGGCGGGACGAGATGGATGCGATCGTCCGCCCTTCAGAAGGCGGGCATCACCTTGTCGGCGAAGAGCTGGGCATAGGGCTGGAACTTTGCCGGGGGCAGGCCAGGCGGGAGCATCATCATGATATGCTCGACATTGATGCGCTCCTGCATTGCGCGGAAATGGTCGATCGCCGCGTCGGGGGTGAGGATCTGCAGGATGCCGCTGCGCTTGAACGCATCGAGCGACATGGGCTTGAGCGCCACCTTGTCGATGCCCGATGCCTGATCCTCGGCCAGCCACGCGCCATAGGTTTCGTTCACATGGTGGAAATAGGGGGCAATCTCCGCCATTGCCGCCTCGGGGTCTTCGGCGACCAGGGTGAACAGGCTCTGGATGCGGATGCGCGCGGCGGCCGGGTCTTTCCCCTCGGCGCGCAGCTTGTCGGCATAGAGGCCGCACACTTCCTCATTGCCGAAATAGCCGTCGGCATATCGGGCCACCCGTGCCAGCGCCTTTTCGGCAAAGCCGCCAATATAGAGGGGGATGCGCCCGCGCGGCGCGGCCGGGCGCAGGGTCGCGCCGGCGACATTGTAATGCTGCCCGGCAAAATCGACCGTCTCGCCGGCCCATAGCCGCTGGACGATTGCCAGAAACTCGTCGAAGCGCGCGCCGCGCTTGCCGAAATCGACGCCATAGGCTTGGGTCTCGCGGCGGCGATAGCCGATCGCCAGCGCCATCTCCAGCCGGCCGTCGGACAGGATATCCAGCACCGCGCATTCCTCCGCAAAGCGGACCGGATGATAGAGCGGGGCGAGCGCGATCGCTGATCCCAGCCTGATCTTGCTGGTGCGCGCCGCGATTGCCGCCAGTGCGACATTGGGCGCGGGCATATAGCCATCCTGTGCGCCATGATGTTCGGGCACCCAGGCACCGGCAAAGCCCGCCGTTTCGCTCCAGGCGACGAAGTCCAATATCTCGGCATAGAGATCGGCCGGCCGCCGTTCCCATTGGGGCGGGTTCCGGAAATCATAGAGATAGCCGAAGGTCAGCGGGGTGCTCATGACGATGCTCCGAGGGCAGGGCAAAACGCCCGCCAACCCGGTAGGGCGGCGGGCGCGGAAAGGCCGTGGGGCCGCTCCTTATTCGAAGGGTTCTTCGCCCTGCAGCTTGGTGCGGTGCATCATCCGGTTGCAGTCGGGATCATATTTCTCGGCCCGGTGCATGGTGCCGGTATTGTCCCAGATCACCAGGTCGCCGACGCTCCATTCATGGCTGTAGCTGAATTCCTCGCGGGTCGCCCATTCGCGCAGCCCGACCAGGATTTCGGCGCTGGCATAGGGATCGAGATCCTTGACCCGCTGGGCGGTGCAGCCCAGCACCAGCGACTTGCGGCCCGACTTGTGGTTCCACACCAGGGGCAGCTCATTCTCGCCGACCTGGCGCATGCCCTTCAGCTTGGCGAGGCTGGGTTCGGGCTCATAATAGAAGACCGTCGCCCAGACCGAGTGGATCACGCGCAGCGTCTCATATTCGGCCTTCTGCTCGTCGGTTAGCGCCTCATAGGCGGCATAGGTGTTGCAGAAACCGGTATTGCCGCCCCAGGTCGCGGGCACCTTGCACGACAGCAAAGAGGCGAGGATCGGCACGTCGTTCATCGTGCCGTCGATATGCCAGTAGAGCGAGCCCTTGAGATATTCGGCGCTCTGCGGATTTTCCTTCACGTCGAGGGTGATCTTGTGGATTTCCTCGCCACCGCGATGCTCGGGGGCAAAGGCGCCCAGCGTCTTGGTGAAGGCGATCTGTTCCTCGTCGGTGAAGTCGATCTTCGGGAAGACCAGCACGCCGCGCTGTTCCAGCAGCTCGCGAATCTGCGGCGCCAGTTCGCCGGCCAGCAGCTCCTCCTTGCTGTTGAGGATGCGGCTGCCGATGCTCGGCTTGATATCTTCATGCACGAAACGGGTAATGGTGGTGGCGGACATGCCTTGCTCTCCTATGCATCCCTGCGCGTTTGAACACATGTTCAACATGCCTGCATGGAAAAGTCAATGCCTCTCATTTTTCGGGCGGCAGCAATTCGTCCAATAGCGCCTCGACCGAAGCGCGGGCGTCGGCATGGCCGCTCGCAACCCCCATGTCGGCTTCCATCACCAAGGTGCGGCCGACCGCCGCGAGCAACAGGCTGAGGCCCGCCGCCGTCACCTTGTGACCGGCTAGTCGATCGCCCAGCAATTGCTCCATCAACTGCGCCTGGCGATCCCGCATCGCTTCGCTGTGGCGGGCGATCTCGGCACGGATCGCCTTGCGATGATTGGCCATGGCAACGAATTCCATCGCCAGCGCGTTGCGGCTGGGGTCGGAGAAGAATCGCCACAGCGCCCGCACCGGATCGGCGCTGGTCAGCGCCGCCTCGATCATCGCGTCGCTCTGTTCGGCGCCGCGGCGGAACACCGCCAGCAGCAGGTCGTCGGTGGTCGGGAAATAATAATGGACCAGCGAAGGCGGCAACTCGGCGCGCAGCGCCACCCGGCGCGAACTGGCGGCGGCATAGCCTTCGTCGCGGATCACCTGTTCGGTGGCCTCCACGATCCGGGCGCGGGTTTCGGAGCTTTCGGCGCCGACGCGACGTTTCTGGACCATGGCCGGAGCATAAATGGCCGGGCCGCCCATGCAAGCGTCCCGGCTCTCATCGCCAGATGCGATCCTGTTAATGCGACCCCATATAGCGACCGCCATTGGTGCTGATCGTCTGGCCGGTGATGTAGCTGGCTTCTTCCGACGCCAGATAGGCGCAGGCGGCGGCGATATCTTCCGGCTTGCCGATCCGCTTCATCGGCAGCGTCTGGGCAAAGGCGTCGGCGTCGATCGGTGCGGCACGCAACATCGGCGTGTCGATGAAGCCGGGCGGCACCATGTTGAAGGTCACGCCGCTCGGCGCGAATTCCAGCGCCAGCGCCTTGGTCATGCCCATCAGGCCGCCCTTGGACGAGACATAATGGCCCTGGGCGAAGGAACCCGACTGGACCGAGGAGGAGGTGATGTTGATCACCCGGCCCCAGCCGGCGGCGAGCATGTCGGGCAGCACTTCCTTGGTCAGCAGATAGGGGCCGCGCAGGTTGATGTGGATGACCTTGTCGAACAGGTCGTCATCGATGTCCATGAACGGGGTGAAGGGGGCGATGCCGGCATTGTTCACCAGGATGGCAATCGGCCCCAGCTTCGCCCGCGTCTCTTCTGCCGCCGCATGGATCGCCGCCTTGTCCGAACAGTCGACGGTGATGGCGATGGCAGTGCCGCCCGCCGCCTCGATCAGTTTGACTGTCTCGGCCGCGCCGTCGCCGTTGATGTCCCACACCGCGATCTTCGCCGTATCTTCGGCCAGGCGCAGCGCGATCGCGCGGCCAATGCCCGAACCCGCACCCGTGACCACGGCCGTGCGGCCGTTGAGAGACCTCGTCATCGCAATTCCTTCCTATATGTCAATTTCGGTGTCGCTTTTCAGGCGCCGACCAGTTGTTCGATCGCCTCGATCGTCGTGCGGTGCATCATCCGATTTTCTTCCAGCGGATAGGGATCGACCCGGTGCATCGTGCCGCTATTGTCCCAGATCAGCAGGTCGCCCTCGGTCCAGTCATGGCGATAGACGAATTGCGGCTGGATCGCCCATTCGCGCAGCCTGGACAGCAGCACGCGACCCTGCGCCGGGTCCATCCCCTCGACATGGTCGGCGGTAGATCCCAGCACCAGCGACTTGCGGCCGGTCTCATGGGTCCAGACCAAGGGATGCACCTTGGGCGTGCGCATCTGCCAGAAATTCAGCTCCGCCACGGTGGGTTCGGGGTTCACATAGCGCTGCGACGTCTCGAAGCTGTGGACCACGCGCAGCCCGTCATAGGCGGCCTTCTCTTCGTCGGGCAGGTCGTCCCAGGCGGCATAGGTGTTGGCGAAATAGGTGCTGCCGCCAGTCCTGGACAGCGACTTGGCGTTCAGTGTCGCGGCGAAATTGGGCACATCGTCGCTTGCCCCGTCGATATGCCAGAAGAAGGCGCCCTTGATATATTCGGCGCCGGGATTTTCCTTGGGGTCGATCGTCACCTTGAAGATGCCGCCTTCGCCCTGCGGCTGGACCCGGCCCAGCGTGTGGGAAAAGGCCAGCTGATCTTCGCGACTCATGTGCAGTCCGCGCACGATCAGCACGCCGCGCTGCTGCAACAGCGCCAGGATCGTGTCGGCGTGGGCGCCCGACACCAGGGTTGCCGCGTCGGTCCGGATCTCGGTGCCGATACGCGCGGTCAGGTCGATCGTCGAAAAGGCCATCATCCGCTCCAGCGGGCGCCTGTCGCGCCCCTCTTCTTGGCCATCATCAACAGGATTGTTGATTTGACTGTCAAGGAAGTGGCGGTGACATCGCTGCGGCGAAGCGGCTAGCGGCCGGCCCCGCGCGCGAACAGCGGCGCCAGCAGCGCATAGCTGGGATCATGCACCGGCACCGGCTTGTCGCCATGGTCGGCGGCGGGTTGCAACAGCTTCATGTCGAAGCTCACCACCCGCTTGGCGAAGCGCCACTGGCCATCGACGCGGCGATAGCTGTCGATATAGCGCACCCCCTGGATATCGTGCAGCAGCCCGCCCTTGCCGTCGGGGATCAGGTGCCAGGCAATGGCATAGACCTCGCCTTCGCCGGTATCGCCGTCGACATTGACCAGATGGTTGCAGACGAAATGATTGCCGATATGCATGTGCGGCAGCGACGCTTCGAGAAAGGCGACATAGCCGTCGACCGGTCCGTCATAATAGGTGCCATGGCTGTCGGTCGCGTCGTCAGTATAGAGCGATCGGATCAGCGCGAAGTCATGCCGGTCGACCCCGCGCGAATAGAGCTGGGCCAGTTCCCTGATCTCTTCCTTGGCGATCAGCGTTTCGATCCGGCTGTCCATGGCGTGCTTCCTCTCCTGTCGGGCCGGACCCTAATCGGGCAGGGGCGCCGGGCAATGGGGCGGGGGCGGATCATCGGCCGGGCGATCCTCCCCTCTGTTCAGGCGGGTGCGAAGGCCCTAAGCCATGGCCCCGATGGATAATCTGCCGACCGACGCGCGCCAGCTGCGCTCCCGCCGCCAGCTGCTCGACGCGATGCTCCACATGCTGGAAACCCGCCCCTATGATCAGGTGACGATCCGCGAGGTCGCGCGCGAGGCGGAGGTCGGCTACGCCACCTTCTTCCGCCATTATCCTTCCAAGGATGCGCTGCTGCACGATCTCGCCGCCGGGCAGATCGCCGACCTTTTGCAGCGCGCGCTACCGATCCTGTTCGCCGATGATGCGCGCCAGTCCTGCATGACTCTGTTCGCTTATGTCAGCGAACGGCGCGCGCTCTGGTCGGCCTTTCTGACCGGCGGTGCGGCGACCATGCTCAAGCAGGAATTTACCGACCAGGCACGCCAGCTGGCGCAGCAGACGCCGCACGATGCCGGATGGCTGCCCGACGAACTGCGCATCGTCTTCGCGGTCAGCGCCACGGTCGAGATTCTCGCCTGGTGGCTGCAGCAGGAACCCGATTATCCGCTCGATCGCATGGCGGAAATTCTCGACCGGCTGGTCGTCACGCCATCGATGCAGCCCTGATCGGGCAGGGGCATCGCCCCGCCGCTATCTGAATCCCGCGCGTTGGCGCCTCATCCAGCGCCGCCTAGCATCTTCGCCGCAAGACGGAAGGGGCGGCATGGACGGATTGACGGTGACGACGACGGCTGGGCTGGTGCGCGGCATCCTGGCGAACGGCGTGCGATGCTGGCGCGGCATCCCTTATGCGCGGGGCGACCGCTTTGCCGCCCCGGAAGCGCCGACGCCCTGGAATGATGTGCGCGACGCATCGCGTCCCGGTCCGCAATGTCCGCAAATGTATGGCAATCTGGCGAAGCGAGCGCGGCTGTCGATGCCCGACTTTGCCGAGGATTGCCTGTCGCTCAACATCCATGTGCCCGATGGCGCGACCGGCCCGCTGCCGGTCTATGTCTGGGTCCATGGCGGCGCCTTCGTTGCGGGCGGCGGCCATAGCTATGACGGCAGCGACCTTGCCCGCGACGGTGACATCATCGTCGTCACCATCAACTATCGGCTGGGCGTACTCGGCTTCGTCAATTTCGGCGCGGTCGTGCCGGGCATCCCCTCCAATCTCGGCCTGCGCGACCAGATTGCGGCGCTTGGCTGGGTGCGCGACAATATCGCGGCCTTCGGCGGCGATCCGGCGCGGGTGACGGTCGGCGGCCAGTCGGCCGGCTCCATGTCGGTCTCGCTGCTGCTCCATGCGCGCGCCGCGCGCGGTCTCTTTGCCGGGGCGATCATGCAGAGCGGTGCCGTCAGCCTGATCCATGGCCGCGCCCGCAGCGAACAGGTGGCGCGCGATTATATGGCGGCGCTCGGCGATCCCGATCTGGCTGCGCTGCGCAGCATGGACCTCATCCGCCTGTTCGAGGCGCAGGGCGCGGCTGGCGCCGCCAATCCCGGCACCATTCCTTCCGCCCCCTGGTTCGACGGCGACCTGCTGCCTGCCTCGCTGGCGGAGGCGGTGGCCGAGCCGGCCGCGCCGGTGCCGTTGCTCGCCGGTGCCACGCGTGAGGAAATCCGCCTGTTCGAACTGATGCCCGGCGATATCCTGCCGACCGGCTGGCCGGCACTCGAAGCCTTGCTCCATGCGCAATTGCCGGCCGACCATGCCGCGCGCATCCTGGCCGCCTATCCGCGCGACAAGGCGGGGCGCCGCGCGCTCGCCACCGATCTCACCTTCCTGATGCCGACGCGCCATTTTGCCGATCGCCAGTCGGGGCAGGCGCCGACCTGGTTCTATCGCTTCGACTATCGCCATCCGATCGCCGGCGCCGCCCATGGCCTCGACCTGACCCTGACCTGGCCGATGCGCGGCCTGCGCGCCGCCTTTGCGCGGGGCGGGCCGATGCGCGGGCGCCGGGCTGCGCTCGGCCGGCGGATGACCGATCATATCGCCCATTTCGTCCGTCATGGCGCGCCCGAGCCGGACTGGCCCGCCTATATGCCGGGCCGGCCGGCGGTGAAGATTTTCGACCTGACGGATCGGGTGGAGGTCGATCCGGACGGCGATCGTTGGCGCGCCTGGGCGGGCGCCGATGTCGGCGCCGGACTGACGACCCGCGCCTAGGGGCAATCGACATTCAGCCCTGACGGCCTGCAAATGGCGGTTTTCCGCGCTTCCGGTGCTCACGTACTTTAAGTACGCTGCGCTCCGGGTCACGGAAATCCACCATTTTCGTCACGTCATCATCTGAATGTCGATCGCCCCTAGCCCTTCAGTGCCCCCAGCACCATGTCGGCATGTTCGTGCCGGCAGATGAGAAGGTCAGGCATGTATGTGTCTTCTTGGTTGTAGGTCAGCGGCGATCCATCGATGCGGGATGCGTGGAGGCCGTGTGCGAGTGCGACGGCGGCGGGGGCGCAGCTGTCCCATTCATATTGGCCGCCGGCGTGGAGATAGATGTCGGCCTGTCCCAGGATCACCGCCATGGCCTTGGCGCCGGCTGATCCCATGGGGACCAGTTCGGCGCCCAGCGCTTCGGCGACCGCGACCGCCTGGGGTGCGGGGCGGGTGCGGGATACGACCATGCGGAGCTTCTCGGGCGCGGGCGGGATTGCGCGCGGCTGGTCGGTGCGCAGGACGATGCCGTCGTCATGGCCGGGCAGCGCAACCGCACCGATGGTCGGTACGCCGTCGATGGCAAGACCGACATGGACGGCCCAGTCGGCGCGTTCCTCGCCATATTCGCGGGTGCCGTCGACCGGATCGACGATCCACACGCGGCTGTGCTGGAGCCGCGCCCCGTCACAGGCCATCTCCTCGGAGAGCAGGCCATCCTGTGCCCGCTGCTCCCGCAGCGCATGGACGAGGAACTGGTTGGCGGTCTGGTCGCCGGCCTTGCCGAGCGCCCTGGCGCTGAACAGGCCCGAGGCGCGGACCTCCAGCAGCAGGCGGCCGGCGGTTTCGGCGAGATGGGCGGCCAGGTCCGCGTCTGTCATCATGTTGCTCATTTGAGCGGCATGATCTTGCGGATGATATGCTCGGCGGCTTCCTCCGGGGTCATCTCGACGGTGTTGACCCGGATTTCGGGGCTGGTGGGCGCCTCATAGGGGCTGTCGATGCCGGTGAAGTTCTTGAGGGCACCCGATCGCGCCTTCTTGTAGAGACCCTTGACGTCGCGCGCCTCGGCAACCTCGAGGGGCGTATCGACGAAGATCTCGATGAACTCGCCTTGCGGCAGCATCTCGCGCACCATCTCGCGCTCGGCGCGGAAGGGCGAGATGAAGGCGGTCAGCACGATCAGGCCCGCGTCGGCCATCAGCTTGGCAACCTCGCCGACGCGGCGGATATTCTCGATCCGATCCGCCTCGGTAAAGCCCAGATCCTTGTTGAGGCCATGGCGGATATTGTCGCCATCCAAGAGGAAGGTGTGGCGGTTCATCAGCGCGAGCCGCTTTTCCACCTCATTGGCGATGGTCGACTTGCCCGAGCCGGAGAGACCGGTGAACCAGAGGATGCGGGGCAGCTGGTTCTTGAGCGCGGCATGGTCCTGCCGGCCGATATCGGTCGCCTGCCAATGGACATTCTGGGCGCGGCGCAGCGAGAAGTGGAGCATGCCCGCCGCCACGGTGCGGTTGCTGATCTTGTCGATCAGAATGAAGCCGCCGAGCGTGCGGTTGTCGGCATAGGGCTCGAAGCTGATCGGCTTGTCGGTCGCCAGTTCAGCCACGCCAATGGCATTCAAGTCCAGCGTCTTGGCGGCCAGATGCTCCATCGTGTTGACGTTGACGACATATTTGGGCGCCTGGACGGTGGCCGATACGCTCTGCGTGCCGATCTTGAGCCAATAGGGCCGGCCCGGCAGCATCGCCTCGTCATCCATCCACACGATGGTCGCCTCGAACTGGCTGGAGACTTGCGGAGGATTGTCGGCGACCGCGATCACGTCGCCGCGCGAACAGTCGATCTCGTCGGCAAAGCAGAGCGTGACCGACTGGCCGGCAATCGCCTCGTCCAGGTCACCATCCAGCGTAACGATGCGACTGATGGTGCTGGTCTTGCCCGAGGGCAGCCCCCGCACGGCATCGCCCGGCTTGACCGATCCGCTGGCGATCAGGCCGGCAAAGCCGCGAAAGTCGAGGTTGGGGCGATTGACCCACTGGACCGGCATGCGGAAGGGCTTGGCCGCTGCAGTGGTGGCATCGACCTCGACGCTTTCGAGATGGGCCATCAGGGTCGGCCCCTGATACCAGGGCGTATTCTCGGACCGGGCGGTGATATTGTCGCCCTTGAAGCCGGAGATGGGGATGGGCGTGAAGGCGCTGATGCCGATGCTCTGCGCGAACGCGGCATAATCGGCGACGATCCTGTCGAACACGGCCTGATCATAGCCGACCAGGTCCATCTTGTTGACGGCGAGCACGATGTTGCGGATGCCGATCAGGTGGGCGAGGTAGCTATGGCGCCGCGTCTGGGTGAGGATGCCCTTGCGCGCGTCGATCAGGATGACGGCCAGGTCGGCGGTGGACGCGCCGGTGACCATGTTGCGGGTATATTGTTCATGGCCGGGCGTATCGGCGACGATGAACTTGCGCTTCTCGGTGGCGAAGAAGCGATAGGCGACGTCGATGGTGATGCCCTGTTCGCGCTCGGCGGCGAGGCCATCGACCAGCAGGGCGAAGTCGATCTCGCCGCCTTGCGTGCCGACGCGCTTGCTGTCCGCCTGCAGCGCTTCGAGCTGATCCTCGAAGATCATCTTCGAATCATAGAGCAGCCGCCCGATCAGGGTGGACTTGCCGTCATCGACGCTGCCGCAGGTGATGAAGCGCAGCATGGTCTTGTGCTGATGGACGTCGAGATAGGCGTCGATGTCCTGCGCGATCAGCGCATCGGTCTGGTAGATCGGGGCCTGGCTGTCGGGCTGGGTGAGCGTATCGGTCATTGGCTTTGTCCCGTCATCCCAGCGAAGGCTGGGATCTGGTTGATCTTGGAGAGGGTCAGCCCGGAGGCCTGAGGCCCCGGCCTTTGCCGGGGTTGACGCTTCGGAACGCTACGCATTCCGTGGCGCGTCAAAAGTAACCCTCCTGCTTCTTCTTCTCCATGCCGGCGCCGCCGGCATCCTTGTCGATGGCACGGCCCTGGCGCTCGGATGTGGTGGTGAGCAGCATCTCCTGGATCACCTCGGACAGGGTGCTGGCCTCGCTCTCGACTGCGCCGGTGAGGGGATAACAGCCCAAAGTGCGGAAGCGGATCGAGCGCTCGACCGGCACTTCGCCGGGCGCGAGCGGGAAGCGGTCATCATCGACCATCAGCAGCATGCCGTCGCGCTCGACGGTGGGGCGCGGCGCAGCGAAATAGAGCGGCACGATCTCGATGCCTTCGAGCTGGATATATTGCCAGATGTCGAGCTCGGTCCAGTTGCTGATCGGAAAGACGCGGATGCTCTCGCCCTTGGCCTTGCGCGCGTTGTAGAGGTTCCACAGTTCGGGCCGCTGGTTCTTGGGATCCCAGCCGTGCGAGGCAGTACGGAAGGAGAAGATGCGCTCCTTGGCGCGGCTCTTCTCCTCGTCGCGCCGCGCGCCGCCAAAGGCCGCGTCGAAGCCGAACTTGTCGAGCGCCTGCTTCAACCCTTCCGTCTTCCACATGTCGGTATGGAGCGCGCCATGGTCGAACGGGTTGATGCCGCGCGCCTGCGCCTCGGGATTATGATGGACCAGCAGTTCCATCCCCGCGTCGCGCGCGGCCTTGTCGCGCAGATCGTACATCGCCCGGAACTTCCAGGTGGTGTCGACATGGAGCAGGGGGAAGGGCGGCGGCGAGGGATAGAAGGCCTTCTTGGCCAGATGCAGCATCACTGCGCTGTCCTTGCCCACCGAATACAGCATCACAGGCCGTTCCGCCTCCGACACAACCTCCCGCAATATATGTATACTCTCCGCCTCTAGGCGCTCCAAATGGGTAAGGTTCCGGGTCATGGGCTCGCTCGCGCCGCTGGACGGCATAAGGGTCTATAATGTGCCGTCGAAATGACCCTGCTGCGCCCGCCGGGCAAGATTGGCTTTATTAAGCCGGGTAAACCCCATCTTCTTTCGTCCTGCCGGGTGAGGGCATGACCAAGGGCATGACAGAGCGGAGAGGCGGACCTATCTCTTGCGCCATGCACGGCTCCAACCGACAGGATGCTTCCCACCCCATGACGACCACTCTTCCCACCCGCCGCCTGGGCGCGCTCACCGTTTCCGCCATCGGCCTTGGCTGCATGAACCTCTCCCATGCCTATCTGCCGCGCCCGTCTGCGGATGAGGCCGAACGGCTGCTGCGCCATGCGCTCGATGTCGGCGTCACCTTCTTCGACACCGCCGCCCTCTATGGCTTCGGCGCCAATGAGGAATTGCTTGGCCGCACCATCATGGACCGGCGCGCCGACTT